>NZ_JARXWC010000006.1:0-359331 GCF_029892995.1 Brevibacillus sp. 1238 | reverse complement strand
ACTCTCCAATAAAGTTTGTTACTGGTTCAAAGCTGGCAAATCATTTAATGATAGACTCATCAACGCTTTCGCTGTTCAGTTTTCAAAGAGCATTTGTTTCGCTCACCGCCCGAAGGCGACTTCTCCATCTTACCACATCGCCCATCGTGATGCAAGAGGTTTTTTTCACCATTTCGCTTCACTCAGTAGCGACAAGATCTAATATAACAAATTAGCCTTTATAAAGTCAACCGTTTCTTTCACTTTTTTTAAAGTGTTTTTTCAATCGAATTGACTTCTCAATAGCAGAATTTAAATATACATAAAAACAAACGAGCCGTCAACTAAAAATCGAATAGTACATTCCTTTTTATTTCACACTATACGTGTAACGGCTGACGCCCCCGCATAGCTGTCTTCACACAGAACGCAATGACAAAAGGTGGTGCGAAAATGACTCCGAAACCAACAAGTGTAGAACACACCCACGAGCACTACAGTGAATTATCCACGGTCGAATCACAGCGCAACGAAATTCTTCAGGAGGAATTTCCGGAAGGTCCGTACGGTGCTTCCACCAATGAAGCGCGCCTCGGAAAAGCAACTGGCTGGGAACCTGGACAGCATTCGACGACCACCCGCTTTACTTATGAGACAAGAGAGATGCATCAAGATTTGCCTCGTCAGGACCCATCGGCTCATCCCATCCACGACGATCCGAACGAAAAAGAATAAACGCCTCGCTCCAGCCAAACGACATGGACGCCCCTCTATCACAAAGCAACTAAACAAGCCCCTCTTTTCCATAAAAGAAAGAGGGGCTTCACCTTTTCGGCAGGCAATCTTATTCCTCGCCAACGACATGCGTTGTCAACGTTCCAATTCCTTCAATAGTAACCGAGATTTCGTCTCCGACTTTCAGTTCGCCTACTCCAGAAGGGGTTCCTGTCAAAATAACATCTCCCGGACGAAGAGTCATGACAGCCGATACCGCCTCCACCAGTTGAGGGATGGTAAAAATCAGCTGCTCTGTGCTGGCATCCTGGCGCACTTCGCCGTTCACCCGGGTTACGATCCGCAAGTTTGAATAATCAAGCTTGGCGGCAATCGCAGGTCCGAGCGGGCAAAACGTATCAAAGCCTTTGGCGCGTGTCCACTGCCCGTCGCTCCATTGCAAATCGCGGGCAGTCACATCAATGGCGCACGTAAAACCGAGGATGTACTCATCCGCATCGGCAGCCTTCACCTTTTTTGCTTCCTTTTTGATGACAATGGCCAGTTCGCCTTCGTAATGCAGATTTTCGGTCAGCTTCGGATAAACAATCGGCTCGCCCGGACCCACGACAGCAGACGAAGGCTTCAGGAACATCAACGGCTCTTTTGGCAGATCAATCCCCATCTCTGCCGCGTGGTCGCGATAATTCAAGCCGATGCACACCACTTTGCTCGGATCGCACGGCGCTTTCAGGCTGATTTCGTCCAGCGGCAGCTCCAGTCCCGTCATGATCGGTTTGGCTGTTTGGATTTTATAAATATCCCCTTCGATCACCCGGACCTTCTGATCTTCTGCTACCATCCACCCATGCTTGACTTTGCCGTTTCGCTCATAGCGGATAATCATGACTCTTCTCCCCCGTCACGCATTTTTCTCTATCGGCTAAAACAAATCCGTCGTCGTTTCTTTCGGCTTGGTTGTGATTTCTTCGATGACAGTGCCTGCTACTGCCTTTTCCACTAGAGCGTCCACATCCAGCACTTCTTCAAATTTGGCAGCCAGATACGGTTTCGGTCTGGTTACCGGATTTTTCGGGGTAAACACCGTGCAGCAGTCTTCATACGGCAAAATGGACAGCTCATACGTATCGATTTTACGCGAGAGATCGGTAATGTCGACCTTGTCCATCCCGATGAGCGGACGAAGCATGGGAATGGAAATCACCTTGTTGATCGTGTCCATGCTCTCCAATGTTTGCGAAGCTACCTGTCCGAGACTTTCGCCTGTCGCCAGAGCCTTTGCTTTCGTGTTTTCCGCCACACGCTCGGAAATGCGCATCATGAAGCGGCGCATGATCGTGATCAAATAATCTTCCGGACACTTTTCGCGGATCGCGGTTTGAATCTCGGTAAAAGGAACAACGTGCAGCTTGACGGTTCCGCCCCACTTGGTCAGTTTTTGGGCCAAGTCACGCACCTTTTGCAAAGCGCGCTCGCTGGTGAACGGATAGCTGTGGAAGTGGATCGCTTCCAGCGTAACTCCGCGCTTCAGCATCATCCAGCCAGCTACAGGGCTGTCGATTCCCCCCGACAAAAGCAGCAGCACTTTTCCGCTCACGCCTACTGGCAAGCCGCCTGGCCCCGGAATCGTTTCGCAGCTTAAATACGTGCCTTCTGCGCGAATTTCCACATTGACGATCGTTTCAGGCTCGTGCACATCTACTTTGATCGCAGGCAGCGCCCGCAAAATGTGGGTGCCGACGATTCGGTTCACTTCCATGGAAGGAATCGGGTAGCGCTTGTCCGCACGACGAGTGACCACGCGGAACGTGCGCGGTTCCGGCTGCAATTGACGGACCATTTCCAGCGCTTTTTCCTTGATCGTCTCGATATCCGGGTCCACTTGAACAGTCGGACTAAAGGAAGAGATGCCGAAAACGCGCTTCAACCGTTCCATGACCGCATACGCATCCTCGCCATGCAGCTCGACATACATGCGCCCGTAGTTGCGTCTCACCTTTACTTTGAAAAAGGAGCGCAGCACGCTTTTCACACTTCTGACCAGCGCTTCTTCAAACTGATCGCGGTTTTTGCCTTTAAGAGCAAGCTCGCCGTAGCGAATCAAAATAACATCGTAGTTCATGATAATCTCCTTTGAATTGGTTCTCTTCTCTTATTTTCTGCGATCCGGGACCGTTTGCGGCTTGATAAACGAGCGCAAGGTTTCTACGCACGCTTCCAGCGCGGTCAGGAACTGCTCGATCTCCTCACGCGTATTTTCCCTGCCCAGGCTGATGCGCAAAGATGACAGGGCACAATCCCGTTCAATTCCGACAGCCGTCAACACCCTGCTTGGCTCATTCGCTTTAGACGAGCAGGCTGACTTGGTCGAGACGAGAAAGCCTCTCTCTTCCAAAGCGTGCAGCAACACTTCCGCTTTTACTCCCGGTACGGACAAGTTCATAATGTGCGGAGCTGCCCCTTGCTGCGGCGTGTTGACGATACAGCCCTCGATTCGCTCAATGCCTTCGCGCAGCCGTTGGTTCAGGCTTTGCAGTCTCCCGGCTTCGTCCTTGCCCAGCTCCTCCAAAACCCGAATGGCTTTGGCCATGCCAGCGATCGCCGGAAGGTTTTCCGTTCCCGAGCGCACCCCAGCTTCTTGTCCGCCGCCCATCATCAACGGGTGGATAATCAATCCTTCGCGTTTATACAGGATGCCCACTCCCCGCGGGCCATAGAACTTGTGGGCGGACACACTCAACAGATCGATGCCGGAGTCGTGCAGAGACAGCGGCACTTTGCCGATCCCCTGGACGGCATCCACATGGAACAACACCTTCGGATACTGCTTTAGCCACTGTCCGATTTCTTCCACGGGCTGAATCGTCCCCAGTTCGTTGTTCACATGCATGACAGACACGAGAATCGTGTCCGGACGGAGCGCACGCTTTACATCCTCGACAGACACGCGCCCTTCGCGATCCACAGGCAGATAAGTCACGGCAAACCCGATCCCCTCCAGCTGCTTGCACACATCGTAGACAGCCGGATGCTCGACTTGTGTGGTAACAATATGCTTCCCTCTGTTCTGATATTGAAAGGCAATGCCCTTGATTGCCGTATTATTGCTTTCTGTGCCTCCGGAGGTAAAAATGATTTCCCCTTCTTTGCAGCCCAGGTACTGTGCAGCAACCTTCCGCGCCTGCTTGAGTACGTTTTCGGCTTCCACCCCTTTTTGATGCAAAGAGGACGGATTTCCATAATAGTTCTCCATCGCCCGTTTTACTGTCTCAATGACCCCTGGATGAGGCCGGGTTGTCGCACTGTTGTCTAAGTAAATCACCAGTCCACACCTTCCTGAGGGCGAGCTGCCCTAAGTCTACCCTTCATCATAACACGACTGTCCATGTGGAACATACTACCCTAGTGTACTTCCTGATTATTTTCCCCTGCTTTTTGCAGGCAACCAGTCGTTTTTAGCCAAGCCTGAGCAAGCGTTCACATTCTTTTCACAACTAAAGCGCTTACATCCAAATTTAAGCTATTTACAATGCGATAGGCTTTCGTTAGAATTGTCAATAAATTTAGAAAAAAGATACCTACACGGGAACAAGGAGAGAGCAGCGATGACAACACAAGCGATGCAAGAAAAAATCAACAAGATGGAAGCAGAACTGAAAAGATTGCAGGCTGAACTGGCCAAAATGAACAAAAGTACCCCTCAATACGACCAAAATGATGTCGCATATCTAAATGAGGTGTACAACGGGTGACTTTTCGCTTATTTTATTTGCGATAGCGTGGGTGCGGGCAAGACGATTTGGCCGCTTCCACGCTATTTTTATGTCTATAAGCACAATTTTCGGTTAATTTTTCATTTGGAAAAGGAGGAGTTTTCACCTCTGCTGGGAGAGGCGACCAATCGAGGGTAGATTTACCTGATGAAAGCAACGGTTTCCACTGCGTACAATCAAGATGAACCACCACACCACGCTACGGCATTGAGGAGGCTTTCATGTTCAAAACAACGCGCTGGAAACGTCTCGCCCTGCAAGCTACTCTGGTTGCTGGCTTGCTCCCTGCTACATCCGCCTTTGCCCAAACGATTCAGGTCGTCCCTGGAGACACACTCGGCAATATCGCGTACAAAAACCAGATCACGGTCGAACAGCTCAAACTGGCTAACCAGTTGCAATCGGACATGATCATGGTCGGACAAACGCTGTACATACCCCCGCGTTCCACCGTTTATACGGTCAAAGCAGGCGACGTCCTGTGGAAAATCGCCTACAACCACGGCGTAAGCATTCAAACTATTGTGAATACAAACAAACTGCAAACGACGGAAATTCTCATCGGGCAAAAGCTGCTGATCCCCAAGCAAGAGCCGGCCGCCGAGACACCTGCGCCTGCGCCCGCCCCCAAGCCTGAGCCGGACAAGCCTTGGGTAGAGAACACTCACTATCAGGTTGCCAAAGGAGATACGCCTTGGACGATTTCGATTGCCCACGGCATCCCGTTTACCGAGTTTTTGCAAGCCAACAAGCTGAGCGAATCCGATTACTTGCAGATCGGTCAAATCGTAACTGTTCCTGTGCACCACATTCCAAAAACCGAGACAGCAGGAGCCAAGTACGGTGAGTATCTGGACTGGTTTGAAGCGGCCCAGTATTTGTTCCCGATCAATGCGACTGCAAAAGTGACCGATTTTGCTACGGGCAAAAGCTTCATGGTCAAACGCACGATCGGCGCTTCCCATTCTGACACGGAACCGTTGACTTCAGCGGACAGTGCTACCATCAAAAGCATTTGGGGCGGCAATTTTTCCTGGAGCATCCGGCCTGTCATCGTGGAAGTCGATGGTCGTCGTCTAGCCGCCTCCATGTCCTCCATGCCGCACAGCATCGAGTATATAACGGACAATGCATTTGACGGGCATTTTGATATTCACTTCCCTGGCAGCCTGCGCCACAAAGACAACCTGATTGACCCCGACCACCAAGCCGCGATTCGGATTGCGGCAGGAAAATAGGCAACTGACAGGCGAAAAGCCGTTCCATCGTCATGACTGGAACGGCTTTTTCCTGTTTGCTTATTTATAAGGAATAGGCCCGCTGTACACACCTTGGAACACTTCTGTGGCTGGCCCTGTCATGTAGACGCGATTGTCTTCTTCCCGCCAATCGATAAACAGGTCTCCTCCTGCCAAATGCACGGTAACCGCTCTGTCGACCTTGCCAGCGAGCGCCGCTGCGACGGCCGCTGCACAAGCTCCGGTTCCGCACGCGAGGGTCACGCCAGATCCCCGCTCCCAGACGCGGAACAAGATCTCTTCCCGATTCAATATTTGGATAAATTCAACGTTGGTGCGTTCCGGGAACCATTCGTGGAACTCGATCTTCGGTCCGTACGTGCGCACATCTTCGTCGCGCACTTCGTCCATGAAAATAATCGCGTGCGGATTGCCCATGGATACAGCCGTCATCGTAAACACAGCCCCGTCCACTTCCAGCACCTCTTCGTGCGCCTGCTCTTCCGGTATGCCTGTCATCGGAATCGCCGAGCGTTCAAAACGCGGCTCTCCCATATCAATCGTAACTTGCTCCACTTTGCCGTCAGCCCCGACAGAGACAACCGGCTTCATCATCCCGCCCCATGTTTCTACCGTAAACGTGGTTTGCGCAGTCAAGCCGTGATCGTACACGTATTTGCTCACACAGCGCAGGCCGTTGCCGCAGTTTTTTGCCTCGCTTCCGTCGTTGTTGAATACGCGCATGCGAAAATCAGCGCGCTCTGACGGAAGAATCAAAATCAGGCCGTCTCCGCCAATGCCGAAGTTGCGATCGCTTACCCGTCTTGCCAGTTCGGGAAGATCCACTCCCGCCAACGTTTCCTCGAAACAGTTGACGTACACATAGTCGTTGCCCAAGCCATGCAATTTGGTAAATTTCATCTGCCACTCCCCGTTTTCTCTGTAATTTCTGACTCTCTTTATATATGGACTTATCTTAACACAACAACTTCCGTTTGGGGGAAGTGGTATACTACCAGTAATCAAGAGCAACCGCTAACTGTCGAGGTGACATTTGATCCAATGAACAACGAAACATTACGCTATGTGCTCGGCACGAAAAACGAAGCAAAGCGGCTGGCCGTACAAAAAGCCACGGGCATCGACCCGATTTGTCTCTCCGTTCCTTCGGGAGTGCCTGCCCAGCCCATGAGCGAACAAGAAACGATTACCGGAGCCATCAATCGGGCAAAAGCGGCTCTCGCCCTTGCTCCGGAGGCGCAAATCGGGCTTGGTCTGGAAGGCGGCCTGATGTATGACGAAGCGTTTACCGGACAATGGTATTTGATCTCGGTGTGCGCAGCCTGGGACGGAAAGCAGCTGTTTTTGGGCAAAGGTCTGGCTTTTCCCATGCCCAAACAGGCGATTGAGCGCATTGTGGCAGAAAAGACGGAACTGAGCGTGATTATGGACGAGTGGGGCCAAACGAGCGGAAGCAACCATCGCGGCGGAGCTTACGCGCTTTTGACCAACGACCGCCTCAACCGCTCCGATGTTTTTTGCGAAGCCGTCATCGCTGCGATCACACCGTATCAATCCCGTTTTTACACAAGCTGATCGAGGGCGACGTCAAAACAAAAAGCCTCTTCGGCTGTTGCAGCGCGAAGGAGGCTTTTTGCTTTTTGCGGTCTGCTGCTGGTTACTACCGGGCCGTGTAGTACGGGTAGATGACCAAAGCTCCCAAAATGGAGATCGCACCTACAATCATCGCCCACGCCCCCAGCGTTCTCGAATCGCGTCGATACGCCAAATAGCCAAGCACCATCCCGATTGGCGCCACGAGATACGGCATCAGGAACAGGGACAGGATCGATAGCCCCAGACCTGTCATGCCGATACCGCTGGCTCCGCTTTCCCGGCTATCTTCGTCATCGCTGATCTCACGCACAGAACGACGCGAAGGAATCGGCTCGGCGATTTCCGCCGCTGCCTCGATGTCGTCGTCTCTTCTCACGGTGACCGGCGCGCGGTCTTCCCTCGTCAGTACAACGCCATCCAATCGCTCCGAAAAGTCGTTCTCCACCCTGTCCTCTTCGCCGGAATAACGCTCTGTCAAAGAGTGAGGATCGTAGTGAATCCTTCGCCTTGAGCGTTCCTCATCTTCGTCGAAAGCGGCCTGGGTCCAGGTGTCTACTGCAAATTCCCTGTCGTGCTGATCTACCGTGTCGGAAAAGCCGGTATCTTCCTTCCGCTTCGCATTCATGCGTTCGTGTCGATCCAACATACCATGCTCAGCCCCTTTTTTGGTAAAGGATTTGTTAGTGAAGGAAGTAGCCTTATTGTCTGCCTGCGGTGTACAATTTAAACTGGAGGCGAGAGGATGAAACCAGAGAAGTTCCTAACCATTGGCATTGATATTGACGGAACGGTCACTTCACCCAGCAGTATTGTGCCGTTGATGAATGAAAGCTTTGGCAGAGATTTACGATATGAAGACTGTCTGGAGTACAATTTGGCCAACGTGTATCAGATTACAGACGAGGAGTTTGACAACTGGCTCGCCCAAAATGGTGAACGCCTGTACGACGAAGCGCCTGTTCACGGCATTGCCGATCAGGTGTTGCGCAACTGGTATCCGTTACACAAGCTGATTTACATCAGCGCCAGGGAAGCGCACCATCACGATGTGACGCTGAACTGGTTTGCCCGTTATCAAATCCCTTACCATGAAGTGGATTTGGTCGGCTCCCACGACAAGCTTGCCGCTGCCCAAAAGTGGGGCGTGGATCTGTTCCTGGAAGATCGGCTGGAAAATGCCCTGCAACTGTCGGAAGCCTTGCAAATTCCCGTGTTTTTGTTCGATACACCGTACAATCAGGCCCGCCTCCCTGAGCTTGTGCACCGCGTGACCTCCTGGGAGGAAGTCGACCACAAAATCAAGACATTGTCGCTTGGACAAGCCCGTGTCTAAGTGTATGCAGCAAAAAGACGTATCTCCTTGTCGGGATACGTCTTTTTGGACGTCCAAGCCTTACTTTGCCGATTTCTTCGGCTTGAACGTCAGACAACAGGTTTCAGACGAAGTGGTTGCTTGATCTTTATGGTCATTTTGACCATACTCACCCGCAAACTCTTCCTTCAGGTTGGCGTTCGCGTGGGCGTCGATCTCCACCATGATTTCGTCGGCGCTGCAAATATTGCCTTGCGCCCAATACTCACAGTTTGCTACGCTGCATTTTACTTGTGGCATTTGGATTCACCTCCTAGAGGCTATCCTTCACCATTCGTCTAAGGGATATACTTGTGAAAAACAAACAACCACAAACGATACAGAAAAGAGGGGGAGCCATGCATACACCCCGCGTAGTCGTCATCACCGGAGCGTCTGGCGGTCTAGGTCAGGCGCTGACCCGCTTGCATCTGGAAAAAGGCGATCTGGTCATCGCAGCATCGCGTAAACCCGTAAATCATGAGTCGCTGTCCATTTCTTCCGCCAATCGGGAGCGATTGTTTTCCTATGCGCTCCACGTCGGAAACAACGAGGACGTCCGGCGCTTTGCTGCCTGGGTGCATGTGCGCTTCGGAGCGTGCGACCTTTTGTACAACAATGCGGGCGTCGCTGTGTTCGAGCCGCTCGTCGACATGACGATCGACGAACTGGAAGAGACGTTGCGAACGAACATTGCCGGCGTCATGTACACCACTCGCGCTTTTTTGCCGATGATGCTCGATCATCAGCAGGGACATATCGTCAACGTCGCCTCGCTCGCAGGTCAGGTCGCTACCGCCAAAGCATCCGTATACGCCGCGAGCAAAGCCGCCGTGATCCGGTTCAGCGAAGGCTTGCAGCATGAGCTTGCAGGAAGCGGCGTCCATGTGACCTGTGCCCTTCCCGGCCCGATCGATACGCCTTTTTTGGAAAAAGCGGACCGGACAGGAGCGTATCGCAGCAAAGTAGCCCGTTACTTGCTCTCTGCCGATGACACGGCCCGCCTGATTTACAAGGCGGTAGAGAAAAAGCGTCCGGAAGTAGCCATGCCTTTTCGCCTGAAGATGCTATCCGTGCTTTACAGCCTGCTGCCGCAACGTTTGAAACAGCTAGTTTCCCCGCTCCTCAATCGCAAGTGACTGATTTTTGAGGTCCCGCAGCATTCCGAAGGCGAACAAGCCGCACACCACGCACATGACCGCCCCTGCCCCGAACAATCCTTGTACCCCGAGAAAAGGAATCAACACTCCCGAGACTGCCGCCCCAGCCGGCATTCCCGTTCCCGTAACCGTCCGGATGCTCGTCATCACTCTTCCCAGCAAAGCATCCGGGACCTGCCTTTGCAAATAACTTCTGTACATGATGTTGTAAGGAGAATAACTGAAGCCTGCCAAAGCCATCGCGACCATCGCCACCTCCAGCCTGGAAAAGAAAGCGAGCGGCATTGTGGTCAGCCCCCACAAGACCATGATTCCCGCAAGCGTGCCCCCGAGCGGGAATTTCCACGTAATCGTCGAGAAGAACAACGACCCGAGCAGCGCTCCGATGGCAAGCGACGACCAGAGCATCCCCAGCGCAATCGAGCCACCCTCCAAGTTTTGATTGGCATAAAGCGGCAACGCCACCTCAATCGGCCCGTAAGACATATTGAACAAAAACGTGAAGAACACGAGAGCGACCATTTGCTTGTTTCCGAACAAGTAGCGGTAGCCTGTTTGCATATCGACCAACAGCGAGCGCAAAAACTTGCCCGCCTGCATGTTTTGCGGAACGCCGGGGTTTGCGCTTTTCGTCAGTTCTTTTGGCAGGCGCGAGAAACAGAGGGCGCAAACAAAAAAGCTGGCGGCATCAATCAGCAGTACGTAAGCTTCCCCAATCAATCCGATCAGCACCCCAGCCAGCGCCGGGCCGAACATGTAAATGATTTGCCATTGACTCTCCATGACGCCATTCGCTTTGACCAGATGATTTTTATCCGCCACCAGCCTCGGCAACAGCGTCTGGGCACCCGCTGTACTGAGCGGAGACAGCGTTCCGGCAATGACGATCAATATGTAAATCACGAAAAGCGGAACGTGGTCGACCTGCAGCAAAGCCACCAGAGCGATAAAAATCACCCCGCGGGCTATATTGTCCACCATAATCAACTTGCGGCGATCAAACCGATCCAGCAATACCCCCGCGACCAAACCCGCAAATACGGCTGGCAGCATGTACGCCAGGACAACTCCCCCCATCGCAGCGGGAGATCCGGTCTTGTTCATCACAAACCAGGTAAGCCCCATCCAGCCGAACTGGTCACCCAATCCCGATAAAAACATGCCGAGCCAATACCAGCGAAATCCGCGCTGTCTCCATAATTCTTTCATCCTGCATCTTCCTTTATCTCTGTTTCCATTCATTGTATACATATTTTCATACTTTTTCAATATTTATGTTTATTAAATGAAAAAGCAAGAAAATCATAAAAAAGCCCTCTGCCTATTCGGGAAAGGGCAAAGGGGAAACTCATTCCGGATGAACCGACGATTCCTGCTCCTCCAGACGATGCAATTGTTTGCGGCTCCAGAGCCAAATGACACCTGCTACAACACCGAACAAGCCAAGCCACACCGAGACAGCAGCGCTCCCGACCTGTTCTGCGCAAAAGCCGAGTACGAGACAGCTTGCTGAAAAGGCTCCCATCGTCGCCATTTCCCTGATCGAGAAAACACGGGCCAAAAAGGCAGGGTCCGCCAGCTTTTGCAGCTTGGTAACGGACAAAATCGAAGAACTGAACGACGCGAATGAACAAAACAGGATGGCGACAGCAAGCCCAAGCAACGGCTTGATATGAAACACCGCGACAATCGACAGTCCCATCGCGATCAGCGCCCAGCCCTGGAAACGAGATATGCCCTGTTCATTCAATCGCTCCGCCAGTCGGCCAGCGGCGATTCCGGCGAACACGCCGCCCAGCCCCAGCGGAATGTCGAGCAAACCGAATACGTACAGCCCTTCGCCCCGCTCCTGAAGCACGTAAAACATCAGCATGATGTAATAAGCGGCGCAGGCCCTCTCTGCCATCTGGTACAAAATAACCTGCCCGATTCTTCTGTTGCCGCCGATATAGCGAAAGCCTTCCTGTAGCCGAGCGAAAAAATGCGTGCCTGCCTTGTGCACCACAGCTTCAGCGATCGGAGGAAGCCGCAGCAGAATAAACAGGGACAGCAAATAACAGGCGGCATCAAGCAAAAAGTTGTAGCGATAGGAAAAAAGATAAACGAGTACAGCGGCGATTCCCTGGCAAACAATAATCAAAAACGAAGTCGTCCCTTGCAAAAGCGAGTTGGCTGCCAGCCGGTCCCGTTCTTCAACAGAGCTGACGATGGCTACCTGCATCGCAGGCTGAAAAAAGGCGCTGCAAATATTGACGAGAATCAACAGCAAAAAAGCGATCCACAAATAAGTCACAGACGTGATCAAGAAAAACAGACTGACAAGAATCCCCCTAAGCAGGTTGACGATCAGCATGACTCTGCGTTTGTCCCAGTTCTCCACCAGCGCTCCGGAAAACAGGCTTGTCAGTACATACGGCACCATCCGAAATACCGTGCCTGCGGCAAAGGACAAACCGGAACCGCTCAAATCGTGCAAAAGCCCTACAACCGCAATAAACGTAAACTCATTCCCTATAATATGAACAATATGGGCCGCATACAGACGGCGAAAAATCGGGTGCTGTAGCAAGGTCATCATCGCGCATCCTTTCCAAAAAGCTTACCCAGTCAACTTTCTCCCCATTGTAGCACTTGCCTGAAAATAGCGGCAAATTGTTCTTGTCAAAGAGTCGGGCTTTAAGTTATTATACGTTCAAAATAAATTGAACGTTTTTATATTTCATTACGTTCATGATTATTAAAATGAGGCAGGTGCGCCATGAAACGTTTTTTAGTCATCGAAACTTTGGATCAACTGAAAGTCGTCAGCGATGCTTTGCGGATGGAAATCATCACCTTGCTTGTAAAGGAAGCGTATACGGGCAAGCAGCTCGCTACCTTGCTCTCCCTCTCTGCTTCCAAGGTGCACTATCATCTCAAGGAATTGGAAAGCCAGGGCTTTGTCCAGGTCGTCCGTACCGAAGAGAAAAACGGGATTGTGCAAAAATTTTACCGGGCGGTCGCCTACGATTTCAAAGTCAGTGAAGAACTGCTCCCTTCCCTCAGCGAAAACAGCATGCTGCTCCAGGAAGCGATGGTCAACCATTTGCGCTCAAGCCTCACCCGCCTGTACAACGCTCCCGACGAATCGTTCATGCAATTCGCGGACAAAAGCAAACGCGCCCCTGCCATCGCTTTCAACGCAGAAATAAAAGCTCCGCGTCACGAAATCCAGCAGTGGCTTGACAAATACCATGCCCTGATTGACGAGCTGGGCGATATGGAAGCACGCCACTTGCAGCGAATCGCCGCCGGAGAAGCGGAGGACACAGCGGAAAACTTTTATATCGTAACAGTCGGCTTTATGACAGACGAACGCATTTACGTATCGGAAGACGAATCTTTGCCGGATAACTACGAGCACTTGCCGAGCGACTACAAGCATATATCGAGCAAATTCGTGGTCAAAAAGAAGCAGGAGGCGAAACAGGATGACGACGATTCCAACTAATGCCTTGTGGAAAAATCGCTCGTTTCTTTTGCTCTGGTGTGCGACGATCTTGTCGGCCATGGCCGATGGCGCATTCTTTTTGCTGTTGTCCTGGTTTATCGTCGATCAGACGGGATCGGAAACGATGCTCGGAACCGCGCTTATTTGCATGTCGATTCCCCGCCTGCTGTTCATGCTTGCGGGGGGAGTGGCCGCAGATCGCTGGAATCGGAAGTGGATCATGTTCGCTTCGCTTTTGGCTCGCTGCATCATCCTGCTCGGTTTTGGGCTGGTTCTCCAAGGCGAGTCGCTGGAATGGCTGTTCCTGCTCATCTACGGGATCGCCGCCCTTTTCGGCACTGTCGACGCTTTCTTCTGGCCGGCTCGCAGCTCGATCCTGCCCTCCCTTGTCTCTCGGGAACAACTCGCTCCTGCCAACAGCATGATGGAAATTTCCCAGCAGATCAGCATGGTCGGCGGTCCTGTCGTCTCCGCGCTGTTGATCCGCACCCACAACTATTCGCTCATGTTCGTCATATTGGCGCTCGCCTTTTTCACAGGGGCACTGGTTTTGCTCGCTTTGCGCCTGCATGCTTCCTCACGCGACGAGACTCGCGCAACCGCTTCGCCGTCTTCTGGCGCAGGATCGTATTTTCAGGATATATGGGGCGGGATTCGCTTTACATACGGGATTCCGATCCTGACCATGCTGCTCGTCACCTCGCTCGTGATCAACATGATGTTTTCCGGGCCGATCAACATGGGGATACCGCTGCACGTCAAAGACCTCGGCTGGGATGGAAGCGCGTACAGCACGCTTAGCACCTCGCTTGGCGTCGGCACGATCGTCGGAGGGATTTTGACCGGACTGTGCAAAGGCTTTCGCGGAAAATTTATTCTGCTCCCCTTTTTCCTCGGCGGCATGGGGGTCGCGATGAGCTCGCTCTTTTTCATGCAGCAGCTTTTGTTCGGATTGCTCCCGATGTTCTGCATCGGCATGATGCTCAGCATGACGAACATCCCGATCATCACTTACATCCAGACTATCGTCCCTTCTGCCATGCTCGGCCGCGTCATGTCGCTGCTCTCCCTGATGTCGCTTGGCTTCGGTCCGGTCAGCTACGCTCTCTGCTCGTTCCTTTTGGCCTCGAAAACGGCCACTTCCGGCGTTCTTCTGCTCGCTGGCGGAATCATTTTCAGCCTGTCATCGCTTTGCCTGCTTTTGTTCCGCACCTTCCGCAACATGGAGCAGCACCCTGACTGGCAGCGCTCCGCTGCGGGAGAAGCGATTCATTCCCATGCCTCGTCTACATAGGGGGAACGTTCGCGCTTAGTGGCATAGCGGCATAGACCGTAAGATCATAGCAGTACAGTGCCAGCACCGGAAAAAATCACGCGCCCCTGGCAAGCAACTTCCATGCTTGTCAAGGACGCGTGTTTGGTCTTTACACGGTCTGCTCTTTTCCTACCGACACTTTGGGCAACTGCCGGAAACCGAAGCCCATCCGGCTGATCTCGCCCGCTTCATCCCGAAAAAACCGGATGTACGAATCTGTCTCGCCCCGTTTGAACACGAAGCCGTCCTCTCCTACCGCCCGCAGCGGAAGCTTGCCACCCATCGCTTTGAGCACCAAACCGTTTTCTTCGATCTCGACGGTTACGTTGGCCCCTTCCGAGGAACGATACTCCCCGACATACGTAGCCAGTCGCTCGACAGGCAGTTCGTAGTCTGCGTAAGGGAACGGAGGAGTTGCAGCAGGTTGGCCGCGATACTCGTTCAACAAGCCATGCATCAGGTCAGTGGCAGGCCCGCCGTCCACGTTCATGAGAATCGCCCCTGTCGTGTCGCTTTCCGGAATCGTAAAAATTTGCGCGCTGACCCCTTTGATCGCCCCGCCATGCTCGATGAGTGTACCGCCGTGGCAATCTTTGCCGATCATCAGCCCGTACCCGTAGCCTTGAAAAGGAGTGAGCGGAGCGTAAGGAGTTGTCATGTCCTTGACACTGTCCGCCGAAAGCAACCGCTTGTCGCCTACCAGACCACCCGTGCGGAACAACTCCGTGTAGCGCAACAAATCGCGAATGGTCGATTTCAAAAAGCCTCCCGAACGCATGGCCGGAGCGTCCCACCAAGCTGGCGAGCGAAACACCGCCCCGCCTTCCTCAGGACTTTTGCGGGTGAAAAGAGTTGCCACCTGCGCATCTGCTGGCAGCTCCTCGATGAGAAAAGCGCTGTTCGTCATGCCGGCAGGCTCCAGAATGTGCTCGCGGACAAATTGTTCGTACGCGATTCCGCTCACCCGCCCGACAATAATTCCGAGCAAGGCGTAGCTGTCGTTGGAGTAGCTGAAATGTTCGCCAGGAGCGCCGAGCAGCTCATATTCGAGCTTTGCCATGTAGGCAAGCAACTCGTCGTAAGTCTCGATCGCTTCCGCTTTGTCCAGGTCCCATTGCAACCCGGAGCTGAACGTGCGGTTGGCCGTGTCTTCGAGCATGCTGCTTTTCATCGCTCCCACGAGTGAATCCAATGGAGGAAAGCCTGCGGTGTGGGTCATCAGATGATGAATCGTCATCGCGCGAGTATAGTCTTCGTTTGGTGTGGACAGCTCAGGGATGTATTTGCGAACCGGATCGTGGACATGCAGCTTGCCTTGCTCCTGAAGCTGCATGATGGCAACGCAAGTAAACGATTTCGTGACAGAGCCGATGCCAAATACCGTGTCCGGCGTCAGCTCCAGCGCGTCTTCTGTATCGTCCGCAAGCCCGAAGCCGCGGAAGTAGTCCATCTGTCCTTGCTTGGCCAAACCAACTGCCGCACCTGTAATTTTTGCCTGGGAAAGCAACTTTTGCGCATACTCCTCAAACGATTCCACCCACATCGCCATCTTTACTTCTCCCCTTTTTTCCCTTTATTTAGAAAAATCGTGAAGCAAGCCTAGCTACGGCCGGAAATTTTGCGAACGCAGGACGTAGTTCCCGACCGCTCGCTTGTTCAGTGCATAGCCGATGCCAGGTCCTTCCGGTACCGCCAATTGCCCTGGAGCAATCAGTTCTACCCCGTTCTCCACGATGTCTTCTTCCCAGTAACGGCTCGATGCCGCTGTATCGCCCGGAATTGTGAAGTTCGGCAGAGTCGTAATGGCGATATTGTGAGCGCGGCCCACTCCGGACTCGATCATTCCCCCGCACCAGACCGGAATGCCGTGTGCCTGGCACAAATCGTGAATCCGCTTCGACTCGGTCAAACCGCCCACGCGACCGACTTTAATATTGATAATGCCGCAGCTGCCCAACTCGATTGCTTTTCGCGCATCTTCCACACTATGAATGCTCTCGTCCAGACAAATCGGCGTGGACAGCTCCCGCTGCAGCTTGGCATGGTCGATGATGTCATCGTGAGCCAACGGCTGTTCGATCATCATCAATCCGTAGTGATCCAGCTCCTTCATAATATCGACGTGCTCCATCGTGTAAGCGGAATTGGCGTCGGCCATCAGCGGCACATCGTCACCGAACTGCTTGCGGATCGCGCGAATCAGCTCCACATCGAAGCCCGGCTTGATCTTTACCTTGATTTTTTTGTAGCCTTCCGCCAAGTGCCGTTCCACTTTCGCCAACACTTGATCCACCGTCGGCTCAATTCCGATGCTGATGCCCACGTCGATCACCGCTTTGTCGCCGCCGAGCGCCCTGGCCAAAGAAATCCCTTTTTGCTTGCTGTACAAATCCCAAATCGCGCCTTCCAACGCTGATTTAGCCATGTAGTTGCGGCGAACGGGGGCAAACAGCCGATCTACGTCTTCCGGCGTCTCGATCGGGTTGGCAAACAGCTTGGGGATGAGAAAACGCTCCATCATGTGCCAGGCAGTCTCGGTCGTTTCTTCATTATAGTAAGGATCAGGCATCGCCACGCTTTCCGCGTAGCCAACCTCGCCCTCACCGTAGACGCTGACCAGAATCAACTCTTTGACAAGCGTATAGCCAAAGCTCGTTTCAAAACGGAAGCGAAGTGGAATATGGAGTTGCTGCAACTCAATGCGCTCGATTTTCAATGATCTTCATCCCTTCTGTTTCATATAGGTGGCATGCGACAAAATGACGGGGCTGTACCTGGCTGGGAACGGGACGAATCGTACGGCAAACTTCCGTGCTGTGCGGACAGCGGGTGTGAAAAGAGCATCCTGCCGGAACCCGCGAAGGACTGGGCACATCGCCCGTCAGTACAATCCTTTCTTTGCGGCGAAACGGATTGGCTTTCGGCACAGCCGACATCAATGCCTGTGTATACGGATGAAGCGGGCCCGCAAACAAATCTTTCTTGTCGGCGATCTCCACAATTCGTCCGAGATACATGACGGCGATTCTGTCACTGATATGCCGAACCACTCCCAGGTCGTGGGAAATAAACAAGTAGCCAAGTCCAAGCCGTTCCTGCAAATCTTGCAGCAGATTGACAATTTGCGCCTGAATGGAGACATCCAAGGCCGACACAGGCTCATCGGCAACGACCAGCGAAGGCTGCACCGCCAAAGCCCGGGCAATCCCGATTCGTTGCCGTTGCCCGCCGCTGAACTCGTGCGGATAACGGGCAGCGAACTGCGGATTCAGCCCGACCAGTTGCAGGAGTTCCTTCACCTGCTCCCTGCGCTCGGCAGACGACATTTTCGGCTCCTTTACCCCCAGCGCTTCCTCCAAAGCCCCCTGCACGGTCATGCGCGGATTCAAGGAAGCGTACGGGTCCTGAAACACGATTTGCATTTTTTTGCGAAACGCGCGAAACCGACTCTCTGGCATGGCGGTTATTTCTTGATCCTCAAAATGAATCGTCCCGCCTGTTGGCTCAATCAAGCGCATGATGCTTCTGCCTGTCGTCGATTTGCCGCAGCCGCTTTCCCCGACCAGCCCCAGCGTCTCGCCTTTTTTCAACTGGAAGGAAACTCCATCGACTGCCTTGACCACTTCGCCGCTCTGACCGAACAGTCCTTTCTTGATCGGAAAATACGTCTTCAAATCGTTTACGGACAACAAAACTTCGCTCATACCGCCATCTCCTCTTTCGCGTACAGCCAGCAGCGGACGGCTTGCGTTCCTTTGCCTGACAGCGGCGGTTTTGCCAGATGACAGCGTTCTTCTGCCAAAGGACAGCGAAAGCGGAACGCACACCCTTGCGTCACTTCTCCGAGCAAAGGGACGCTGCCTTCGATCGGGTCGAGGCGTCTTTTCTCTGCTTCATCCAAGTCCGGGATACAGCGCAAAAGTCCGGCGGTATACGGATGAAGCGGCTGCGAGAACAGACTGGCGACATCTGCTTCCTCCACAATCTCTCCGTAGTACATGACCAGGACGCGGTTCGCCATCTCCGCGACGATGCCGAGATCGTGTGTAATCAGGAGCAGTGACGTGTCGGCCTTTTCCTTCAAGTCGTTCATCAGCTCCAAAATTTGCGCCTGGATCGTCACGTCCAGCGCTGTCGTCGGTTCATCCGCGATCAGCAAATGCGGGTTGCAGGCCATCGCCATGGCAATCATCACCCGCTGCTTCATGCCCCCCGACAACTGGTGCGGATATTCCCGCATAATTTCCTCGGCACGCGGAACTCCGACCTTTTTCAGCATCTCGATTGCCTTGTTCTGCCGTTGTTTTTTCGGCAAATCGGTGTGCAACCGATACACTTCCTCCAATTGCCTGCCGATCGTGTGCACCGGATTGAGGGAAGTCATCGGCTCCTGAAAAATCATGGCGATCTCTTTGCCCCTGATCTCTCGCATCTCCTTTGGCCCAAGCTGACCAAGCTCCTTGTTCCGAAAGCGGATGTTCCCTTTCATTTGCGCAGACGAGCTGGCCAACAGCCCCATGATCGCAAGCGAGGTGACGCTTTTTCCGCAGCCGGATTCTCCTACCAAGGCTACTGTCTCGCCTTTTTTGATCTGAAAAGAAATGCCTTGCAAGGCGGGCAGCACACCGTTTTCCGTGCGAAACTGCACCCGCAAGTCATCGACTTCCAAGAGAGAGTCTTTCATCTGTCCATCCTCCCTTACCTCGTTTTCGGGTCCAGAGCGTCGCGCAATCCATCCCCAAGCAGATTGAAGCCCAGAACCACCAGCATGATCGCCATTCCAGGGAAAATCGACATCCACCAAGCCTGACTCAAAAACGACTTGCCGACAAAAACCATCGCCCCCCATTCAGGCATCGGCGGCTGTGCGCCCAAACCGAGAAAGCTCAAGGCCGCAGCAGCCAAAATACTGACGCCAAACTGGATCGTCGACAACACGATGATCGGCGACATGATGTTCGGCAAAATGTGCTTCAAAAGAATTTGCCAATCCCGGATGCCCAAAGCGCGGACGGCTTCGATGTACTCTTTTTCCCGAATGGACAACACCGCGGAACGCACGACCCGCACGTAGGACGGGATGACCGCGATCACGACGGCAATCATCGCATTGGCCAATCCTGGCCCGAGCACGGCAATGACTGCGATCGCCAAAAGCAAGGCGGGCAGCGACATGAGAATATCCATCCCCTGCATGATAAACAAATCAAGACGCCTGTAATATCCGGCAATAATTCCGAGCGTGACCCCAATCGTGGTCGACAACACTACCGTTATCAACCCCATCAAAAGCGAGATGCGACCGCCATGCAACAAGCGGGAAAAAATGTCCCTGCCAAAATCGTCCGTTCCCAAGAGATGGGTAGAACTGGGAGCAGCCAGGCGTTGATCAAAGTTCATCTGTTCGACGGGATGCGGGGCGATCACGGGAGCGAGCAGCGAGCCGAGTGTAAAAACAAGCAGGATGATCGCTCCGGCCATAGCTGTTTTATTGCGCTGCAATCGCTTTCTGATCCCTGACCAGTAAGACATGTGACGACTGTTATTCACGATAATCCTGCTCCTCCCCTAATCGAAGTGGATGCGCGGATCAATCCGGCTGTAAATCAGATCCACGATCAAGTTGGTCAGTGCAAAAATCAGCGCCATGAAAAATACCATCCCTTGCACCGTCGGCATGTCTCGCTTGCTGATCGCTTCAATCGCCAGGCTGCCGATGCCTTGCAAGGAAAATACCGTCTCCACGACTACAGCGCCTGCCATCAGCGAGCCAAATTGCAAGCCGATCATCGTCACGACCGGGATAATTGCATTGGGCAAGCCGTGGCTGAAAATGAGTGAAACGAGCGAAGCCCCTTTTGCTTCGGCTGTCCGCATGTAGTCCTGTTTGATCACTTCCAGCATGCTTGCCCGGGTCATTCGGGCGATCATCCCCGCTTCCGCCATGCCCAAAGTGATGGCTGGCAGCAGCAAGGAATGAACGCCCTCATAGCCGGAAATCGGAAACAGCGCGAGCTTGTAAGCAAAAATCCAGATCAGGAACAGGGCGATCCAGAAGCCTGGCGCGGAAATCCCGACCAGCGAGAGCAGGACGACGAATCTGTCCACCAGCGTATTTTGTTTCACAGCGGCAATCGTCCCGAGTAAAATACCGAATATTGCGGCAATCAAAACACTGAAAATAGCAAGCTGCAACGTGATCGGGAAGCGCGTGACAATCTGCTCCCACACACTCTCTCCCGTAAAGAGAGACGTACCCAGATCCCCCGTCAAAAGTCTGCCCAGAAAGCCGACATACTGCTGCCATAGCGGCTGATCCAGTCCGAGCGCCGTGCGCATCTGGCTGATGGCTTCCGGCGTGGCAAACTGTCCCAATATTTGCGTCGCAGGATCGCCGGGAATCAGGTGCACCATGAGAAATATCAGGACAGATACGCCCAGGAGCGTGCCCAATAGAGAAATCAGCCTTTTCACCACATAGCGGCGCATACCATCACCCCTGTTTCTCTATTTATCGAGAGTGACATCATTCAAAATGAAGTATTGCGTGTAGGAATTGAGCCCAAAGCCTTTGATGCCTCTCGTTGCCGTCACGACTTCGTTCACCCAGAGCGGCACCCATGGCGAATCGTTCAGCAAAATTTCCTGTGCCTGTTCGTAAATGCGAATGCGTTCCTCTTCGCTGGAAGCTTCCCGCCCTTTGTTCAGCAGATCGTCCAGCTCGGGCCGCGTATAGTGCATGCGGCTTTCGGCGTTGCTCTTTTCAAAAATGAGAAACAGAATATCGGCATCGTACCAGCCGTAGTACATCAGTGCCATGTCGTACGACTTTTTGCTGATCCGGTCTTTGATCGTCGTCATTTCCTGAACGGTAATTTTGAGATCGATTCCCGCTTCTCTCAGCTGGCTTTGGAGAATTTGCGCGGCTCTGGTAAAGGCCGGCTGCTGTGACACCAAAATCTCCACCGACAACGGTTTGCCGTCCTTGTCCACGATGCCGTCGTTGTTGGTGTCCGTCCATCCGGCATCTGCCAGCAACTGCTTGGACTCCGCTACATTGCGGGTGTACATTTGCTTCGCCTTGTTCTCGATCGCCTCGCTGTAGCCGAAAATCGTCGGTGCCAACGGTCCGTATATCGGTTTGCCGAAACCGTTCAACGCTACTTGTACCAGCGGATCGCGGTCGACGGAGAGAGCTACCGCCTTGCGCAGGCGAACGTCACTGAACAGTGGATGCTTGTTGTTAAAAGCGATGTACTTGATGCCGATGTCCATCGTTTTCTGAATGTCGACGCCAGGCAATGACTGCAATTCAGCGACAGAGTTTGCCGGAACATCGTGCAGCACGTGAATCGTCCCTTTTTTGAACTCCATCATGCGCGTATCGTCGTCTTTCAAAAAGCGGAACAAAACGTTGTCGATATGAAGCGGGCCTTTGTTTGCGACGTACTCCGGCCCCCAGTTGTACTCGGGATTTTTCTTGAACAGAAGCGATGCGCCCCGCTCCCGCTTCTCAAACTGGATCGGCCCCGTTCCCGATGGCTTGTCGCCAAAACCGTCGCCCAGCTCTTTTGCCGCCTTCGTGTCTACAGGAGAAACCATTCCGCTAATGACGACGTTGATAAAAGGAGAAAATGGCTTGCTGAAATGAACTTTCAGCGTCTGCTCGTCTGTTGCCTCCACTTTTTCGATCGGCCCGACGATCCCTTTGACAGGGGAGATTTCCAGCATCCGGTCAAACGACTCCTTCACAGCGGCTGCCGTCACAGGATTGCCGGTGTGGAAGCGGATATTTTTGCGTATGGTGAACGTCCACGTTTTGCCGTCCGGCGAAATCTCGTATTTTTCCGCAAGGCCGGGGATGATTTTTCCCGAAGTGTCCCGGCTCAGCAGCGGTTCGTACAAAAGGCCGTTCTCGTTGCCGAGCCAGGTTGTTTTGTGCAGATCGAGCGTGTCCGGGTCAATCAGCGATGAGACAACGAGCGTGTTGCTCGTCTTGCCCGCCTCATCGGTTTTCGGCTGCGTCGTCTGGTTGGCTGTCTGCGATGAACAGCCTGCGATGACTGCCGTTGCCAGCAGTACGCTTAGTGGCCCTGTTTTCCACCAGCTTTTTTTCATACCCTCATCCCCTTTTTTCTCTCAGCGTCACATGTCGGTTTCCCCCACGAAGGGATAGATTTGGCGACTCGTGTTTTCGTAGTTTAGCAGCCGTTCCTTCACCTGCTCGCCATCGGCCTGTACCACACCGCTGACCAGTACGCTCAGCATGGAAAAGATCGCGGTCATTCCTTTCAGCGCGGTAGGAGCAGGTGCATGAACTTTCAAGACTTGATCGGCAATCGGCCCGACCGGAGAAAGCTCGTCGTCGGTAATCCCCAAAACGACAGCCCCTCTCTCCTTTGCCGCCTTGGTGAACAAAATCGTTTCACTGACATAGCGGGGAAAGGACAAGGTAATGACCAACCAGTCCGAATTGATCTGGGTCAGCAAATAGTTCGCATCGTCGACAGGTCCTCTGTACAGGTGCGCATTTCCTTTTACGACATTCAGTGAAAAAGCGAGCCAATTGGCAGGGGCATACGAGCTGCGGAAGCCGACGACGAGAATGTGCTTGGCGGCCATGATGCTTGCTACCGCCTGCTCCAGTTGTTCCTTTTTCAGTCCGCCGAGCGTTTGCCGAATGTAGGCGACGTCCTGCTCCATGTTGAAGGAGATCAGATCGTCCTGATCGCGCAAATCTTCCGCTGCTGCCCGCAGGCTGTCAATGGCATTTTCTTTTTGCACTTTATCCAGCAAGGAGCTGCGAATTTCTTGCTGCAACTCGCTATACCCGGAGTAACCGAGCGCGTAGGAGAGGCGAATGACTGTCGTTTCACTCGTGCCGCTCAGCGCCCCGACCACCTTTGCTGGTTTTTGGGCTACGACTTTTGTTTCGGCGAGAATGTATTTGGCGGCCAACTTTTGCTGGTTTGTCAATTCCGGATAATGTTTGCGAATGCGCTCCTGTACGTTTTCCATCTTCTTCTACTTCCTTGTCAGTTGTGGTAGGGTCGGATCTGTGATCGGGTCTAGCGGATAAAGTGGGCGATTTGCCCGTTTGTATTGGAAAAACCGGAAGTTCAGCGTCGTCAGGCCGGGTGAATCAACCGTGATGACTTTGGCGCTGATCGGTTCAAAGGCGGCCCGGAAGTGCGTACTCGACTTGAGGGCAACGATCTTGTAGCGCGTGACATCAATGCCGTGCAGCTGAAAAATTTGTTCGTCGAGCACCTGCGATTTGACCGAGCAGACGAGCACATCGACACCGCCGATTTGCAAGCGGACAGATTTGCCGTAGTCGATACGCGCTCCTTGGCCCATCGGCGTCGTGGCGACAAACTTGCCATCGGTCAACGCTTTGACGTACGCGGTTACTTCAAGCGGCTCGCCGTGCAGATGGTCGGTTTTCCCGCCTAGGCTAATCTCCAGCGTGGCCCCGACTCCCGCTGCAAATGCTTGTTGCACCACTTCTGGATCGTACATGTAGCCGAAGCAGGCGTTGGTCAACTGCGCGTCGAGCATGGCCCGCAACAGATGCGTCCCGTCGCCGGGAGTTCCTCCGCCCGGGTTGTCCGATGTCTCGTTGATGACAATCGGCATTCCTTCTGTAGCGAGTGCTTGCGCGATTCCTTCCGCAGGAGTCGGCATGATCAGCTCGAAGTCATCCCTGTGTTGCCAAACGAGCTTCGCTACATCCTCGCTCACTTTGCGGGCAAGCTCGCTGTCGTTGTTCGTGACCGTCAAAACCGCCACTCCCAGCTCCGGAATGTCCGTGTACGGGAAACCGTGAAAAAAGGCGCAGTCGATCACGTTCTCTTCCTTTTCCCAAGCCCAGCATGCCTCGTTGATTTCGTTCGCCGGAAAATGGTGGGTAGCAGAGGTAGGGATCAAAAGCGGCAATCGGGTGAGATGCATCGTCGGCTTCCACTCGCCTGCGACCATTTTGCTGGCGACGTCAATCGCCTCCAGGCCGCGCTCATAGCAGTCAACGTGCGGATACAGGTGAACGCCGAGCAGCGCGTCCGCCTCCTCAACCATCTTCGGAGTCATGTTGGCATGCAAGTCGAGCGTCACGACCAGCGGAATGTCGTAGCCGACCACGCCGCGAACGGCCGCGAGCAGATCGCCTTCCAGATCGTCGACGCCTTCTGCAACGCCCGCTCCGTGAAGCGCGAGACAGATCGCATCCGCATCCTTCGCCAGCCGCAGCCCTTCCAGCAGCTCGTTTTTCATCCGCTCGTACGTCTCATGCGTGATCGTGCCAGCCGGGTAGGCGAACGTGGAGAAAGTCGGCAAAAGTTCAATCCCCAGCTCCTCCGCCCGGTCGACCATTCCGCCGAGGAAGTTTCGGACTTTGCGGTTGCGTGAAAGGATGACCTCTCCGTGATCCCACTCCCAGCTTTGAAACAGGTCTAGCGTAGAAGGAACGTTGGAAAATGTGTTCGTTTCGTGCACGACGCCACCAATTGCCACTTTCAATCCGATCTCCTCCTCAGTCATTTTCCATTTTGAAGTTTAAACTTTAAATTTAGAATTTTTTGAAGTTATTCCTTTTCGCAAATTATATCGGCAAAAAAATCACGAATCAATGATTAATTCATGAAATTTTGTCAAGCTGGATTGTACTCGTTGAACTGCAAAACAAACGCCAAAAGACCCTCCTGCAAAAAGGAGAGCCTTTTGTCTGCACCGATTGAATTACGATGTTTTCCACTTGGCCAATTCAGACGGGAACTTGTCATTCAGCACTTTGATGTATGTCCCTTTCATGCCGAGCGAGCGGGATTCGAGCACGCCAGCGCTGGCCAGCTTGCGCAGCGCGTTGACGATGACAGAGCGCGTAAGCCCCGCCTGATCCGCCAGCTGGCTTGCTACGAGCAAGCCTTCGCGCGCGTCGAGCTGCTCCATGATTTTCTCGATGGCAATCTGTTCACTGTAGGAAAGGGAGGACAATGCAATTTTGGCAAACGTTTTGTCCCGCACTTCATTTTCAATCTGCTCCGTGCGCTGACGGACAATTTTCATCCCGATAACCGTGGCGCCGATCTCGCCCAAAATCAAATCTTCTGTCTCGAACTCGCCGTAAGCGCGGAGCAACACGAGTGTGCCCAGTCGGCTTCCGCCCGCGTTAATCGGGACGATCGTCGTCATCATTTGCGGGAACAAGCTGCCCAGCTCTTTTGGCACAAAGCTGTACGGGCTTTGAATCGACTCGTTCGCCAACGTTTGCGTCACTTCCAGCAGCTTCTGGTGTACTCCGCTTTGCAGGTGGGTCTGCCCTTCTTCATTCAGGGAAATTTCCTGATTCATTCCGCTGCCGAGAATCGAGCCGTCAGCCGTAATGATGTACACATTGGCCGAGATGACTTCGGACAAAAGCTTGGCGAGGTCTTGAAAGCCGACACCGCTGCCTCCCATTGTTTTTTGCAGCATGACATTGATTTTTCTCGTTTTTTCCAACAAATTCATAATAATATCCTCCTTGGATTTCTTCATGCTCACAGTATTGTCAGAAAAATCCAGCCCCATACATGCAAATCAAAAAATTAGAAAGACACCTCATGCAATCGGTTTTTCGCCCGAAAAATGGGTGTTTGCCTGAACACGTTTGCCCCTGTCGGCGACTATTCTATATAGGGAACAAACATCACGTCACGGATTACGGGAGGATTTCAAATGGGGCTGTTTAACGGAGGCTTTAACGGGTTGTCTTTGATTCTTGTGTTGTTCGTCCTGTTGACGATCGTCGGCGCAGACGACTAATTTGCTCGCTTTTTCGCCCATACAAAAAGGCTGCCTGGTTTTCTCCCAGACAGCCTTCTTTTCTTTTTCGCACTCGCTTGGCTCTTAACTCTTAGCGCAGCTGTTTTTTGATCAGTTGCTCGATCGCATCCGCAATCACGTGTGTCGGTCTGTTCAAATCTTCGTCATGCAGTCGGAAGCGCACGTAGCGCTCGTCGAGGTTAAACGCTTCTTCAAAAGCGCCCAGGAAACCGCGCGCACGCTTGTCTAGCTCCAGCAACACTTCCAGCTCTCCCTCGCGCAAGTAGAAGATTGCCTCCAACTCTTCCAGACGGCTGCGGTACGGCCCGGTCGGACGAAACTCGAACTCTTGCACAAACGGATACGATTTGCCCAGATGGCGATTGTACTCGCAATCTACTTTGTACAGTTGGAAGCCAAGGGAAGAAACAGCATCCAGCACTTTTGTCATCAACGGATGCGGACGCACTTCGATGAAATCGGAATCGCCAGGATCAATCGCATTTTTGATATCCAGTCCGGTTCGCAAATAAACAGGCTGGCGCCCCATTGTCAGCGGGGTTTCATAAGGAAGCGGGAAAGCAAAAGGAAGGACTTTGCTCTCTTTTGGCTGCAGGTACACGCGCTCGGTCAAACGGTATTTGACCAGGGTGCATTCTTCTTTCACCTTGTTGTCGTTCACTTCTCGTTCATAGTGGGTAACAACGTACATGTAGATTTCGTCGATTTCCTGTGCTACATCTCCTCCTGTAAGATGCACCTCGCCTTTTACGAGATCCCCGGGAACGAGCGACTCCTCCTCCAAACGGGTATCTACTTTCGCAGCTCCAATTCCAACACTCGCCAGCAACTTCTTGAACATGGACATGTACTCGCCTCTCCTTTGCGTTGACCCCAGACCTTGATCGATCTGCCTTCAGGTATCTATGTAGAAATATACGAGGGAAGAAAAAGAAAGTTTCGCGCAACCTTTTGCCAAACATCATCCGATATGACCTCTGCCGTGACGAAGACTTGCAGCGTCCGCGCGATGAAGACCGTCTTGATTCGCACTTCGACCATCGTGCGATCCGACAGGACGTACTCCCTGCGGCGCAGCATCTCATGCAGAACCTGGTGAACTTCTGCGACCTGCTCCGCTTTTTTGCCTTTGAGCGAAGCGAAGTCTTTTTCCACCATATCGACGACTTGTACAACAATCGTGGCATGCAAAGGCTGCTTCTGATCAGCCGTCAGCACAAAAGCGCGAACCTCCTCGATCACCTGATCCTGGTTTTTGCGGTAGACGCGCTGGTTTTGCTTCAGCTCCTGGTTTTCTTCGTACAGCTTTTTGTTTTGCAGCTCCAGGCTTTTGCGCACCAGCATCATTTGTTCCATCTCGCGCCCGTACACGAACAAAATCACGGTGCCGCCCAAAAGACAGCCGATGAGCAGAAGCGCGAGGTAGCGTTTCCAGAAGATGACCATCATGAGCGCACCTGCACGAGCCAGTGCACGCAAATCGTTCCGATATGAGCGCCCAAAAAAGCCACGACGATCATGACAAGCTGCTTGAATACGGGCGAGAAGTTGCCCATCAATATTTTTTCAATTTGCAAAAAGGAGTCGAAGGTGCCGCCCAAAGCGCCGACCAGCCCCCATATTTTCAGTTGGTCTGCCAGTTGTACCATCGAAAACAACGGAGGCTTTTCTGTCAAAAACGCACCCAATCCTCCGCACAAGGCTCCTCCCACGACAATGCCATAGGCTACAAAAAACGTCAAAATGACTTGTGCCATGCTGATCCCCCATCCTCCCGACTGCATGACGTATGCTTATCCCTACGCGGCTTGTCTGGTTTTTATGATCGAAAAGCCTTCCCGCCCCTGTCATCTGTTCTCTTGCCACGGCATGCCCTCTGCCAAACGCCAAAAAAAGAAGGCATGCTTATGTCGGCAGCATGCCACTGGTACTCATGGCTTGTTCCTGCCCCATCTGCGCAGACGTTTTTGGATGCGCGGGGAGTTCATCACCATAAGATCCATGAACAAATTGACCATATTCGGATTGCTTAACACTTGTTTGAACACTTCCGGATTTTCTTTGAACCATTGCTCATTGGCCTTGATCCATGCTTTGAAGCCTTGATTGGAGCGGTAGTGATTGTTCAGGCGGCGAACTGGCCGATATGCGCTCATCTCAATCTATCCCTTCGTCAAAGAATATGGAGAGGAGAAAGATGATCACGATAATCCAGATCACCACTTCAAAGCCATCTTGGTTAAAAAAACCAAAACCTTTCATGCGAGATCCCCCCTTCACACTAGCTCGAACCATTGCACCTGGCATACCGCCCATGGCACCTTTTCTCTATAGGTATATGTATCGGGATGAATGTTGGATTGGACACCCGCCTGCCTCGCGTGCACATTTGTACGCTCGCCCATTTTTGTTGCATAGAGACAAACCTTTTCCACTCATACTAGAAAGGATGTTGAACAACTAGAGGAGGCGATTATGACAGCCTCACAGGGAGCACTCTGGCGCAACAAGCCTTATTTGATCTTGCTGCTGCTCGTTTTTTTCATGCACATGGCTTCGTATTTGGTCATCCCGGTGTTTCCGATTTTTTTGCAAAAGGTGCGGCTCTTGCATCTGGCTCAGGTGGGCTTCATTCTCGGGGCAGGCAGCATCGCCTATCAAATCGGCAGCCTGATCGGGGGGCCGATGTCGGATCGGTGGGGCAGACGGGCGATCATAGCGCTGGGAGCCTTGCTTCAGGGCAGTGCCATGCTCGGCTACCATTACAGTGCGAATTACGGGTTTTTCCTGTTGTTCTCGACGGTGAACGGGCTGGGGCTCGGACTGTTGGCCCCCACGATCAAAGCGATGATTGCCGATGAAGTGGCGGAAGCGCAGCGGACGACAGCCTTTTCCTGGCGGGGCATTCTCGCCCACAGCGGGATTATCGTAGCAGGTCTGGTGATTACGTGGATGACGGCGATTCATCAGCAGCCGTTTATCGTCTCCGCCATCGTTTTTGGCCTGCTCGCTGCTTTGACGTTCTTTTCCTTGCCGGATGACCGCTGTGTCGGCCCTGACTGTCGTCGCACGCCGATCTCGGAATATCGGCATATTTTGAAGCACCGCAGCTTCCTGCTGTTCTCGGGAATTACCTTGCTGATGTGGGCGCTGTACGCGCAGTTCACCATGATCCTGCCTTTGCGCGGCGAGCATGTACTGCATTCCGCAACGCTCATCGGCCTTGTCTGGACGATCAACTCGCTCTGTGTCGTTTTGCTGCAAGGCTTTATCTCACGCTTTATTCTGCAGCGGATCAATCCGTATATCGCACTCGCCATCGGAACGACCTTGCTCGGGGCCGGACTGACCGCGATGGGCTGGGCCAATCACTTTGCCACGCTCAGTGCCGCGGCCGTCCTGTTTATCCTCGGTGAAATGCTGTTCATGCCCGTCCAGGATTCGCTCGTTACCCATTTTGCCAAAGAAGAGTGGCTGGGAGCGTACTTCGGCTTCTCCAACTTTGTCTCCGGAGTGGGAACCGCCATCGGGACAAGCCTTGGCGGCGCCATGGTCGAAAAACTCGGCGGAGTGGCGAGCCGAAGTCCGTGGATAGCTTACGGCATCGTCACCTTGTTTCTGGCGGCACTGCTCGGGTTGTTTGCCGTCTATGCCATCCCGCGCTACAAAAATCCGGCGCAGACCAACGAGTCCAGCACGAAAAGAAAGGAAGGTGCGACGTAAAATGACTCAGTCAAAAAATCAGCAGCAGCAGCAAAACGGGCAAGATGCGGAACGCAATCGTCAGCCCAAATCAGTGCAAAACGATGCCCCTGGCTACGGAGACAAGAAGCTGGAAGGGCCGAATCGCCCTTCTACTTGAGAGCTTCCCGCTTTGTTTCTACACGAAAAAGCCATTTCCCCGATGCAGAGGAAATGGCTTTTTTCATGAAATCGGATGTAACCGCTTGCGTCAACAAAACAGTCATGACCGTTTTGCTTGGCTCGTCACCGTCTCGTTCAACTGATGGGCACAAGCTTGTACGGCAGAGAGAACTCCGCGAGCTTTTGCAAAAAGCTTTGGCTTGCCTGTTCGTCAGGGGCAATCAGCTGCAAATAGCGTGTGAAGTAAAACACGATTCGGTCTTCGTCGCCTTCCTTCAGGCGGTAATGCGATAGTTGGGCGATGTCTGTCAGTTCGTAAAAATACGCGTAGCGCTCGGGAGTCATCGGCGCTTGAAAAGAACGGCTGACGACGATGCCGTTGCTGAGATGTTCCTTGCTGTTCTCTCTCGTCGCCCCGAGGAAGCGCAAAGTTTCCCCCGCCCGCTTCGCTCCCAGCTTTTCTGCCAGCATGCTGTCGTTGTACTCCACTTCCAAATCGGTCAGTCGGTCGCGGACGGACTCCAGCATGGACATCAGCACTTTGCGGACAGCGAGATTTTCCGTTGCGAACTGGTTGTCAAAAACATTAAATTCGTAAGACGTCGCCTGACCTTGGCGCTTCGTATACAAAATAATTGCGTTCAAAAGCGCCACCTCCCCTCGTTATCTCGGCAAAATCGCTTCAAAGGTCACCCGATCCAGCTTGCGCACGATCGCGAACAAGAGGCGCTTGGCCGCTTCGTAGTCTTCCCGATCGATGATCGAAGCATGGCTGTGAATGTAGCGGGAAGGGATTCCGATGACGGCGGACGGCACTCCTTTTCCGTGGTGCTGCACGACCCCTGCGTCTGTATAACCTTTGGCAATGTAAATCTGGTACGGGATGTTTTCCTGCTCGCATGTAGAAATCAACAGTTCCCGCAAGCCGAGCGGCATCATGTACATCGGATCGTAAATCCGCATCAGCAAACCGCCGCCCAGTTTTCCGCCTTCGTCTTTCACGCCGGGAATATCGGTCGCCGGGCTGGCATCCAATGCGAGGAACAAATCCGGCTCGATAACGGCTGCTGCGGTTTTCGCTCCGCGCCCGCCAGACAGCTCTTCCTGAACAGTTGCTCCCACATACACCACGTTCGGATGTCCTGGCCGCTCATGCAGTTCTTTTGCCAGCTCAACAGCCAAGCTGCACCCGTAGCGGTTGTCCCACGCTTTCGCCATGACGCGGCGCGGGTTGGTCATGACCTGGAGCGGGCAGACCGGAACGATCTGCTGACCCGGACGCACGCCTGCCTGCTCGGCTTCTTCCCGCGTATCGACTCCGATATCGATGTACATATTGCGAATGTCCATCGGGCGATTGCGCTGATCTTCACTGAGCACATGCGGAGGAATCGAGCTGATTACGCCTTCCACCGCGCCTTTTTCCGTTATGATTTGAACGCGCTGGGCGAGCAGGACTTGTCCCCACCAGCCTCCCAACGTCTGAAACGAAATAAAGCCTTTTTCCGAAATGCGCGTCACCATGAACCCTACTTCATCCATATGTCCGGCCACCATGATTTTCGGACCGTTTTCATCCCCGCGCATCACGCCGAGCATACTGCCGAGGTTATCGTATACGAACTCGTTTGTATATGTACCCAAGTATTCCCGCATGATATCGCGAACCGGACCTTCGAAGCCGGGTGCTCCCGGCGCTTGGGTCAGCCGTTTCCACAGCTCCAGTTGAAAGTCGTTTTCCATTGTGGTCAAGCCTCCTGTCATCCCTTGTCGGATGTTTGTCTATCTCTCCTATTATCCGTGAGGCTGATTTTGGATGCAACCGTTCACAAGCAGGAATGTGCCGCCTTCTGTCCGAATGAAGTAAAAATACGAATTGGATAGGGGGAAAAAAGAAATGGCGATCACGTTGCGAAGATTGACGGAAACGAGCGAAATTGAGCAGTTGGAAGCGATGGAAGGGAAAATATGGGACCCTGCTTCTGCCATTCCGTACCACATGACGCTGACCATGCACAAATTTGGCGGACTGTTTCTCGGGGCGTTTGACGGAGACGAAATGATCGGGTTTTTATACAGCTTCCCAGGCTACACCAACGGGGAGACGCATCTCTGTTCGCACATGCTGGGCTTTTTGCCCGAATACCGCAAGCAGGGACTTGGCGTACAGATGAAATGGCTGCAAAAGGACGAAGCAAAAGCGATGGGCCATTCCAAGATTACCTGGACGTACGATCCGCTGGAAACAGTGAATGGCGTGCTGAACATCGTCAAGCTCGGCGGGATCGTCCGCACGTACTTGCCCAATTGCTACGGCGACCTCGATGACGACTTCAACCGCGGCTTGCCGACCGACCGTTTTCTCGTGGAATGGTTCATCGACAGCGGACGGGTAGAAGCCCGCCAAGCAAACGGAGCACCGCGACTGTCTTATGACGGCGCTCCAAATATTTTGCACTATGAGATCACGGATGGCATCCCGACCCCTGTTGCTCTGGCGACCGATCGGGAAGAGTCTGTCCTGCTCTTGCCCGTCCCTGCCTTCTTCCAGCAGGTGAAGCAGGCAGACATGAGTGTAGCCGCTCTTTGGCGCAAACAAACCGGCGAGTTGCTCACGACGTATTTTGCCAAAGGATACATGGTGACGGATATCGTCCGCGATGAGACAATCGTCCGCTACGTGCTTACGAAAAAGCCGCTCGCAGACATTCTCGCCTGACGCACAGGCATCCCCCTTTTACGCCCGCGGTTCCCTTCGCTCTCTTTTGGGCGAGAGAGCAGGTGTTGTGGTAAAATGGGGGATGCCTCACCCTACACCATAACTAAGGACGAAAACGAAATGAATCGATCACAGTACGATTTTGATGTTATCATTATCGGCGGCGGGCCTTCCGGGCTGATGTCCGCTGTTGCGGCTTCGAGTCAGGGAGCGCGTGTCTGCCTGGTAGAAAAAGGCGGGAAGCTCGGGCGCAAGCTGATCATTTCTGGCGGCGGCCGCTGCAATGTTACCAACGCCAAGGAACAGGACGAGCTGATCAAGCAAATGCCAGGCAATGGCCGTTTTATGTATAGCGCTCTGACGCAATTCGGCAATCGGGAAATCATGCAATTTTTCGAGGGCTTGGGAGTCGCCCTGAAGGAAGAAGATCGCGGGCGAATGTTTCCTGTGACGGACAAGGCGGTTACTGTAGCGCAGGCGCTCATTGACCTTTTAAAGCGGCAAAATGTCACCATCCGGCTGAACTCTCCCGTCCAGGAAGTGCTCTATGAAAACGGCAGAACGGCTGGCATCTTGCTGCAAACGGGCGAAAAGCTCTCAGCCCCTTGCGTCATTATCGCGGTAGGCGGCTGCTCGGTTCCCCAGACAGGCTCGACGGGAGACGGATACGCCTGGGCCAAGGCTGCCGGACATACGGTAACGGACTTGTATCCTACAGAAGTGCCGCTGACCGCAAACGATTCGTTCATTCGCGACAAAACGCTTCAAGGACTGTCTCTGCGCGATGTGACGATGACGTTGTACGCCCCGAACGGCAAAAAGATTAACACGCAGGAAGGCGACATGATTTTTACCCATTTCGGGCTGTCTGGACCAGCCTCGCTGCGGATGGGACACTATGTTTCTACCAGCCAACGCAAATACGGCGCGATCCCGCTGTCGCTCACGCTCGATCTGATGCCAGCGAAAAGCAAAGACGAGATCAACGCGGAAAGCTGGCAGCTTTTGGAGGAGCAACCGAAAAAAGCGGTCAAAAACGTGCTGAAAGGCTACTTGCCTGAACGAATCATCCCCTTGCTGCTGTCGCTTGCCGACATCTCGGAAGACACGACGTACAGCCATATGAAAAAGCAAGATTGGGCAAGCTTTGCCGGCATCATCAAAGCATTTCCACTGACAATCACAGGCACGCTTTCCTTAGAAGAAGCTTTCATTACGGGCGGCGGAGTCAGCGTCAAGGAAATCGACCCGCGGACGATGCGTTCGAAGCTGATGGATGGCTTGTACTTCGCTGGTGAAGTCATGGATGTTCACGCCCATACCGGAGGCTACAACATTACTATCGCCTTTTCATCGGGACATTCCGCAGGTACGCACAGTGCGGAAGAAGCTTTGGAATTTTTTTGCGAGAATAACGTTTAGGGGAAGACAAATTGGGGAAACTAGCAAGCAGGTACTCTTTTTTGCGAAAGAGTGATCAGCACCTTACTCCCCCCTAGTTGTAAGGTGCTGGTTATCAGACCTTTACTCCCTTTATCTTCCCTAGATGGAGCATCGCCCTCGTGAGCGATGCTTCTTTTTTTTGCACAAAAAAACACCTGTCGCGTACGGAGCGCATTCCGCCTGCGATCAGGTGTTTTTTATGGAAAATGCTAGGTTAGGCTGCCATCCGGAACAAGTAGGCAAAGCCTGCTAAAACAAAGGCCAGGCCGAGCAAAAAGAATGTGTTCGCCCTTTGCTTCACCCGCTTTTCATTGCCCCGGAAATAGTGGTTCATCCGACTTTGCCATCTTTTCGTTCGGGGCTGAAGCATGACAAGCACCCCTGCGGCCATCAGGAAAAAGGGAAGGAGCTTCATCGGTGGCTCACCCCTTTTTCTTTCTGCGCAAAAGCCAGCGATTGTCTTCCTCGGCTGGAGCGCCTTCGATGACAAGACGCGCTTCCTCCGCCAGTTGGTATGCTTCCGCGAAAGCGAGCTGTCGGAATGATTGCTCCGCTTTTGTCAGCAGTTCGTTGACATGCCTGTTTTGGCGGCGGTAGCGGTTGGTGTACTGGATAGCTCCTTCCGCCAGCTGGCAAGTCGAAATAATTTGCTCCGCCATTCGCTCTGTCTCCACGACCAGCTCGTGCGCATCCTGAACCAAAATCGCCACTTCCTCCAAATCGTAGCGATACTGCTCCATGATCATCTTGATCCGTCCCAAAGTTTGCACGACTTCTTCAAACATGTACTTCAAATGATCGGGAATGCCAGGCAGGTAGCTTCGCTTGATTTGCTGGCGCACGCGTACCAATGTACTCGAAATCCGCTCCAGCTCGTCGAGAGCATCGTCCTCTGTCTCGATCAGCAAATAAGCTTGCTCCTGGACTTCCTCTTCATAGACTGGCTGCGGCTCAGCCTGGGTTTTCGGAATCACCAGCTCGTACTCCGTCTCTTCCTCGACGTCACGGCTCGGCTTGGTCGGCGGAGCATGAACCGAAGTCGCTTTTTCCGAGTTGGCAGGCTTCTTGAGTGCTTGCAGCAGCACAGCCCGTTCCGCTTCGCTCAACTGGTCGCGTGTTGCAGTTGCAATCGGCGCCGCTTCCGCAAAAGTCTCGTCAGCTTGCTCCTGATCGTACACTGCCGCTTTTGGTGCTTCATGCACGAACTCTTTTGGCTCTGGCTTGTGGATCACAGGCGCATGCTCGTCTTTGCTCGCCTGATTCCATACTTGCGCAGCCTGCTCGATGATCGCTGCCACTTCTGCATCGCTGACTTCGCGTTCTTTGTCAGTCGCAGGGGCATGCTCTCTTCCGGCTGCTTCTTCCTCGCTCTCGCTCCACTCATCTGCAAGCGGCTGCTCCAGAACCTGTGCGGAAGCGGAAGCCGCCGCGGCCTCGTGCTTGGCCATTACTCCTTCTTCAATTCCTTGATAAGTAGCGTCCAGCAACACATCGAAAGCTTTGGAGTGAGTCAAGACCATCTCCAAATTGCCTTCTTCCAGTGCGCTTTTCGCGGACGAAAGCAATTGCTTTGCCTGCAGCAGCGCCTTATCCAGCGCGTCCTGCTTCAAGTCAAAGCCGTCGCGAGTCGCTTGGCTGATTCCGTCCTCCAGCTGCTTGAACTCCTCCGGCATCGCCTTTTTCACGCGATGCACCAACGTCGGGAGTTGCTCCATCGTCTGCCCTACGCGTTCCAGCAGCTGCTGTGCCTTGATCGTCGTATCGTAGGCAGCGATATCGTCGCCTGCCGCCCGCGCCGTTTTCACCAGGCTTCGCATCGTCTCGACCTCATCCAGCGATGCTTTCAGCTCGTGAAACGACAGGCCGTATTCCAGACGCAAATCGGACAAGCGGCGCTCCATCTGCTCCACTTGCTTGCCGATTTCCGGGATGACAACTTTGTTCTCCTGTTTGGTAATCGCGACTTTTGAGGTGTCTTCCTTCAGCTCGTTCAGTTCATCCTCGATCTGGTTCAGCGTCTCGCGCGCTTCATCGAGCATGCCGAGCGCCAGCGAAAACCGGAAGCGGTCGCACGCTTCTTCCGCATCGAGAATCATCATCTCCACATCGGGGATGCGGATGCGCAGCAAGTTTTCCTTTTTGTCTGCCAGGTGGTGATAGCGCACCTCTGTCATTCCGCTGGAGCGGCGCAGCGGCTTTTCCACTTCGATGACATTGATTTTCTCTATCAGCTCATCCTTCCAATCTTCTACGTCGTCGACTAATTTAAAGATCGCGCGGCGACGAATCATGGCGTAGACCAGTCCGATTGACAAAGCCGCAAAGACAGCTCCGATCGCGTAAATCCACCACGGGATGCCGCCAAGTCCGTCTTTTTCCTCCGTCTGTTCCTGTGCTTTCGCATCGGTTGCACCCGCAGGAGCGGCAGCCTGCTTGTCCGAGATGCGGCTCAGTTCCCGGTTTACTTCCCCGATCAAAGTCTGAATGCCGTTCAAATACTGCTTCTGATTGCGGAATGGTTCGTAGTACGACGTCATTTTTTCATGCAGCATTTCCATCGATGCGCCTTTGGCCTGCAAAGCTGGCCCTGCATACATCCCGAGCTGTTCGGTGTTGTAGTCCAGGACGACCATCATCGCGTCATCAGCCAAATTGTAATTGTCAAACAGCTTCTGCGCGTACATGTCAGGGGATTCTGCTTCCGGTGCTGTGCTTTCCACTACGACAACTTTGTAGCTGCCAGGCAGATTTTGCATCGACTTCGCAAAGTTCGCCTTCTCTTCTTTTTTCAAGTAGTTGTCGGCGTCCTGCACAACTTCCTCTTTTTTGTCAGGAAAAGGCGTGGCGTAAGCCGGATTCGTATATAGCAACATGCCTGCCAGACAGAGCAGGAACAGTTTTCGTTTCACTTGTCAAACATCCCCTTAAAAAGTAAATTCATGGGAGAGGGCGCACCTTATGCCGGCAGCAAAATCCCATGCAAAAAACGCATGATGGAATCTTGCAGCCACCTGGCGAACTCCTCGGAAAACGGCTCCAGGTCATAAACCTGCCGAACCATCTGCGGTTGTAAAAACGGATATATCATCTGGCTGCTTACGGCCAGCACTATACGATCAATGGATACGGGCAAAAAATCACCCGCTGCGACTCCGCCTTCCAGCACCCTCGAAAGGCCGTGCTTCCAGCGGCTCATGTAAAGTGTCATCACTTCACGGGCAAGCATCGACTCGACACTCAGTTCCCGATGAATCAGCCTCGTGATCGGCGCGTGTTCCATCTGAAAACGCAAATACAGCTGAATCACCTGTTCAAGTCGTTGAATGGCAGAGACGTGCTCCTGCATCGTTTCCTGCTCCTCCAATAAACGAAACAGCGTCTCGAAGTAGGAAGCGATCAAGGTCTCCAGCACTCCCTGCTTGCCCTGGAAGTGATAAGAAATCAACGCGGAATTTACTTGTGCTTCGGCAGCGATTTGTCTAACGGATGTCCCTTTGTAGCCATACGTGTCAAACAGTTTGGCGGCTGCGGACAAAATACGCATTTTCGTCTGATCCATCGCTGGATTTCATCCCCTTTACACCCCGGCTGTGGCAAAACCGGAAAGCGACCATAGCCAAAAGAGTAGCGGTCGCAGTAGACACTCGATTTTCAACGGACATCTTTTCTATTGTACGGATGATTCGACGCAAAAAGATAGACCTGTTGTAAGTTCGACAAAGTTTTCCACTATTCCTCCTAGGAATAAAGACCGTCTGCGAAAAAAGCAGGGAACAATCCGGCCAGGCTCCTCGCAAACAATAAAGACGGACAACACCCCGAAAGCGTTACTTCTCCGATTGGAAAATTGCACCGTGTACCAGACGGAGGCAACAGGCTTTATTCAAACAGTCAAAAGCAGCCGCAAACACCTCGCTTTTTGCAGACGCGGCCAGCTTTGGAAAAAAGCGGCCTCACGACTCACAGAAAAAAAGACGCTCCCTTGCCCGCAGACATGGACGGTGAGCGTCTCTTTCTTCTGCTGCTTATTTGCCGCCTTCTGCCGCAGTTGGCACCGGCTTGGCCCGACCGTAATTTTGCAAATACGTTTCTACCTGGGAGTGCTCTTTTACCCGCTGGTCGTTCAAATCGTATGCGGAGCGAATCGACATCGTCATGTTGGTAGGCAGCATCGTCTTCTTGTTGTAGTAAATCGTGTACTCCGCTTCCACATCCATCTGATCGACCATCGCCTTCACGTCCTGCGCCTGTGCTTGTTTCGCCTGAATCGAGACACCAGCCCCAGGCGCAGCCGCTCTCGTCCAGTTTCCGTCTGACAGCTGCATCGCCAGCTTGACCCTTGGCTTGTGGGAGGCGAAAGGGCCCGCTGCGGACTGAATCCGCGAGCCAGCCCCGGCTTGTTCCTTCATTTGCGCAGCCAGCCATTCTTTCAGTTTGAGCGAATCCAGCGTCACACCGATTGCTTCGAGATCGTCCTGCGGATTTTCATCGGGCAGCTGGCGGACGCTTTTTTTCAGCTCGTCCATTTGCTGAAAGCAAAATGGCGGACTCCAGTTGTTCATCTCCTGCCGCAAAGCAACTCCTTCGCCCGGGACAGGCTTCCATTTTTCTTCCTGGCCTTGTTTGGCGTACAGCTCGCTTCCTTCGGAGAGCAGCGACAAAGTCTCCACTCGCTGCTGTTCTGGAACGGAAAACTTCACGTTCATATACACCGCTTCCCCGTCTTTTCGCCCGGAGAAGTTCACCATGTTGGCATTGGCGCTGTTCGCTGTCAAAAGCTTTGTCCTTCCGTAAAACGCGTACGAGTTCTGCGCCGCAAACTGATCGCGCACCTGTTCAAAAGCTGAATGGGGGTCTTGCTTGACGCCCATTTGATTACAACCTGTCAAAGCGGTGCACGCGATGGTCAAAAGGCACATGGTCCAATACTTGCGCATCTGGTTCCTCCCTCGGCTACCCCGGATTATGCCACTTCCAGGTGGTTGCAGGGTAATTGTCCCTTTTATCGTTTCCGGGGAGGAATAGGCTTATTCTGCTTGTTTCGCCAATGCCAGGAATCCGTCAGGCTACAGGTGATAGTACAAGACCCCGTCTTGTTCGCGCACCTCGACCTGATGCAAGATCATCAGCAAATCGATATGCCCGAGCGTCTCGGAAAGCGTCAGCGGCAGCTCTTTTTCATAAATAGCCGGAAACAGCAGCGTCGTCAGTTCATACGCTGTCAATTCCTTGTCAGCAAGCAGGCTGCGCAATGTGTCGGTCCGGCTCCAGTTTTTTTGCAGGCGAGAGGAAATCAGCTCGCGGTGGTTCCGGACGATCTCGCCATGACCCGCCAGCACCTGCTCGATCTCCATGTCCGCGCACATCTGCAAAGCCGTCCGGTACTGAACGAGTGTCAGCGGACGCGCACCCGAACGATCCCGCGGTGGCTCAATAAAGGCATTGGACGAAATATGTCCGATAATGTGATCTCCGCCGATCATCGTGCGATCCCGCTCCCGGTACAAGGACAGATGGCTCTGGCTGTGCCCCGGCGTGTAGAGAACCTGCCATTCCGGAAGATGCGGCACTTGTTGTTCATGCTTGAGCTTCAAGTCAATCTGGCTTGGCTCGGAAAAAGTCGTCATCAATTTGTGGAACTTCTCGATGATGATCAGCTTGTCGCTTGGCACGCCGCTTTTTTTGTACAGCTGCAAAAAGAACTGATCGTGAAAATCCATGAACTCCGCATCCAGCTCGACGTACGGCGCTGCCTGCGGATGCGCCAGTGTCAACGCCCCTGACTTTTGCCTCACTTTTTCCAATTGGCCGCAATGGTCAACGTGATGATGGGTCAGCACGATCTGCTCAATCTCTTCCACAGAGACGCCAGCCGCTTGCAGCCCTTCTGTGAGCGCCTGCCATGCCTCGTCTGTCTTCGGCCCCACATCGATCAAGGTCAGCTTCTCGCCTTTTATCAGATAGACGTTGACCGCTCCGACATTGAAGGGAGTCGGGATTTCCAGACAGTAAATATCCGGCGTGATTTGTGTCGCCTTGGTGTGCCATTCACGCATGTCCATTGCCAATTCCTCCATCTGCCTCTCAAGTTTGTCCGATTTTTTTCCGAAAAAGAGAAAAGAGCCATTTATTTGGCTCTAGGCGAGAACAACTTGGTTTCGACCAGAATTTTTCGCTTCGTACAACGCGATATCTGCTTGATGGAATAAGGCTTCGACGCTCAGATTCACATCCAGCTCCCGGTTCCATTTGGCCAGACCGCACGAGATGGTCACGCGCGGAGAAGTTTCCTGCTCCACACATTCCCTGATGCGCTCGGCAACAGAGTGGGCGGTCGCTTTGTCAACGCGCGGCAGGTAAACCGCAAGCTCCTCCCCGCCCCAACGCGCAGCGATATCGCTGTCTCTGATGCTGTGGCGAATGAGGTCGGACACCTGGATCAGCACTTCGTCGCCTACCTGGTGACCAAACGTATCGTTAACCGTCTTAAAATAGTCGATATCAATCAAAATCAACGAGCCGTAGCTGTCTTTTTCAAGCGAAGCCCTGACTCGCTCATTCAAATACCGTCTGGTGAAAAGTCCCGTCAAGTTGTCGGTAATGACCATCCGTTCCATCTCATTGTGCAAAACGGCATTGGTCATGGCAAGACTTGCGTGTTGGCCAAAAATTTCGAGCAGCTTGTAGTCGTCAAAACTAAAAAAATGATAGCGGGAATCTGCGACTAAAAGCACTCCGCTAATCTCACCCTCAACGACGAGCGGAACTCCCATGAGCGAGCAGCAGGAAAACAGCGAAAATGGCAGCGGACCTGTCCCTGGCTGAGCCAAAAGCAGCGTTTGCTTGCTCTGCATGATTTGCTGAAACGGCTTTTCCAATGCATTGACGACTGTGCCGTTAAAGGCGGGAACAGATGAAGAGAGGACATCGAATTTGTCTTCCCCTGGCTGTTTGCGGAGAATCGCACAAAACTCCGCATCAAAGGTCGCCTGCATCATTTCTGTGACAAAATCTAGAATTTCCTTTAAATCAAGACTTTTATTAAGCTGTCGCGCCATTTCATTAATGAGGCGCAGTTCACGAATGAGATTGCGCGATTGCTGGTACAGTTGGGCGTTCTCGAACGCAGTGCCCGCTGTATCTGCCAAAATGGAAATGTAGTCCTTCTCGTGCTGGCTCAACGAAATCGGCTGTTCCGAAGTCACCTGCAAAACGCCGTAGATGCCTTGCTTGCCGAGGAGCGGAGCGGCAATGACAGTCACCCGCTGATCGCCTTCTCCCACTTCTTCCGCGATCAAGCGCCCTTCCAGGTACGCTTTTGTGCTGGTGGACGGCTCCACTTCCTGGAATGACAGCTGCTTGACGGGCGTAGTGGCATTCGGCTCTACCGTCAGGAACAGCTCGACGGAGAAATACGGGTACAAGCTGGGAATGCTGGTGACGATTTCGTGCAAAACGTCATTGACATCAATCGACGCCTGGATTTTGGACATGAGCTGGTACAACAAATCTTTTTTGCTGGCTTCACGGCGCAAATCGTCGGACATGATCGCCCGCCAGAGAGCGCAGCTCGACTTTTCCGCCACCTCCTGCAAAAAGGCGATATCCCGCACATCGTAGACGCAATCCTTTTCCTCGGGCGGCAGGTGCATAAACAGCGCATAGAGCGGGATGTCATTGAGGCTCACCGGAACGACGATTACCCGGTGATCGTCGAGAACCGAAGACGTCACAGGCGTATTGCCTACCCGCGAGACCAGCTGGTGGATGTGAGCCTGCCCGGGTTCAGCTTCTTGCGTGGTGACGATCTCCTGGGGAATCAGCACCCCGTCCTCGGACAGCTTCACTGCCGAGCAATGACCCTTGGAAATGATGTGACTGATTTGTCTCGTCAAGCTGCCGAGCAAATCCCGCGCGGTGTCATGCAGGGTCAAATCCGTGACAATCTGGCCGGTGGCGTGCTGGATGTACGCATCGTATCCCATGCGGATGAGCGGCTCCAGTCCGCGCATGTAAGCACGCAGATCGAAATCGATCTCTCGCTGTGGAATGAGCATGCCAATGACAGCCCGCACGCTCCCGTCCAGCTCCTTCAGCGGAAAAGCTCCGCAGACCAGCGTGTTCTCTCTCTTCGTCTTGACGACAATCTCTTTCGTGCTCAACGCTTCCGATACATAATCGCAGACTTCTTGTGTCTGCATGTAATGGCGTGCAGCGTCGGACAGAGAGCTTCCAGATTGACTATCATGCATGTCCATGAAGTTGATTATGCGGCCCCCGGAATCTGTCAAGAAAAGGATGCCTGGGCGCTTTTCCGGCCAAGATTGTAAGATAAAATGGGCCGTGTAGGAAAAGACCGTCTCTAACTTCCCCAACATTTTACTTGACACGAGAAACTCCCTCTCTCAGCATTTTCTCAAGCTTCCAAATGGTCAGTATCATTTACCTGGAGCACTTCCCACCTGCGATCGACGTAGCGGAAAACGGATATCCCGGTGTTGTCGATCCGCGTGATGCCAGTTCCTTGCTCCCCTGCTGTTACGTAATGCAAAAAGCTGTTGATCAGGCCGCCATGAGAAACCACGACAATCGCTTCATTCGGATGCTTCGCTGCCAGCTCGCTGAGAGCAGCAACCGCGCGCCGCTGCATGTCTTCGAAAGTTTCAATTCCACACGAAGCCTCATCCTGACTCTCAAAACGCTCGCGGATTTCCTCGTAGGTGAGCCCCTCCCATTGTCCGTAGCAGCGCTCCCGCAAAGTCGGATGCGCCCCGACGGAAAACGAGAAGTTTTCCGCTATTTTTGCTGCCGTGTCACGTGCCCGGCTTAAATCACTGGAATAAACTGCGTGAATCGTCTCGCTTCGGAACCTTCCGGCTACCAGCTCGGCCTGCCGCATGCCCAGCTCGTTCAAAGCGATGTCGCTGTGTCCTTGAATACGCCGAATCTGATTCCACTTTGTCTCTCCATGACGAACGAGGTACATGATGGTTTCCAAAACGCAATAGCCCCTTTTCTGTGGAAACCGCCCTGCATCGCCTGCCAAGCACAAAACAGAGCGGGGTTATTTTCAAAACATGCAGATGACCCGTTGCGGTCATTGGAACAGTCGAAACTGTCTTTTTCAATTGTAGGATGGATAGTACTACTTATTATATAAGATGGTTGTTCACAATTCTAGTTTCATCCGTTAACATTTGGTACAAAATTCCTATGTTTCTTGCTTTTTCGCAAATGCGCTCTCTTTTTTCTCGTTTCCAGATGAAACGATTCCACTCTTCCTCTCGTCAGAGGTTGTAAAGCAAATGATATTAACATCGTGGGGGGAATTTTCATGAAGCCTTGGATAATTCGATCCAGCTCATTCGTATTGACAGCAAGCCTGCTGCTTCCCGCAGCACAAGCATATGCCCAAACACCTGCAGCCGCTACAGGCAAAATAGTCGCTGCCAATCCAGCTGACAGCACTCTGCTGGCGGCGGCAAGCAAAGTAAAGCTGTCCAAAGAAGCGGCGCTTACTCTTGCGGCAAAAGTGGTTCCGACCAGCGGGCTCACACTGACAAACGTGTCGTTTCGCTCCTCTGACAGCTGGCGCGCCTTCCCGGAGTGGTCGTTCAGCTGGACAAAAAAGGACTCGAAAAATGAGCAAACGCTTCTGTCGTACAGCGTCAGCATCCATGCCAACACTGGCGAGTTGACCTCTTACTCCTATTACGATCAAAGCAGCAGCAACCTGCCTTACGCCAAAAGAGTGTCCTATGAAGATGCCCGCACTGCCGCCGAGCAGTTTTTGAAAAAGCACAATCCGGGCAAGGCTGCCGAAACTCGCCTCTACCTGCGCGAGACGCCGGAGCAAAAAACGCCGCTCAATGCCGATGCTTCCTATACATTCCGCTTTGTCCGCGTGGTGGATGATGTTCTGTTCCCGGATAACGGAGCAGACATCACAGTAAACGGCTCAGGGGTCGTCAATCAATTCTCCTTGTCGTGGAACGAGGTGAAATTCGAAAAGCCTGACCAGGCGATTTCTTTGGAGGAAGCGGAAAAGCTTTTCCAGGAACAGGCAGACCCGCAGCTTGCTTACCTTTTGCCCTGGAATCGTTCCGGTTCTGAAAAAAACAGCGTCTCACTCGCTTATAACAATCCGTTTGCTTTCTACATCGACGCCAAAAGCGGCAAAGCCTTGAACACTTCATCCCTCACTCCCCGCAGCGAGTTGAAGGAGCCTGTCGCCGTCAGCAGCAAACCGCTCTCTCCGCGCCGCTCCGGCGGGGTACTGAGCCAGGACGAAGCGGTCAAGTGGGCGGAAAAGACGTTTGACCTCGCCAATTACGAGCTTCGTTCCGCCAACTATAACGAAAGAGATTACCAGGCCAACCGCGCGATCTGGAATCTTGAATACGCCCAAAAAGGCAAGGAAGGCGACGGCTACGTATTTGTCTCATTCGACGCCGTAACAGGAGACATCTATTCGTACAGCAAAGATCGGCCTGTGCGAAAAGACGGGGAAAAATCCGGAAAGACTGCCGATGCGAAAAAGCTGACGGAGGCGGCGATGGAAACCGTGCGCAAGTGGACGCCTACTTCAGCACACCAGTTGTTTTTGCTTGATCGTGGCGAGAGTGAAGCAGAAGTAGAACCGTATAACTCCGACCGCTTCCGCATCTCGTTTGAACGCTACATCGACGGTGTCGCCGCAGCCAGCGGTTCTGCCTACCTTACGTACGACTCGGAAACAGGCGAACTTTTGTCCTACAACGCTGATTTCGGCGGCGAAACTTATCCGACGAAAGTACCAAAGCACTTGTCTGCGGAAGAAGCTGTCCAGTCCTGGTGGAAAGAATCGGAGGCAGAAGCGGTTTATGCCCTTGAACCGCTCAGCGAGGAAGACAACAAGAAAGTGCAGAATCAGCCGTCCTACATTCCGAAACGAACTGCGAAGCTTGTTTATCGCGTGACTGCAACGCCGTTCGAGCAGCCTTACTACCTCGATGCGACGTCAGGCGAGTGGCACTCGACTGCATCTGGAAAAGCGATCAACCTGCATCGCCAGGCACCGCTTGATCTCAAAGATCATCCCGCTGAAAAGGAACTGCTTTTGATGTACGAATACGACGCCCTCTCTCTGGAAGATGGCAAAATTTTGCCGCAAAAACCGATCACTCGCGGCGAAATGATCGAGATGCTGATGATCAGCCTGAACCAGGGCCAGCAATACCCGGTGTACTCCGCCGAAAGAAAGGCGACTTACAGCGACGTGGCAAACGGCTCCCGCTTCTTCTCCGCTGTCGAAGGTGCTGTAGACCGCGGCCTTTTGGACAAAAACGCGTCTGCACTGAATCCTGATCAAGCGATTACGCGCGATGAATTGGCCGACATGATCGTTCGGGCGCTTGGCTACAACAAGCTGACCGACTACCCTGGCATGTTCCAGTCGTCGTTCACGGATATCGCAAACGCCAAGCACCGTGCTTCGATTATTATCGCGACGGCCATGGGCATCGTGCCTGCGGAAAAGACGACGTTTGCGCCACAAGCAGCCGTATCGCGTGCGGATGCGGCCATTACGTTCACGCGCTTTTTGGAAAAACGCGGAACCCCGGAGTCTCTGTCAGCTGCCCTCCGCGACTAATAAGACATTTTGCGCCATCGCTCTTATAGGATGGCGCATGTCTTTTCGCATGTCTTTTCACTTGACTTCCCCACACCTCGCCTAGTATGATTAAGTGTATGTGTACAGGGTAGCATTGATTGTAGGTAAAAACGGAAGGATACACCTTCTTAGTTCCCTCCCTTTACAGACTGCGGCTGAATATCTGTGAGGAGCACGATGCGGAAACGCTACCGTCCGAAGTTCGTGTAGATAAAGTAGGAACTAACCTGCCGGAAGTAAACACCTACGAATCCAATTTAAAGGAGACTGAATACATGTCACGTTACACAGGACCTCGTCACAAACTGGCTCGTCGTCTGGGCATCTCCCTCGACGGTACAGGAAAAGACATCAAGCGCAACTTCCCTCCGGGCCAACACGGTCACAACAACCGTCGTAAACTGTCCGAGTACGGAATCCAGTTGCAAGAAAAGCAAAAACTGCGCCACATGTTTGGCCTTAACGAAAAACAATTCCGCCGCACTTTCGACCAAGCTAGCAAAATGGCTGGCGTAGTCGGTGAAAACTTCATGAAATTGCTGGAATCCCGCCTGGACAACCTGGTATACCGCATGGGCTTCGCTCCAACTCGCCCTGCTGCTCGTCAGCTGGTAAACCATGGCCACTTCCTGGTAAACGGCAAAAAAGTGAACATCCCATCTTACCGTGTTCAACCGGGTGATGTGATTTCCATCCGCGAAAAGTCCCGTGGTCTGCAACTGATCAAGGACTCTTTGGAAGCTCGCAACTTCCTGCCAAACTACGTAACATTCAACGATGCTGCTGCTGAAGGTACTTACACTCGTCTCCCAGACCGTGAAGAAATGCCTTCCGAAATCAACGAAGTTCTGATCGTTGAGTTCTACAGCCGTTAATCGTCTGGACATAAAAAGAGCAGTGCCGCCCGTCGGCCTGCTCTTTTTTCTATGATCAGCCCTCTTTCGCTCCTCGTCCATCCGTTGCAGAAAATCACCCCGAATAGTAGATGGCCATGCTCACGCGGACCAGCTCCGCTCCTTCGTTGCGATAGCTGTGCGGCCTGTCTGCCTTGAAGCGAATCGCCAGCCCGCAACGTATACGTCTCTCCTTTGATCTCGACTGCCAGCTCCCCGGAAAAAACCGTCAAAAACTCTTCCGTTCCCTCCTGATGAGCACCAGAGCCTAACGAGCCTCCCCCTTCGATTTCAACAGCCCCTCTTTCGATCTGCCCGATCATCGTCTTGCTGACGCCGCTCAACTCCGCAAGTTTCTCCAGAGAAACGAGCGCGGCTTTCACATCACCATGGCTGTGCTCCTGGTGGCAAGCTCGATCCTGCTTCTCGTATAAACCTAAACCGCGTTCGGCCATAAACAGGCAAAACGCAACACTTTTTGACAGATTCAGACGATGCACGGAACTTCTCTGTAGACGCTATCATCGCTTCTACCCTCATGGTTCCTCGTATGGTATAATTAGGGGGTATGCTAGGGGGTCGTAGACTATGTCGAATAACCACACATCTTCCTCTGAACCGTCGAAAAAAAAGCGACGCCGTAGCCGTGGCAGAATAATATGGATCATCGTACAGATGGTGTTTCTGCTTGGGCTTATGGGGGCAGCTGTCGCCGGAGGAATCGTGACAGGTTATGTTGCCGCACTCGTGAAAGACGAGCCAGTGCGCAGCAAGGAGGAACTGGAGGACAAAATTTTCACCAATTATCTGACTGGATTCGCCTACTACAACGACGGCTCTCTCATCGGCCAATTGCGGGCTGAAGAAGGCGATCGGCGCTTGGTGAAAAAGGCAGACGTTTCTCCTTATTTGATCAATGCCATCATCGCAACAGAAGACAAAACCTACTACCAACATTCCGGCGTTTCCCTTCAATCCACAATGCGTGGAGCGATCCAGGAATTCACCAACCAACCTGTCGTGACAGGCGGTAGTACGATTACGCAGCAGCTCGTAAAAAATACGATCCTCTCCGCTGAAGTGAGCCACACCCGAAAAGCGCGGGAAATCTTCAGTGCCATCCGGATCGAGCGCATGTTTTCCAAAGATCAGATTTTGGAAGCCTACATGAACGAAATTTACTTCGGGAAAAACGCCAACGGCTCCAACGTCTACGGTGTACAGGCTGCCGCCAAAGGGATTTTTGGCAAAGATGTGAAGGAACTGAATCTCAGCGAAGGCTCTTATCTCGCTGGCATGATTCAAAATCCTGGCGCGTACTCTCCATTTCGCGCCGAAAGCTATCAACGCGGCAAGGAGCGCCAGAAAATGGTGCTGGACCGCATGATGGAAAATGGCTACATTACCCAGGCCCAGTACGATGGTGCGCTCAAGGCCGACCTGAAAGCGCAGCTGGCCAAGCCTGCCCAGCAAGCGTACCGCGAAGTTCCGTTCCTGATGATGGAGATCGAGGATCGGGCCGCCCGTCAGCTGGTCGATGCTGATCTCGCGGAAAAAGGGCGCGACAAGTCCACCATCGGACGCAACGAATACCGTCAACTGGTCGAGGACAAGCGCCGCGACATTTTGCGCAAAGGCTACAAGGTCCACACCACGATTGACAAAAATGTCTACAACATTATGCAAGCTGTTGCGACCGATCCGAAAAACTTCGGAAAAAACCGCACCTACACGATTCGCCGCTCCAACGGCAAGACGGAGAAAATCGAGAACGCGCTGGAAGAAGTCGGAGCCATGCTCATCCATAATAAAACGGGCGCGATTCTCGGGATGATCGGCGGACGCGATTTTAAAGTGGAGCAGACAAACCACGCGACTGTGCCGCGCCAGCCTGGTTCGGCGATGAAGCCGCTGGCAGCCTACGCTCCTGCCTTTGAACTGGGGCTTTTGCAGCCAGCTTCGCCAATCGATGACGCACCCGTGCTGCTCGCAGACGGCCAAAACGGCTCTCACCTGCCGAAAAACTGGAACAACAAATGGCAAGGAATCATGAGTGCACGTGAAGCGCTGCGGATGTCCTGGAATATTCCCGCGATCAAGACGTACTTGAAGGTCGGGATTCCTACCGCACTCGAATACGTCAAAAAAATGGGGATCACCACGCTGGTCGATGCAGACAACCACGCTGCAACAGGCGTAATCGGCGGACTTACATACGGGACGACGGCGGAGGAAATGACCAATGCCTACGCGACGTTCGCTAACCACGGCTCCTTTGTGGATGCATACCTCATCGACAGAATCGAAGACAGTCAGGGCAAGGTAGTCTATCGTCACGAGGCTCAGCCTGTTCAAGTCTACAGCGAGCAAACCGCTTACCTGATCACAGACATGATGCGTTCGGTCGTAAACGCCGGAACAGGTACCCACATTCGCAAATTTGTACCGCGCAAAGTCGATGTGGCAGGCAAAACCGGGACAACCAACAACAGCAACGACCTCTGGTTCGTCGGCTACACGCCGGAGTTGTCCATGGGTGTCTGGGTCGGATTTGACGAGCCGTACCCGATGCCGGATGCGGACAAATACGTGCCAATGGTTGTCTGGGGCAAAGTCATGAAAGAAATCATGGACAAGCACCCGAACTTGTCTCCCCCTGACGCAACCTTTAAAAAGCCGGCAGGGATTGTCAGCGCAACAGTCGATTCCAAATCCGGATTGCTGCCAAGCGAGCTGTCCAAGCAGGCAGGACATGTGATTACCGACTTGTTCAATCGCCGCTTCGTTCCGACGAAGGTGGACGATTCTCACCAAAAAGCTAGATTGATTACGTACAACGGGGAACGTTATCTGGCGAAGGAAGGCACTCCGGACGATTTTGTCACCGAAGGCATTTTCTACCGCTCGCCTGATCCGCTTCCTTCCAAGGAACAGATTCAAGCCAAAAACAGCAAAGTGGCAAGTCAGCCGCCTGACTGGGAGCAGCGTCTCCCGGACAAGGAAGACCCGCGCACAGAGGTTGGCGGAGCGCCGTCAGCGCCAAGCGGAGTGACCGCAAGCGGCTCTGGCAAACAGATTTCGCTCTCCTGGCAGTCTGGCAAGGAAGCCGATCTCGTCGGATACCGCATCTACCGCGCCGATCCGCAAAACGGCTTTGTCAAAGTCGCAACAGTGAAAGATCCGGCCGAACTGACCTTCGCCGATTCGGCATCAGGCAGCGGTGATCTGGGCTACTATGTCACAGCAGTCGATATCGCCGGAAACGAGTCCTCCCCTTCTGCTATCGCTTCTGTCGGCTCGTCCTCCCATACGTGGGAGCTGCCGGGCACAGACACGGGAACGCCGCAGCCGGGTGACACGACGACTCCACCGACGGATAACGGCAGCGGCAATAACAGCGGCAACAATCAAACGAATCCAGGCGAGCAAGGGTCGGGAGACGACACAAACGGCAATTCGAATCCAAACCCGAATACGCCTTCCGCTTCACCTCCTTCCGCTCCGAAATCGCTGTCGCTCAAGGCAAGCGGCAACAACGTGAAGCTGTCCTGGAAAGGCAACAGTTCCACCGAGCAGGTCATTGCCTACAACGTGTATTTCAGCCCGGATGCGGCAAGCGGCTATTTGCTGCTCGACACCGTATCGGCAACGAGCTACACGCACGCAACAAACGTTCCGAACGGCAGTTACTACATCACCGCCGTCAACAGTTACGGAGAATCGCCACATTCAAACAACGTAACGGCAACCACCACAGAATAGACTAGGAAGAAGAATCAGCAGAGATGGTCGCAATCGCCATCTCTCTTTTTCTACAAGCAAAGGGGGGGAACTGATGGAACACGTCAAACGCTATCATTCTGCGAGCATGATCGTGAACGGAAAAGAGCTTCTCATCGAGGGACCGGTTACAGGGAGGCATTTGGCTGACCTGCGCTTTGATGAAGGGCTAAAGGCATTCCGCATCCCGGAGCAGCAACACGAAGCTCTGATCGAAATTGCCGATCTGCCGGAAGGACGCATTATTTTGGCGCGGGAAGGCGACCTCGTTCTCGGCTATGTCACCTTCCTCCATCCCGATCCGCTGGAGCGCTGGTCCATGGCCAAGCTGCCCGACCTGCTTGAGCTTGGCGCCATCGAGATCAGTGACAAAGTTCGCGCGGGCGGCGTAGCCAAGAAGCTCCTTGAAGTATCTTTTGCGGACGATGCGATGGAAGACTACGTGATTATCACGACCGAGTACTACTGGCATTGGGATCTGAAAGGTACAGGGCTTGATGTCTGGCAGTACAGAAAGGTCATGGAAAAAGTAATGGGCAGCGTCGGACTTACCTGGATGGCGACAGACGATCCGGAAATATGCTCTCATCCCGCCAACTGTCTGATGGCCAAAATCGGAAAACGAGTTCCTGCTGAAACGGTTGTCGCTTTTGATGCCATGCGTTTTCAGAATCGCTTTCTTTATTAGTCTGGACATCTTTTTCAAAGGATGCAAGGAGGCCATCACTCATGCGCGTAGAAGATATCATGCGAAAAAACGTCGTTACCACCCAACCAGCTACCACGATCGGAGAAGCCCTCTTGCTGCTTCGAGCCAACCGAATCAGGCACTTGCCTGTTCTGGATGACGATAAGCTGGTGGGCATCGTCTCGGACCGCGATCTGCGCGATGCCCTCCCCTCCCGCTTGCTTACCCACGACGATGACGATACCGTGCTGCACAAGCCTGTTGCCGATATCATGCAAAAACAGGTCATCACTGCTCACCCGCTTGATTTCATCGAAGATGCCGCCCTCCAGATTTATGAGCACAAGATCGGTTCCTTGCCGATTGTGGAAGGAAACCGCCTCGTCGGGATGATTACGGAATCCGACCTGTTTTCCAGCCTGATCGAGCTGTTCGGGGTCAACAAGCCCAGCTCGCACATCGAAGTAGAAGTGGATGATCGCGTCGGGATGCTGGCTGAGGTCAGCCAGATTTTCCGCGAAGCACAAGTGAATGTCACCAGTGTCATCGTGTTTCCAGGAAAAAATCCCGGCAAAAAGAATCTGGTCTTCCGCGTCCAGACGATTGACCCGCGCGTCGTGACACAATTGCTGCTCCAAAGAGGATTTTCTGTCGTCGGACCGACGGATGGGGGGGTAATTTTGTGAGCCGGAACGCTCGTCTGATCTACTCCCCCGACTACACCACGTATTACTTTAACGATGACCACCCTTTTAACCAACGCCGTCTGCTCCTCATGCACGATCTGATGAGCAGCTACGGCCTACTCGCTGAGTCAGACATCATTGCCCCGCGCATGGCAACCGACGAAGAGCTTGCTCTCGTTCATGACGCACGCTACATCCAGTTCGTCCGCGATCAGGGCCATAGCGAAAAAGAGCTGCCCCAGGCAGCGAGCTACGGTCTTGGCACGGAGGACGTCCCCTGTTTTCAGAACATGCACGAATCGGCTGCCCTCATTGTCGGAGGGACGTTGAACGCCGTCGATGCTGTCATGAAGGGACAAGCAGAACACGCCTTCAATCCTGCTGGCGGCCTGCATCACGCGTTTCGCGGGAGAGCCTCGGGCTTTTGCATTTACAACGATTGCTCCGTCGCCATCGCCTATTTGCGCAAACATTGGAACGCACGCGTCATGTACATCGACACCGACGCGCATCATGGAGATGGCGTACAATGGGCGTTTTACGATGACCCGAACGTCTTGACTGTCTCCATTCACGAGACGGGAAAATACTTGTTTCCGGGAACGGGGAATCTCTCGGAACGCGGGGATGGAAGCGGTTACGGATTTTCGGTCAATGTGCCGCTCGATGCGTTCACAGAAGACGACTCTTTTCTGGAAGTGTACGGCGAGCTAGTGTCCAAGCTGGCAAGAGGCTTCAAGCCGGACGTGATTTTGACCCAAAACGGCTGTGATGCCCATACGTTTGATCCGCTCACGCACCTTTCCTGCTCGATGCGCATTTATCAAGATATCCCAAGGCTCGCCCACCGCCTCGCTCACGAGCTGTGCGATGGCCGCTGGATCGCGGTCGGCGGCGGCGGCTACGACATTTGGCGAGTGGTGCCGCGGGCATGGACGCTTGTGTGGAGCGAGATGAGCGATCAGCCGCTGGAAGATGGCGACCTGCCTTCTGGCTGGCTCAAGCGCTGGCAGCCGCAGACAGACTTGCCGCTGCCAACCCGCCTGTTTGACGAACCGTTTCCCGCTATCCCCCGCCGGGCAGAGATTACGGAAAAAAACCGGATCACGCTGGAGCGCGCCATGATGTACGCGCCTACGGAAGCAAGCAAATAGCAGATGACATTTGCGAAAAAACATACGAAAAAGCGGGGAGATCGCGCACCGAAACGATGCTGATCTCCCCGCTTTTGTGTGATTTTATGATTGCTTCACCAGTTCTTCCAGCTCGGCTGGCGCAAAGCCTTTGACCGCTTTGTCGCCCACAACGGTTACCGGAACGCCCATGAAGCCAAAACGCTCGACATCCTCTTGGTAGGCGCGGCTGGTCATGACATCGCGCACTTCGAACGAAATCCCTTTTGCCGTCAGCCACTGCTTGACCATGTCGCAATCGACGCAGTTTTTCGTCGAGTAGACGATTACGCCTGGCTCCGACGAACTGGCATCGGACAGCAGCATGTTGCGGACAATCGCATACGAACGCTGCGAAGCAAGCTTGGTAAACTCGACGAAGTTGACATGCGCAGAGCCGTCTGCCTTATCGGACATCGATCGCACGACGACAAACGGCACGCCGTTCATCGCACACACTTGTCCGACTGCCGCTCCTTCCATCTCCGTGCAATGAGCCTGGAACTGCTCGTACAGCCATTGTACCTTTTCCCGGCTGGCGACAAACTGGTCACCGGACAAAATGCGGCCGCTCACTACCTGAACACCCGCTTCCAATCCTTTTCCAGCCTCGATCGCTTGTTGCATCAGCTCCTGGTCGGCTTGCCATGTCCATTGCTCCGTAAACGGAATTTGCCCCGGGGCAAAGCCGAGCGGCGTCACGTCGATATCATGCTGCAAGCAGTCTGTCGACACGACAATATCGCCAATGTTCAATTCCGGGTGAACGGCACCAGCTACGCCCGTAAAAATGACGCGCTCCACCTGAAACTGATCGAGCAAAATTTGCGTCGTGACCGCTGCATTCACCTTGCCGACACCTGACTTGCAAAGCACGACTTCTTTGCCTTCCATCTTCCCGCTATAGTAAGCCACTCCGGCTTTGACCGTCGTCGTGGCTTGTTGCATCGCTTCCAAATACAGCGCAATTTCTTCGTCCATTGCGCCGATAATTCCGTACCGCATCCACTTATCCTCCTCTTGCTGGCAATCTGTTGCGGGCGATGCGATCAAGCCTGCTGCGGCTTGGTGCTTTCCCGATACTCGATCCGGTGCGGCAACAGCACAACGTGCTCTTCCACGTTTTCGTTGTTCATGTACTTGGTCAGCAGGCGCATCGCGACCGCACCAATATCGTACATCGGCTGAACTACGGAAGTCAGGCGCGGGCGCACCATTTCCACGAGGCGAATGTTGTCGTGGCCGATGACCTCGATATCGCCCGGCACGTTCAGACCGGAATCCTGGATGGCATGGATCGCTCCAATCGCCATTTCATCGTTGGCAGCAAAAATCGCTGTCGGCGGCTCAGCCAGCGCGAGGAATGCCTTCGTTGTCGAAAGCCCTGACTCGTAAAAGTAGTTGCCTGTCGCAACCAGCTCCTCGTCCAGCTCGATCCCGTTGTCCTTCAACGCCTTTTTGTAGCCTTCGTAACGCATCAGGCCGTTGAGCGGATCGTTCGGCGGGCCTGAGATCATCGCAATCCGCTTGTGTCCGCGCGAAGCCAAAGCTTCCGTCGCATCGTAAGCGGCCTGGAAATGGTCGATGCTCACAGAAGGCAGCACGTTGTCCGCATCGCGGGTAGCCGCGAGAACGGTCGGCACCGAAGTGCTGGTCAGCGCCTGAAGGTGGTCTTCCTTAATTTCTGCCCCCAGGAACAGCAGCCCGTCCACTTGCTTTTCCAACAGCGTATTGATCAACTGCAATTCTTTTTCCATCCGCTGGTCAGAGTTGCAGAGGATGATGTTGTATTTGTACATCGTTGCAATGTCTTCGATTCCACGGGCCAATTCGGAAAAAAACAAACTGGAGATATCCGGGATGATGACACCGACGGTTGTTGTTTTTTTGCTGGCGAGACCGCGAGCAACGGCATTTGGTCGATACCCCAGACGTTCAATCGCAGCCAGTACCTTTTTTCGGGTCAAAGGCTTTACGTTGGGATTCCCGTTGACTACACGGGAGACAGTCGCCATCGAAACCCCCGCTTCTCTTGCCACGTCGTAGATTGTAACCGGCATCACACACCCTCACTTTCCCTATATTTTGGTTTTCATAGTTATTTTCATAAATATATGCACCTATGATACGACAAGCCGTATGCGGTTGCAATCGTTTTTACGGGCTTTGGCGCCGCTATTTCATTAGTTTGTTCATCGTTTTCAAAAGCTCGTCAATTACTTCGCTATCCCCTTGCTGAATGCGCTCGATGACACAAGATTTCATATGTCCTTCCAGCAGCATTTTGCCCACGGCATTCAAGGCGGACTGCACAGCAGCGATCTGGTTGAGGATGTCGTCACAGTATACGTCTTTTTCCACCATTCCGCGGATTCCGCGAATTTGTCCCTCTACGCGGTTGAGCCGCGAGACAAGGTTGGACTTGATTTTATCAGGCCGCACGGTGGCGCGATCAGACGAGCAGCAGTGATCTTGATCATTCATCTGGCATAGCCTCCTTCGCCGTTATCAGCACTTAAATCCTAGCTTACTTGGTCGACCTCGGGTTCGTCAAATCAAAAGGTCCTCCCTGCGCGCAGGAAGGACCAGCAAACTGTTTCGTTATCCTCTGGTTGCTACCACTTCGCCTTTGTACAGGCCGGAAGCAAGCAATTCGTCCACAAATTCGTTGAACTGAGGAATGTTGAGCTGTTGCTTTGCATCGGACAGAGCAACATCCGGGTCCGGGTGAACTTCTACCATCACACCGTCGGAACCGATTGCGAATCCTGCTTTCGCGCAAGGCAGCAGCAGGTCGCGACGACCAGTAGAGTGGGTCACATCGACGAAGACAGGCAAGTGCGTTTCTTGTTTGAGCAACGGTACAGCAGAGATATCAAGGGTGTTGCGAGTCGCTTTTTCGTACGTGCGGATACCGCGCTCGCACAGCATGACTTGCGTGTTGCCCTCAGATACGATGTACTCGGCTGCGTAGATAAATTCTTCGATCGTGGCGGACAGGCCGCGCTTCAGCAGGATAGGCTTGTTTACACGGCCTGCTGCTTTCAGAAGCTCGAAGTTTTGCATGTTGCGCGCACCGATTTGGATGACATCGATGTATTTCGTCGCCATTTCCAGATCGGCTGGCGTGACGATTTCGCTGATCGTTACGAGGTTGAACTCGTCACCGATACGCTTCAAGATTTGCAAGCCTTCTTCTCCGAGACCTTGGAAATCGTATGGGGAAGTGCGAGGCTTGTATGCGCCGCCGCGGATTGTTCTCAAGCCGCGTTTGGCATGGTTTTCCGCTACCGCTCTCACTTGCTCGTAGCTTTCTACGGAGCAAGGTCCTGCGATCAGGATCGGGCTTTTGCCGCCGAACTCGACGCCTTTTACTGTAATGACCGTGTCTTCCGCTTTCTTCTTGCGGCTGACCAACAGAACTTTTTTCTTGTCTTCGTTTTGCAAGTCCAAGGATACTTGGAAAATTTGCTTGAACAGATGGCGAACCGTGCTGTCGTTGAACGGGCCTTTGTTATTTTCCACGAGCAGATTGAGCATTTGGCGCTCGCGCTCTGGATCAAAGCGGTTGCTGCCCAGCTTTTCTTTTTCTTTGCCGAGCTCTTGCACCAAAGTCGCCCGCTGGTTGATCAATTCCAAAATTTGCAGGTTGATTTCGTCTATCTGTTTGCGCATGGTCTCAATTTGATCGTGTGCCATTGTTTCTCTCCACTCTCCTCTTTTTATATAGGTCTGCTAGGTGGTTGCCGATAAATTAGGGTTATTATAATCGATTCAAACTCCCTTGTCAGCAGTTTAGCGCCAAAAAGCGCGAAAGTAAATTATTTATGTTTTTTTACCTTTGCAAATTCTTCGCCAAAAAAGGGATAATTCCTTGTTTCGACAGGATTCTTGATAGCTGTGGTCGAATCCATTGGATATATGTTCTAACGAAAGCCTTCATCTATTTCTACTGATCGACACGAAAACGAGGGAGTGACTTACCTTTGTCAGCCTATAACGAAACAGGCTCCCCTGAGCTGATTTTTTCACTAGATATTGGCACACGCAGTGTGGTCGGACTGATTGTGGAAACGACCGGAGATCAATTTCGCGTGCTCGACTGCGCCATTCGCGAGCACGATGAACGCTCCATGCTCGATGGACAGATTCACGATGTGGTTGCCGTTGCCAAAGTGATCAAGCAAATCAAGGACGAATTGGAAGCAAAGCACGGGCAGCTGCATCAAGTAGCTGTGGCAGCAGCCGGCCGTTCGTTGCGCACCCGCCGCGTACGTGTGGATATGCCGCTGTCGAGACACGCCTTTATCACGCGGGAAGATGTGGTCGCACTGGAGTTTGCCGCCGTGCAGGAAGCCCAGGCAGACTTGGCAAAAGAACTGCGCGAGCTGGATGCGACCCGCTATTACTGTGTCGGCTACAGCGTCGTCAACTACTACCTGGACCAGGAACTGATCGGCAGCCTGATCGATCAGCGCGGAGACACAGCCAGCGCAGACGTGATTGCCACATTTTTGCCGCGGGTAGTCGTCGACTCGCTGATTGCCGCCTTGAAACGGTGCGACCTGGAGATGCAGGCACTCACGCTGGAGCCGATTGCGGCGATCAACGTACTCATCCCCGTAACTATGCGCAGACTCAACATCGCGCTCGTCGATATCGGCGCAGGCACATCTGACGTCGCCTTGACCGAAGAAGGAGCGATTACCGCCTACGGCATGGTGCCTGTAGCCGGAGACGAGATCACGGACGCGCTGATGAATGCCTTTTTGCTCGATTTTCCGATGGCAGAAGAGGTCAAACGTCTGCTCACCACCCACGAATCGGTGACGTTCGCGGACATTCTCGGCATGGAACACACGATGAGCGCAGCGGAAGTAACCAGCGCCATTGAAGGAGACGTTTCCCAACTGGCAGAAAAAATCGCGACGAAAATCATGGAGCTGAACGGCAAGGCACCACAAGCTGTCATGCTGATTGGCGGAGGCAGTCTGACGCCGGGCTTGACCGGAAAAGTCGCCCAGTTCCTGAACATGCCTGCCGCTCGCGTCGCTGTGCGTGGTGGCGATGCGATCAAGCAATTCGTGGGAGACAATCCGCTGCTTAGCGGGCCAGAATTTGTCACGCCAGTGGGAATCGCAGTAGCAGCACGCCGCCACCCGCTCCGCTACGTGACTGTTACCGTCAACGATGTGCCGCTGCGCATTTTTGACTTGCGGAAAATGTCCCTAGGAGATTCTTTGATCGCTGCCGGACTGGACATTCGCCGCCTTTACGGAAGACCGGGTCTGGCGATGAGCGTCACGGTAAACGGCCGGATGAAAATGATTCCTGGCGGTCACGGCACGCCTCCTGTCATCATGAATAACGGAGAAGCCGCCAGCCTTGATTCACCGATTGCCGATGGAGACACCATCACGGTTGTCGCGGGAAAAAACGGCGAGGACGCTCATGTTTTCGTGCGCGAGCTGCTCGATCAGCTGGACACGTTGGATATCGTCTGCAACGATCGCCCGCTGTCGCTGGGGCCAGTGATCCACGTCAACGGCACGCCTGCGCAGCTCGACGACTCGCTGGCCGATCGCGCGGAAGTAGAAATCCGCCTGCCCCGCACCGTTTCCGAAGTGCTGGCGGCAGCTGGTCTTTTGGCGCCTGATGAACAGCCAGCGCCATCCGGGCTGCACTTCAGCGTGAACGGGCAGTCTTACACACTCCCAGCGCACAACCCGATTCTGCTCTTAAACGGCAAAACCGCCACTTTCAGCGATGTCGTCCGCCAGGGAGACGAGCTTTCCTATCGCCTGGAGGAAATCGCACCGCCAGCCATCCGCGACGTCATCCCGCTGGAAGAATGGGTGCAAGAAACGATGACCGTCTCCTTCAACGGCGAGCGAGTGATGCTGCCCGTCGCACAGGTGACGATCACGTTGGACGGCAAAGTGGCATCCGCAGACGAGCTTGTGCCTGATGGGGCCGTCATTACGGTCAAATCTGCCCCATCCGCCCCTCCGGTATTCAGCGATGTGTTCCGGTTCGTCAACTTCTCTCTGGAGAAGCCGGACAATGAGAGCATCTCCGGCTTCGTCATGCTGGTAAACGGACAGCAAGCCAGCTTCCAGACCGAGCTGAAAAGCGGAGATAAACTGGAGCTGTTTTGGGAGTAAACACAAAAAAGAGCTGCGCTAAAAGCGACAGCTCTTTTTTCGTAACAAGCTTTTTCGATGAGGGGACTAGGCGCCGACTGCCTGCTTGATGGCATCCTTGGTAATTTTCCAGTGAGAAGTATGCCATTTCACTTCTCCGTTTTCCAGCAGGAAAATTTGCGGAGACTCGTGCTTGATCGCAAAACGCTCCGCTACTGCGTTCGATACCGGACGATCTTCGCGCACGAGAATTACGGCCGCTTCTACGGAATGATCCAGCAGATACGCCTGGAACTCTTCATAAGCGGATGTGCTGATCGGGCAAATCGTGCTATGCTTGAACAAAAGCTGCTTCCCTTTTTGCGCAACGAACTGATCCAGTTCCTCGATCGAGTGGAGTTGTTTTTGGGCCACCATTCATCTCTCCTTTTGTCGCTTCCTATGCGCCTTTCAGTATACCGAAATCTGGATGGCAAAGTCTACGCTTGCGGTGCACGGGGGCAAAAAGGGGCAGAAGCTGACGTCTCGACTGCGCCAACAAAAAGGAGCCGCCTGTTCCAGCGCCTCCTCTTTCGTGTTTATACCATGATTTTGGTCAATCGCTCCCGCAGTTCCAGCATCCATCTCTCATCGCCTAGGGACTGCGCCAACAAAAACAGATCCAGAAGCTCGTTGACCCTCTCGCCCAGCACTTCACGAACAGAAGAATCTGCCTTTTCGTTAGCAATCAATACCAATAAGTTGGATAACTCTGACATTTCTTCAAATTCGATCGCCTGGCGCTGCGGATGTTGGCCCAGTTCCTCCATGAGTGATTTCAAATCTTCTTTGATGACATCTACCACCTGGGAATGCGCGCAGCAATCGTCGACGCAAACGTGTACCGGGACGTTCATGATTTTGACCCGCTTTTTATACACGACATTGCGCAGCACGATCTCCATGTCATTCCCGCAGCGGCTGCATTTCTTTTGCACAAAGTTCACCCCTAACTCTATCTACATATGTATACCTCTCATACTATTCGAGGCTCCTCCCTTCAATCCTGCTAAAACGCAGGTGGTACATGGTGGATGCAGTGGCAAATATCGTCCATCCATGGAGGACGTGTCCAAGCAAAAAGCGATGCCCGTTTGAGCATCGCTTTTCGTGTATGTGCCACTGTCTCGCCGCTTACGCGTAAATGGCGTTTACTTTTTCACAGTGCGGGCAAACCGCTACCTTGCCGGAATGCCCCGCCTCATCTTCCACCCGGTATCCTGTAATCTGCTCCGAGAAGCAAAACAGGCATTCCGTATTGAAATCCATATCGTACTGGGCTTTCCACACAATGGACTTGAAATCCTCGCCTACATTAATCGTAATGGGAACCAGCTCGTGCTGAAGACTCGACAATGATCTTTGCATCGCCATAACATCCTTTCGTTTTTTGCAAAGTCTTTTCGTATCCTCTAGCTTTTCCTGATTTTCAGAATAATAAACATGCGCAGGCAAGCAGATGGCATGGAAAGAATCTTCGCAAAAATGGGCGGATGCCCGTATCGGGACTGTGCATAAACCCATATGTTATGGATGTAAGCACAAGAGGCTTAACACACAACAAGGAGGATGTTCATCCTATGAGTAGCATTTTCAATGGAGACCTCGATGATTTCACCTTAGTGTTGATTCTTTTTATCCTGTTGGTCATCATCGGCTGCGGCTGCGATTGACATAGCCATATTGGCGCAGGACCCTGCATATACATGAAGAACCGAATCCTGTAAACGCGTTTCCTCCGCACGCTACCCTGGTATGGGTAGCTTTTTTCTATCCGATTTGTGTACAATACATACTGATATGATATGGAAAGCGAGGGATCCCCTTCCTATGAAAGATCCACGTATTGAGCAATTAGCTGACGTCCTCGTCAACTACTCCACCAAAGTACAAAAAGGTGAAAACGTTTTAATCTACTCCATCGGCGATGTGACTGACTTGACGAAAGCCGTAATTGCCAAAGTTTACGCAGCGGGAGGCAATCCTTACGTTCAACTGATTGACCAAAGCATTCAGCGCGAACTGCTTCTCGGTGTCAACGAAGACCAGCTCGGCATCATGCGTGAAGCTGACGTCTCCTTTATGAAGCAAATGGATTGCTACATCGGTATCCGTGGCGGCGACAACATCAGCGAGCTGGCTGACGTGCCGGGCGACAAAATGCAAATGTACTCCAAGCTGTTCGCCCGCCCTGTACTGGACGTGCGCGTGCCTGAAACCAGATGGGTTGTGCTTCGCTACCCGAACGCTTCCATGGCTCAACTGGCCAACATGAGTACAGCCGCTTTTGAAGATTTCTACTTCCAAGTGTGCACGCTCGACTACGGCAAAATGGACAAGGCGATGGACAGCCTCGTCGAGCTGATGGAAAAAACCGACAAGGTGCGCATCACAGGACCTGGCACCGACCTGTCCTTCTCGATCAAAGGCATTCCTGCCATCAAATGCGCCGGAGAAGCCAACATCCCGGACGGGGAAGTATTTACAGCCCCAGTGCGCGATTCCGTCAACGGCACGATCTCGTACAACACCCCATCCCCATACCAAGGCTTCACTTATGACAACATCAAGCTGACCTTCAAGGATGGCAAAATTATCGAAGCGACTGCCAACGACACGACGAAAATCAACGAAGTGTTCGACACAGACGAAGGCGCCCGCTACGTCGGCGAATTTGCGATCGGGGTCAATCCTTACATCCAAAACCCGATGAAAGACATTTTGTTCGATGAGAAAATCGACGGCAGCTTCCACTTCACGCCTGGACAAGCCTATGACGATGCGTTCAACGGCAACAAGTCGTCCATCCACTGGGATCTCGTCATGATTCAACGCCCTGAGTGGGGCGGAGGGGAAATCTGGTTTGACGACCGCCTGATCCGCAAAGACGGACGTTTTGTCGTGCCAGAGCTGGAGTGCCTCAACCCGGAAAACCTGAAGTAAACAAAAAGAAGGCTTCGCCACTTTATTGCGGCGAAGCCTTCTTGCATGCGTGTTCAACCCAATTGGTCAAATCCCTGCTCAGATGGAAGCAGACAATGCTGGTTGTTTGGCTAGCGAGGGCATTTTGTGCTCCAAAAAGGAAATCGTCGACTCCAGATGATGGATCGTATATTCCCAGCAAAAGCGCTGATATTCGTCAAAATGCAGCTCCAGCTTCTTGAATGAGGCTCGGCTTTGTTGAAGCATTTGGCGCTGAAGGTTCAAACAGCTCTCCAGCATGTCCTTTTGCTCCTCGGGGGAACGGCTCTTGCCAAAGAAAATTTTCACCAGCATGTCAGAGCGCAGCACAGGAGGCAAAATCGGCGTCTGGATTTCTTGACGGAACGTGTCCTTGCCCTGCTCTGTAATCTGATACAAAATTTTGTTCGGCTTTCCAGACTGGATGACCTCTTGCTTGGTGACCAGTCCTTCCTCTTCCAGCTTGCGCAGTGCGGGGTAGATCGCGCCAAAGCTGGCATCGTAGAAAAAGCCGATGCTGTTGGAAAACGCCTGCTTGATATCGTACCCACTCATTTCTCCATAGCTCAAAAAGCCGAGTATGATCGTTTTAACATCCATCTCTTCGCATCCTCCATTATCTTTCTTTTTCTCTCTCTAGCGACAAAGCAGACAATTGCCTTTTTTCAGACAGAAGTGAATATCCATCTGCTAAGCCTTTATGTTCAAAATATTCTCTAACTACATGTATTATAATTCGATTCTAATAATTATACCAATGCTATTTCTTTATTATATCAATCAAAAATAATGATATAACAAACGCCGCGCTCAAATTGGGCGTCCCTTCCCTTTCGCCCCTCCATAAGATGATATATACCTAACTGCTGTAGGGGGAGAGATTGGTGAAAAGTAAAAAATGGTCCCAATATACGCGAGTAAAGTACCCTGTGAGCAGCAGCAGTCTGCACCCGTTCAATTTTTTTGTCCCTATTGTAGAGCGCGTACAGGAGGGAGTCGTTTCCATCGTCACGGAAGACGCTCCCCTAGCTAAAGACGTCGATTCTCTGATTCGCAGTCTCATCGACCAGGATGATAATACTTCCTCACCGCCTACCGAGCGCAGTTTCGGCTCCGGTTTTATCTTCCACCCGAGAGGCTATATTTTGACCAGCGAGCACGTCATCGGCAAATCGAAAAACATTTTTGTCAAGCTGTACAACGGCAAAGTATTTGAAGCCAAACGCATCATTGCCGATCGAGTCAGAGATTATGCTGTTATCAAAATCGACGCGGACTGCAAGCTCTATCCTTTGGCACTCGGAAACTCTTCACACACCAAGGTTGGTGAATGGGTCATCAGTGTCGGTTCCCCGCTTGCTTCCAAAGGAACAAAAACCAAGCTTCTTTCAGACCCTGACACGTTGTTCCCTCTGCCCTACATCCCCGGTCTGTCTCTTGCGGGCGAGATGGAGAGCGAATTGCACAGGCCGCTCGATCGCCTTGGCGTACGTGACCATATCCCCCATTTGGCGAAATACTTCCCGCCCCGGTTTCGGATTGACCTCGATCAGCCAGACGCTCCCGTCTACAGCGACACCGATATCCAGCCCGAACTCCATCATTCGTCCAAAGTAATCCTCCAGCGTCTTCGCCACCTCATGGGCAAGCGAGTGACACTCCTTCGTGATCAGCTGTGCTTGTCTCTTGCCGAATCGCTGCTCGATCAACCCTTCAAAGGAAACAGCGCGCCCTCCGCCGTGCAAATTGGAGGTCGAACTGCCAGCCTCCCCGATCCGTACCCCGGAGCCAGTCACCCTCCACTCCCCTGCCTGATCCTTTTGGATGAGCACGCGCACATCTGCCACATGATTCGGAATCAATCCGAGATCGATCCCTTGCTGCACGAGAAAATTGCCATCTGCAATCTGCTGCTCGACTACCCAGCGGCCAACCCAGTTCTCCACAGCACTGACGCTGTCCAGCTTGGCAGTGTGCGTCTGATATTGCTTGTCGCGCCCGGAGAGGCTAAATTCTTTGCCCTTGGCCGATATCCGCAAAATGCTTTTCCCTCCGGAGCCGTTCCCCGGCTTGACGTACACGAGTGGATATTTGCTCAGCATGGTTGCAACTCGCTTTTTTTCGTACAAGTGTGTTTCCGGAATCCAGTGCATCACCCGCCTGTCCTTGGCCAAAAGCTGGGTGACCCGCCACTTTTTGCTGAACGGGCTGTTGGCAAAGAAAAGCAGGTCGCTGTTTCGCAGCCGAATGTACTCGGGGACACGCCGCCGATAGCGGTCGATGACGACCTGCGGCCACGGAAACCATCTGCTGCTCCAGCCGCCGCCTGCTTTGGGAAGAAAGCCTTTGATCTTTTTTTCCTTCATGTTTACGTCCTGATGCGAAAACAGGTAAATTTCCGCCCCCAGCTTCTGCCCTGCCAGCACCAGCTTGCGCAAGTAGTCCGGCTCGCCAAAGCGCTGCCCCTGGCGCCAGGTCAAAATCCCGATCACCGGTTTTGGAAGCATCCTAACACCCTCTTCTTCTCGTATCGTTCGCCACAGTCTATGTGCATGTGCCTGCCTGTGAAACGATTTTTGCCGGAAACGGGCTTGGCTCGTGCGGGCAATCCTATTTCCAGCATAACCCCGCCCCGGTATGGCAAACATAGATAAGCACATGCCAAACACTTCGTTACTTACTTTTTTCAAGTTTATCTGCTACAATAAGCGTTAACATAACCATGCTGTATAGAGGTGACACCAACATGAGTCAAGAATTTGCTGGCGAGCACATGTGTCCCAAGTACGAATGCGCCATCAATGTCCTCGGCAAGCGCTGGACAGGTTTGATCATCCACGTTTTGCTTCGCGGCGCTGTTCGCTTCAAAGATATTCGCGAGATGGTTCCGCACATGAGCGACAAAATGCTTTCGGAGCGACTGAAGGAGCTGGAGGAGCTGGGAATTTTGGAACGAAAAGTATACCCGGAAATTCCTGTGCGCATCGAGTATGAATTGACAGAAAAAGGAAGAGATCTGCGTCCGGTCATTGAATCCATTCACGAATGGGGACAAAAATGGATGTAGCGCAGCCCCACTTGTCCAATCAGGATAAGCGGGGTTTTTTTGTGCGCAAAAAATCCAAGTTTTCCAATCTGTCCAGGCATACAAAGCGCTGTTTTGCTGTAGACTCTAGCAACCTCAGTTGATGGGAGGAAATCCGATGCGAACGGCTGTCTACATGCGCGTCAGCACCGAAGACCAGGCACGTGAAGGATTTTCAATCCCGGCCCAGCGGGAAAAACTGTTGGCTTACGTCCACTCACAAGGGTGGGAGGTTGCCGCCATCTACGCGGAAGAAGGCGTGAGCGCCAAAGATACGAACCGCCCTGAACTGAAACGGCTGCTGAAAGATATCCGCGAAGGGAAGACCGATGTCGTCCTCGTCTATCGTCTCGATCGCCTCACCCGCTCTGTGCTGGATCTGTACCGGCTTCTCCAGGAGTTTGAAAAGTATGACGTGCGCTTCAAAAGCTGCACAGAGGTGTACGATACGACTACCGCCATCGGCCGACTGTTCATTACGCTGGTGGCGGCGCTCGCCCAGTGGGAGCGGGAAAATTTGGCGGAGCGAGTCAAGCTCGGCATGGAGCAGATGGCGAAGGAACGAAAACGGCCAGGCGGCCCCCCGCCTTTTGGCTACGAGCTGGTGGACGGGGCGTTGACCATTCAGCATGCGGAGGCGGCTGGCGTCCGCGAAATGTTTGAGCGCTATGAGAAAGGCGAGTCGCCGCGGCAGATTGCGGAGTGGGCAAATCGCCAAGGACTTCGCGGAAAAAATGGCGCAAGCTGGGGGGCAAGTTCTGTCCTGCGCCTGCTGAAAAATCCGGTGTATCACGGGGCGCTGCGCTGGAACTACACCGACGGGCTTCAGCGCCAAAACTCGCCGGATCAATGGATCGTGGAAGAGGCCGCCCATCCGGCGATTATCGACAAAGACCTTTTCATGCGCATTCAGCAAAAAATGGCTGCGCGCAGCTCGCTCCACCCGCGTGTCCTTGGCTCCACCTTTTGCTTTTCCGGTTTGCTCTACTGCTCCCTGTGCCACTCCCCCATGCGCGGCAAGACAGCCAACACCAAGAGCGCGGGAAAGCGTTACGTCCATCGTTATTATGTATGCAAAAACAAGCAGGCTGGCCGCTGCGACGCCCCTGCCATCCGGGAAGACCGTCTGGAGCAGGCCATCCTCTCCGAGCTGATGAGCTATTCGCACGAAGCGCGTGCTGCTTTGGAAGAAGTCCGGGCCTCGCTTTCTTCTGTGGTCCCTTTTGCAGATGCAGAAGCGCGGGAACAGAGGCGAGCGCTCAAATTGCGGCGCTGGGAAGCAGCTTACGAGGAAGGACTGCTCACCCTCGAAGCATTTCGGCTGAAAATCGCTGCCCTCGCCAAAGAAGCTGACGCTCTGTTCCCCGCTCCACCTCCGTCTTTTGCCAAAGCTGCCTTCCCGCCCTACAGTCAGCTGACCAATTGGCCGCTCCTCTGGTCCCATGCCAGCGATGAAGAGCGCCGCATGCTCATGACGGCACTCGTCAAACGCGTGGAAGCAGCCGAAGCTCCCGGCAGGAACGCACACGGCCGGACGATTCAGCTGCAGCAACTGGTCTTTTTGTAGTTTTTGTCGCTATGTACACAGGCGGTTCCCCGCTTGGGTTGGAAAACTCTGTAACGGCCGGAATTATCAGCGCCAAAAACCGTCGCCTCCAGGTGGCAAAACGAATGTATGAAGAGATTTTCCAAACCGATGCCGCCATCAACCCCGGCAACAGTGGTGGGCCACTTATCAATCTGAATGGCGAGGTCGTGGGGCTGAACGCCTTTATCATCCAGTCCAGCCAATGCCTGGGCTTTGCCATCGGGATTGACGCACTGAAAACGCAGCTTGAGCAGTATGTTTTCAAATAAGCGGAGAAGCAGATATTGGGAAAATAAAAAAACCCCGTCTACGATGACGGGGATTGCTTCTCAAATGCGATCAGGTACACATTCTCGCCTTCTGAATTGAGTTGTTCCTCTGCCTGTTTCAACTGTTGCAGCTGCACGGCCGTCAGCTGCGCAATAGGCAGTTCGCTTAAACGATTTTGCTCCATGCGCCATTCCTCCGTTGGTATCAGACTCAAGTGTTAGTCTGTCCACCTGAACGGGTATGTATTTACGCCGTCAAATCGAAAGCTTTGGCAATCGCCGAACACGAGCGCTTGCAGAATACGATTGGCAGCTCACGATCCTTCGCCTGGTTTTTCACGGTTTTCGCGAGGTTGTGATTGACGAAGTCGGTCAAAACGAGAATCATATGAATGCCCGCAGGAATTTTCACACCTGTTTGGGAGCTTTTGCGCCCCGTTACGTGATGAATATCTTTAAACCCTTGTCCGTGCAGCAAATCTACGATATTACCAAGGCGATCTCCGCCAATGACTAAAATGGATGACATAATGTTTTCCTCCTTAAAATGGGTGAGTGTCGATGTATGTTCTGGTTCTCTGTTTTCTAATTGATAATGAATATCACTATTATTGATAAATATTATCATTCCCAATTAGCTTTGACAATACTCTCCATGATAACTTTTTTGTAAAAATCCAAAACTAAACGTATCCACCTCAGTCGTGGCGTGGCTTGAGGCGATGTGCTCCCGGCAAAACGTGCCATTTATTAACAGAAAACGCCGAAAATCTACATATGTATTGCCCGGTTCATTTTTCCAACTGTATAATGAACAAATAGATCGTGAATGAGGAGGTGGCGGAGGGTGCAAGAAATTACACAGCTGCACGCCATTTTTGATCGCACCAGAGGTTACATCAATCGTTTCATGGGCATCATCCAGCCGATTATCGACGCTGCACAGGACGAGCACACCCGCTTGTACTACCATCACATTTTGGAAGAAGAAGAACAGCGCATGGGACGTCTCCAGGAACTGGTTCCTTACCTGGAAAACGTATCCGGAAAAGAATCGCTTGCCCAACTGAGCGACCGCGAGCTTTCTCAGTTGCTGTCGGATGTGAACCTGGAGCGGTTTGGCCTGCACAATTTCCGCGAGCATCTGGAGCTTTCCCTGTACGAGTTTCAAGATGACGAAACCCGCACGACATTGGACGGCATGCGCGAAAAAACTCACGCCGACTACTTGCAAGTAAAAGAAATCATGGCTTCGCTCAGCGGACGGTTCTCTGACGGGTCCCATCCTGACCTGACCGACCACGATGAAGGCCACGATATTCATCAGGTGGATCACCTGAAAGCTTCTGCAACGGCTGCTCACGGTGTTGCTTCCGTCATCAAACACGCGGCTCCTGCCAAGACTGCCGCTCCTGACAAAAAGGGGCTTACTGTTGGAAGTTTGAAAGGACATTAAGGAAACACCGATCTTATATGACCTGGAGGTTACGCTATGGACAAGCTTCGCAAATACCCAGACTCTCCATTAACCAATGAAGAATGGAGCCAACTGGACGCTACTGTAGTCGACATGGCCCGCCGTCAACTCGTGGGACGTCGCTTTATCGATATTTACGGTCCGCTCGGTGAAGGTATCCAGACGATCACCAATGACGTATACGATGAATCGCGCTTCGGCGGTCTGTCCTTGCGCGGCGAATCGCTGGAAATGACACAGCCAAGCCGCCGCGTAAGCATGACAATCCCGATTCTTTACAAAGATTTCATGCTTTACTGGCGCGATGTCGCGCAAGCTCGCACACTGGGCATGCCGCTTGACATGAGTGCCGCTGCCAACGCCGCTGCTGGCGGTGCGCTGATGGAAGACGACCTGATCTTCAACGGAGCGGCTGAGTTTGATCTGCCTGGTCTGATGAATGTAAAAGGCCGCCTCACGCACCTGAAGAGCGACTGGATGGAATCCGGCAATGCGTTCGCTGACATCGTGGAAGCGCGCAACAAGCTCTTGAAAATGGGTCACAGCGGTCCTTATGCGCTGGTCGTGTCCCCCGAGCTGTACTCCCTCCTGCACCGCGTACACAAAGGCACCAACGTGCTGGAGATCGAGCATGTGCGCAACCTGGTGACAGACGGCGTATACCAATCGCCTACGATCAAGGGACGCTCCGGCGTGCTGGTGGCTACAGGCCGCCACAACCTCGATCTGGCGATTGCCGAAGACTTCGACTCCGCTTTCCTCGGAGACGAGCAAATGAACAGCCTGTTCCGTGTATACGAGTGCGTAGTGCTGCGCATCAAGCGCCCTAGCGCCATCTGCACATTGGAAGAAACAGAAGAATAAACAGCCTCGGATGGCGCAAACAAACCATCCCGGCCAACACGAAAAACGTATCCATTCGATCTGATCGCTTGGATACGTTTTTTTATGGCTTTTTCTCCATATTTTTCTATTTCCCTCTTGCTTTTTCCAGATCTTAGATTAAAATAAGAACAAACGTTCCTTTTTTAGTTATGGAACGCAAAATCGGCGGGAGAGGTGTTAGCCAGTATGATTCAGTCACTGCACAACATTGACTTTTTTCAAGAACAAATCGGTTCCGGCGTTCCGATTGTCATGCTTCACGGTTTTTCGCTCGATCATCACGTCATGAAAGGCTGCATGGAGCCTGTTTTTGCTGAGCGCGAAGGTTTTCGCCGACTCTATATCGACCTGCCCGGTATGGGAAAGACGAAAAATTACGACAGCGTGCAAAATACGGACGACATGCTAGAGGCTGTTCTGCACTGGATTGATCGTGAACTGCCAGGCGAACCGTTCCTCCTCGCTGCGGAGTCGTACGGAGGTTATTTGGCGCGTGGAGTCATCGAAAAGCGCAGAGAGCAAGTCAAAGGCGCCCTGTTCATCTGCCCGAGTGTTTTCCCCAAAATGAGCCAGCGCACGCTGCCAGACAAAGTCATTTTGGTAGAAGAGCAAAGCCTGTGGGACAAGCTGACAGAGTCGGAGCGCGCCGAGTTCGAAGCCATGGCTGTGGTCGCCACAGAAGAGACATGGGACCGCTACAAAACAGAGATTATAAGCGGGTACAGCATCGCGGACTTCCCCTTTTTAGAACGACTGAAAACATCGTACGGCTTCTCTTTCCCGCTTGATACGCAGCTTTTTCCCCATCCTGGATTGTTCGTCGTAGGCAAGCAGGATCATGTCGTCGGCTACCAGGACGCATGGAGCTTGCTTCCTCACTATCCACGCAGTTCTTTTGCCGCGCTCGATTGCGCTGGACACAATCTGCAAATCGAACAGCCCACGCTGTTCACAGAGCTTGTCCATGAGTGGCTGAACCGGGTCGAAAGAGAGCTTTCTTTGTCCTTGTCCTAACAATAAAAAAGACAATCAGCTTTTCAGCAGCATGATTGTCTTTTTGCATCCTTTTGCTTTTCACTTACACGCCCCGGACGCTATTGCGTCACGAGACTTTTGCTGTACTCTGTAAACGCTTTGCCGAGTCTTGCGATGGCGAGCTGCGTATCTTCGCGGTTCAACAGTGTGTAGTTCAAGCGCATTGTGTTGTGCTGCGGCTCGGCGGCGTAAAACGGCTTGCCTGGCACGAATGCCACGCCTTCTTGTACAGAGCGGGCCAACAGCTTCTCTGCGTCCACATCGGCTGGCAAGTTGACCCACAGGAACATGCCTCCGCGCGGCTTTTCCCACTGCACGCCATCCCAGCTTTGTGCGAGCAAAAGCTCGTTCATCCATTCCATGCGCTCTTTGTAGGAAGCGCGGATTTTTTCGATGTGGCTTTCCAGATCGAAGCGGGAGAGCAACTCGTGCAGCGCGATCTGGTCAATGGTGCTGGACTGGAGGTCGACGGCTTGCTTCGCTTTTACCATCATCGAAATGACGCGCTGGTCGCCGATTGCCCATCCGGTGCGCAGACCAGGAGCAACGATCTTGGAAAACGTGCTGGTATAGACGACACAGGAATTGGTCGGATGTTCGTCGAGCGAGAAAATCGAGCGGTACGAAGCTTCGCCGTCAAACTGGATTTCGCCGTACGGATCGTCCTCCAGAATGAGAATGTTGTTTGCCTTGCACTGGGCGAGCAAGCCCTGGCGGCGTTCGAGGCTCCATACTTTTCCCGTAGGATTCGCAAAAGTCGGAATGACGTAGACCATTTTCGGACGATACTGCGCGATCTTTTTCGCCAGATCCTCCAGGTCCATCCCTTCCGAATCACCTTCCACCGGAATGGCGCGAATCCCCCGGAACTGGAACAATTGGACTGCAGCCAGATACGTTGGATTTTCTACCAGCACGACGTCGCCTTCATCCAAATAGACTCGACACAGTAAGTCGACGGCCTGCTGGGAGCCGGTGGTCAACAGCATATTGTCCAAGCCTACGTTCATATGTTTTTGCTTCATTCGTGAGGCTACCCACTCCCGAAGCGGGATATATCCGTCTGTCAAACCGTATTGCAACGATTTCGCGCCCAGATCGAATGCCCGATTAAACGCTTCGCGCATTTCCTGGATGGGAAAAGAATCCTCGGCTGGCAGGCCACCTGCGAGCGAGAGCACTTGATTGCCTTGGGTCAGCTTCAAGATTTCCCGGACAGCCGAGGAGGATAATGCATCTACTGATTTCGAAAATGTGTACTCCATGTTCCGTTCCCCCTTGATTTTGCTTATTCTTGTTTTATCACTGTCGATAGGCAAAGTCCAATCCCCGCTGGCTATGAGCGGATAGGTTTTGGCTATGTCGAGCGATTGTTCAATCGACTGCTTCCTCGGCTAAGGTGATCAGGATGCCGCTAACTGCTGCCTAGTGTGCCGTGCCGTTGCAGGCTGTTTTCCCATGTAAAAAAGCCACTGCCCGCTTTTCGCGCAGGCAATGACCCTACTTTTCGATGCACCAGTCCGCTGTGCGAAAATCTGTGTACACCCCTTTTGTCTCGGTCGAGCAGGAATAGCTTTTGTGGTGAGTGAGATCGAGCAGCGTCAATCTGACGCCGTGCTTCGCCCCGGTATCAATGCCGATCCGGTCAGCTTCTGCCCAGATGTCTCCCGGCGCAACCCCCATGCGATAGGTGGGAGTGTGACCAAAGACGACGATCCACTCGTAGCGAGACGAGCTGTTCCAAAACTCCTCGCGAATGGAAAGCAGATCGACCTGCTGCTGGGCAGCGAGCGCGATTCCCGGGCGAATGCCCGCATGGACGAACAAGTATGGTCCGTACTCGATGTACAATGGCAATCCGGCGACAAAGGCAACGGCTTGCTTGATCGACTCTGGCTGCTCTTCTGCCGCATGCTGGTCGAGAAACCATTGCTCCAGATTGCCCCGCACGGCTGCCGCCCCTTCTTGCAGCAGCCCTTGCACAAAAGAGAGCGTCTCCCACGTCTCCGGGCTTTTGTCGATATAGTCGCCGAGCAGAAACAGCCGATCGACTTTCGGATCGTACTGGGCCAGCTCCAGAAGCTGCTTTGCCCCTGCACCGTGCCCGTGAATGTCTGAAATGGCAAGGATACGTGACATGACTTCGCTCACCTTTCGTCCAGATGAGGAAACAAGTAAGCGGCTGATGGCTTCAGGCAGACGTATCCCCGTTCCGTATTTTCCAGTCGCTCCGCGTGAAAAAAGGCCAAAGTCTGTCCTCCGCCGATTTCACCGAGGATGCGCCAGCGATTGCCCTCGTATGTGCTGTGCACGACGCGAACAGGCAAACTGTTTGCCTCCGGCTGCTGCGCCCACTCTGCTTCTTCGGGACGAAACAAAAGGTCAATCTGCTCGCCGTCTGCAAGCGCCGACTGGACATGAGCGCTATCCCCGCTTCCTTTTGCGGCGGGTATTGTACCCTCGACGAGCGCTTCTCCGATGAGCGCGATGTCGCGGCCAGCTGCCTTGCGCAACGTGCCCGTCAGCTGATTGCCGGCCCCCAGCAAAGATGCGGCAGAGCGTGTCGCTGGCTGCTCGTAGCAATCTTGCGGCGCTCCCATCTGATCGATCGCCCCCGCTCTCATGATGACCAGCCGATCTGCCATGGCAAACGCTTCATCCGGATCGTGTGTCACATGAAAGACGGTTGTTCCCAGACGGCGGAACAAGTAAGCCATTTCCGTGCGCATGCGGATGCGCAGCCGCATGTCGAGATTGGATAGCGGCTCATCCAGCAAAAGCAAATCCGGCTCTGTGGCAAGCGCGCGAGCAATCGCCACACGCTGCTGTTGGCCTCCTGAAAGCTGGGGCGGCAGGCGTTGCTCCAGTCCTTCGAGACGCAGCAAGCTGACAAGCTCGGCAATCTTGGCCTTTATGTAATCCGCTTTCGCTTTTTTGCGCTGCAATCCATAAGCGATGTTCTCGTAGACCGTCATGTGCGGCCACAGGGCGTAGTCTTGAAACACCATGTTGATATTGCGCTTTTCCGGGGGCACCAGTCGCGTAGGCGAAGCGACCTGCGCACCTCGCAGTTGCACTTCTCCCGCATCTGGCTGCGTCAGCCCGGCAATGACTTGCAACAAAGTCGACTTCCCGCAGCCGGATGGTCCCAGGACGCTGATGATTTCTCCCTTTTGGACGGACAAATCAATTCCGCGCAGGGCAGCATAGTTGCCAAACGATTTGTGTACTCCGCGAACTTCCAGTATCGGATTCAAGCATGATCTCTCCCAGCTTTCCATTTTTTCGGCTGAAACAACAGCTCGACAATGACGATGATCAGGACGACCAAACCGCCGCCCATCAAGGTCGAAGCCGCCGCGTAAGCGAATTTCAGATCTTCAAACGCCTTGTTGATAAAGACGGGCAAGGTCATAAAATCAGGCGGGAACAAAATCGAAGTCGCCGCCAAATCAAACACACTGCTGCCAAAAGCGGACAAGCCTGCTGCGACGAGCGCCCCGCGGATCAACGGCAGCAAAATCCACCTCACGCGCTGGACGAAGCTTGCTCCCTGCATTTGCGCAGCTGCCAGCAGCTGCCCTGGCACTTTTGCCATCGCGCCGACAATGACCCGCGTAATGATCGGGATGGCACCTGCCACACTTGCCAGCGCGAGAATCCACGGCGTTCCGTACAGCAACAAGCCGATCGGTTCGAGCCAACGCTGATTCCAGACAAAAATATAGCCAATGCCGAGAACAACGCCAGGTACAGCCAGCGAGACCAGCGAGATAACGTCGACAGCCCTGCGGTATTTGAACGGCGAATACGTCAGCACGTAGGCGACGAAAAATCCGACGATCAGTCCGATAATGCCTGCGGTAGCGGCGATGCCAAGCGAATGCAGCAAGCCGTCCAGCAAGGCTTCTCCATTGGCAAACAGCTCTTCGTAATGACGCAGAGTCAATCCTTGCAAGCCCTGATCCATGCTCGATGTATCCGAGATGGACATGAGCAGGTTCGCCCCGAACGGAATGCCGATGACGACCAGCAAAAAGCTGATGCAGCCGATATTCAGCCACATGCTGCCCCGCTTTGTTGTCTTGCGCTCCTGTCTGGTCGCCCGGGAGGACAGTACATCAAACCGCGCCTTGCGCATCACATAAAACTGAATGCTCATCGCAGCGACAATCAGCAGCACGAGGTAAAACGACAGCACTCCCGCCATGTCAAAGCGGATGGGCGACGTGTACAGAGCCGAATAAATCGAATACGGCAGCGTCGGAAAACGGAAGACAGCAGCAATTGAAGCTGGCAAGCCGAAGTCGCCGATCGTATCCATGAACACGAGCAGCGCCCCGGAACAAATCGCAGGCAGCAATAACGGCAGCTCTACCGTGCGCCAGACCGTCCAGAGCGAGCTGCCGCACAATCTGGCTGCCTCTCCCAATCGGTCCACCTTCCATTCCAGCGCACTCGCAATCGCCAAGTAAGCGAGCGGGAATTTGCTGAGCGACATCACCACAACCAGACCTTCTGGCGAAAAGACGAGACTTGTGATCCAGGTCCAGCCCAGCCAGGCGTTCGCCAGACCATCTGCCGCAGCAAACATCACCCAGCCTTGCGCCAAAATGAACGATGGCGTAATCAGCAACACCCAGACCGCCAGATCGAGCAGCCTTGCCGTTTGAAACGACCAGCGCGAACGGACGATAGCCAGTGCGCAGCCGAGCGCTGTCGCAAATACCGTCGTTCCTACGCCAAGGTATAAGGAATTTTTCAAGGAAGCCAGCCAGAGCGGCCGAGTGAACACGTCCAGCAGCAGCGATAAATCCCCGGTGTTCCACTGCCCGAAAAAGACACCGGGCAACAACACTTGAATGATGACAGCAGCAAGCGGCAATAAAATCAGGAAAAAGAGAATGGCCAGCACGAGCCAGCCCATTCGGTTTCCATATGTCCCTAGCAATCTCATCGCTTTACTTTACCGCTTTGTCGGCAAACCATTGCTTGATTTCCGCTTCATGCTCGGAAGCCCACTCTGGATCGGCGACGACCAGCTTGGCATTGGCAGCCCGGTCTTTTTTGGCAACGGCTCCTTTTGCGGACGGCTCGAAGTAGCTTTCTTCTCCCTGATCGATCAATTGCTGCTGGACCTTCGGATCGAGAATGAAGTCGATAAACGCTTTCGCTGCTTCCACGTTTTTCGTATCCTTCTGAATCCCGGCTACGCGCACAGATGCAGGCGCTCCTTCTTCTGGCCAGATGATTTCAACAGGCTCTTTTTTGTTTTTCAGCGTGTAGGCATTGCTTTCTTGCAGGGCTGCCAGTTTGATCTCGCCCCCTGTCAAAGCTTTTGCCACATTCGGATTTTTCGGGTAGACGCGAGCGCCGTTTTGCAGCAGCAGATCGAAGTAAGCTTTGCCTTTGTCCATGCCCTCCTGCTGGAAAAACCAGGCGACAAACGGATAGGCCGGAGCAGCTACCGCCGGGTCCGCCATGCCGACCATATTTTGAAACTCCGGCTTGACCAGATCGTTCCACGATTTCGGAGCTTTGTCTGCCGGGAGTTGTTTCGTATTGGCAATGATGACACCCGCTGCATGCGCACCTGTCGGGTAGTACGTTTTGTTCGCTGGAACGAGCTTCGCCGCAAAGTCTGTCAAGCCCGCAGCGTTATTCGGCGTCCAGCCTTCGAGCAGTTGTCCGTCTTTGCCCAGCTTGTGAATCGACGGCATCGCGTCCATCCAGACGACATCCCAGTGCGGATTGCCTTTTTCCGCTTCGATCCGCGACATGATTTCTGCTCCGTTGCCAGAGACGAGTTTGACTTTGTAGCCTGTCTCTTTTTCAAACATCGGGCCGATGATCTCATCGAAGTCATTGAGATAGACGACGAGCGGCTCTCCCTTCGACTTGTCTTCTTTTGTTGGCGCGCTCCCGGTTGTTGTGGATGCTGCCGGCTGATTGCCCGCTTTGTCTGTACCTGATGCTGCCGGAGTGGTGGAGCCTTGTCCACATCCTGCAAAAAGCAAAGACGTTGAGACGAGCAGCGTCAATACGGACCATTTTGGCTTGCGATTTTTCTTGTTCATTCCGTTTCCCTCCCATTTCTTTTCCTACCGACAACTTTACGCGATTAGTGTGAGCGGAAAGTAAATGAGATGCTAAGCTTGTGTTAAATAACGTCTATGTTTATTGATGGAACGATAGAGAGTATCTATACTGGTGGCGGAGGGATCGACTCGATGAATATTCAGCAATTGCGCGTATTTGCCGTTTCCGCTCAATGCAAGTCGCTGACCGAAGCCGCCGAAGCTTTGCATATCAAGCAGCCAACCGTCAGCTTTCACCTGAAAAAACTGGAGAGCGACCTCGGCGTGGAGCTGTATTACAAGCAGCCGCGGCACTTTCGCCTGACGGAAGCAGGAGCGGCGCTCTTGCCTTATGCCCGCAGAGTGTCCACTTTGCTCACAGAGGCCGGACAAGTCATGGAGGAGTTTCGCCACGGCGGCAGAGGAACGCTGAAAATCGGGGCGAGCTATACGCCTGCCACCTACTATCTTCCCCCTTATCTGGCTTCATTTCAGGCGGAGCATCCGCACGTCCTGCCGATTTTGACCGTAAAAAAAGCGCGGCCGCTCATGGAGCTGCTGCGCGATTTTGAGATCGATTTGGCGATTGTCTCGTTGTCCATGCAGCCCCAGGACGGTCTGCATGTCATTCCGCTGCTTGCCGACGAGCTGCGCCTCGTTCTCGCTCCGCAAAATCCGCTTGCCCAAAAAAACGTGATCGAGCTGACTGATTTGCAATCCGAGCCGTTTCTCATTCACGAAGCAGGCTCCACCTCACGCGAGCTTGCTGAACTTTGGGCCCAGGAAAACCAGCTGCGCTGGCAAGTGCGCATGGAGCTGGGGGCGATCGAGACGATCAAGGAAGCGACCAAACACAACATGGGCGTCAGTGTCCTGCCGTATCGCAGCGTCGTGCGCGAAAGCGAGACTGGTGAACTGATCGTTCGCGAACTGCCCGGCTACGTCAATCGCCGGCACATTTGCCTCGTCTATCGCCAGGACGACATCATGCCTTATCCGGTCCAGAGCTTCATCCGGTTTTTGCAGCATCAACGCCCGCACGCAAAAAGCCCCTCTCCGCTGTAAAAGGGAAAGGGGCGATTATGTAAATCAAATAGCTATTCTACGCGATGCGAACAACACGAGCCTTTTCTGCTTGCGGCAAGAAAGACAAGTCTACGTGTCCGCGTGCTTCATCCAGTCCGATGTCCTCTGCCAAAAGCAGCGCTTCTTCCTGGAAAGTCGGCGTACAGCTTCCTTCGTTCAGCTCACAGAGACGCTTCAAACGCTTCAAGCGATCCGCGCATTTCTCTGCACGCATGCATTCATTGGTCAGCTCACATACATTTACATGGCGCGCATCTGCGATCATGCTGATATCATCTACGTGCACAATCAGCCGCTTGCCTTCTTCTGTGACGAATCCGATCGAGCAAAAATGCGCACCTGACATTTCCAAACGAGTGAGAACCGCATTGGCAAAAATCTCTCCCGTGCGCAGTCGAACCTGAGCTGCTTCAATGGCTCCACCGATCTTCCGCTCGTTGGCGATCACCGTATACATGTCCGTGTAACCGTTAATCTGATAGCGCATAGTACCCTCCCGCTCTTGCTGAGATCAATTATCATTACCATCCTATAATGAAAATCATTATCTGTCAACGGTGAGAATGATTTTTATTCGCCTTGCCTGTCTTGGTTTCCAAAAACGCATGGCCCTTACATTTTACCCAGAAAATCTCCTGCTATTCCCCTGATTTCCAAACAAAAACCGCACTTTCTCATGCAGGAAAGTGCGGTCCGTTCTCATCCTATTTGATATTGGCAAACAGTCCCAATTTCTCAATGCGCTGTACCGCTTCCGCCAGACGTTCTTCACTCGACAACAGCGCGGCGCGAACGTATCCTTCCCCGGTAGGGCCGAAGCCGTCACCGGGAGCAACGACGACATGCGCTTTTTCCAGGAGCAAATCGGAAAACTCGATGGAAGTGAATCCGGCTGGAACCGGAAGCCAGGCAAAAAACGAGCCTTGGGACGGCGGCGCTTGCCAGCCGATGCGGTGCAGATTGGAGAACAAGGCGTTGCGTCTGCTTTCGTAAACAGCCACCAAATCCCGAACGCATTGTTGCGATTCGGTCATCGCGGTTACCGCGGCCATTTGCACAGCACCGAACAGGCTGACGAAATAATGATCCTGAATCAAATTGATCAGTCTCACCAGCTCGCGGTTGCCGACCATCGCCCCTACGCGCCAGCCAGCCATGTTGTACGTTTTGGACAAAGTGTAAAACTCGACACCGACCTCTTTTGCCCCTGGCACCTGCATGAAGCTGACCGGCTTTTTGCCGTCGTAGCTGATCGCGCCGTAGGCAAAGTCGTGGCAGACGACGATCTCATGCTTGCGGGCAAATTGAATCGTTTCCTCGTAAAATTCAAACGGCGCATTCACCGCTGTCGGGTTATTCGGATAGTTCAAAAACATCAGCTTGGCCCGATCCAAATCGGCTTGCGGAATTTTGCTGTAGTCCGGCAAAAACTGATTTTCTGCTGTCAGCGGCATCATCGACATCCGACCATTGACGACCGCCACACCCGACCAGTAATCCGGATAGCCCGGGTCCGGTACGAGCGCGACGTCGCCTGCGTTCATCAGCACCTGGCAAATTTCCACCAGTCCTGTTTTGCTGCCGAACAAAACCGCTACTTCTTCTTCCGGATCAAGGTCTACGTCAAATTGTTGTTTGTACCAGTGCGCAACAGCCTGCTTCAGTTCCAGTCGGCCGGAAAAAGGCGGGTACTTGTGGTGAAGCGGGTTGGCTGTATGTGCTTGCAGCGCTTCTACGATGTGGGGAGGAGTCGGCAAGTCCGGGTTTCCCTGCCCCAGGTTGATCACATCGTGCCCGTTGGCGATGACTTTATTTACTTTCGCTACCAGCGTCGCGAAAAATTGGGTTGGCAGTCGGTCAATCATGTCGGAAGGTTGGATACGCATTTCTCTTCAGTTCCTTTCTTTTCGCCCATACAGCAAAAACCCCCTTTTTCCGTACAGAAAAAGGGGGAGATCAGCTTGGTCACGTCCTTATCTGTCAGGAATGCTCCTGCTGGAATTGGCACAGCATCTGCATCGCTACACGCGCAGATCCGCTGCCGGGCTTCATAGGGCCAGTCCCTCCGCCTCTCTTCATAAGTAAATCACACGGAATATACTGTTTTTAATCTTCTTCATACTACATTGCCTGCTCTCGGCGTGTCAAGATGCTTCCCCGCAGACGCTCGCCTTTTTTCGCTACATCTTTTCTGCGGTTGGCACAGCCACCTTTTGACGGCGATTCAAAAACGTTGTGTGGAAGGCGAAAAACGCCACGGACAAGAGCGCAAGCCCTGCCATGATGTACAAAAGCCCTTGCGCCTGGAAGTGCTGGAAAATGATCGCGCCGAGCAACGGTCCGAGCATCCGCCCTGCCGAGCCTGTTCCCGCGATCAGCCCTTGAATAAAGCCTTCACGTCCTGCTGGCGTAATTTGTGCGGCTACGGCAGGAACGGCTGGCCAGACGAGCATTTCGCCCAACGTCATGATAAACATTGCGGCGACGAAGCCCGCATAGGAGGTCGACTGCGACAAAATCAGCATCGACAAGGCAAAGACGTAGGAGCCGAGCAGCATTTGCGCTTTCAGCGTGCGAGCAAAGCGGCGAATGACCCAGGCGATCAGCGGTTGACCAAACAGGATCAAGCCGCCATTCAGCGTCCACAGCAAGCTGTACTGGCGCAAGGAGATGCCCAAAGATTGCATGTAAGTCGACAACACCGTCGTCCATTGCACGTACACAATCCAGCTGATCAGCAAGCCGCTGCACAAAAACAGCAAGGCTCCCCAAACCACTTTTCGCGTTGGCTGAAGCTCTCCTGCGCCATGTGCGCCAAGCTGTCCGTCAGCATCGGTCTTGCTCGTGTCCGACTCGCCCGCTGGCGAAGCAGGCAGTGGCCGATTCTCCGCCGCTTTCAGATGGCGCGGCAAAAAGATCACGAAGATGGCGAGAACGATCATTTGCGTGAGTGCGTTCCCGAAAAAGGTCCAGGAAAACGATACGCTCGCCAAAAGTCCGCCCAGCGCCGAGCCTGCCGCCACTCCCGCATTCAACGCGACGTAAATCATGTTGATTCCTTTGCGCCCGCCTTCCGGCCACAAAACGACCGCCAGCGCGTTCATGACAGGAGACAGCGTTCCGTAGAACAGCCCGTTTAACAGCAGCAAGATCGTATACACGGTAAAATCGTGCGTAAGTCCAAGACCGATTGTAATCAAAATAATGCCGACAGAGCCGATTATGATCGTCCGCATTCTTCCCCAGCGGTCAAACAGCATGCCACCCGTGATGCTTCCGATCAAAAACGCGCCCTGGTTCAATAACAGCAAAAAACCCGCTACAGGCAGCGGCTTCCCCAAGTAATCGTGAATGTAAATTGTGACGAGCGGCCATATACATGCCATACCCGTAGAAAAAATGATGGCAGCAACCGCCAGAAGACGAATGCTGCTCGGATAGGATTCCCATTTCTGTCTCATGATCTAGTTCTCTCCCCGACGAAAATCGCCGTTCTTCCCGCCTGATTTGCTCAACAGACAGGTCGGCCCGATGACCATGCCTTTGTCCATCGCCTTGCACATGTCGTACACCGTAAGAGCAGCAACGCTTACCGCTGTCAAAGCTTCCATCTCGACGCCTGTTTTTCCGGTCGTCCGCACGCTTGCTTCCAGGCCCAGCGTCGTCTCGTTTTCAAAAGTGAAGCGAATATCAATCCCGGTCAAGGAAAGCGGATGACACATCGGAATGATGTCCCACGTCTTTTTCGCAGCCATGACTCCCGCTACTTGCGCGACTGCCAGCACATCCCCCTTCTCTACCCGCCCTTCGCGAATACGCTGAAGCGTCTCGGGCTTCATGACGATTTTGCTTTCCGCTACGGCCTCCCGCTTGGTGATGTCTTTTTCCGAAACATCCACCATGCGTGCACGGTTTTGTTCATTAAAATGCGTCAGTTGATCACTCATGTTCCTGTTCGTCCTCCATTTGTACGATCCCGTAACCCGCTTACAACTTTGCTTCTTCTACCTTACTCCCGCCGCTTGCGAAAAGCAATGGGAACACCGCGAGATTTGTCTTTGGCAAATCATGTCGCACCGCTTTCACTATCTTGCTGATTTATTGCCGAAAACGTACGGAATCGCGAAAACAAAGGTATACTGTGCGTACATTGGCAACTGTTAAGGAGGCGCAAACAAAATGAACAAAAATCAGCACATATACTGGGCAAAAGTAGAGCATGGCGAGTGGAGTCTGTACATCGCAGCAACAGAGAAGGGACTTGCTTTCGTCGGCTCCAATCACCACCCGATTGACGAATTGGCACAATGGGCAGCGCGGCGCAAACCCCGATACGCTCTCGTCCAGGATGCGGCTCGGCTGGCTCCGTACGCCAAAGAGATCATCGAGTATTTGCAGGGAGAACGCCAGCAGTTTTCAGTCGCCCACGATCTGTCGGGCACTCCTTTTCAACAAGCGGTTTGGCAGGCGTTGCAGCAAATTCCGTACGGACAGACGGCCTCTTACTCCGACGTTGCTGCCCACATCAACAACAGCGCGGCTGTCCGGGCAGTGGGCGCAGCGATTGGCGCCAATCCGTTGTTGTTGACGATTCCGTGCCATCGGGTGGTCGGAAAAGACGGGAAGCTTACAGGCTATCGCGGCGGCCTCCCCATGAAAACAGAGCTGCTCAAGCTGGAGAAAACGAGCGTGAAACGGAGCGCTGTCCATGTCTGACACGTTGGCGAATCGAATCGACGCGCAAAGCTGGGAGCAGATCGTTCATGAGTTGGATGCACAAGGCTACGCCACTCTCCCGCGCCTATTAAAGGAAGAAGAATGTCAGGAGTTGATCGCGGGCTACTCCGCTGACTCGCTTTTTCGCAAAACAATCCCGATGGAGCGCTACCGCTTTGGCAGCGGCGAATATCGCTACTATCAGGCTCCGCTGCCGCCGCTCGTCCAACAGCTCAGGGCAAGCTTGTATCCCCGGCTGGCTCCAGTAGCCAATCATTGGGGGCAACTGCTCGGACATACGGCTGCTTTCCCTGCGGCTCTGACTGATTTTCTCGATCATTGTCACCAGCACGGACAGACCAGGCCGACGCCGCTGATTTTAAAATACGAAGCAGGCGGCTACAATTGTCTGCATCAGGATATGTACGGAGAGCTGTTTTTTCCGTTTCAGGTTGTGTTTGTCTTAAATCAGCAGGAAAAAGACTTTTCCGGCGGGGAATTTCTCCTGACAGAGCAACGGCCACGCGCGCAAAGCAGAGGTCATGTGATAACCTTGGAACAAGGGGCGGGATTGATTTTCCCCACCTCCTACCGCCCTGTAGCCGGAACGCGTGGCTACTACAAAACGACGATGCGTCACGGAGTCAGCACGATCACGACAGGCACGCGGTACAGCCTGGGCATCATTTTCCACGACGCTACGTAAAAGAAGGGATTAGCTTGAAAAGCACGCTCTTTTACAAACAACCGAAGTCGCTCCTGAATAAAGGCAGCGGCTTTCTCGCGGATTACACGCATTCGCTCAACCCGTACACAGGCTGTTCGTTCGCCTGTTCTTACTGTTACGTGCGGCAAATGCCTGTCTCGCTGTTTCGCGGTTTGGACTGGGGCACGTGGGTCGACGTCAAAACCGAAGCAGCCACACTGCTTGCCAAAGAGCTGAGCAAAGCAAAGGCAAAAGGCAAGGTCACGATTTTCATGTCGTCGAGCACAGACCCTTATCAGCCTGCGGAGTACCGGGAAAAGGTGACGCGCTCGCTGTTGGAAGTCATGGCGGACAATCCACCCGACTTTTTGCTCGTTCAGACGCGCAGCCCGCTGGTCACACGCGATATCGATTTGCTCGTTCAACTCGGAGAGCGTGTACGGGTCAGCATGACGGTGGAAACCGACCGGGAGGATATGCGCAAGCTGTTTTCGCCGCAGGCTCCGCCGATTGCGGCTCGGCTGAAAGCGTTGGAGCGACTGGCTGCCGCTGGCGTCCCGACCCAGGCGACGATCGCTCCGGCCTTGCCGAGCACAGAAGCGTTTCCCGACTTGCTGCGGCCGCTGGTCACGCGCGTCTGCCTGGACGATTTTTATATGGGAGACGGCAGCGGCGGCAAACGGACGAGCAAAAACGGCATCCCCGCCCTGTTCAGCGAAGCGGGACTAGAGGAATGGGCGGGACCTTCCGCGTATCGGATCGTCTACAAGCGGCTGTTGCGCGTCTTCGCCCCTGGCGAAGTCAAAATCAGCCAGGAGGGATTCGCCCCCTAGCCCTTTTAGCGTGCACCTTGCAGCCCTTCGCTCATTGGCATCTCTCTCCGATTGTGATATCGTCAAGCCATAGAGAACTGTCATTTACAAGCGGAAGTGAGGAATTGCCTTGACGATTACCGTATTGTTGTTTGCCGGACTGGCCGAACGCGCCAATGCCCGCGACATCCAATTGACTTTGCCAGAAAACGCTACTGTACACGATCTGCTGCAAGCAATCCGGGAAGAGTACCCTGTCCTCGCCCCGCTGCTCGGCAGCAGTTTTGTTTCCATTAATCACGAATACGCCCAGCCTGATCGCGTCATTTCCGCTCAGGATGAGATCGCTCTTTTGCCTCCAGTCAGCGGCGGCGAAGAAGTGCCCTTTTTTGCCGTTACCCGGGAAAAGCTCTCGGCGGACAAGCTGGTCAGCCTCGTGAGCAACCCGCACGCAGGCGCGATTCTCACCTTTGTCGGGACGGTGCGCGAATTTACGCACGGACAGCGCACGGTCTACCTGTCCTATGAAGCGTACGAACCGATGGCAGTGGAAAAAATGAAGCAGGTCGCGGACGAGATCAAGGAACGCTGGCCTGGCGCGACCGTCGCGATGCATCATCGCATCGGAGACTTGGCTGTAGAGGAAATCGCAGTCGTCGTCGCCGTCGCTACTGCGCACCGCAACGAGTCTTTTGAAGCAGGGCGCTACGCCATCGAACGACTGAAGCAAATCGTTCCGATCTGGAAAAAAGAAATGTGGGAAGACGGCAGCGAATGGAAAGGCCACCAGCAAGGCCCGTGGAATCCGCTTGCCTCCGAGTACGGAAAGGAGGAGTAGTCGCTTTGGATACACGCTATTCCCGTCAAATCCTGTTTCATCCGATCGGACGCAGCGGGCAGGAGAAGCTCGGACAAAGCCGTGTGGCCATCGTCGGCATGGGGGCGCTTGGCACCGTGCTGTCGAATCATCTGGTTCGCGCCGGAGTAGGCTTTGTCCGCCTGATCGACCGCGACTTCGTGGAGCCGAGCAACTTGCAGCGGCAGATGCTCTACGACGAGACGGATGCCGCCGAGCATTTGCCAAAAGCGATTGCAGCCCACGCCAAGCTGTCGAACATCAATTCATCCGTCGTCATCGAACCGATTGTCGCCGATCTGTCCGCCTATAACGCCGAGGAACTGCTTTCTGACGTCGATCTGGTGCTGGATGCGACAGACAACTTCCAGGTTCGCTATCTGGTCAACGACGTCTGCGTCAAGCACGGCATTCCGTGGGTGTACGGCGGTGCTGTCAGTGCGACGGGCACGTTTACCACGATCCGTCCCGGCATCACGCCATGTTTGCGCTGTTTGTTCCCGGAAGCTCCCAACCCGGGCGAAATGCCCACTTGCGATACAGCGGGCGTCATCGGCCCGATCATTCATATCGTAGCTTCGTATCAAGCTACCGAAGCGTTCAAGCTGTTGGTCGGCGCAACAGACGACCTCAACTTGAATCTGGAGCATTTTGAAATCTGGCAAAACCGCCACCAGCAAATCAAAGTGGCGAATGCCCGCCGCAGCGATTGCCCAACCTGCGGCAAGCACGAGTACACCTTTTTGCAGCCCGAATCACAGGACGGACAGGCAGTCTCTCTCTGTGGCCGAGACACGGTGCAAATCTCGCCGGGAGCTGCTGTCTCGCTCGATTTGGACGCTCTCGCAGCACGGCTCGCTCCACTGGGCCGAATTGAGCAAAACAAATTCCTGCTCCGCTTCCACGTCGATGCATACACCCTCGTCGCCTTCCCGGACGGGCGCGTACTCGTGCAAGGAACGGATGAGGTCAGCGTAGCAAGATCGCTGCACGCCAAATACATCGGGGCGTAATGCCACGACAAAAAGACCTTGAGAATGTATGGCTCTCAAGGTCTTTTTCTTTTTCGATGCTGTTCCTCGGCGCCAGGCTGCCCATCTGTTTGAGCGTCCGCCTGCTCGCTCGGCCATGCTACTGTAAAAGTCGTTCCTTTTCCCGGCTCGCTCTCCACGGAAATGGTCGCCTCGTGCATCTCCACAATTTTTTTGACGATGGACAGTCCAAGACCGCTTCCGCCTGTTGTGCGATTGCGCGACTTGTCTTCCTTAAAAAACCGCTCAAAAATGCGTTCGAGATTTTCTTTGGCGATGCCGATCCCCGTATCGGAAATGCGCACCTGTACAGCGCCCTGCTGCTCGTGCAGTGCGACGCGAATCTGCCCGCCCGGCTCGGTGAACTTGATGCTGTTGGCAAGCAGATTGTTCCACACCTGGCTCATCATGTCCTCGTCAGCCACGATGTACACCTTTTCCAGATCAAGCTCCATTTCAATTTCTTTGTCCAGCCATTGCGGCTCGCAAGCCAAAATGATTTGTTGCAACTGCTGATCGAGACGATAGCGCTTGCGTTCAAACGGGTGATGCTTGCCCTCCAGCGAGGTCAGCTTCAACAAGTTGTCGCTGATTTTGGACAAGCGGTTGCTTTCCGTTTCGATGATCTCCAAGTAATGTTGACGCTCTTCGGCGCTCAGGCTGTCGTTTTGCAGGGCGCGGGCGAAGCCGCGAATCGAAGTCAGCGGCGACTGGATTTCATGCGAGACATTGGAAATGAACTCTTGGCGCATGTTCTCCATTTCCTGCAATTGCTCCGCCATGTGATTGATGCCCGCCACGAGTTGCCCCCACTCCCGCTCCACTTTGAAATCCAGATTCACGTTGAAATCTCCTTTGGCAATCCGTCTTAACGCATCGATCAGCAATTGAAACAGCTCCAGATGTCGCGGACGGACAAAGCGAGAAATCACAGACGCTATGAGAATAAACAAAACGAAGCTGAGGAAAGAGCTGACTACTGCTCGAATAAATTCGCTCTGCGTAAGTCCGGCATAGTGGAAAACGAAACCGGTCGCCCAATACGCCCCAGCCCCGCAGGCGATGAGCAAAGCCACCAGCCCGACCAGAAACAGCAGTTTCAGAACGATAAACTTGCGACTGGAATGGGACAAATGGTTCGGCATTTGTTTTGGCTGTTTCATTTGTCCAGCTCCAGTCGATAACCGAGGCCGCGGACGGTGCGGATGCGAAAGCCGTACTCCCCTTCCGTAAAACGCTCGCGCAGCCGATTGATGTGCACGTCGACGGTACGTTCGTTGCCTTCAAAATCGTAGCCCCAGATTTGCTCGATCAACTGCTCGCGCGGAATCGTCTGCCCCGGATAGCTCGCCAGCTTGAACAACAGTTCAAACTCTTTCAACGGAATCGTCCACGCCTTGTCCTGACACGCAATCTCGAACGTCTTGCGATCCAACTGCAAAAGCCCTGCCTGTACTTTGTGGGAGGCGGCGATTTTGTAGCGCTTGAGCAGCGCTTTTACCCGCACAGCCAGTTCTGCCGGCTCAAACGGCTTGACGAGATAATCGTCCGTTCCGAGTTCGAAGCCTTTGACTTTTTGTGCCGTCTCTCCTTTGGCCGTCAGCATGAGCAGCGGGGTATCGTAATGCTCACGCAATTGTCGGCACAGCTCCCAGCCGTCCATCTGCGGCATCATAATATCGAGGATGACCAGATCGGCACCGGGCGATTCCATTTTTTTCAGCGCCTCGACGCCATTTTCCGCTTCCACGACCTCGAAGCCCTCGTTGCGCAAAAAGACGCGGACAAGCTCACGAATGTGCGGATCATCGTCCACTACCATAATTTTCGTCATGTCGCCTGCACCTTCTCCTTCATCAGCAATTGCTGGCTAGCCAGCTCCTTGTACATGTCGTGCGATTCAAACAGTTGTTCGTGCGTTCCCATTCCGGTTATTTTGCCTTTTTCCAGGAAGATGATCTGATCCGCGTCCACCACGGTAGACAGTCGGTGGGCAATCACGAGAGTCGTGCGCCCCTTCATCAAGTTTTGCAACGCTTGCTGAACGATGATTTCCGACTTGCTGTCGAGGCTTGAGGTCGCTTCATCCAGCATCAAAATTTGCGGATCGCGCAGCAGGGCGCGGGCAATCCCGATGCGTTGACGTTGCCCTCCCGACAGCTTGACGCCTCGCTCTCCTACTTGAGTGTCGTAGCCATCAGGCAATTCGTCAATAAACTGGTCCGCGTACGCCATCGCCGCCGCTTGTTTCAGTTCTGCTTCGCTAATCGGGCGGGAAATGCCGTAGCAAATATTTTCCCGGATCGTCCCTGCAATCAAAGGGCTTTCCTGGGAGACGTAGCCGATCTTGCTGCGCCATGATGCCAACGAAAACGTATCGATCGGATCATGTCCCAAGCGAATTTCGCCTTCTGCTGGCTGATAAAACCGTTCCAGCAAGGCGAACAGCGTCGTTTTGCCGCTTCCGCTCGGCCCGACAATCGCCGTCACTTTTCCCGCCGGAATCGTAAAGCTGACCTGATCGAGAATGCGCTCCCCGTTTTCGTAGGCAAAGCCCACTTTGTCCAGTTGGATCGGCAGCGCTGCATTTTCCAGTGTGCGACCTGTCTCGTGATCTTCCTCCGGTTCCTCCAATGTAGCTATGATTCGCTCTGTTGCGCCCATTGCCTTTTGCAGTTGGGTAAAAAATTGGGTAAACTGCCCCAGCGGCATGATGATCTGAACGAGGTACAAAATAAACGCGACAAGTTCGCCAGCGCTCAGAGCGCCAGTCGCAACGCGCATCCCGCCGTAGCCCATGATCACGACGAGCAACACCATCAAAACAAACGAGATCAACGGCCCGATCATCGCCTGCACGCGTCCTTCTTTCAGCCCGTAACGGAACAGGTTGCCAATCCCCCGGCTTCCGGCTGCGTACTCATGCGGCTCGGCGTTTTGCGCCTTGACCAGCCGCACCTCGGACAAGACTTGATTCATGACCGTGGTAAAGCTCGCTGTCTCATCTTGCAGCCCTTTGGAGATTTTGTACATTTGCCGGCCTAACGGGACGAGAATCGCGATGGACAGCGGGACGGCGATCAGCATCGTCAGCGTCATTTGCCAATCGAGGTACAACAGCGTTGCCACCGATCCGATGATGGCGATAATTCCGGTAAAAAAGTTGGCGAGGTGCTCGCTGATCAGTCCTTTGACAACCCCGGTGTCGTTCGTCATCCGGCTGATCGTTTCTCCCGTGCGATGGTTGTCATAATAAGCGACGGGCAGGACGAGCAGCTTTTTCCACAAGCGCTCACGCAGCGCAGCCACAATGCTCTGGCCGACGTGATTCAACAAGTAAATGGACAAGCCGCTGGCAATGGCTTGCGCGACGAAAGCAATCATCAACAGCGCAATTTGCCCCTGGCTGATCGTCGAAAGGGTGAAGCTGTCGACGAGGTCTTTCGTAAACATCGGAATGACCAGACTGACCACAGTCGTCGCGATGCTCATAAACAAGGCGATGCCGAGCTTCATTTTGGACGGCTTCGTTGCCTTGATGAGTTGATAAAAAGGTCGCCAATTTCCCAATCCGGGTCTTTGGTTGGTCGTTTGTTCTTTCATATAGCTGACTCCTCTGCTTGTTTTTCGTGACAAGTGATACGATAACGGATGAATGTAAACGAAATATAAACGGGATAATACATGAAGTCTGGATATTTTTCCTTCATTAAATACAACGGGAAACATACCGGTTTGTTTTTTCTCCCATCATTTTTGTATATAAATGATGAATTTGGGGTAGAAGCCGGGAAACAAATCGAGTATAATAAGTTCGTAATAAGGAAACGAAACTGCGTTTCACCAGATGAAACCCCAAGTTACAATAGGGAGGTTGTATACATTGGCTAAACAAGATGCTTACAAAGTGAAATCTTCCCTGCAAGTAGGCGACAAGTCTTTCGCGTACTATCGCCTGCAAGGATTGGAAGAACAAGGACTCGGCGATGTTTCCAAACTGCCGTTCTCCATTAAAGTTTTGCTTGAGGCTGCTGTACGTCAGTTCGATGGCCGTGCGATCACCAAAGAACACGTACAACAACTGGCGACCTGGACAAAAGGCCGCGACGAAAACCAAGAAGTACCACTCATGCCAGCTCGTATCGTCCTGCAAGACTTCACAGGCGTACCTGCTGTCGTTGACTTGGCAGCGATGCGTATCGCGATGAAGCGCGCTGGTGGAGATCCAAAACGAATCAACCCGCTCGTGCCTGTTGATCTCGTAATCGACCACTCCGTAATGGTTGACGATTTCGGTAATGCAGCAGCTCTGGACAACAACATGAAGCTCGAATTTGAACGCAACCAAGAGCGCTACCGTTTCCTGCGTTGGGCGCAAACAGCGTTTGACAACTTCCGTGCTGTTCCTCCAGCTACTGGTATCGTTCACCAAGTAAACCTGGAGTACTTGGCAACTGTTATCGCTACTCGCGAAGTAGATGGCGAACTCGTTGCTTTCCCTGACTCTCTGGTAGGTACTGACTCCCACACCACTATGATCAACGGTCTTGGTGTTCTTGGTTGGGGTGTCGGTGGTATCGAGGCAGAAGCAGGAATGCTCGGTCAACCTCTGTACTTCGTAACACCAGAAGTTGTCGGCTTCAAACTGACTGGCACCCTGAATGCTGGTGCAACGGCAACTGACCTCGCCCTGACTGTTACGCAAATGCTGCGTAAAAAAGGTGTGGTAGGTAAATTCGTGGAGTTCTACGGCCCTGGCCTGTCCAACATCTCGCTGGCTGACCGCGCTACCGTAGCAAACATGGCTCCTGAGTACGGCGCTACAATGGGCTTCTTCCCTGTAGATGCGGAGACACTCAACTACATGCGTCAAACTGGTCGTGAAGAAGACCTGATCTCTCTGGTAGAAACTTACACCAAAGCACAAGGTCTGTTCCGTACCGACGACACTCCAGACCCAGTCTTCTCCGAAACATTGGAACTGGATTTGTCCACTGTCGTACCAAGCTTGGCTGGTCCAAAACGCCCGCAAGACCGCGTAGAGCTGACTGCTATGAAGGAATCCTTCAACAACAGCCTCCGTACGCCAATCGACAAAGGCGGATTTGGTCTTTCCGAAGAGAAAATCGCAGCAAGCGCACCAGTTGCTTATCCAAACGGTGAAACCGCTACGCTGAAAACAGGTGCTGTCGTGATCGCAGCGATTACTTCCTGTACCAATACATCAAATCCTAGCGTAATGCTGGGTGCAGGTATCCTGGCGAAAAAAGCAGTGGAAAAAGGTTTGAAAAAGCCTCCTTTCGTGAAAAGCTCCCTGGCTCCAGGTTCCCGCGTCGTAACGCAATACCTGACTGACGCTGGTCTGATTGATTCTTTGGATGCGATCGGATTCAACGTAGTCGGCTACGGTTGCACCACTTGCATCGGTAACTCCGGTCCATTGCCAGAAGAAACCAGCAAAGCAATCGCTGACGAAGACCTGACAGTAGCAGCTGTTCTGTCCGGTAACCGTAACTTCGAAGGACGTATCCATGCACAGGTAAAAGCGAACTACCTCGCTTCTCCTCCATTGGTTATCGCCTACGCACTGGCTGGTACTGTAGACATCGACCTGACTACAGAACCAATCGGTACTGGCAAAGACGGAGAGCCTGTTTACCTGAAAGACATCTGGCCAACTCCACAAGAAATCTCGGAAGCAATGGGCAAAGCAATGAACCCAGACCTGTTCCGTGCCGAGTACGGCCAAGTGTTCACACAAAACGAAGCTTGGAACAAAATCGACGTTCCAACTGGCGATCTGTACGAGTGGGACGAAAAATCCACCTACATCCAAGAACCGCCATTCTTCAAAGACCTTGCTGGCGAAATCGCAGCGATCGCAGACATCAAAGCAGCGAACACCATCGCTCTGTTCGGTGACTCTGTGACAACTGACCACATCTCCCCAGCTGGTAACATCTCGCCAACCAGCCCTGCAGGTATTTATCTGCAAGCAAATGGCGTAGAGCGCAAAGACTTCAACTCCTACGGCGCTCGTCGTGGTAGCCACGATGTCATGATGCGCGGTACGTTTGCCAACATCCGTATCCGCAACCAAGTGGCTCCTGGCACTGAGGGCGGCGTAACGAAATACTTGCCATCCGGCGAAGTTATGTCCATCTACGATGCTTCCATGAAGTATCAAGCAGACGGCACTCCACTCGTTGTACTGGCTGGTAAAGAGTACGGTACTGGTTCTTCCCGTGACTGGGCAGCAAAAGGTACTTTCCTCTTGGGCATCAAAGCGGTTATCGCTGAGAGCTTCGAGCGTATCCACCGTGCGAACCTCGTAGGTATGGGCGTTCTGCCTCTGCAATTCGCTGACGGCCAAAGCTGGAAGTCCCTGGGCATCGACGGCACTGAGTCCTTCAGCATCCTGGGTCTCTCCGACGAAGTTCAGCCAGGCCAACGCGTAAAAGTAGAAGCAACCAAACAAGACGGCAGCAAGTTCGAGTTCGAAGTAATCGTTCGTCTCGACTCCATGGTAGACGTAGACTACTACCGCAACGGTGGTATTCTGCAAACTGTTCTTCGCCAGCTGCTGGACGAAGGCAAACCAGTAAACGCGTAAGTTTTCGCGACACAAATAAGTTCGTAACAGCACCCACCCAAAAAAGCAGGCCCCGGAGTTTTCGGCGGCCTGCTTTTTCGTGTTCTGGAGCACGTACAAAAACCACCACAAAAAGTCTGTGGTGGTTACTGATTTACTACTCTCCTGGCGTTTGGTTTGGAAAGAAAGCAGTTCAAGTGTCACGGAGCTTTGCCAGCGGAGGCTGGGAAGAATCCCGCACTTTTATTAGCTTACTTGCGTCTCGCTGTCTTGCGAAAACTGGCTGTTGTACAAATCGGCGTAGAAACCGCCCTGCGCCAGCAGTTCTGCGTGATTCCCCTGCTCGATCACCGTGCCCTTGTTCATGACGAGAATCATATCGGCATCGCGGATCGTCGACAGGCGATGGGCGATCACAAAGCTCGTTCGTCCTTCCATCAGACCAGCCATCGCTTTTTGAATCAACAGCTCTGTCCGGGTATCGACGCTGCTCGTCGCCTCATCGAGAATCAAAATCGCCGGATCGGCGAGGAACGCCCTGGCAATCGTCAGAAGCTGCTTTTGTCCTTGCGAGATATTCGATGCTTCCTCATTCAGCATCGTCTCGTATCCTTCCGGCAGCGTCCGCACAAAATGGTCGGCATGTGCTGCTTTCGCCGCCTCGATGATCTCGGCGTCGCTTGCCCCCGCCCGTCCGTAGGCGATATTTTCCTTGATCGTTCCGTTAAACAGCCACGTGTCCTGCAGCACCATGCCAAACTGGCTCCGCAGCTCGCCCCGCGGCAAATCGCGGATGTCGTGTCCGTCAATCGTAATGCGTCCGCCATCAAGCTCGTAGAAGCGCATGAGCAAATTGACCAAAGTAGTCTTGCCAGCCCCGGTCGGTCCGACGATCGCCACCGTCATGCCTGGCTGTACATCGATGTTCATATCCGTAATCAGCGGTTCCGCTTCCTTGTAGCCAAACGACACGTGTTCGAACTGCACATGCCCCTGCGAACGGACAGCGACAGCTTCGGAGCGCTCATCTGCCGACTCCTCTTCTGCGTCCAGCACTTCAAAAACACGCTCGGCAGCGACAAGCGTTGACTGGATGATGTTCGCAATGTTGGCCGTTTGCGTAATCGGCTGGGAAAACTGCTGGGCGTACTGGATGAACGCCTGCACATCCCCGATCGTAATACTGCCGCGAGTCACGAGCACGCCTCCGACTACACAGACAAGCACAAATCCGATATTGCCGACAAACATCATCAAAGGCATCATGATCCCGGCAAGAAACTGCGCCTTCCAGCCTGATTGATACAGCTTTTCGTTAATCGCATCGAACTTCTCGATCGCGCTTTTTTCCCGGCCAAACGCTTTGACGATTTTATGCCCCGTGTACATTTCTTCCACGTGACCGTTCAGTTCGCCGAGCGCTTGCTGCTGTCCTTTGAAATGCGGCATCGAGCGGGAAGCCACCAGTTTGATCACAACGACGCTAAGCGGCAAGGTCAGCATCAAAATCACCGTCATCAGCGGACTGATCGTCAGCATCATGACGACTACCCCCACCAGCGTGATGATCGACGTGATCGTCTGCGTCAAGCTTTGCTGCAACGTCCCGCTGATCGTATCCACATCGTTGACGACCCGGCTCATGATCTCGCCATACGTGCGCTCGTCAAAGTATTTCAGCGGCAGCCGCGCCAGCTTTTCATTTACTTCTTTGCGCAAAGCATACACGGTCTTTTGCGCGACAGAAGCCATCACGTATTGCTGAATATAGGCAAACAGAGACGAAAACAAATACAGCCCGATCAGCGTCACGATAATTTGCCAGATCGCAGAAAAATCGAACGTCGCCCCAGGTACTCCCTTCACCTTGCCCATGAACCCTTCGAAAATCGTAGTCGTTGCATTCCCCAGCAGCTTCGGACTGAGAATACCGAAAATCGTACTGAGTGCAGCGGTCAAAAAGACGATGAACAGCTGGAAGCGATACGGCTTCAAATAGCCGAGCAAGCGGCGCAGCGTCCCTTTGAAATCTTTTGCCTTCTGACCAGGCATTGTCAGCATTCCAGGCCCGCCGAAGCCCATCGGCCTTTGCCCGCCTGGCCCTTGGGGAGGTCGTTGTTGATTTTCCTTCATGCGAGTTCCTCCTCTGTCAGTTGGGATGTGACAATCTCCTGGTAGATGCTACAGGTGGCAAGCAGCTCGCGGTGTGTGCCGATCCCCGCCACTCTGCCTTCCTCCAGCACGATGATCTGGTCAGCGTCCATCACCGTGTTGACCCGCTGTGCCACGATGATGACCGTCGCCTCCTGCGTTTCGCTTTTCAAGGCAGCTCTCAGCTTGGCATCTGTTTTGAAATCAAGCGCCGAAAAGCTGTCGTCAAAAATGTAGACGCCCGGCTGGCGAACGAGCGCCCGGGCAATCGAAAGCCGCTGCTTTTGCCCGCCGGACAAATTGGCTCCGCCCTGCGAGAGCACCGTATCCAATCCGTCCGGCATGTTCTCGATAAAGTCTGTGGCTTGGGCAATGTCCAGTGCGTGCCGGATTTCCTCTGTTGTCGCCTCTTCTTTTCCGTAACGAATATTGTCCGCAATCGTCCCGGTGAACAGCAGAGCCTTTTGCGGCACGAAGCCAATGTTTGTCCGCAGCTCGCTTTGCGGCCAGTCGCGCACATCCGTGCCGCCTACTTGAACATACCCGCTCTCGACATCGTAAAAGCGCGGGATCAGGCTGGCGAGCGTGCTTTTCCCCGAGCCGGTTCCTCCGATCACGGCCGTCACCTGTCCACGCCGGGCCACGAAAGAAATGTCGGAGAGGGCGGGCTTTTCTGCGCCTGGATAGCGGAACGTCACTTGGTCAAAAACGACGTCTCCCCCTGCGCTTGCTTTCCCTACACTTGCCTGCTCGCGGTCGACGATGACCGGCTCAGTCGAGAGCACGTCGTGAATCCGCGCCGCTGAAGCGGAAGCTCTCGGCACCATGCTGAACATCATCGACGCCATCATCAAGGAAAACAAAATTTGCATCGCATACTGCAAAAAGGCCATCAAATCGCCTACTTGCATATGGCCCGTGCTAATCCGCAATCCGCCAAACCAGATGATCGCAATCGAAGTGGCATTCATCATCAGCATCATGACAGGCATCATCCCAGCCATGATCTGGTTGGCTTTGATCGCTGTCGCAGTCAAATCTTCGTTCGCGCGATTGAAGCGTCCCCGCTCGTGCTCAATCCGATTGAAAGCCCGCACGACGCGGATGCCTGTCAACGACTCGCGCAGCACGAGATTGAGCTTGTCGATTTTGCCTTGCATGGCTTGGAAATACGGAATCCCTTTCGAGCCGATCCCGAAAATCGCCAGGACCAAAATCGGAATCGCCACAATGATCACGATGGACAGCTCCGCGTCTTTGGACAAAGCCATGATGATCCCGCCGATACACATCATCGGAGCCATGACCATCATCCGCAACATCATGTTCAGCACCTGCTGGACTTGGGCAATGTCATTGGTCGTTCTCGTGATCAGCGAAGCGGTCCCGTGCTTGTCGAACTCCTCCAGCGAGAACCGTTCAATATGACTGAACACGCTGCTGCGTATCCGCATCCCGAAACCGGAAGCAGAACGGGATGCCATGTAGCTGGCCGCGACAGACAAAACTGCAGCGCCTGCCGAGACAAGCAGCATGAAGCCGCCCGTTGTCCATATATAAGCCGTATTTTCCTTCACGATCCCTTCGTTGACGATATGTGACATCAACGTCGGGAGATACAAGTTCGCAATCGACTGAAGCAACATAAACAACATCGTCAGAAAGACCATCTGACGGTATGGCCGTAAATAACGCAATAATTTCAGCAAAAAAATCCTCCTTTTGTCCTTCAGCTACATGCGCGGTTAAGGCCGGAGCATGGAGACGCACGATTCAGTTGCCGCTTCAATCTCATCCGTGAGCAACGCCTTGATTTGTTCCATATCATGTCCGTCCGCGCGCAAGTTCTTCTTTTTCCGGTGCAAATAACCCATCGCGTGCATCATCGCTCCCCAAAACTGCTCCGCGAGCAACTCCGGCGACATTTGACGCACATCGCCTGCCTCCATCCCTTGGCGGAGCGCATCTACCATGACTTGCAAATTGTTGTCGCGCCACATCAGCCCACGCAGTTCTTCCCCCGTAAACAGCTCACGCAAATCATGGCGCATGCGAAAAAAGAACATGACATGCAAAGAGCGTTCAAACAAATTGTGGAACATGACGAGGGCAAACTGTTTGCACAGTTCTACCGCTGTCCCTTCCTGCGAAAAATGATAGCGGGTATGCTTGTTGGAGAGCTGAAACATATGCGCAAACAAATCGCGAAACAACGAGCGCTTGTCTTTGTAGTAGTAATACACCAATCCTCTGGCTACTCCGGCATGCTCAGCCACATCCTTGATATCTGCGGCTGCGTAGCCCTTTTCCACATAAACAGCAAGAGCGCCCTGCATGATCGCTTCCTTTCGCTGGGCGCGAATTTCTTCGTTCTGCTCCTTTGAGCGAGGCACGAGCTGCTCCCCCCTTTTTTCATTGACTTTCGTGTCAGTCAAAATATAATCCTGTTAGCAGCGACTGTCAATAGGTGAAAATCGTCGCTGTAAAACGAATGCATGTTCTCTTCCCGCTTGAGCCACCCTTATAGGGAAGGAGGGATACGATCATGAGCGAGCAAAACTTCGAACAAATTTATGCGGAATACAAAGCGGCAGGCGAGCAACAGGCTTTGCGCGAAAGCGACCAGGGCTACCTCCCGTCTGCTGCGGGCAAAGAGCAAATTGTTGCCGTGCGCAAAAATGACGATGGCGATTTGATCGCCTTCAAAACAAACTCGGGAAGGGAGCTGGATTACCTCACCGCTTTGCAGGAGGCCAAGGCGGGGAACCTGGCGCATGTGGACGTGTTTCACAAGTACGGACGGGATATTTTGCGCAGCGAGCCTGACGGCATCAAGGAAAACAACCTGGACAACCTCCCAGCTTTTTAAGTCGCCACACCCTGTACAGGCCATTGATCCGATGGCCTGCTTTTATTTGCTTCGCGAAAAGCAGGCCACGCCTAAGCAGCAGGGGCAGCGAATATTTATGGAAAAAGCAGGATTTCTCATTTCACCAAATGGGGAGGAACATACTGTGAAACAGTTGTTTCGAGAAACGTGGATCGAAGTCAATCTCGATGCGATCAAGAAAAATATTCGGGCGTTCCGTCGCTATATTCCCAAGCAGACGAAAATCATGGCGGTGGTCAAGGCGAACGCTTACGGACATGGTTCGGTAGGCGTTGCCCGCCACGCTCTGCAGTACGGAGCAACCTCTCTTGCTGTCGCGATCATCGAGGAAGGCATTGTCCTGCGCCAGGCGGGAATCACCGCCCCGATCCTTGTGCTTGGTTTCACCCCGCTCTCCCGCGTCAAGGAAGCACTCGCCTGGAATATCGAGCTATCCGCCTTCCAGGTAGACTGGATCAAAGAAGCGCAAAAAATTGTCCGCGCATCCGATTTCAGCGGCCGCCTGAACATTCACGTCAATATGGACACAGGGATGGGACGTCTTGGCGTACGGACAAAGAAAAATCTGCTCTCCGTCGTAAAAGCATTGGAGGCCAGCCCGGACTTGCACTGGAATGGCATTTTCACCCATTTTTCCACCGCCGATGAAGCCGACCACACCTTGACCAAGCTACAGCACGAGCTTTTCGTCAATGGCCTGCGCTATTTGGAGCAACACGGGTTCAAGCTCCCGACCGTACACATGTGCAATACAGCCGCCGCCATCGCCTATCCGGATTACAGCGCAGATATGATTCGCCTCGGCATCGGCATGTACGGACTGTATCCGTCCGCTTACATTCGCAGCCTGAATCGCATCAGGCTCGTGCCCGCGCTCAGTTTGAAGTCGCGTTTTTCGTATGTGAAAACGATGCTGTCGGAACCGTACACGATCAGCTATGGAGCGACGTACATAGCGAAAAAAGGCGAAGTCATCGGAACGATTCCCATCGGTTATGCCGACGGCTACTCGCGCGCTTTGTCGAACCGCGGGTTTGTGTTGTACAAAGGCAAGCGCATGCCCATTGCCGGGCGCGTGACGATGGATCAGCTGATGGTCAGTCTCGGCGAGCGAAAAGCGAAGCAAGGCGAGGAAATCGTCCTGTACGGCAAGCAAGAAGGCGGAGAAATTACCGTGGATGAAATCGCGGAAATGCTCGGAACGATCAACTACGAAGTCGTGGCTACTTTAAGCAACCGCATCCCGCGCTTGTTTTTGGTCAAAGGAGAAGTCGTGGAAATCACGCATTTGCTGCCAAAAGGATAACCGCTTGCCCACTCCCCTGTACGAACAGCATCCGCTGTCAGCAGGGGAGTTTTTTCGCATAGATTAGCCGCCAGCAACAAAACATAAGAGAATCTTGCCATGGAAAGGATTGGATTGAACCCATGAAGTCACGATGGACCTGCGCCATTCTTGCCTTTTTGCTGCTCAGCCTGCCCCTTTTCGGCTGCAAGGCTGGTGAACCATTTCAGCTCCAGGAGAAAAAGGGGCCAGCCCCGCTTTCTGACGACGGCTCGGTTCAGGCGCATAAGCCAGTCGTGGTCATCCTGATCGATTCGTTAATGGACAAGCCCCTGCAAGAAGCCATCCGCCAAGGCCGCGCTCCTGCCCTGGCTTTTTTGCAGGCAAAAGGACACTACTTCCCGCGCATCGTCAGTTCTTTTCCCACGATGTCTGTCACCATCGACAGCACGCTGCTCACAGGAAGCTACGCCGATCGCCACCACATCCCCGGACTTTCCTGGTACAGCGAAGCGGAAAACCGGATGATTTACTACGGATACGGCCCGAAAGAAGCGCTGAAAATCGACCAGCCGCAAGTGCTGCTCGATGCCATTCAGCAATTGAACCAAACCCAGTTGAGCAAAGACACAAAAACGATCCACGAAGAACTCGCGGACCTGGGCAAAGACTCTGCTTCCATCAATGCGATTGTCTGGCGCGGAAAAACAGCCCATACCTTGAAAATCCCCCATCTGATCGAGGTGGCCGCTCAACTTCCCGGCGAGCTTTCGGTTACGGGACCGACATTCATGTCCTACGCCGCCTTTGCCCAACTCGATCCGAATCAAAAGCGGCACACGCGAATCTGGCGCAAATACGGCATGAACGATGAGTTCTCTGCGCAGGAAACCGCCTTTTTGATCGATCATAGCCGACTGCCTCCGCTGACCATTGCCTACTTGCCGGAAAATGACGCAGAGGTACACAAAAAGGGGCCAGCGACGATAGACGGGATTGAAAATGCGGACAAGGCGCTGCAAAGTCTGCTTGATACTTTTGGATCGTGGGACCAGGCGGTCGAGGAAGTGCGTTGGATCGTCATGGGAGACAGCGCACAAAGCGCGGTAAAAGCGGATCGGCAAGCCGCTATTATCGACCTGCGCAGCTTGCTCGCGCCTTTTCTCATCCCCCCGATCAGCCGTCCTCCGCAAGCGAATGACCAGGTCGTCATCGCCGCCAATGAACGGATGGCGTATGTGTACGCCCTTGATCCAAAACTCTCCCTCTCTGCGCTCGTCACTCAGCTTCAGCGCGAGCCGAGGCTCGATATCATCGCGCGCAAAGAAGGATCGTCCATCGTCGTCTCCGCTGGCGGAAGCGATGGCAAACGCCGGGTGGCGTACAAGCCAGGCGGGCCTTTTCAAGATGAGTACGGGCAGTCGTGGAGCTTGCAGGGTGACGCGAGCGTGCTCGATATCAAGCGGGCAAAAAAGCGCATCACGTACGGAAAATACCCCGATGTGCTTGCCAGGCTGAACGGTGCCTTGAACTCCCATCCTGGGCGCTACGTGGTTGTCACCGCCCAGCCTGGCTACGAGCTGGCGACAGAAAGCTCTCCTGCCCATCTGGGAGGTGCTGCACACGGCTCGCTGCATGAAGTCGATTCACTCGTCCCGCTCTTGGTCACCGGGACGGACAGCCGACCGAAAACGAACCGCATCGTCGATCTCAAAGAATGGCTGCTTCGTCTCGTAAACGAATAGGCTTGCCGACGCGCTTATTCTTTGTTGATTCGCTGCCGGGCTGATTCCCGCTTGCCTGTGGCGGGAACCAGCTCTCCCACTTCTCCCAGGCCAAAAGCAGGCATATTGACGTACACGCACTCGTAGTTCCCTGCTTCCACCAGATACGTCTCGTGATAAATCCCTACCGAGCCATCCGTCCCTACCGCCTGATTGAATTTTCGCCACGCTGTCAGGTGAAGGGGCGCATGCCGCGCATACTTTTCCAAATGCTCAAACGACCGCCAATATTGAATCTGCGTAATCGTCCGCATGTTGACGCTGGAGCGGCTGCCCAAAAACCCGAGTTCGGGATTTTGATACAGCTCCTGCATCATCCCGCCCATTGCCTTCGCCACCGGAACCCATTTGTGCACAGCCAGCAACTGGTTGATTCGCATACCGATAATGAACACCACGTAAGACCCATCCACTTTTGCCGTATACCGCCCTGGCATTACGTTTGCCATCTGCAATCCCCTACCTTGTCAACGTTTTGAGATGAAGCTCATAGTAAGCCATGAAATCATCAGAATGAAACAAATGCGCCGACAAATACGCTCCGTAAAACATCGAGAATAACAAAACGACTGCCTCTTCGTTGCTGACATGAGCAACCAACTGTCCGTCTTCGCGCGCTTCCTGCACACACTGCTCAAAAATCTGGTGCATGTTCTTGCCGCCGATTTCTGCTCGCTGCGCCGCTTCGACATCGGGGAACAGCAAGGACAGTTCCGCCTCCGACAGTGCCGGAACGCACGGATGCATCTTTTGCTCGGCGAGAAAACTGATCAGGCTGAGCATGATTCCAGGCTGCTTTTCCGCATATTGCGCCACCATGGAAAAGACGTGGCGCACGGCGGCAAAGCCTCGCTTCCCGTTGTCTGCCAGCTCTTTGTAACACCGCACCTGCCAGATGCTCATAAAATAAATCAGCAGCTCTTCTTTTTGCGGGAAAAATTTGAAAAAGGTCACCTTGGAGACTTCTGCCTGCGCGCATATGTCATCCACAAGCACGCTGCGGAATGTGCCTTCGTTGATCAGCGCAAGCGCTGCCTCCAGCAAGGCGAGCTTCGTCTTCGCTTTCTTTTTCTCACGCAACGAAATCGTTTCAGCCATTGTTTCCTTCCCTTCCAGTTACACCCAAGACTAGGATAGCACTTAAGTTAACTTTAGTAAAGTTTTTTATTCGAGTAAACAAAACTCAAAATCGCTTGCTGATTTCTCCTCCCCCAGTAGCCAATGGCCCAAAAACCCATACGATAGGGAAAGAGCCTTGTTGAAGGAGAGAATCCCCCGTGAGAATTTGTTTTTCCTGCAATCTCATCGAGTTCAAGCCAAAGGGGAACGTCCTGCAATTTTTTATTTTGCTGCGCTCCCTCGACCGCAAAGTGGCGAAGCTTGGGGCAAACGAACGCAAGCGGTACGTGCTCGACTGCGTCCTCCCTTTTCAGTTTCGCAACGGGATGGGCGGCTTTACGTTTGAACACGTCCGCTTTTACAAATCCGACCAGCTCGTCGACGACCTCATTGCCCGCGACCAAAAGCACAACTACGACTTTTTGTTTATCCGCGGCCGCAACGAAGCGTTTCATCTGGTGGAAAAAAAGCCGTCCCTCGGCAAAAAACTGCTGTATTTGGCCGTCCAGTACAATTTGCGCGATCCGTACATCATGGGCAGGCTGGATCACATCTTTCAGCATTCCCGCGTCGTTTTTTTCCAGACCGAGCCGAACGCCGAGCGCTATCGCCGCTACCAGTTAAGCAAAGCCAAATACGCGGAAAAGGAACTGAACCGCAAAATCCAGGTGCTGCCCCAGTTTGTCGAGCACCAGGAAGACGGGGCGCTCATCCGTCAGCCGGGAGATCCGCTGCACCTGATCTGGGCAGGCGTCATCCGACCACGCTATGGACTTGCTGTAGCCACCAAAGCGATCCGCCTGATCCGCAAATCGGTTCCGCAGGCGAAGCTGCGCGTCCTTTACCCGTCCATCGTCGGGAGCTATCAAAAGAAAGCGCAGCTTCTGCTGCGCACGCCCGGAGTAGCCGACCACGGGCAAAAATCGATGTGGGCGACGAAAAAAATGATCGTCCAGAGCGGGATCGGCATTGCGCTGCTCTACGACAACACTCCGGACCAAAACCCGTCCCACTCCTACTTGTCGCGGATCATCGAATGCATGGCGCTCGGCGTACCCGTGCTGACGACCCGGACGATCGGCAATCTCGCTCTGCTCGGAGAAGCGTATCCCCTTTTCGTGCAAGATGCCCACGACATCGCTTTTCATTACGAAAAGCTGCGCAACCCGGCCTATTACGCGGACATGAGCGCGTACGTGCGGTCGCGCGGGGAGCGCTTTCTCGCCGACAACGCCGTCCAGTCTTTCTGGCGCGTCCTGCAAACGGAATTTAGCTACCGCAAATAGCCAAAAGCCAACACGCTCCTTGAGCAGAAGCTGTGTTGGCTTTTGGTGTTATTTCATCATTTTTCCCATGCGATAGGCTGCTTCCATAATGTACGGCGCGTACTGGCTCATTTTTTCCGGTGTCAGACGATTGGACGGGCCAGAAGCCGCAATCGATGCGACAAGCTGCCCGTTGCGGTTGAAGATCGGAACCGCGACCGCCGCTGTCCCAAGCTCCCGTTCCTCCACACTGGTGGCAAATCCTTGTCTTCTGATCTGGTCGAGCTGCTCGATGTACGCTTCCTGATTCACGAAGTCGGGCCAGTTCGGATCGTTCAAGACTTGCTCCAGCACATACGGATCGGCATAAGCCACCAACACCTTGCTGGACGCTCCCACAGCCAGTGGCATGCGCGCCCCGATCGGAGCGACCCGGCGAATCGGTTGTCTGCTCTGCACAGCCTGAATACGTATCCGCTCGTTTCCATCTCGCACATACAGGCTGATTGTTTCTTCGACCAAATCCCGCAATCTCTCCATCTCAGGCAAGAGAAGCGTAGCCGGATCATCGTTATGCGTCAAATTGGCCGAAAGCTCCCAGATTCGAAAGCCCAGCCGGTATTTCTCCGTCTGAACATCACGGATGAGAAAGCCCTTGTTCTCCAGCGTCGCCAGCAGACGATGCACGGTGCTTTTATGCAAGGAAAGGCGACTCGATATCTCACTAAGCCCAAGGTCTGTGGCGTCCGTAAAACAGAGCAGGATATCCAAAGCACGTTCGACAGAGCGAACGTTTGCTTTTTGTTCATCCATTGTTTCTTACCCCTTCTTCCTACTTGGTTCCGTTCGTTTCATCTGATGAAACAAATATGCTACTTTTCAGTATACAAAAATTAAAGGCATAGTAAAGAGCGAATCTTCGCCCTCCCCGCCATATCCTACCTATTTTTTGACAGCAAGGACATTCCCACAAGCGCTGAAACAAGCTGCACATACATTATGAAGAAGCAAAAGACGTTTCATGTTTCGATTGGGGGAATGACCTCTTTGGGCAAAAAAAGCGAGTCCAAGCTTACCAAATACTACGTCTTGCGCGCAAGCTCCACCCTGTCCGGCGCATTGCCGCGCACGCGTCCCTTTTCCAAACGCGCCTTGTACGATTTCCTCGATCGCTACAGCAAAGTGATCGCCAAGCCAGCCGCAGGCAGCGGCGGAGCCGGAGTCATTCTCGTAACCGGACTGGGCCGCAGCAAATACCGCATCCAGCGTGGTGCCAAACGCAAGACCAAGCACAGCAAAAAATCGACCTACAAGTATTTGCGCAAAAAAATCAGCAGCCGCTATCTCGTGCAGCGAGGCATCTCTTTGGCTCGCGTCAGCGGATCTTTGTTTGACGTCAGAGTCATGGTGCAGCGAAAAAGCGGTCAGCCGTGGGTCGTGACCGGAATGCTTGCCAAAGTGGCCGGACGCGGCTATATCATAACCAACATCAAGCGCAGCGGCGGCAAAGTGCTCCCGCTCTCCACAGCCCTCCACCGCTCGAACATTCGCGGCGCTTCTCCCGCTGCCGTCATCGCCCGCATGCGGCAGGTTGCTCTGCTCGCTGCCCAGCGTCTGTCCCGCTACTATACGAGTCAGCGCGTTTTCGGCCTGGACATGGGCGTCGATGCAAAAGGGCGGGTGTGGATCATTGAAGCAAACTTGCGTCCTGACATCTCTCTATTTTTGAAGCTCGCGGACAAAAGCATGTACAGAACGATCGTTGCCTATCGCAGGCGCAGATAAACCGGGCATAAGCTCCTGATCGGGACGAAATCGTCCGGCGGGGGCTTTGCCTTTTTTGAGCACGGCTTAGCACGGCTTGCCTTGATCTTGTTCGACCAGGAAAAGGCAAAAGAAAAGGGGCACATCCCCTTCGTCTGCGCAAGACGTTCGGGACAGCCCCCCTGCTATTATCACCGTGATTTTAGAAATCGAAGTTGTCCGGGTCTGGCCCAAAGCGCTTGTTCTCGTTCAACGCACTGATTTTGTCCACGTCTTCCGCGCTCAACGCAAAATCAAAGACGTCGGCATTTTGCTCAATCCGAGCAGGCGTGATCGATTTCGGGATTGTGACGACCCCGTTTTGCAAATCCCAACGAATGACGATTTGCGCAGGCGATTTGCCGTATTTTTGTCCCAGTTCCACCAGCAGCGGATGATCGAGGTTTCCTTGCATCAGCGGGCTCCACGCCTCCAGCTGGATAGCGCGATCCTTGCAGTACGCATGCAGCTCCCTTTGCGTGAGCAGCGGATGGTATTCGACCTGGTTGACAACCGGCGTAATTTCGCTGTGCTTGCGCAGCTCTTCCAGATGGTGAATGTGGAAATTGCTCACGCCGATTGCGCGCACGTAGCCGTCCCGATACAGCTTTTCCAAGGCTCTCCACGTGTCCACGAACTTGTCTTTTACCGGCCAGTGGACCAGGTACAAATCAAGCGTGTCGAGCTTCAGCTTTTTCATGCTCACGTCAAAAGCTTTGAGCGTCGACTCATAGCCTTGATCCGCATTCCAAACCTTTGTCGTGATGAACAGCTGATCGCGATCGATTCCCGCCTGACGGATACCTTCTGCTACGCCTTCCTCGTTGCCGTAGACAGCTGCCGTGTCCACACTGCGGTAACCCGCCTCAATAGCCGAGCGGACTGCCACTGTTTCGTTGCCTTCCTTTGCTTTCCAGACACCCAGGCCCAACCAAGGCATTTCCACTCCGTTGTTCAAAACGGAACGATCCGTGATTTTTGTTGCCATCCGATCTCCTCCCGACTAACGCTGTTTATGTACTTACATTAAGAAAGTATATCACAGGTTGGTCGATCGGAAAACTTGTCTCATACAAGCTGGCAAAAAGCCCACCTTTTAGTACAACCGATTTTTATAGCTATCCTGCAATCCCTCAGCCACTTCTTTCGCCCCTAAACCGGGCAGCTTCACATGATCCGCGATCATTTTGGCGATATCCGGGGTCGTTCCAGCCTCAGGCCACGTGTCCGGCTTCCACAGCCCGGAGCGCATGAACGCCTTGGCGCAATGGGCGTAACATTCTTCCACTTGCACGCCGATTCCATGCGTCGGCACCTTGCCTTTGACCGCCATTTTCTCCAAAATATCCTGATCCTGGATGATGCACGCCCGACCGTTGATCCGCAGCGTTTCTTCCAAGGTCGGAATCAAAAAAATCAGGCCGATGTGCGGATTCACGAGGATGTTGGTGATCGAATCCATCCGCTTGTTGCCCGGGCGCTCCGGGATAACCAGATGGTGGTCGTCGACGATGTGCACGAAGCCTGGAGCATCGCCGCGCGGGGATGCGTCACAGTTTCCTTTTTCGTCGGCAGTCGAGATAATCAAAAAAGGCGACTGGGCTATATAATTGCGGCAATGGTCGTCCAGTTGGGTAATCACCTTGTTTTGCACCAGACGGCTCGGCTCTCCGAAAATTTCCCGCAATTGGGTTTCCGATGTGATTACTTCACGAAATATTCCGAATCCTGACATGATAGCACCTCTTTTTCCTTTTGTGGAAAAGCTCTCCCCTTCATCATACCATAACGATCGGCGGACAAGTCCGGGGATTTGCTTTGCTCACTGCCGGAAGCCTTCGACGAATTGCTGAATGTACTGCACCGACTGGACATTCAAGAAGCGATCTTCAATCAGCAGCGGCAAAAAACGCGCCTGCCTTTTCAAATAGGCACCGACGATGCTGGTGCAGACAATCAGCTCGGGCTTGGCCGCCAGCACTTCATCCAGGGATGAGGGGTACTCCATCGTGCCGACCAAAAGCTCCAGATGAGTCATCCCGGCATTCATAATCGACTGGCGGAAATTGTGCGCCCCCTCCCAGGTCGTGCCTCCGATTCCGACCAGGCTTCCGGGCGGCAATTGCTGAAGCTCGCGGATCGACTGGAGATTGGAATCCAGGAGGCAGCCGATGACGATCGGCACGTTGTCTCCTTCCAGACGATCCAGCCATTTTTGCACTTCTTCTATATGCAAAAACGTCGTGACGACGAGATCGTAGTAGCCGTTCACGATGCTTGTGGCAAACTGGTCCAAGTCTTTGATCAGGCATGGCTTCACCGTGTAGCCTGTCGCTTTTTCCAGCTCGACTGCGTACTCCTGCACTTGCACGACATTGCACTCGGCAAACAGGATCGCTGGCTTCGTCCTTTCCTCCCGCTTGAAGCTGGCCGGATGTCCCGGCTTTCCTGAAACGGGCGGTGAAACAGCGGCATCCTTCTGCTGCTCTCGCGAAGAAATGCCACTCGCAACGGGCATTCCGCTTTTTCTCGGGAGCGGGTCCGCAACCACTGCTTCGCCATCGTTTCCAATCGTGACGTAGCCCTCTGCTTTCAGCGCCTCGTACGCCTTTTGCACGGTATCCTGATTCAGCCGCAAAAAGCCGGATAGCGCACGGACTGTTGGCAATGTTTCGCGTGGCTGATAAATTCGTTGTTCCATCAAACTTTTTAGTTGCTCTTTCAATTGAACAGAGACAGAGATCGAGGATGAATCATGGACAGGCATCTGCATCAAATCACCCCAAGGAAACGGTATCGCAGTAATATTCTGTCATCTTACAATAGGTCAATCGGACAAAGCAAGTGCCAGATGCAGGGCAGCTTCGCATCTGGCACTTCTTTTTGAGATCAGGCTTTTGTTACGGCTTTTGTGGAAATTCGCCTTCCAGACAAATGATATAGTGAACACCCAAAAACGGCTGTCGATTGTTGTGCGGCATTCCTTCACCCGCAACTGAAATCGCGGCTTGGCTGAAAGGAGTCTGCTCCGAAGCGTTCGGCGCTCCATAGGCAAAGACACGTCCTCTGCCTTCCGTGTTCGCCCAGATCATCCCGTCCGGATTGTTCGTCGTCGGCTTTTCCGCTGCATTGGGAATGTGCGTATGCGCAGGCATCTCCTGAATCGTCAGTCCGACCTCGCTGCTCCCGCCCTGCTCGCCAATCGTGCGCGGCGTCAAATCCGGCGCTGCTCCATGGTGCATAGGTGCCGCCCCTTGCAAATTAGGCAGAGCAAAGGTGTTTATGCCATCTCCGCCAAATCTCGTGCCCAGGATGGCGTACAGAGCGGTATTCTGCCGAATTTGCATTAAGGCTCCATCGCAAAAAGCCCAGCCTCTTGGAGCGAACTTTCCTGTAAAAATGCGAATTTCCCCGTAATAGGCTTCCATTCGTTTTCCTCCTCTATCAATCGCGGCTCGGATATACTCCTTGGGTGGCAATGCAGTAATTGAACACCTGATACGGCTGCATGTTATAGTGCGGCTGGCCCCCGCCCGTTGTGAGCAGAGCATCCTGGCGCATCGTCGCATTAGGCTGGGCAGCAAATGCCTGATAATCCGTCTTGGCCCATACGTTCGCAGCTGCTTTTTCCGTTACGCCCGTTGTCACAAGAGGCTTGGCCACGTGCTGATGCTGCGGCATTTCGCGAACCGTCAGAGCATGGACCTCCTCACCGCCAGCTTGTCCATACCCCACGCCATTTCCGACATGCACAGGCACTCTGCCCCGCAAATCCGGCAAGGCAAACGTCGTTTTTCCGTCCCCTCCGTAGGTTGTTCCGATAATGGAGTACAGCGCCTGATTTTGGTTGATCGGCAAAATCTGCCCATCGCACAGCGCCCATCCTCTCATCGGAAAAGGAAAAGCAAAGGCGCGAATTTCGCCGACATACGGTTCTGACATGATCGTCAACCTCCAGTGGTTAATAGTTTCCTTATGATTGCGGTGGATAATAGCCTTGCGTGGCAATAATGAAGCTGATTACGGTAAACGGCATCATGTTGGAATGCGGCTGGTTTCCGCCCTCAAATGTTACAGAGCCTGGGCTCATCTGGATTGCGGCGGGATTTTGCGAGAATTGCACGATTCGTTTTGCCCATACGTGCTGGCCCGGCTCGATTTCTGTGCCTTCTGCTGACGACACGTTGACCGTGTGGGTGTGGATCGGCAATTGGTTTGTCTGCAGGTGTACCGTCTCTGTTCCCCCTTTTGCCCCGATAGAAAAGGTTGTTTGCGTACGCGGATTTTTTCCCTGATGGACGGGAACCCGCCCACGCAAATCAGGAAGGCCAAACGTAGTCATGCCATCGCCGCCATAGGTCGTCCCAATCAGGTTGAACAATGCATCATTTTCCGCGATGCTGAGCAATTGACCGTTGCAAAAGGCCCAGCCTACTGGCGCAAATTCTCCGGCAAACATTCTGATTTCTCCCAAAATTGATTCCATCTTTGTCGCTGCCTCCTTGATTGCTTGTGGCGGATCAGAAAAAGCGCACATCCTATTGCGAAAGGGCCAGCTAAATCATCCAGCTGGCACCTCTCTCCTGTTGCTTGCTACTGCCTGACCTCTACTGTGATTTTGGCTGTCTTGCCTTTGTAGGTGACCGTAATCGCAGTTCTTCCGGCTTGTTTGGCGACCACATTTCCGTCGACTACTTCCGCAATCTCGGGGTCCTCGACCGCCCATTCCACTTCTTCTGCAATGAGATCTGTATAGCTTTTGCTGTATGTTCCGATCAAAGTAATCGGCTTTTCCTGACCTTCTTTCAGACGCACATACGAAGGAGCAGCCTCCAAGCGAACCGGGATTTTCTCCTCTACAACCATGAGGCGAACCCGGAATTTGCTCTTGTCCACTTTTCCGGAAATTACCGCGGTACCAGTCGCTTTGGCGATCAGCTTGCCTTCTTCTGTTACCTCCACGACTTCAGGATCGGAGGATATCCAGTTTGCCTGCTCGGTAATATCTTCGGTCTCGTCACCGTCCAGCATGACAAGCTCCAGCTGCCGCTCCTCGTCTACTTCCAGCACGCCTTCGCTGCGAGTCAGCAGCTTGATTCTGGCGTCTGTACCGCTTGCAATCGTAACGGGGATGTGCAGCTCTTGCCCTTCATACGAAACCGTGATTATGTCTTTGCCCGTTTTGCTGCCTGCCTGAATCTCGCCCGCTGTCACCGTGACAAGATCGTTTTCGGTGGAATACTCTACCGCTTCATCCGTGGTGATGTCGACCTTTTTAGCGCCATCCACTTTGAAGATTTGGAAGCTTTGCCGCTCTTTGGGCTTCAGGCGAAATGCTTTTTGTGATGCCTGCAAAACGTCAGAAACAGTTGCCTTGACGGTTACGTCCGCCGTTGCGGTATAGCCGCCGTCTGCCGTTGTGACGGTGATGCGCGCGGTACCAGGTGCTACGGCCACGACCTTGCCTTGCTCATTCACTTCCGCTACGGCACGATCGCTGCTCTCCCACTTGACCCGCTTGTCAGTCGCATTTTCCGGCTGAATCACGGCCTTCAGTGCGTGCGTCTCGCCAGCTTTTAGCACCAACTGGCGAACGTCCAGCTCTACACCCGTTACCTTGACCGCGCTTGGCGGCTGATAGACAGACAGCCTGATCTGCGCTTCCAGCTCGGTCGTGTTATGCGCTTCGTCGCGCAGTTGCAGCAGCACCTTTTTCATGCCATTGCCATACGCGAGCCGCCAAGACGTGCTTGCAGCGACCTGTTGCCAATCGCTCCAGCCCTCGTTTTCATTGGCAAAACGCATTTCTACCGTTCCTAGCGAGTCCGTGGCGGTTACATTCAGCGTCACGTAGACGGAGCTGGATGTTTGCGCGCCGCTGTTGATGGCAAACGTGCCTTGCGGAGCAGTCTTGTCAATCGTAAAGGCAATGCGTGTGACATGGCTCGCGGCATCCGTGACGACAAGCTCATGCTCGCCTTCACTGCTTACGGTCGTTCCGCTGGTAAACGGCTGACCGTCGAGGGTTGCCGTCCCTTCGTTGAACGTAATCTGCACATCGTCTTTGTAGCTTTTGCCGTTCTCCACGCCCGAAACGACAGGCGCTTCCATATCAAGCTCGATATTGGCGGAGACGTCGGCTACATTGCCCGCCTTGTCACGCATCTGCATGTGGACGGTTTTTTGCCCGTCGTTAGCAGAAAGCATCCACGTCTGTGTCGGAACCGCATCGTTCCAGGCGCTCCACGCATTACTTTCGTTGGCGAAGCGAACCTGGACAGGTCCATTGGCATCAGTAGCGGTGACAGTCAGATTGACCGTTTGATCCTGCGTCACGCTGGCCCCTCCATTAATGCTGAGCGACCCTGACGGCAAGGTTGTGTCCAACGTAATTTCATCTTGCATGTTCGCGATGTAACCCGATTTGTGCAGCAATTTCACATAGACGGTTTTGACACCGTCACCGACTGGCAATTGCCACGCTTTTGTTAGTGCAAAAGGTTCTGGCACGCTCCAGGTAGTACCGTCCATCGAGAAAGACATGCTTGTGTCAGCCGCACTTTTGCTTGTTGTCACGTGCAAGGTCACGTCTCGCGAGGTGGTGAACCGCGCATCTTCATTGATCGAGAAGGCGCCAAACAGCGGCGTCTTGTCGATGGAGAAGACGACGGTCGTCTTGTTTCCGGCTTCGTCTGTCACGACAAGCGTGTAGTTTCCTTGCTCCGTGACAGTCGCGCCGCTCGCGAATGGCGCGCCGTTCAGCGTAGCTGTTCCTTCCGAGAAAGTAATCAGCCTGTCTGAGTTGTACACGCCCTCATCGTCAACGCCTGTTACGACAGGAGCAGTCGCATCGAGAGTAATTGACTTTTGCAGGTCAAGCACGTTGCCAGCACGATCGCGTATTTGCAAAAATACCGTCTTCGCGCCATCCCCGTCTGACAAAGTCCACGATTTTGTCTCCTGTACCGCTTCCCATCCAGACCAATCGCCGCTGCCTGTCGGAGAAAAGCGCATTTGCAACTGATCGTCGGCATCGGCGTATTGCAGCTTCAGTGCCACCTGCTTCGCGTTTGTCGCACTCGCGCCGTCATTGATCGTGAAGCTTCCGGTCGGAGCCGTCTGGTCGACGATGACGGTCGCTTCCAATGTTGCGGTATTCCCTGCTGCATCCGTTATGTTTGCCGTGACTCGCTTCTCTCCGTCTCCGGGAGCAAGCGTCCATGTCTTCGTGCTTGCGTACGGCTCTGGCAAACTCCAGTTGGCCCCGTCATTGGAGTAGACAGTGGTCATGGAAGTCAAATCCGTCACGTTCAACTGCAAGCTGACTTGCGATTGATTCGTGTGAGTGTCGCCATTGCCGATCGTCATCGTTCCTTGCGGCTTCGTCTGATCCACGGTAAAAGACAGCGTTGTGACATTGCCCGCCTCGTCTGTGACGACAAGCGTGTAAGCCCCGTCTTGGGAGATCGTATCCCCGCCGCTGAAAGGCTGGCCGTTCAGCAAAGCTGTTCCTTCCGAAAACTGAACCGTAACAGCCTGCTTGGAAATCTGGTTCGCCGCAACTCCTGTCACGACTGGCGGAACCGTGTCCAGCAAAATGCTCGCTGATTTGCTCGTTTCATGCCCGGCCTGATCGCGGAATTTGGCGTAGACGGTTTTGGTGCCGTCGCCATTCGTGAGCGTCCAGGACATTTCCGGTTGCACCGGCTGCCAGCCGTCCGCGAACACGCCGTCAGTGTTGGACAGGCTCACCTCTACCGGCCCGTTAGCGTCTGTCGCTTCGAACAACAGCTTCACTGCTGCCGTGGAAGTCGCCGTATTGCCCGCATTCGTGCCTTTAATGGACATGGTGGCTACCGGAGGAACCGTATCCAGCATGATGCTGTCAGAATATTGCTGCTCATGCCCTTCGCCATCCTTGAGCTTCATGTACACGGTCTTGTTTCCGTCTCCAGCAGCCAGTTGCCATGCTTTGGTGGCGGCAAGCTGCTCCCAAGTAGACCAAGTCGTTCCGTCATTGGAAAAGCTCATCTGGATTTGTCCACTTCCCGCGCCGTCTGTCCCCGTGATCGTCAGTGCAACGTCCCGTGTCGTCGTGAACGTCTTGCCGTTTTCGATCACAAGCGTTCCCGTCGGAGGAGTTGTGTCCAGAAAAAAGCGAATGGTCGTCGTATTGCCGGCCATATCTGTCACGACCAATGTATGGTCGCCATCTGCCGTTACCGTTCCGCCGCCGACAAATACAGCGCCGTCCAATGTCGCTGTTCCTTCGTTGAATGTGATTGTCACTGCTTGCGAGTAGGAGCCGTTATTGCTCACTCCAGATACCACAGGAGGTGTCGTATCCAGCGTGATATTGGCGCTCGCGGAAATTTGGTTGTGAGCCTCGTCGCGCGCCTGCATATAGACGGTCTTCGCTCCGTCGCCCGCAGTCAGCGCCCAGTTATAGGAGGTAGCCGCACTGTAAGGCTTCCAGTCCTCCGTCCACTGATCGGACGCATTGGAAAAACGCACCTCTAACGGCTTGCCCGTATCGGGGTCGACAACGGTTGCCTGCAGATTAACCTGACTGGAACCGGTGACCAGCATTCCGCCATTGATTTTCAGCTCGGCAGAGGTAGGCGGCTCCTGCACATCCTCGATTTGAATGGTAAAAGCTTTGGTGAATGAGCCTCCCGACGGATCGCTTACCTTGATCGAGACGGAATAGCTGCTTTTCGCTTCGTAGTCAAACGATTGCGTTGTGTACAAATTGTTGTCAACCAGCTTGAAGGCGCTTTGATCGCCCCCTGCGAGCTCGAAGGTCAAATTCCCTTGGTCTTCGCTGTCAGGGTCTGTCGCGCTCAATGTTCCGACCAGCGTGTTCGGTGGCAGATTTTCTTTTACGGATTGTTTGCTGAGTGAAATGTCTGTCGGTGGGGAGTTATCGACATACTTGATTTCGAGTCTGGGAAGCAAAGGTGAGTTGTTGGAAGCTTTGTCGTAAAAAAGGACTTGTACTTGCGCATTTGGGATAGGCGGAGCGGTTTGAGCACCCTTTAGCACAAAGCTCGCCACTTTGTCGTTCGATTGGAGCTTGATGTAATCAGTCACATCAAAAGACACCCAGCTGTCCTTTTGCAAACTCGAGCCGGACGCGGGAGCTTTTCCAAGGGCAGTGCCGGTAGCAGGCAAGGTCATGTCCAACTGCGACCAGGAGTCATTGTCCACTCCATACAGGTCGAGAAAAGGCTCGCCCCCTGTCCTGTCCACTTTGGTCAGGTAAAGCTTCAATTGGGCAGATTCGATCTTTCGGCCAAAGTCCACCTTGTCTGGCCCCAAATGAAACTTCATTGCAGCATTCGCAGGTCCAAAAGCAGCGTCATACCCGACAAATACACGATTGTTTCCTCCTAGGCCATCTGCTTCCCCGTACGGATACGCACCCATAGGATCTACAAAAAAATCTTCATCGACAACGATTTGAAACGGATCTTCTACCTTGGCTACGGCAACACGCTCAGGCAACACCATCGGCTGCACCAGCGAAAAAACCAACAACATGGACAACAGCCTTGAAAGCATCTTTTTCATATCGGCCTCTCCATTCCTCCTTTCGCAAATAGTAAAAATGGCTCATTCCCTCGTCTTCTGCTGACTTTCTTCCGTCATGGATAACCCAAGAAATGGCAAGTAAATTCTACCAAAATTTGCTTGAAAAAGAACCTTACTAAAGTTAGCTTTTTTTCGACAAAAAACCGCTGTCCCTCTGTCAGCAGCAGAGAAACAACGGTTCGCCAAGCAAAAAAACTTTTGCAGGAGCAGATTTGACGCCAAAAATTACTTTCGCTGCCGATATCCCGTCAAAAAGGACAGCATCACATGAACGGCTGTTTTGACTGTCGCCTCCGTCCGGTCTTTGTACGGGTCGAGACATACGATGTCCATGGCTTTGACCTTCGGGTGCAAGCCTGCCTCATAGACGGCGTCAAACAGCTCGTCGCTCCGCATACCCCCGGGAGTAGAAGCAGGGACGCCCGGCCCGTAGCCGATGTCGAGCACATCCATATCGACGGTCAAATAAATCGTATCGACTTGTGCCGCCAGCCGTTCGAGCGCTTCCTGCACAGTTTGGGCAACGCCTTTTTGCCGCGCCTGGCGCAGCGTCGTATAGCGCACGCCTGCCTCATCCGCGTAAGCCTTGAGCGACCGGGCATTGAAAAAGCCGTGCAAACCGATGTTGTGAACGTCCTCGGCCTGGATCGTCTTGCTTTCGATCAAATTGCGAATCGGCGTGCCGTTCGAAGGTCCGTTATCCGTCAGGTCGCGCAAGTCAAAATGGGTGTCCAGCTGCAAAATGCCTACCCGCTCGTCCGTGTGAACGTCCTTGTAGCCTTTGATCAGCATGGCCGTAATCGAGTGATCGCCGCCCATCATCACGGGCAAAAGCTGAGGATGGTTCGTGCGCATGTGCGCCATGGCTTCGCGAATGTTGCGGTGGCACTGGGCGATGTCGGTAACATGCTGCCTGACGTCGCCCAGATCGACCACGCGAAGCGATTGCAGGTCGACATCGTAATCGAGGTTGTACGTCGTAAAATATTTCCACGCCCGCCGCATCGCATCCGGATTTTCGCTGGCGGCCGATGCCGAGATGGACGAACGGGAAAGCGGCACTCCGAGCAGCGCTACATCGTAGTCGCTCCAATCAGTGTTGCCCGCCGTTGCCACCTCTAGCGTCTTGATCCATTCGCTCACTTTTGGCTCGGCTGGCGCGGCACTCCTGTCCCAGGCAAAGCTGGGCGGTTTAAGCAGCGGGTACGGGTATGCCGTCATACGAGCCGCCCTCCCGCCACGACTACTGCTCCGTTTTTGATTACCGTATCCACATGGTTCACACCGTAACGGTATTGCAGCGTCATGAAGTCAGGCACAGCAAAAATGGTAACATCGGCTTTTTTTCCGGCCTCGATGCTGCCGACCTCGTGGGCGCAACGGATCGCGTGTGCCGCATTGATCGTCGCCGCCGTCAGCACTTCTGCCGGGGTCATGCCCATTTTCAGGCAGCCGAGGTTCATGATGAGCGGCATCGAGACAGTAGGCGAGGAGCCGGGATTGCAGTCGGTCGAGATCGCGACTGCCACGCCACGGTCAATCATTTTACGGCCGTTTGCGGACTCCGCCATGAGGAAAAAGGCCGTTCCCGGCAGCAGTACCGCGATGACGCCTGCTTCCGCCATTCGCTCGATGCCCGCATCTGACGCCCGCAACAAATGATCGGCGGACACCGCTCCCAGAGACGCCGCCAATTCGGCTCCCTCGTACGGCTCGATCTCATCGGCGTGAATTTTCGGCAAAAGGCCGTGCTCCCGGCCCGCTTCGAGAATGCGCCGCGACTGCTCGGGAGTGAACACGCCGCGCTCGCAAAACACATCGTTGAAGACGGCCAGCTTGCGGCGCGCTACTTCGGGAATCATCTGCTCGATGACGAGATCGACAAACGCATCCGGCGTTTCCTTGTACTCGCGCGGTACCGCATGTGCGCCCATGAAGGTGCTCACGAGGTCGACCGGGTGGGTTTCGTGCAGCTTTTGCGCTACTTCCAACTGCTTGATCTCGTCTTCCAAAGTAAGGCCGTAACCGCTTTTCGCTTCGACCGTCGTCACTCCGTGCAGCAAAAACTGGTCGAGCCGCCGCTTGCTCTGCTCATACAGCTCGTCGTGCGTCGCCTGTCGCGTCGCAGCCGTCGTGGCGTGGATTCCGCCGCCGTTGTTCATGATTTCCATATAAGTAGCGCCAGAGAGCCGCATGTTGAACTCGTTTTGTCGCGTGCCTGCGTGCACCAGATGTGTGTGTGGGTCAATCAGGCCAGGCGTAACCAGCTTGCCTGTGGCGTCAATGACATCTGCTTCGTGGGCGCGTTCGCGGAACCACTCAGCCAGTTCTTCATCTGTGCCGACGCGTTCGATTACACCGTTTTCCAGCCAGACGCTGCCATTTTCGATGATGGACAGCTCGTTCATTCTGGCACCTGTCACCGGAGAGTGAGAGCCGCCAGCCAGCGTGGCAAGCTGGCTGGCATGGCGAATCCATACTGGTTTGTTCATCGCTTTTACTCCTTCAACATCGGGATGTGGACGCCTTTTTCCTTGGCGGTCTGAATCGCCAGCTCGTAGCCTGCATCCGCATGGCGGACGATGCCCATTCCCGGGTCGCTGGTCAGGACGCGCTCCAGGCGACGCGCCGCTTCCGGCGTGCCGTCTGCCACGATGACCATACCTGCGTGCAAGGAGTACCCCATCCCGACGCCGCCGCCGTGATGCACCGACACCCAGCTTGCGCCGCCTACCGCATTGATCATCGCGTTCAGGATCGGCCAGTCGGAAACAGCGTCACTGCCGTCTTTCATCGCTTCCGTCTCGCGGTTTGGCGAAGCGACAGAGCCAGAGTCGAGGTGATCGCGGCCAATGACGATCGGCGCTTTCAGCTCGCCGCGCGCCACCATCTCGTTAATGATTTGGCCAAAACGCGCCCGCTCGCCATACCCCAGCCAGCAAATGCGGGAAGGAAGTCCCTGGAACTGAATCCGCTCCTGCGCCATGCGAATCCAGTTGCACAGATGCGTATTATAGGAAAACTCGCGCAGAATGACTTCGTCCGTCTTGTAAATATCTTCAGGATCGCCGGACAGCGCTACCCAGCGAAACGGGCCTTTGCCCTCGCAAAATTGCGGGCGGATGTAAGCCGGCACAAAGCCAGGGAAGCGGAATGCGTCCTCGACACCCTCGTTTTTCGCTACTTGTCTGATGTTGTTGCCGTAGTCAAACGTAACGGCACCCTTCTCCTGCAAAGCCAGCATGGCGCGGACGTGGTTGGCGATGCTCGCTTTGGAACGTCGCTCGTATTCTTTCGGATCGCGCGTGCGCAGCTCTGCGGCCGCTTCCAGGCTCATGCCCTCCGGAATGTAGCCGTTGAGCGGGTCATGCGAAGAAGTCTGGTCCGTCAAAACGTCCGGTATAAAGCCGCGGTCAAGCATCGCATTCAGCACTTCCGGCGCATTGCCCAAAAGTCCGATCGAAATGCCTTTTTTCTCCCGCTTGGCTTCCTCCGCCATTTTGATCGCTTCATCGAGGCTGTCTGTCATCACATCCAGGTAGCGTGTATCCAGTCTGCGCTGGATGCGTGTCGGGTCGACCTCGATGTTGATGCTCACGCCGCCATTGAGCGATACGGCCAGAGGTTGTGCGCCGCCCATGCCGCCGAGACCAGCAGTAACCGTGATCGTGCCAGCGAGTGTACCTGCAAAATGCTGGCGAGCCAGCTCCGCAAACGTCTCGTACGTTCCCTGGACGATCCCTTGGCTGCCGATGTAAATCCAGCTACCTGCTGTCATCTGTCCGTACATCATCAAGCCCTTTTTGTCCAGCTCGTGGAAGTGTTCCCAGTTGGCCCAGGCCGGAACGAGGTTGGAGTTTGCCAAAAGCACGCGCGGCGCGTCCGTGTGGGACTTGAACACCGCCACTGGCTTCCCGGACTGGATCAGCAGTGTCTCGTCACTCTCCAACGTTTGCAATGTTTTGACAATGGCATCGAAACATTCCCAGTTGCGCGCCGCTTTCCCGATCCCGCCATACACGACCAAATCTTCCGTACGCTCCGCCACGTCGGGATTCAAATTGTTCAAAAGCATGCGCAGCGCCGCTTCCTGAATCCACCCTTTTGTATGCAGTTCAGTGCCCGAGTAAGCCTGAATCAATTGCTCAATGGATTGTGTCGTTGTCATCCTGCTTCCACCTGCTTTTCCTTAGAGTGTGTATCTCTTAGCTATATTGTAAAAGCCGGAAAACAGACAAAAAAGGCACCGTGCTTTCGATTTGGTGCCTCTTCTTTCGATTGAATCAAGGGAAGCAGATTGAATTTTCTAAAAAACTCTCTTTTCTTTCGATTTCTATCTTTTCTTTTGATTTCGTAACAAACGTGGGGTTGTACCCGTCTTTTCCTTAAAAATTTTACTAAAGTAATTGGCATTGACGAACCCGCTGCGCTCGGCCACCTCCTGGACGGACAACGCCGTTTCCAGCAGCAGGCGCTGCGCTTCCTTCACCCGCATCGCCGTGAGAATTTGCCGGAAGGAGCTGCCTTGCTTCTGCGCAAACAGTGTGCTGAAATAAGCCGGGCTGCGGTCGACATGCCGGGCCACATCTTCCAGGCGCAAAGCCGGATCGGTGTAACGCCCCTCCATGTAGCGCAGCGCTTGCTCGATCACATCCGCTTTGATCTCGTCGCCCCTGTTGTTGAAAGTATCGAGCAGTTCGTTGATAAAAAGCAGCAGCTCCGTCACGATCCGGTACAAGATCGGGGCGTACAAAATCGTCTCAAACACACGATGGTACGCTTCTTCGAGTAAAGCGCTGTCCAGCCCGTGCGACTTCATGTAGCGCCTGACCTGCGCGAGAATGCTGGTCAGACGAATGCGCAACAGCCCCGGCTCGGGGTACGGCTCGTCCTTGTAAAAAAAATGCGCATACAGCCACTGCTTCAGCTGCTCGCGATTGCCGCTGTGCAGCATGTCGATCCACGTTCGCTGCTCGCCTGGCGTCAGGAACGGGTCGATCATCAGCCAGTTTACGCTGCCTTCTACCATGCTCACTTGCCGATAGCCCTTGAAAAAACGCAAGTGCAGCGCCTGGCTCGCCTGCTCGTATTTTTGCTGCAAGCTCTGCTCGGAATCTTCGGCATCGTGGATGACGAGAAAAAGCGGAGCATCGCTCGACGCCTCCCAGTCCATCAGCAAACGCTTGCCAAATTGGTGCCACTGGGACCAGGACAAGGTAGCGTCTGCCGGAAAAACAGCGGCAATCGCGTCTTTGGTCGGCAACAGCACAGGCTTGTCGCGAAACGGGTAGCCGGAAAAAAAGTCGAGCAGCTCCGAATGTCTGCGGGCATCCTCCAATTGGGCGAGCATGACTTTTTGCTGACCAACTGGCGACGATCCGGGCAAAAACAAGTCGAGATACGAGATTTCCTTGCGCAGCCCCTGGACGCTCCCCGCTCCTGGCTCCAGCCGTTCGTCTCCTGAGCGTTCCTGACAGCAGCGCGTCAAAACGCGGCGGATGTATTCAGGTGTTTGCGGCTTCAGCCACAAGTCCCGCGCGGAAAGCTCGATTCCTTGCATCGCCCGCTCAAAGGTCGCTTCCGAAGTCGTGACCAGCACGATCGGCCGATATTGGGCGACCAAAAGTTTGAAGCGCTCCCAGTGCGCCTTGTCAATCATATCCAGTTCCATGCAGACGACTTGCGGCAGGTGTGCTTCCATCACCTGAAACACTTCCGCCATCGTCCCGGCCGTATGTACGTTGTCATACGGGATGGCGCAGCTTGCGACGAGCCAGCTGATCCCGGCCCGCTCTGTCGCGTCCCTGTCTGCAATCAGTATGCCGGGCATCGTCAGCCCTCCTTTTGCGGCTTGCCAGAAAAATGCGAGAACTTCTCTTGTTGCAAACAAAGGTTGCCCGTGAATGGACAACCTTTGCTCCTGCTATTTCTCTTCGTTTGTAAACGGATTTTGGATCATCGTGCCCATGATGTGATCAAGTGGAATAAAGCCGATCTCACGGGAATCCGTGCTATGGTTGCGGTTATCCCCCATGACGAAAATATGGTTGGCTGGCACTGTCACTTTTCCATCGGATACGTACTCCATCGTTTCCTTGATGTACGGTTCGTTGAGCACCGTGCCGTTGCGATACACCTGATTGTCTTTGAACTCCAGCACATCGCCAGGCTTGCCAATCACTCGCTTGACGTACATCGAGTGGTCGTCGTCCGCTTTCCCTGTCACCAGCGCCACCAATGGGTGACTGACGACATCGTCCACAAGGGACCTTTTGCGTTCCACGCGACTGTCGATGACGACGATATCGCCATAGTCCGGCAAATACGAAAACGTATGCGATAGCTTGGACACGTAAATGCGTTGCTGGTCTTGCAAGGTAGGGTCCATCGAATGACCATCAACCTTGTACGGCTGGAACACGAAGATTCCGAGAACCAGAGCGAAGACGATTGCAAAGGCAATCGAACGGACCCATCCCATCAGCTCTTTCATTATGCTATGCCACTCCTCTCATACAACTTCGTTCCCCTATCCTCTACCCTCTATCATATCACAAAAATGACGCAAACCCAAAAAGCCGGTCCCATAAGCTCCCCGGCTCTTTTCGCTCTTCATCCACGTCAGCACGCGAGAGTCACAACAGTCCGTACTCGCGCATTTTCCGAAACAGCGTCGCCCGGCTGATCCCGAGCAGCGCGGCTGCTTCTTCCTTTTTGCCCTTGCGCATCCGCACTTCATTCAAAGCTTGCGCCACAGCAGACTTTTCCAGCTCTTTGAGCGTCGCGATCGGCTTTGGCGCTTCGCTGCTATCTGTGCGTCCCGTTCTTTCCGCAGGCTTTTGCAGCCGGAATGTGTGTCCAGGCAGGCTTGCCGCTTGTATCCAGTCGGAGTTTTCCAGATTGGCCGCGTATTCTACCGTATTTGCCAGCTCGCGGACGTTGCCAGGCCAGTCATGGCAAAACAGCACGGACTGCGCCTCCTGGGAAAAGCCGCGAATCGTTTTCCCCAGCGTTTTTGTATACGCAGCCAGAAATTCATGGGCGAGCAAAAGAATGTCTTCCCTGCGCTCCCGCAAAGCAGGCAGTTGAATCGGAATGACGTGCAGGCGGTAATACAAATCGAGGCGAAACTGGCCTTGCGCAACCCGCTCCTGCAAATCGAGGTGGGTCGCGGCGATAATCCGCGCTTCGACGGGTAGCGTTTTTCCGCTGCTGCCCAGCCGCTGGAACTCTTTTTCCTGCAACACCCGCAGCAGCTTGCCTTGCAAGTGCATCGGCAAATCCCCGATTTCGTCGAGAAACAACGTCCCTTTGCCAGCCGCCTCAAACACGCCTGCCTTTCCGCCTTTTCGCGCGCCGGTAAACGTGCCGTCTTCATAGCCGAACAGTTCGCTTTCCATCAGATGCTCGGGAATCGCCGCACAATTGATCGAAATTAGCGGCTGTTGCCGCCGCGGACTGGCCTGATGGATCGCTTTGGCGAACAGCTCTTTTCCCGTGCCGCTCTCTCCCTGGAGCAAAATCGTCGATTCGCTGCCCGCCACTGTCCGCGCGATCGTTTTGGCCTGGAGCAGCGCAGGGCTGTTGCCGGAAATCGCCGCAAAAGCATCCCCTGCATCTGTGGCCGTGACCCGGCGCGCCATCTCGACGACTTCCTGCGCATCGTCGAGCGTAATGACCCACTCCTTGATCTCGTCGCCAAGCTGAACAGGGCGGATGGCGAACAAAAACGTTTTGGCTTTTCCGCCAACCGAAAGCGCCACTTGCTTGGGCGCGGACTGCGAGCCATCGGCTAAGCGAATGGCGGCAATCCATTCTGCGGCCTGACTGTCGTCTGCATCGAGTTGCAAATATTGCCGCGCCCGCTGATTCGCTTCGACGATACGGTTTTTTTGATCGATCAGAAGCATTGCCTTGTCCATTTCATCCATGACGACACGCAGCTTTTCGGCAATGAGCTGTTGCCTGGTGTACATGATGTGCTCTTTGAGCTTGACCGCAATCAGCTCGGCCATTTTTTGCAAAAAGCCGAGAATCGCCTCGACATCGGCAAACAACCGCTCCCTTTGTTCGTCGTCAAAAGCGAGCAGCCCGATCACGCCTACGCTTTGCCCATCCAGCCGGATCGGACAGCATATTTCCCCCGTCTCCGCACAGCTTCCATAATGCGTGCAAGGGCGGCATTTTTCATCCTGCCCCGGTCGGGTAATCACGACAGGCTCGCCATTGACAAGCGACGCCCGGTAAATATGATCTTCGCCTGCCATCGTGCGCAACACGCCGGATTCGGTTTTGCCCGTCCCTGCAATTCGCAAAAAATCGCTGTCGGCAATCTCTACTTCCACTCGCAGCACGGCGGCGACTGCCTGGGCGATTTTTTGCACGCTCTTCTGAATCTCCCGCAAGGACATCGGCTTGTTCCTCCTCTGCTTGTCTTTTTCTCATTATAACGCGGCGACAGGAGGAACCGCCTGTCTACTCCTGGCAAAACTCGCAAATGGTTTGGGCCAAAATATAGCTCATGTCCACGAGGCTATCCACCTCGACGTATTCCACTGCCGAATGCAGTCCCGCTCCCACCGGGCCGAACAGGACGGTCGGAATCCCCGCTCCTTGCAGCAGTGCGGCGTCTGTCCAGCCGGAAAAGCCGCAAATGCCGGGCGCTGCCCCCAGCCGCTTTTCGCAAGCCGCTTGCAAGGCGAGAAAAATCGGCTCGGCCAGTGCCACCTCAAACGGCTCGCGCCAAAACGTCAGCTCGGCACTCGCGCGGAATGCCGCGTCCTCTGCCCGCAGCTTCGCAAGCAACGATTCGATTTCCAGAGCCACTTGTTCTTGCGTCTCGTTCGGCACAGTTCTGCGCTCCCAGTCGATCCGGCAATAGTCGGGATACGTAGACAGTTCTGTTCCGCCTTGAATCAGCGACGCGTGAACAGATGCCGTCCCGAGAATCGGGTGCGGCGGCTCTTGCGCCAGCTTTTCCGACAAGCTTTCCAGCTCGCGCAGCACCCTGCCCGCGTGAACGATCGCATCGATTCCTTCTTGTGGCCTGCTGCCGTGCGCCGCCTTGCCGAACACCTCGCACTTGACCCAGGCAAAGCCTCTGTGCACAACGCCGATTTGCAAATCAGACGGCTCGCAGCAGATCGCGGCATCTGCGGAATAGTCCTGCACCAATGCTTCCGTCCCGATGCTCTTGTACTCCTCGTCGGCGACAAACGCCAGGATCACATCGCCCGCAAGCGGAACTTTCGCCTGGGTAACTGCTTCGACTGCCGCCAGCATCGCCCCGAGACTGCCTTTCATATCCTGGCTGCCTCTGCCGAAAATTTTGCCGTCGGTTACAGTCGGTTCAAAAGGCGGGATCGACATGCGCTTGGCGCTCACCGTGTCCATGTGCCCGTTCAGCATGAGCGACTTGCCGTTTCCACTCCCGCGCAAAATCCCGATGACGTTGCACGCCGTCTCGTTGATCGGAATGACGGCTACCTCAAGCCCGATTGACTTGAGCTTGTCGGCAATAAACGCAGCAATCCCGGCTTCTCCTGCTCCATCCGCGTCCAGGTACGGATTGACCGAATCGATGCGAATCAACTCTTGCACAAGTTGAACGAGTCTTTCCCGGTTGATCGTGACATTCATCGTCGCTTCCTCCTTTTTACTTGTCGTCAGCCGAACACGCGCCCTCCCAAACAATGCGCCGATAAGAATCCTGGTCCGTATCTCCTTCGGTGCTGAAGCACAAGACGACCGACTCTTCGTTTAGCCCCAGTTGCTTGGCAAGTCCTCTGTACTCCGGCTTGTTCATTAGCGCCGCCAACAGCCCTACTCCAACAGCACCGCTTTCGCCACTGATGACTTGCGGGTCGCCTGCTTTTGGCGCAGCCAGCATCCTCACCCCGTTTGCCGCGATGAAATCTGGACAACTGACAAAGAAGTCGGCATGGTCGCGCAAAATTTCCCAGGCAACCGGATTCGGCTCGCCACAAGCGAGTCCGGCCATAATCGTCGCCAGCTCCCCGTGCGCCACTTGCGGCTCTCCGTCCGCTGCTTCGGCAGACAAAACCATGCAATTCGCCGCATGCGGCTCGACGATGACGCTGACCAGCTCCTCCCCGCCAGCTTCTGCGACGAAGTGTCCCAGCACAGCCGCCGCCATCGAGCCAACGCCCGCCTGCAAAAACAAGTGCGTCGGCTTTTTGTCCGGCAAAAGGGCCGCCAGCTGCTCGCGCGCTTCTGCCGCCATCGTCGCATAGCCTTGCATGATCCAGCCCGGAATCGTCGTGTAGCCCTCCCAAGCCGTGTCTTGCACCACCTGCCAGCCGCGCTCCCTGGCTACTTTTTCCGAAAGGCGGACAGCCTCGTCGTAGTTGCCATTGATGACATGCGCCTGTGCCCCCAGCGAGCGGATCGCTTCCACCCGTTCTGCTGTCGAGCCTTTTGGCAAGTAAACGACTGCGCGCTGGCCCAGCTCCCGCGCTGCCCAGGCAACCGCCCGGCCGTGATTGCCGTCGGTCGCGGTGACAAAGGTCACTTCTCCGATCTGTCTTCTCGCCTCTTCCTCGCCGAGAGCAGCGAAGCTCATCCCCTCGGGCGTGTGCCCCAGCTTTGCGTACAAATACCGGGCCATCGCATAAGACGCGCCCAACACTTTGAAAGCGTTCAGCCCAAAGCGCAGCGATTCGTCCTTCACCAGCAAATGCCCAACTCCCAGCTCGCGGGCGAGTTGCGGCAGCGGGACGAGCGGCGTCGGCGCATAGACGGGACAAGACGCGTGAAAGTCGCGCGCAGGCTGTGTTTCCTCTGCGGACAAAAAGACAGGGATTGCCTGGCGCTCGGCTTGCGAGCCGCGCTGCTTTTTCGTGTTTGCCACTGCTCGTATCGTTTTTTCTGCTGACATCGGCAGTTTCCTCCTTTTGCTGGCTTTTGCCATTCTGGTTGACTATTTGAATTGCAAGGAATGTGCCAAGGCGGTTGAAGGCATGAGGATAGGCAGCCCGGCGATTTGCTCATCCCGTTCCGTTCCTTCTGGACAGAATATCCATATCAAAATGAGATGACAGAAGGATCATTTTGAGACTTTTTGTATCAAATTGAGACTATCGCATAAAAAACTTGGCTGCGCCAATGGTTGTGACAGAACCTTTCACTGGCTGATATCCGCCCTTTGCATTTGCGCGATACGAATTTCCATCCCGGTTTCTTTAGCAAAAAAACGCCGCCCGCACCTTCACTCCCAAAGGAATGAAACGGTACAGGCGGCGCTCTCCGTCATTCTGTTTTGCCTAAAAAGGCGCGCTACTGCTGCAAGCTATCCGCGGCGCGCGCTGCCCCCTCACTCATTTTCTTCCAACAAGAACCGTAAACTCGACGGAAATCTCACCGCCCTCCAGCTCATGCGCCTGTGCCAACTGCTGTGGCGCGGCCCCCCACGTCAGCGGCGTCATCTGGACCAGCGCGGCCAGGCTCGGCTGGTCCAGCCGAAACGAATACGCCACCCGCTCGCAGTCGATCAGCGAAAAGCTGGCGGCGAAGCGCTGGATCGTCGCTGCATTGGAATACACCTGCTTTACAGGCTGGGCATAAAGGCGCTCGCGCAGTTCCAGCAAATATCGCTCGCCCGGCACGACCTTGATGACGAACCCGTCTTTTTTCAGCATTCGCGCAAACTCCCGCGTATTGGACGGCGACAGCACGTTGAGGATGGCCGCAAAGCGATTGTCGGCAAACGGAGCATTCGCCAGATCGCCGACGCACCAGATCAGCTCGGGGTGCGCCTTGGCTGCGAGGGCGATGCCCGCTTTGGACAGATCGACACCCGCGCCGACGACATCGACTGACTGTCGCGCTATCACCTCTTCGCGAATGCGGGCCAGGTGCGAACCTTCGCCGCACCCGGCATCCAGCACGTACAGCGGCTCGCCGCTGGTCGCTGCGTACTCCGCCAGCTTTTGACTGACAGCAGCGTGCAGCGGAGAAAAAAAGCCTTGCTCGCAAATCGTTCTTCTCGCCAAAAACATTTCTTGCTCGTACTTCGATCGGTAGCCCGCATTCGCCAGGTGCACATAGCCGTGTCTCGACACATCAAAGCAATGGCGGTTGGCGCATACAAGGCTGGCTGTATGGATGAGCGTCAGCGTCCCGTGGCAAACCGGGCATCTAAGCATCCCGCTATGCCGGGCCAGCAGTTCGGCCTGCCGCTCTTTTTTGGTTGGAAGCATAAAAAAAGCACCCCATTCATTCGAAATCGGTGAATGAAAAAAGGCACAGTCAAATAAACCCCGGCTCTCCTTTTGAAAAAACGAGCGGGATCAGGCTAGACTGTACCTTTTCTTACCGATAACGCATGAATTGGGGACTCATAGTCATAGCGGACGACACTCCTGTCAAAATGCTCACGGGGGGCATTTCTCCCCCGTACCTTGCATTGTACAACAGATCGCCCAAGACCGCCGCGCTTTTTTACATCTCCTCCCCCGCCAGCCGACTGCTGTGGACGAGCATGACCTGATCGTATTTCAGCATGATCGTCCCTGCTTCGTAGTCGCCTACGTTCGGCTTGCTCGCCTCTTTTCGCAAATTGCGGAACAGAGCAGCGACGGCGTTCACGCCGCTTTCGTGTGCATGAGGATAGCCGCCGCCGAACCGCGGATTGATCTCGGAGATCACGTACTGGTCCCCGAGCAAAAAGCAGTCGATGTCGAACGGTCCGCGAAGCGGCAAGACAGAGACGAGCGACGCGGCCAGCGACGTCAGCCGCTCGTCCCGGATCGCCAGCGAGCGGTCTGTCTCGCCTGCCCGCATGCGAATTTTTTTGCGCGTAAAAAGCGTCGTCAGTTCACCCGTGACGAGATCGGCGTAGCCGTCCACGCCGTATTCCTCCGCCTGCAAAAACGGCTGGACAATCAGCTCCTCTGTCTTTTGCGCGAGTGCGGCAAGCTCCGACCCGCTCTCGATACGGACCAGGCCCAGGCTGGCGCTGCCTTTGCGCGGCTTCGCCAATAGCGGATAGGCAAGCTCTCCGCAGGCAAGCGCCGCTCGCGCCTCTTCCAGCGTGTAAGTAGGAACGCACGGCAGCCCGTGGTCGCGCAAAAAATCGCAGGTCGCCTTTTTATCGAGGCACAAGTCCACCACGTCCGTCCGAGAGACGACGGCCTGCACGCCAAGCCGCGAAAATTGCTCGGCATGGGCGGCGAGCACGCCAAGCTCGGGATCGATCAAGGAAAGCACCGCCCTGATGTCATAGCGCAGGCAAATTTGCTCCAATGCCTGTACGTAATCCGGGTCGTCGATGCGCGGGACGATCTGCCTGTGATGGGCGGCGAACAGCGCGGGAGCCGTAGGATCGCAGTCCACCGCGATAATTTTGCCGGCACTGCCCCACTCTTGGACGAAATACTCGATCAGCTTGACCCTGCGGCCTACGCTCGTCATGAGCACATTCATTGGGCGTATCCTCCTGTTTTGCCAGCCTGACCAGCCGGAAATTCATAGAGCGACTCCGGGAAAAACTCCGCCAGCGTCTCTTTGCGCCTGGCGACGACGACATCGCCGCCTGCGATAGCCAGGACAGGCGGCCGCTCGCGAATAAACGGCGGATTGAACACGAGCGTGTACGCCCCCGTGTGCCCGAACACGAGAAAATCTCCCGGTTCCGGCACTTTGCCGCGAAAGCCTTGCAGCAAATAGTCTTTTTCCATGCACGTATAGCCTACGACATGGTACGTCCCTTCCCTTGCCTCGTTGCTCTGTGTCACGACGGTGGCGGGAAGCCGATGTGCGTGCATGGTCGGCTTGATATTGTGGACACTGCCGTCTACAAGCACAAAGCGATCGCCGCGGTTCACCTTGACATCCACGACCTGGCAGACGAACTCGACCGCATCGGCCACAAGCGAGATGCCCGGTTCCAGAATCAACTGCGGCAAGCGTGCCGCCTCCGCCAGTTCGTCCTTGAGTACAGAAGTGATCGCCGCAGCGTAATCGTCAAAGCTCGGAACGCCGACCATCCCGAACGTGGCGGGCAGCTCGCCGTAAAATCCGCCCCCGATGTCGATAAATTCAAGCCGCTCTCCGAGATGCGCTTTGCCCAGTCGGCACAGCTCGCGGGCAATTTGCCGATACACCCCCACGCTGCGGTTCGTGGAAAAATGCCCGTGCAAGCCCGTGACCCGCACATTCGGCACAGCAGACAACAGCGCCAGCGCTTGGGCAAAGCTGCCGTTTTCCACGCAAAAGCCAAAGCGGCTCACTTCATAGCCGTTTTGCAGCGGACTGACGCCGCCGCGCGTCAAATCGAAATTGACGCGCAAGCCGACGCGGACCGTCTGTTCAGGGTGCTGTCTTGCGTAGGTGAGCACAGGGGCAATCTCCGAAAACGAATCCAGATTGACCAGGCTGCCCAGCTCCAAAGCCAGCTGAATATCTTCTGCCGTTTTCAGCGGGCCGTTGAAAACGATGGCAGTAGGCTCGACACCAAGCTTCCGGGCGAGATCGTACTCCAGCCTGGACACGACCTCCGCCTGCGCCCCGAGCTGGTGCAAAGATTGGCAGACAAACGGCACGTAGTTCGTCTTGTACGAGTAGGCAACGCTCACCTGCTCATAGCGACTGGCAAACGCTTCGTAAAACCGTCGGTAGTTGTCGCGGAGCCTGGCCGTATCCAGCAGGAAAAACGAAGATTGACAAAGCTTTCGCCACTCGGCAAGCTGCTCATAAGTGTACATGACCGACCTCCTTCGCGCGTCCCGACAGGCAGCTCCTGATCACGGAAATGACCCGCTCCTGCTGTTCGTCGCCCAGACTGGAGCCGGAAGGAAGGCAGATGCCACGCGCGTACAGCTCGTCAGACACGCTGTACCCCGGCTCGTGCGGGTAGTAGCGGCACCCTGCAAACAGCGGCTGGCGGTGCATCGGCTTCCACACGGGCCGCGCCTCGATGTTTGCCTTTTCCAATGCATCAATCAGTTGCGTTGCGGTAATTCCGGCCTGCTCGGGGTCAACCGTCAGCGCCGTCAGCCAGCGCGTCGCTCTCCCTGTCGGAGATTCCGGCATGAAGGTGATGCCAGCATACGGCTGAAGCGCCGCTGCATAGCGTTGATAGATTCGCCTTCTCGCCGCCACCCGCTCCTCCAGCACGCGCAATTGCCCTCTGCCGACAGCCGCCAGCAAATTGCTCAACCGATAGTTGTAGCCCATCTGCACATGTTCATAATGGCGTTCCCGCTCGCGGGCCTGCATCGCCCAAAACCGCGCTCGCTCCAAAGCTTCGAGATCGTCCGAGACGAGCATGCCCCCGCCGGAGGTCGTAATGATTTTGTTGCCGTTGAACGAAAAAATGCCGAAATGCCCCAAGGAGCCGCTCATTCTCCCTTTGTAGTCGGCGCCCAGCGACTCTGCCGCGTCTTCCACGACCGCGACCTTGTATTGCTCGCACAGCGCAATGAGCGGCCCCATGTCGGCGCTTTGCCCGTACAAGTGAACGATGACGACAGCCTTGGGCAATTGCCCTAGCTCGTTTGCTTCTCGCAGCGCTCTCGCAAGCGCCGCCTCCGACATGTTCCAGGTCGCTTCATCGGAATCGATAAAGACGGGAGTGGCTCCCAAGTACAAGATCGGATTGGCGCTCGCCACAAAAGTCAGACTGGAGCAAAACACGAGATCGCCCGGCCCGACCCCGGCCAAGCGCAGCCCCAGATGGATGGCCGCCGTGCCTGACGAGACGGCAAGCGCTCCTTTTGTCCCGACATACCGGGCGACTTCGTGCTCAAACGCATCGACATGCTCCCCGAGCGGCGCAATCCAGTTGGAGGCGAAGGCGTGGGCAACAAGCTCCTGCTCCTCTGTTCCCATGTGCGGCGGCGACAAAAAAATGCGCGATTGTTCCCCCATATTCATTTCCCCCATGCGCGGTAGGCGGGAAAAAAAGTCGAACTTCCCGCGTCATCCGCCCGATTTTGTTCGCATAGCACCTGGTACACCTCTTCGTCGTGCACACGCTTGCCCATCCAGTAAGGATAAGGCGCATCTTTTGTAAACGATGCCTTGAAGCGAAACAGACCGTCTTGCTCCTGATTTCCTCCCCCGAGCAGCAAGTAATCCAGTCCGTCCTCCTTCGCCAGCGAAATCATCGCATCGAACAGCAAATGATTGATCCCGAGCGGCATGTCCTCCGTGTGCGATGCTCCCAGATGGAAATGGGCATAACGGCTGCCGCACAGCATGATCGCGCCCGCTACCGCGATGTCATCGTGAATCGCCAGCAACAGTCGCGGCTTGCACAGCGCCGTTTCCTGCAACAGTCCGGCAAAAAACGGATTGTCATAATAATAGGAAGCGCCAGCGTGATTGCGCTCCATCGTCTCGCGATACAACGAAATGAAAGCCGCGAGGTCATGATTGCTTTTTCCTTCCACTATTCTCACCGCATGGTCTTTGGCCTTTTTCATATTGCGCCTGACATTTTGACTGTACTGCGCCTGAATCTGGGCGAGCGAGGGCCGCACATCGACAGCAATCGTTTCGCGCACGAGATCAAGCTGCATCTGATCGCGAAACAGTTCGGCGTTGTTCAAAAGCGGATGAAAACGCACCGTTTCCGTGACGTACTTTTTGCTCTGGCAATAGGCGTGAAACTGCGCGGAAAACGACTGGACCACGCTTTGCTTGGAACACAGCGACGGGCCGCCGTACCCGATCGATACGATATCCGAATAGCCCGGGAGGAACGAGTCGAGGGAGCGCACCACATACGGATAAAAAATCCGCTCCTCTCCCTCTGAGAAGAACACTGCTTCCGGCACTCCCCCTTCTCGCTCGGCGTACAGGCTTACGTACTCTTTTGTGTAGGAAATGTCCAAATGCGCCACCTCGCGCATACAGCACGTCCAGTCATCCTGATTCGTAAGCACGATCAAACTCACGCAAGTCCCTCCTAGCCTGCTCTGCCTGTTTGCTTCCCGTGAATTTTTCCATCGTGACGCAGCCTTCATGACTGATTCCGGTTTTTTGCAAGACCCGCTTGACGGTCAACAGCAATATTTTCATGTCGAGGAGAAAGCTGCGATTTTCCACGTACCAGACATCCAGTTCGAATTTTTGCTCCCATGTAATCGCGTTTCGTCCGTTGACTTGCGCCCATCCGGTAATGCCCGGCAGCACATCGTGCCGTTTCATTTGCCGGGGGGTATACAGCGGGAGATACTCCATGAGCAGCGGCCTCGGCCCGACGAGACTCAGCTCGCCCTTCAACACATTCCACAACTGCGGCAGCTCATCCAGGCTGTATTTCCTGAGCATCATGCCGAATGGCGTCAGCCTCTGGGCGTCTGATAGCAACTCGCCGGACGTGTCCCGCTGGTCGGTCATCGTGCGAAACTTATAGATGAAAAAGGGCTTTCCGTAGCGGCCCGGGCGCTCCTGGACGAAAAAGACCGGGGCACCGAGCTTGCAGCGAATCAACACGGACAACACGAGCAGCAGAGGCGAAACCGCGATTAACAGCGACAAAGCGACCAGCCGATCAAACAAAAGCTTCATGCCGCCCCTCCTTTTGCTTGTTCCAGTCCGCTGCCGCCTCCTCCATGCTGAGACTCTGCATCCCGTACTGGCGGCGCAAATCGGCAAAATAGGCGAGAAGCCGCTCCAGAAAACGCACATTTTCCGCCGGATAGCTGCCGAAGTTTTCCGGGTGCCACCACAAGTGATACAGTCGCTGATGTTTCGCGGCAAACAGCAAGTCGCGCCTGAGCCGTGCATACCGAAGCTCTTCCAGCCAGCGAAGCTTGGGCGAATAAGGCCGCAAAAAACGGCTGGAAGGGACGTTGACAAGCCCTTCCCGACTCGTGAACAGCTTGTCGTAAGCGTGATGTCCGCTCAAATTGACGTACGAGTCGGCAAGCCGCAAAGCCCGTTTGAACAGCGAGTCTTCCGCTCCCGGCCCGGCGCGGTACATCCACGCTGACTCGTTTCCGCGGTACGAAGTGAAGCCGTGCTTTTTGCAGAGCGCCAAATAGGCAGGCTGGAGCTGGTTGCGCGGAAAAACGATGCTCGTCGGGGAATGTCCTTTCTTGCGCGCCACTTTTTTGCAGGCGGCCAAATCTGCTGCAAACGTCTGGGCGGTCTGTCCCGGCTCCAGGCAATAGTAGTGGGAGTGCGTGTGGCTGCCGATAAACTGGTGCGGGTAGGAGGAGATCAGTCGAATGAGGGACGGGGCGTAGTGATACGGATCGGCCTGCTCGCGTTCTCCCACTGTTCCCGACTGCAAGTAACGGTAAGGCGACAAGTTGGCGTCTGCATAGTCTGGCAACAGTCCGGGAAGCGTGCTCATCAGTTCCTCGCGCGACTCGCAGAACAAAAAGCCGACCGTCGCCCAGGTAGCGTGAATCTCGTATTTTTGAAAAAGCTCCAAAATGGCGGGAATGACCTGGCGAGTTCCGTGCAAATTTTCCTGGCAGGAAGACAGCGCTCTTTTGTCGCGCACGCCCCAGTACAGTTCAAAATCAAGGGATATGACCAACGCTCCTGTTGTGCCCAATCCGTTCGTCAACCTCCTTTTCCGTGCGCGGCGGCTTTGTTTTGACGGCGATCAAGTCGGCGAACAGGCGGGCTTGCCTGTCGAGGACATGTCGCTCGTTGAAATGCTCCTCCGCAAGGTAGCGGCTGTTTTGTCCGTACGCTTCGCGAAGCCTGGCGTCCAAAGCGAGCTTTTTCAAAGCCTTGTACAAATATTCGCTATGCTTTGGCTCTACCAAAAGTCCATTCACGCCGTCCGTCACTTCTTCCCGGCAGCCGCGAATGTTCGTGGCGACGATCGGCTTGCCCATCGCCATCGCTTCGATGATCGACCGGGGCAAGCCTTCGCGGTGGGAAGGCAGGACGAAGATGTCGCTTGCCGCAAGCAACTGCGGGATGTCCGAGCGAAATCCGGTCAGGACGATTTGCGGATGCGACAGGCAAAGCTGCTGCAAATCTTGTCCGCGCTGGTCCCGCTCGCTCGCCAATACTTCCCCCACCAGCAAAAGACGCACGCGCGACGATTCTCTCGCCAGCCTGTGAAACGCCTCCAGCAGCTCGAATATCCCTTTTTCGCTCACCATCCGGCCCACGTACGCGATGACCAGCTCTTCCTGGCCGATGCCGAGAGCAGCGCGCACTTGCGCAGCCTCCTCGCTCGTGACTGCCTGCGGATGGAAGCGGCGTTCCACATCCACCCCGTTTCCGAGGTGCACGATCCGCTCCGGAGGGGCAAAACCTTCCTGCACGCTCAATTCGTAATCCTCCCTGCTTTGCAAGAGCAAGTAGTCTGTCAGGTGCTTGGCGAACCACTTTTCCAGCCCGTAGTAAAACTGGTACTCGCCCCTGCTCATTCCGTCGTGGAAGTAATAGCCGTGCGCCGTATAAATGACCGGACGGACGCCCGCGAGCTTCGCTGCCACCCGCCCGAGAACCGCGGCTATCGGCGTGTGAACGTGCACCGCATCGTACTGCTCCTGCTTCATCAGCCGGTACAGGGCGTGGATGGAACGGCAATTGGAGACGGGGGCGATTTTACGTTTGATCGGGATATGCCAAAGGACGTGGTCCATAGCCCGCAGCGACGCGAACCGTCCGGTATCCGTGCAAGCGGTATGCACTTCGTGGCCTTCGTCCGTCAGCTTTTCGATCAGCGGCAGCAGCAAGCTTTCCACTGATCGGTCAATTGCGCAAATTTGCAAGATTTTTCCCATGCAGGTCACCGCCATTTTTGATTGAGCCAAGACTCAGTCCGGCTGTCACACAATAGAGCGCCAGCAAGATCCAGAAAAACGTTTCGCGGATGCCGTTGTGCGTCAAGCCGTACACAATTTGAAAAAAGAGCGGATACCAGGAGTACAGCCGATGCCCTCTCACGCCAGCGTACAAAAGCAGCAAAAACAGCAGCGTGCCCACAATGCCGTACGAAAAGAACAGATTGGCAATCGTCGAGTGCAGTTCGAGCGTAATCGTGCTCTCAAACCGCTCATACTGCCCTTCTCCGGCACCGAAAAACACGTACTGCGGATGATTGGCGATCCTGTCGTAGCCTCTGGATGCCAAATTGTCGTCCGAGTCCTCCCCCAATGTTTCCATCCGCTCTTTTACTTGTGTGTAAATGGTCGCATCGTGCAATACGTTTTCATTCGTGTACAGCGATACGCAAAACAGCAGAAAAAAGAGAGCGAGCACACACACCACGTTTTGCCAAAAAAGCCCTGTCCGCTCTTTTGACGAGACGAACAGAAACACAAGGTACATCAGCACGGCACTCAAGATCGCTGCTTTGGACAACGAGGCGGCAATCACGCTCAGCGAGCAGCCGATGACGAGAAACAGGTAGAGCGATTTGACAGGAAAAAAGCGGGCGCAAAACAGGCAAATCCCGAGACAAAGCAAGCCGTAGTAGCCGAGCTGATTCGGGTTGTTGAAAAACAGCGCCTGACGGAAGTCGTGCTCCCCCGGGGCAAGTCCAAAGAGCAGCGCAAGTGTCTGCACAGCAAGCGAACAGGCGACGGCCCAAAACAGCCATTTCGCATAGCCGCGGGGATCACGCTGGCCCAGCACGATGATGGTCAGCATGACCGCTCCGTTGTACAAATACCATTTCGTCGACTCAAACACTTCCATGACGCCGCCCAAAGCGATCGCCCAAATCCCGTTCACCAGCAAAATATCGTATAAAAATAACAGCGTAATCACGACGAAAAAACGGTATTTGCGTTCCAGCCATTTCAGCTGAAACAAAAACGTATACGCGATGAGAAGCATCATGACAAAATCGGCAATTTGCGGATTTCCGCTCGGGAAGAAGTAGAAGGGCTTCAGCAGTACGTAGAGAAACAGCAGAACTTTGTCCAGCGAGAGCTTTGCTTTAGCCATCGCCTACATATGCGCCAAATGATTCGTAAAATGAAGAATCCGCTTGTAGTCCTCCCATGTATCTACCTCTGCCCAGAACAGCCCCGGCGGTATTTGCGCCACATGCACGTCTCTTTCTCCCAAAAACGAATACAGAACATTTTCCCACCACAAATCGTGCTGCCGCTGCAAAATCAGACTTTGCAGCCGCTCCTGAAAGATCGGGACAAACTCGCGGTGCAGCCGGGCAATCCCGACGTATTCCCCTGTCGTCTCCTCCAGGGGGAGTTCTTTGCCGTGCTTTTGCAAAAGGCCGTTTTCGTAGCCGAATTTGTAATCGCCTTCCGCCCTGCGAAAAGGGTCGGCGAACATGACCGGACTCCTCGTCTCCTGGAGCACGACATCCAATACTTGCTCTTCAAAATAAACATCCGCGTTGAGCAAGAGGCAGTCGCTGTCCGTCAGAAAATCGCGGGCAAACCACATGGAGGCGATGCTGTTGGTGCGATCGTAAAACGGGTTGTGAAAAAAGCGGATGTTTTCGCCGCCAAGCAGACTGGTAATCACGTGAGCACGGTATCCGACGACCATGGCAATCTCGTGAATCCCTTTTCGCTTCAACTCCAAAATCGTATTTTCGATCAACGCCTGGTTGCCGATATCGATCGTGCATTTCGGGCTGCCGTCAATTTGCCCGCTGATCCTTGATCCGAGTCCTGCCGCCATGAGCAGAGCCTTCATGTGCTTCCCCTCCCTCTTGTCTCGATGAAGTGACATACTTGATGTTCAGTTTCAGCTTGTATAGCGCTCTGAGGAGTCCCACCAGCAGATGATACCCCGTCCACAAATCGAGAAACTGATGCTGTCCGCTAAATGCCCACATGAGCGCGGCGATCAGCACGCCACTCTGGAAGCCTGTCTGGGTCAGGAACAGAAACACTCCGGCATCGAGCCATCTGCTGCGCTTGCGCATGGATACGGTTTCGTGCGAGATTTTCCCTTGACCAAAAGCGAGATCCGAACCGTTCGTCGCCAATATTTCCGTAAAAATCGTAAACAGGATCAGGTAGATCAAGTACGGCCCGAGCGTCGGCTGGCTGCTGGCGACGCCGTAGATGACGCTGAACGAGACGAGGTACAGCGAGTAGTTCAATCCGATATCGAGCCAGACGCCCCCTGCGCTGTTCTGGTTTTTGATCCGGGCGACTTCTCCGTCGACGCAGTCAGCGAGGTAGCACATTTGGTAGAAAAAACACCCGATCAAAAAGGCCGCGGCTGATCCGTACATGAAAGCTGCTGCGGCGATCAGCCCGGCAGCGATTCCCGCGATCGTGATGGCATTCGGGGAAACCCCTTTTCTTTTTGCCAAAAACAGACTCAAGTAAATCGAGATGCGCCTGGAGAAATAGTACGACCAAAACTCCTCGCGAACCCATGGCTTTTGCACCTGAATCCGGCAATCTCGAATCTTCTCGCTGTCCCAAAACATGTTCGGATACAAGTCTTCCTTCACCGTAAGCCACCTTCTTCATTACCTCGTCTTCGTATCAAGACGGAATTTTTTTCAGAGAAGAACGGGATATACCACGTGCGGAAACCGAAATATCGGTATGCCCAATACGAAGCACAGATATCTCGACAGCTCAGGCTGATAGCGGTGGCGATTGCTGCTCCTGTAATGCCAAGCCAGGGAATCAACAGGCAGTTGCCGCAAATGTTGAGCAAGGCTGAAAAAACCAGGATGTTGCGCGACGTTTTCTGGCGGCCCGTCATCGTCAAAAGCGGAATGACGCTGCCGGAAGAAAAGTTGATAAACTGCCCCAGACAAAGAATGACGAGGACGAGACTGCTGCCAGCGAACTCTTCGCCGAACAAGGTAAGCAACGGGGCGGCAAAAATGGCGACCAGCAAATTGATCGGAGCAGATGCGAAGAAAATGAGCCGATTGGCAAACGCAATCATTTTTCTCAGCCCGTCCATATCCCCACGGGCGTACATCTCGGAAAATTTCGGGGAGAGAATCGTGTTGATGGAGATGAGCGCAAAGCTGGTCACCATCGAGAGACGAATGACGACGCTGTACACTCCGACTGTTTCCGCGTCTGTAAAAATCCCCAGCATGATCGTGTCTGTCCAGCTCATGATCAGCTCCATCGAGGCGCTCAGGTACATCGGAATCGCCATAGCGCAAAGCGTGCGAAAGCCGATGGCCTGGCCTTCCTCCATCTCGCGCGGCTGAATGCCCGCGTTCATGCTTCGCGACACAACATGCCACTTCCCCATGCCGATCAGCGTGTTCAAAATGACAGCGACTGCGAGCAAGCCGATCAACAGATTGGGGGTCGGAGCAAGCAAGGGCAGCGCGATCACGAGAAACAGCAGATGGAGGAAGCGCATGCCCACCGTATCGACGATCACGGACGCCGTCACGCGATGCAGGGCGCGGAAAGCCGAAGCGTACAGTCTGGCAAGCGAGACAAACGGCAGCATCCAGGCCATCACCCGCAACGTTTGCGCAGGCAGCTCGTTGGCAAACACATAGCTGGAGATCGGCTCGGCAAACAAATAGAACAGTCCCGAAAGCAAGAGAGAGGGCACGAATGTCCAGACCGCAACCTTGTTGAACAGCTGCCGAATCCGCTGGGACGCCCCCTGCGCCCGATACTCGGCCAGCAAGCGGATGATCGCCGTGTCGGTGCCAAACAGCGCCAGCACCATCCCGATGTTGAGCAGCGTGATCGTCAGCGAGTAAATGCCCAGATTGCCTGCCCCGTACTCCCTGGCAATAAACAGCTGCAACGAATAGAGCAGAACAAACCCGAAAAGCCGGAACAGAAACGTAATCGCTGAACCGTGCAATACTTCATGAACGTCCCGATTGTTGCGGACTTTGGCCAACTGCTGCTGCCAAACAAGTTTGAGGGCATTCATCCATTACTCGCCCCCGCTTCTGACTTGACTATTCCATATACCCATAACCGTAATAGCCTTCTCTCTTCCCGAGCTTTTTGTTGTTGAGAACAACCCCGAGCAGGTTGGCCCCGGCCGTCTTCAGCTGCTCGACTGCGCGAACGGCCGAATCCCGCTTTGTTTTGCTCGCGTCCACGACGAGAATGCACCCGTCCGTCTCTCTCGCCAGCACCATGGCATCGCTCACAATGAGCGGAGGACTGTCCACGACGATCATGTCAAAGTTGTTGCGCAGCTGCTCCAGCAATTCCCCCAGTCGCGGCGTTCCCAACAGTTCAGCCGGATTGTGGGGAATCGGCCCCGCTGTCACGATCGACAAATTCGGAACGCCCGCATCCTGAATGATGTCGGAAAACTGGCACATCCCGGTCATATAAGAACTGATCCCGTACAAATTCGGCATCTCAAACGTGAAATGAATGCGCGGATTGCGCAAGTCGAAATCGATCAGCACCGTCTTGCGCCGATCTTTTGCCATCATCAGCGACAAGTTGGCTGCCGTAATCGTCTTGCCCTCCGATGGCCCCGGGCTGCTCACCAAAACCGTCTGCAACCTTTGTCCCTGTGTGGAAAACGAAATGTTCAGCTTCAAGGTGCGGTAGCCTTCCACCAGGGGAGACAGTGGCTCCCAATGGGCGATCAGCTTCTGGTAACGATCGTCAGGCTTCTGCCTTCTCATACTCGCTTCTTACCTCCTCCGCCCTTTTTTGCCGCAAGTGCTTCTTTGTCTTTTTGTCGATGACGGCGATGGTGGCGAGCACAGGCAGGCCCAAATATTCCTCCACTTCCTTTTCCGATCTCAGCCGTGTATCGAGATGCTCCATGAAAAACACAACGCCTACAGAAGTAGCCAGCCCAAGCACAAAGCCGATAATCGAGTTGAGCAGCGGCTTCGGACTGACAGGCTTGGCTGCCGGGTTATCGCGCGCTTCCGCCAAAATGTGCACGTTGTTCATGCTCAACATTTTGACCACTTCTTCCTGGAAGGTCGTGGCAATCGTGTTGGCAATCAGCACGGCTCGCTTTTGATCAGGGTCTTCCACTGTAATAGAAATGACTTGCGAATCTTTGACCGGCTCTACTTTCGTATGCAGCAGCAGCTCATCCATGCTCGCTTCCGGCCCGAGTGTCTGCACGACTCTCTCCATGATTCGCGGACTCTCGATAATGACCCGGTACGTCTCGATCAGCTTGAGATTGGAGTCAATCTCGGCAACCGACAGCACTCCCTCCAGATTCGAGTCCAGCGAGCGATTCACCAAAATTTCCGTTTTTGCCTGATAGATCGGCGTCAATGCAAAAAAACTGATGAGTGCCGTTCCTATCGTAAAAATGGAAGTAATGGCGAGAATCACGCCCCAGCGTTTGGACAAAACCAGCAATATTTCCCGGAGATTCACGGTTTCATTCATTTTGCTCCCCCCTTCGCCCCTCCATGCTGTCACTCGCTTGATTCGGCAGTGGCTTGGCCTCACCGGCTTTCTCTGCGCCTTTCTCAACGACTTGCTCGCGAAAGGCAGACAGCCGACGGATCAACTTTTCCCGCTCCCCCTGGCTTACGATGTAGTAGTAAATCCCGTTGATCAGCTGGCCGTTTCCTTCCATCCGAATCGTCTCCACGCTTGATACGGCCGTACCGTAGCTTTGAACAAGCATTTTCATGTCGTCAAAGGTCATGTTCGTCTTCACGTATTTCCCCATGGTATCGAGGACTCCGTTCAAGGTAGAGGGAGACGCCAAAGCCCCCTTTTTTTGCATCAGCGCTTTGATAAGCAGTTGCTGTCGCTCGTTTCTCCCCAAATCTCCCCGCGGGTCTTCATAGCGCATGCGCGCATACACGAGCGCCTGCTTTCCATCCAGGTGAATCGGCCCCAGCGGAAAGTGATAATCGGCGTAGGTAAAAGCGAGCTTGTTCTCGACATCCACACCGCCCAACGTGTCGATGATCCCGGCGAAGCCTTCCATGTTGGCGGCCACCACGTAATCGACAGGCGCGGAAATAAATTGCTCGACGGTGTCAACGGCTTGTTGCAGTCCGCCAAATGCGTAGGCGTGGTTAATTTTATCCAGCGTTTTCGAATGGGCCAGCTGCGTGCGCGTGTCCCGTGGAATGCTGACCAACAGCGCCGATTTTGTCTGCGGATTGACCGTCAACACGAGGATCACATCCGAGCGCCCCTTGTCGTTTTCCCGTTCATCGATCCCGAGCAAGAGCAAGGTGACAGGTTCGTGCACTTCTGCTTTCTCCGGCTGCACAGCAGGTTGTTCAGGCTGGGCTTGCTTTTCTGCTCGCTCTTGCTGCCTCACGGTTGGCGCAGGAAGGGAAGACGCCTTGGTCTTCTCCGTCCGCAGCGGGACGTACATGCTGTTTACGGTCTGTTTGATCGAAAAATAGACGTAAGTCGCATACCCTCCCAGTCCAACCAGACAGGCAATCCCCCCTGCCAGCAGGATGCGCGCCCACTTTTGCCTCGCTGTCCGCGCGATTCGCTCTTTCCTCGTCGTCTCTTTCATCCTGTGGCTACCGAGAAAGGGACTGGCTTGGCATCGTCGACAGGCTGGGAGGCAGACTGATAGCTCGGAATGACCGCCTGCAAAATTTCAATCATTTTCGAGTGATCCTCGATCAGCCCGCCCTTTTTGGCCAACTGCTCCAAACGGGAAATCGCAGACAACAGCTCGCTCCAGGAAAAGTCGAGCGGCTTTCCGATGAAAATGCGGTCGTGGCACGTCGAAGTCAGCCCTTCTTCCGCCGTCAAAAGTTCCTCGTACAGCTTTTCACCGGAACGGATGCCTGTGTAGACGACCGGGATATCTTTTTCCGGCTCCAGGCCCGCCAAGCGGATCAGGTCCTTCGCCATATCGACGATTTTGACAGGTTTGCCCATGTCGAGCACGAAAATCTCGCCACCGTGCGCCAGCGCGCCAGCCTGAATGACCAACTGGGCCGCTTCGGGAATGGTCATGAAATACCGTTCCATCTCCGGATGCGTGATCGTCACCGGACCGCCCGCCCGAATTTGATCGAGAAAAATCGGCACGACGCTGCCTCTGCTTCCGAGAACATTGCCAAAGCGAACCGCCGCAAAACGAGTGTGACCAAAGCGGTTATATCCCTGGATCAAAAGCTCGGCAATGCGCTTCGTGGCGCCCATCACGCTCGTCGGATTGACGGCCTTGTCGGTGGAAATCAGGATGAAATGCTCGGCTTGCGCTTCCAGAGCGCATTCGGCCACATTTTTCGTTCCCAAAATGTTGTTTTTCAACGCTTCACTCGGGTTTTGTTCCATGAGGGGCACATGCTTGTGGGCGGCGGCGTGAAAGATGACGGCAGGACGATACTCGCTCATGATCGCAGCAATCCGCTGCCGATCGCGTATATCTGCGATGAGGCTTGCTGTAGACAATTCAGGAAATGCTCGCTTCAGCTCCAGACTGATCTCGAAAATGCCGTTTTCCTCATTTCCGAGCAAAAGCAGTTTCCCTGGGCCAAATCTAGCGATCTGACGGCAAAGCTCCGAACCGATAGACCCCCCGGCTCCGGTAACAAGCACGACTTGCTGGCGCAAATAACCCGTGATTTCTTCTAAATTCATTTCCACCGTCTCGCGCCCGAGCAAGTCCTCCAGCTTGACGTTGCGGATCATGCCCATGCTGATTTTCCCGCTGAGAATATCCGAGACGTGCGGCAAAATTTTGACGCTTGCCTTCGTCGTCTTGCAAATATCAAAAATGTCGCGGATCGTTTGGCGCGACGCAGACGGCATGGCGATCACAATATCGGAAATCGCGTGCCGCTGTACGATGCGCGGGATGTCTTCCCTGCTCCCGATTACGGGCAAGCCGTACACGCGCAAATTTTGCTTGCTCGGCTCGTCGTCAATGAAAGCGATCGGCCGTTGCTCGGACAGCGGCGACCGCCGCATCTCCCTGGCAACGAGCACGCCTGCGCTGCCTGCCCCGACAATCAAGGTGCGCCTGCGATCCAGGCTCCTTTTGTCGCGTTCCTCATACCACCATTTCCACAGAAAACGCGAGCCTGTGATCCCGGCAAGCACGAACGTCCAGGCAATCAAAAACAAAGATATCGGAAACCGGATTGGCATCCACAGCCAATGCCCCAGCGTGTTCAGGAAAAAAGCGAGAATCAGGATGGACAAACTCGTCGCCTTGACAATCGAGGCAAGCTCGCCCGCACTGACGTAACGGTAGACGGGTCGGTACAACTCGGCGAGATGCATCCCCGCCAAAACGAACAGCACATGTCCAATGATCAAATAAAGAGGGCGATGCTCGTATATTTCGGCAAAAGAAAAATCAAATCGAACCAGGCAGGCCAGCCAAACAGCCAAACTGATAATTCCTGCGTCCGATAAGCTTAACCAGAATCTTCTCTTCCGGTAGCTCATATTCATCCGCTCCAGGCAGTCTAGATTCGCAATCGTGGCTGCATCTACAAGCGCCAGACAACGATATCAGACGGGCATGTTTTTTGATTCAACACGCTTTTCACATCTGCAATCACTCCGCAGTTTTGGTGCAGCAAAGACGACAGCTCAGCCCAGCTCAGATGGACGTATTTCGCGTGCGGCACAGCCAGAACCAGCGCATCGGCAGGCTGCAATTCGTCCCATTCCCTCAGCTTGATGCCGTACTCTGACCATGTCTTCTCCGGGTCTGCCAAATCGTCTGTCACCTGAACTTCCACGCCAAATTCCCGCAGCTCATGGACGATGTCGATCACTCTGCTGTTGCGAATATCCGCCACATTTTCCTTGAACGTCATCCCCAAAATCGTGACGCGTGAGCCTTGAATCGGAATATGACGCCAGATCATCTGCTTGACCAGGGAGGTCGCGACGAATTTTCCCATCCCGTCGTTGATGCGCCGTCCCGCCAAAATCACCTGCGGATGGTAGCCTACGCGCTCCGCCTGATAGGTCAAATAGTAAGGGTCTACTCCAATGCAATGACCGCCGACCAGTCCCGGCGAAAACGGCAGAAAATTCCATTTTGTTCCAGCCGCCTCCAGCACGTCGGCTGTTTCGATTCCCAGTCGGTCAAAGATGATCGCCAATTCGTTGATCAACGCAATATTCAGGTCGCGCTGCGTATTTTCAATCACCTTGGCTGCCTCTGCCACCTGAATCGAGGACGCTTTATGAATCCCTGCTTCGACTACCAGCCCGTACATTTGCGCGATCTCGTCACACGTTGCCTGATCCTGCCCGGAGACGACCTTGACGATCTGGGCGAGTCTGCGCTCCTTGTCCCCCGGATTGATCCGCTCGGGCGAATAGCCGACAAAAAACTCTGCGCCTGCCCGCATCCCGGATGAGCGCTCCAGCGCCGGAATGCACGTTTCCTCCGTGGCGCCAGGGTATACGGTCGATTCATAGACGACAATCGCTCCTGGCTGCAAATGCTTTCCTACTGTCTCGGAGGCGAGCAGCAACGCCTTCAAGTCAGGGCGCTTGGCGTCGTCCACAGGCGTAGGCACGGTCACGATGATAAAGTCGCATTCCGCAAGCAGCCCGGGATCATCCGTATACGTGATGCTTGAACGCGCCAGCTCGTCAGCCGTCAGCTCTCCCGTCTCATCCCGCCCTGTCTGTAGCGCGGCAATGCGCGCAGCGTCCACGTCGTAGCCGATCACCGGAACCTTTTGCCCAAAAGCAGCCGCAACAGGCAAGCCCACATACCCGAGTCCTACGACTCCTACTTTTTTACGCATGGGCATCACCGTAATAATCAAGATACCAATCGACAAAACGGGAAATTCCTACCTCGACCGGAGTATCAGGCCGAAAGCCCGTTTCTGCGAACAGCGCATCGACCGAGGCGAAAGTAGCAGCCACGTCTCCTGGCTGAATCGGCATGTACTGGCGGTTGGCTGGCCGTTTCAGCTTCTGTTCCAGCAGTTCGAGGAACGAAAGCAGCTCCACAGGCCGATGATTCCCGATATTCAAGACCTTGTGCGGCGCCTTTCCGTCTTTTGGTTCAGGCAAACGATCCATGAGTCGCAAGATGCCCTCGACCACATCATCAATGTAAGTAAAGTCCCGGATCATTTTTCCGTAGTTGAAAATGCTCACTGGCTCCCCCGCCAAAATCGCCTTGGTGAACGCATAGAGCGCCATGTCCGGGCGGCCCCACGGCCCGTAGACGGTAAAAAACCGCAGCCCGGTCGCCGGAATGTTGTACAGATGGCTGTACGTGTACGCCATCAGCTCGTTCGCTTTTTTCGTGGCGGCGTACAGGCTGTTCGGCTCATCCACCCGGTCGCCCTCGGAAAAGGGGAGTTTCTTGTTCCCGCCGTAGACGGAGCTGGAAGAAGCGTAGAGCAAGTGCTTGACCCCTGTGTGCCGGCAGCCTTCCAATATATGCAAAAATCCCGTGATGTTGGAGGACGTGTATACGTGAGGGTTTTCCAGGCTATACCTGACTCCAGCCTGCGCCGCCAGATGGATGACCCGCTCCGGTTGCATTTTGCGGAACAACTCGTCCATTGTCGTCTGATCGGCTATATCTGCTTGATAGAAGTGGAACTGTTCGAACTCTTGCAGCATCGACAGTCTTTTTGCCTTCAAGCGGGGATCGTAATACTCGTTGCAATTATCCACCCCCCATACGACTTCCCCTCCTTCCAAAAGTCTTTTCGCTACGTGAAATCCAATGAATCCAGCAGTTCCTGTCACCAAAATCGACATACATTCCACCTCTTTGCTTATTCATACGGAGGTTCTAGGACAAATATGCCAGTAGGATGAGGACGGCCAGGAACGGTTCAGGAAGACTAGGACACTCTTGCCAGGCAAACAAGCTCTTGCCTGTTTTGCAAAATGGTTGTCAACTTTTTTCGTTTTTTGAATGAAATGAAAGAAGACAATCTAATCTTGTCTGACTATTTTTTCAAAGTGGAGGAGATTGATGCATGATGCTCGATGTAAAGTCCTACGGGGCGCGAGGAGATGGGGTGACAGATGATACGCAGGCGATATCCGCCGCGCTGGCAGCCGCGGTCAACCAGCAAATTCCGCTGTATTTTCCCCCGGGAACCTATATCATTGAACCGAAAAGACTGGCTGTCACACTAGGGAAAGGCAAAAGCCTGGTGCTGCAGGGTGCCGGTCCTTTTTCCGTTTTGAAACGAAAAGCCAATTCTACCGCCGAGGACTGGAGGTGGCTGTTTTCGATCACCTCAGTGGGCGGAGACGCTGATTCGTTTGTCGTGTCCAATCTGAAAATCGACTCCAATGCGCGCGAAAATCCCGTTCCGCCAGAACCATATGCCTATGAGCACTCCGCCGACTTCTACATTCGCGGCGACGGGCCTGGAAGCTATATCAACTACGTGCTGCTGAGTCACATATGGTGCACCGATGCCGTAGCCGATCATTTTTACTTCGCCGGAGAAGCGAACTGCTACGTCCGCTCCGTGTCGATCAGCGACTTTACGAGCGACAACCGGACACGCACCCGCTCCGACATCACGGTCACCGGAGGCTTGGAGCGTCTGAACGCTGTCAATGTTTCCTGCGACCGCTTTGAAGTAGAGCTGAATGAAGCATACGACGGCAAGCTCCCGATGATCGCCAATCTGAGCAATATTCACTGCCGCCAACAGCTCGATCTGGAAGGGATTGCGACAGCGCCGATTCGCGTCCAGGGAAGCCACCTCGTCTCGCTTGCCAGCTTCAGCCTTAGCTGCTTGACTGGCACGATCAGCGCCTCTACCTTTTATACCGCTACCGCGCAGAAAAACCGGGTCAACTTCATGCGGAACATGACTTTCCACCAGTGCAACTGGGTTCTGCATACAACCTCGCAAGGCGCAGCCAAAACAATCGGCAGCGGCCTGACTATCGACTACAACAACGTCGGTCTTGTGTTTGACGGCTGCTGCTTCGAGGCCGCCGATAGCGCTGCTGTGATCGATGGCTACGCGCTCAGCTTTGATCCATGGGATGTCCCGGCGCAACGAATCGTGACGGTCCGCAACTGCGCGTTCGACCCCCGCCTCAAGCAAAACCTGTACCTGAACCGCTGCGGCAATGTGTATCTGGAAAACAACCGCTACTCCGGCAGCGATCATGTGATTGCGCTGTACGGCTCCGGTTCATACCCGCTTTTTCTCACCGTGGACGGCGGAGATTTCAGCCAGGTCACCGGAAAAATGTTTTATCATAAAGCGGCTGACAAAGTCACACTTTCCATGAAAAACGTGCCCGTACCCGTCAGCCTGACGAGCGGCTACAACTCTGACAACTCTTCCTACCTCCCCAACGTGGCGATTAACGAGCGAATCGTCTACGTCAGCACTCCTCCCAGCTCGTCGGTTAAATACGGAGGGATCAAAGGCGACACGCTCCGGCTGATCACGCCTGTCAACGGGCAGCCGTGCGAGTGGATCGCTACCACGACAAACAAGACCGCCTGCACGTGGCTGGCGACCAAAACCGCAAAAAGCTAACTTTCCAGCACAAAAAAACATCCCTCCTCCCCGGTGAACTTGCCCGGGCGAGAAGAGATGTTTTTTATTAGGCAATCCGCTCCAGATCCGGATTGTATCGCTTCACATAGTCATAGATTTCGTCACCGATGAGACGCACGTGGTTCAGATCGCTTGTCTTTTCGGACAGGTGTTGAACCAATTGTTCGGTGCCTTGCTCAATCCGTCTTTTGGCTGCTTCTGGCAAGGTGAGGACGTGCGGGACGAGCAGTTGCAGGTACCAGTTCCCTTTGTCCTCCTCGGATACATCGATTTCCAGCTCCATATCTTTGCTGTCGAAATCGTAGAGGTGATTGAACAGCGCTTCTCTGATTTCCAGCGTCAGCGCGGAAATATCGATTTTTGCCACACCCAGATAATACTCCTCGTTGAACAACACGATCTTCTCGTCAATTTGCTGATACTTTTTTGCAAGCGGATTCATTGTCTCGTTCCCCTTCCAGCTATCGCCACAATCTATCCTATAGCATACTATCTCCCCGAATCATTCGGCAACAAATTCGTCGGAAAATGTTGAATAGACAAAAAAGTCGCGTGTTCAAGCGGCCTTTCCCTTATGTTTGTTTCAACGCCTGATTTTCCGCAGGCGCAGGCACCTCTCGCTGAATCAGCAACGAAGCCAGCAGACCTATGCCGAGGAGCAGCGCCAGTAACGCAAAAGTCAGCAAGTAGCTGCCGCTTTCCATCAAACGGATAGAGATAATAGGGCCGAGACTTGTTCCCGCAAATAGAACAAACGTGTAGACCGAAACGGCAATTCCGCGCGCCTTGCCTGCCAATTGGCCGACGAGAGAGACGAGCGCTGGAACGGAGAGCGCAATGCCCGCCACAAAAATGACACTCATCGCAATCAGCAAAGGCAAGCTGGCAATCAGCCCCAACGAAGCCAAGCCTGCCATCGCCAGCAGCAATCCGCCTCGCAGAACCGCGCGAACCCCAAAGCGCATCGCTACTTTTCCGGACAAAGGAGAAATCAGCATGCCCAAAACACCGACAGAGCGAACATAAAGAACTTCTGCTTTATTCAGGCCAAAATCGGGACCGCTCAAGTAATTGCCCAAAACCGTGTACATGCTGACAAAAGACATGAGCAGCACCAATGCCACCACATAGCTCAGAACAAGGTTTTTTTGCGAAAATACTTTACCGATTTGCTTTAAAGGTTCCCATATAGTCGCGTGTGGCTGTTGAATCTCTCCTTTTGGCAAGAAGCGCAGAATCAGAACCGCTGTTAAGGCATACACCCCTGCCAGGAGATAAAATACGGCGTTCCATCCGTGCTGCTCACTGATGAGGCTACTGACAACCTGCCCGACGATGCCTGCGACCAAAAACCCGGTGCTGATAAATCCGATCGTCGTCACCCGTTTGTCTGCCGGGAACATTTCTACCGCATAAGCAAGGGCAACTGGCGAAAACGTAGCTGCCGCAAAGCCTTGCAACCCTCTCAGCACAATCATCCAGGAGAAGCTTTCGACCATGCCAAGCAGCAAAGAGATGGCCGCAAGCGCAACAAGTCCAATCAAAATGACTTGCTTGCGCCCGTATTTATCCGATAATGCGCCATAAATCAGGCAGCCAATCGCAAAGCCGACCGAAAAAACACTTCCTGTAGCCGCTGCCTGCGTAGGCGTAATGCGATAAAGCTCGGCAAACAAGGAGATTAAAGGGATCGTTACATACAAACTGGACATGACGGCCATGCCAGACCAGCATAAAATCGCCGCCATGAGCGAAAAGTTTCTTTTCGTTACCGCTGAACTCGCTGCTTGTGACATAAGGCACCTCTTTTCATAAATGTTGGAGCGTAAATGGACTAAGCTAGAAGCGTCTCCTTCTCTTTGATCATTTGCGGAAACTGCTTATCGTATAACGTTTTGTATCGACCGGAAAGGGTCAGCAGTCCTTCGTGCGTGCCCGCTTCGACAATCCTGCCTTTTTCCAAAACTACGATGTGATCGGCGCTTTGAATCGTGGAGAGACGATGGGCAATCACCAGGCAGGTTCGCCCGGGAAGCAGAGTGGAGAGCGCGCTTTGGATCAGTTGTTCCGATTCTGTATCCAACGCCGCTGTCGCTTCATCCAATATGATCAGGCGCGGATTTTTCAACAACGCCCTCGCGATCGACAGCCGCTGTTTTTGACCGCCAGACAGCTTGACGCCCCTTTCTCCGACCAACGTATCGTACCCTTGCGGAAAAGCTTCAATAAACTCCAGAGCATTCGCAGCTCTCGCCGCTGCCTCGATCTCTTCGCGAGTGGCCTGTGGCTTTCCGTAGGCAATATTGTCCCGAATCGTTCCGTTAAGCAAGATGACATCCTGTGATACAATCCCGATTTGCGTGCGGAGCGATTCAAGCGTGACATCTGTTAGTGGATACCCATCGATGAAAATCGCTCCTTTTTGCACATCGTACAGACGGGCAATCAAGTGCGCGATGGTCGACTTCCCGGAACCAGACGAGCCAACCAATGCGGTAACTTGTTGAGGCTCTATTTGCAAATAAAAATTTTCCAAGACTGGCACGCCTTTTTCATAAGCGAAATCCACATTGTCAAACAGAATCTCTCCTTGAATGGGTGGTAAAATGATCGCTCTCTCTTTGTTCCGCACTGCTGGCACCGTCACCAGCACTTCATGGATTCGTTCATAGGCAGCCGAAGCTTGTTGAATTTTACTAACCATTCGGCTGAAGGAACGAACAGGTCCTTGCAGCAGACGCAAGTAAGCCAAATAGGCGACAATGTCTCCTACGGTAATGTGGTTGTGCATCGCCTGCCACGCACCAAAAAGCAGTACGAGTGTCATTCCGATGTAATTCAGCCACTCGATAATCGGCGGGAAGGACGCGGACAGCCGGGAAGCTTTCACGATTGAGGCCCGATTGATCTCGGTCAGTCCAGCGAATCGATCGATTTCATCGTTCTCGCTGGCAAATGATTTAATCACGCGAATCCCTGACAACGTATCCTGCAAATGATTGCTCAATTCGGCAGAGGATTGTCGTACCGTTCGATAGACCGACTTGATTCGTCCGCTGAAAAACCGCGACGTGTAGAACAGAAAAGGAAACGTGCTCATCAGCAAGAGCGCCAGTTGCCAGTCGACATACAGCAAATAACCGCATATGGCGATAAACGTGAAGAAATCAGCCACAATGGATAATGTGTCGGCCGAAACCAGTTCCTGCAACTGGTTGACATCACTCGTCAATCTGGACATGAGATCGCCGGTGCGGTTGCGATCGAAAAAGTTCAAATCCAGGTTCACGGTATGTCGGTACAGCTTGTTCCGCAGCTGTGAAATCGCTCCTTGGCTGACAATCGTCATCACGAAGCTGCTAACAAACCGAAACACTCCCAACAGCAGCGCAGCTCCAACGATCGCGGCTCCCAGTTCAAACAAGGCAGCAATTTGTTGCTCGGGGATGACCTGATCAATGACGACTTTCGTCCACTGCGGAATGATAAATTCAAGGACGGAAATCGCCAGGATAGACAAAGCGGCTACCAAAATATACTTCCATTGCCCTTTTGCTTGAAAAAACACCTCCCGGAGCATTTCTGAAAACAATCGATAACGGTGGGAACGGGATTTCATCGCATCACCTGAATTTCTCTTTAAAATAGTAAGACTATCTAACTATATGCACAAAAAAATTATCTGCCCACCCCTAACCTTTTTTCTATACTTCCATTCAATTTAACCAGAATTTTCTCAAACAGCTTGCGTTCCTCCGCATCCAAGTCGTCGAGCAAGGAAGCGCAAGTCGCCCAAAAGGTCGGCAGCACATTGTCAATCAAGTCCACTCCTTCTTCGGTAATACGGACATGAATCATGCGGCGATCTTTGGCGCTTTGCTCGCGGGCAATCCATTTTCTTTTTTCCAGCCAGTCGAGCAGAGCTGTTGCAGAAGCCCGGCGAATCCCCAGCCGATCTGCGATGGCCGAAGGAGTGACCAGTTCTCTTTCCTCATGCAGCAGAAGCAAAAGCAACAAATCCAGCTTGCTCTCGGTAATTCCGAACGCAGACAAATCCTCGTCGATCACATCTAGGACATTGTCACTGAGCCACAACATCAGCAATCCCATCTGAGCCGATTTGCGATCCGTTCCCTTTGCCATCGTGTTGTTCATCAGTTGCAAATAAGGAGCGATCCCTAATTTGGGCAACTGTTGATCCACTGTGCTTTCTTTTGCCATGACATCACCTCTGTAATTCAATTAGATTATCTAACTAAATTCAGTTATATCTTATTTTGCCTGATCTTGCAAGCAGGAAACTTCTCAGTGAAGCCAACGGGCACCTCCCTGACGAAATGAGGTTGCGCGGGTTTGGCACGACGGGAGCGTCCTTCTCTGGGCGCGGTGCCTTTTTATATATTCTGCTGTCTGTTTTGCAAAAAAGCTGCCACAGCAGCGTGTTTACACGCATCTGCCTACCTGCCTCGGTTAGCAAAAAGAGCCTGCCACCTTGGGCAAGCCCCTCTGCTTTTGCAACATTTTTTTACAACAAAGTCGAGCCGTCCGCTACAGCCTGGGCGTCTTCGCGGGTGATGAGAACAGCCCGCGCCTTGCCTCCGCTCTGTCCAGCGACGTAGCCGTCCGCCTCCATCATCTCGATCAGGCGGGCAGCGCGGTTGTAGCCGACCCGGAAGCGGCGTTGCAGCCCGGATGCCGAAGCCTGGCCCTGGTCTGCCACGAACAGCAGCGCCTCCATATACAGCGGATCATCCCCTGCATCAAAAGATTGCACCTGCTGCTCCAAATCTTCCTTGCTGAACAGGTACGACGGCTTGCGCTGCTTCTTGATCGCCTGCGTAATGCGCTCGATCTCATCGTCAGAGACGAAGTTGCCCTGCAAACGCACCGGGGTGGTGCCGCTCTCCAGGAACAGCATGTCGCCTCGTCCCAGCAACCGTTCCGCCCCCGACTGGTCGAGGATCGTGCGGGAATCCACCTGCGAGAATACGGCAAACGCCAAACGCGTCGGCACGTTTGCCTTGATGTTGCCCGTAATGACGTCCACCGAAGGCCGCTGGGTCGCGAGCAGCAAATGAATGCCGCAGGCGCGCGCTTTTTGCGCAATCCGGATGATGCAATCCTCCACATCCTGCGGGGAGACCATCATCAAGTCTGCCAACTCGTCAATGACAATCACGATATACGGCAGCTGATCGTCTGTCGTCTGGTTGTAGCGGTCAATATCCCGCACACCTGCGTCGACAAACAGGGCATAGCGCTTTTCCATTTCCTCGACCGCCCATTTCAGCGAGGCTGTCGCCTGCTTCGCGTCGGTCACAACAGGTGTGACGAGGTGCGGCAAATGGTTGTACGGTGCCAGCTCGACCATTTTCGGATCGATCAGCAAAAGCCGTACTTGTTCTGGCGTCGCTTTGTAAAGCAGGCTGACGATGATCGAGTTGATGCAGACGCTTTTCCCTGATCCGGTCGAGCCTGCGATCAGGCCGTGCGGCATTTTTTTGATATCCGCAATAATCGGCTCGCCGCCGATGTCCATGCCGAGGGCTACAGCCAATGGCGACGAATGCTGCTGGAACTTTTCCGATCCGATGATCTTCTCGATCAGTACAGGCTGGCTCGCCAAATTCGGAACCTCGATCCCGATCGCGTTGCGTCCCGGGATCGGCGCTTCGATCCGAATGTCTTTGGCCGCCAGATTCAGCTTGATGTCGTCGACCAAGCCGGTAATTTTGTTTACCTTCACGCCAGGAGCAGGCTGCAACTCAAAGCGCGTGACGGAAGGGCCTTTGACGATCCCGACGACCGTTGCGCTCACGTTGAAGTTGGACAACGTTTCTTCCAAAAGCAGCTTTTGCAGCTGCGTATGCTCATCGTCGTCATCGCTTGGCGGCGGGCTCGGATTCAACAGCGCAAGCGTCGGCAAGCAGTACGGAGGTTCCGCGATTTCCGCTTCGCTTGGCTCGGATGGTGTGCTTGATTGCGCCGTACTTGCAGGTGGATTCGCGCTCGGACCCGGTGTTGCCACCCCGGCGGCTGGCGATGTCTGGAAGCCAGTCTGTTGTCCAGCGTTTGGCAGCTGGATCACGGGTGCTTGCGGTGCTGGTTGGGCGTTCTCTGTAGCAGCATCCGCCGCTAAAGCCGGGGATGCTTCGGCTGTTTCTGGCTTCGCTTCTGCCACGGTCAAGGTTGCTTCGGCCGATTCCAGCTTTGCTCCCGCTACGGTCAAAGTTGGCTCGTCCGATTCCGGCTTCACTCCTGCCACGGGCAAGCTTTCTTCGCCCGACTCTGACTTCACTCCTACCACAGTCAGCGTTGCTTCATCCGACTCTGGCTTCGCTCCTGCTACGGTCAGCGTTGCTTCATCCGACTCTGACTTCGCTCCTGCCACGGTCAAGCTTCCTTCGCCCGTCTCCAGCTTCGCTCCCACCACAGTCGACGTTGCTTCATCCGACCCTGACTTCGCTCCCGCCACGGTCAACGTTGCTTCATCCGACTCTGACTTCGCTCCCGCCACGGTCATTGTCGCTTCATCCGACTCTGACTTCACTCCCGCCACAGTTAGCGTTGCTTCATCCGACTCTGGCTTCACTCCTGCCACGGGCAAGCTTTCTTCGCCCGTTTCTGGCTTCGCTCCCAACACGGTCAACGTCGCTTCACCCGACTCCGGCTTCACTACTGCCACAGTCGATGTTGCTTCATCCGACGCTGACTGCGCTCCCGCCACAGTCAGCGTCACTTCACCCGACTCCGGCTTCACTACTGCCATGGTCAAGCTTCCTTCGCCCGTCTCCAGCTTCGCTCCCACCACAGTCGACGTTGCTTCATCCGCCCCTGACTTCGCTCCCGACACGGTCAACGTTGCTTCACCCGACTCCGGCTGCTTCACACTCGCTACAGACGAAGCTTCACCGCCCGACTCCGGCATCGCACGCGCCAAAAGACGGTTGACATCGGCATCAAAATGATTGTTGCTTCCCGTAACAGCAGGCTTGGCGCTATCGACTATTTGCCCTTGTCCGTGAACAGCCGCGAAGCCCTCCTCGATTCCTGTGCGCACGGCGTCGCCTAGCGCTGCGATCAGCTTTTGCTGCGCCTGCATATCGCTCTCGTCGGTCACCGAACGCCCCTGCGCTGTTAACGTCGCCCCCGCTGCTTCCGCGGTTTCAACCGCTTCACCTGCACCCGCTTGTTCTCGCACGACCACAAGCTCCACGTCAGGCTGTGCCTGCCCCTCCGCGATCTCCGCAGTTGCCGCGGCTTCGTGAAGTTCTCCCTCTGTCTCGGCTTGTCCCGCTGCAAACGCTGACTCTCGCTCCACTCCTGCGCTTGCGCCGCCACGTTCCGCATCCGCCAACTCGCCATCTGCTTCGGTTGTCGTCGCATGGTCGGTCGAGAGCACGACCGCTTGCGCCTCGCCTTCCTGATGAACCGCGTCACTCGCTGCCCTTTGCTGCCATTCTTGCGTGTTTTCTGGACCTAGACCTGACTCATACGCCCCGTCCAGCTGCTCTGTCTGCCCTGGTTCAGTCGTCCGTTCAGTTAGCTGCCCGACTTCTGTCTTCTCGCCGTCTCCGTGTTCACCGCCAACCATTTCTGGCGGCTCCACAACAATACGTCCAGGCTCCGAAACCGCTGCTTCCGCCTGCGAAGCCACAAAGGCCGCTGCTGCTGCCTGGTCCTGTGCATCCGCGATTTCCTCTGCTGCCTGCTCAAGCGGAACAACTTTTTCCCCACCTTGCTCGCTGACCCGGCTGTCCGCCTTCGTCGCGCTTGCGGCATCAATGGTTGAATCGCTTGCAAAACCGTTTGCGGGGTCGCTTGCTGAACCCGAATCGCTCGCTGAGTGCACATGCTCCCACGTCTCATCCGGGAAATAACGCTCGCTGATTTCCTGCTCCCACTGCTTGAGCTGCTGGAGATGCTCCTCCTGCTCCAGACGCGGGTACACGATACCGCCTGTCGTATGGATGCGATGCTCAGCCTCACGGGTAGCCGGGGTGATTTTGCCATACACGGGCGACACAATCTCCGATGGCTGGTACGCCTTCTTTCCTTCCGCAATCGAAGGCGCGCGCCCTGCGCTGTCCGGCTGTTTGACAGGCTCCCTTCTCGGTGTCTCGCGTTTGTACTCGGTGGTAGCAGACGGCTTTTTGGCTGCGCCCGTCTCTATAGGCTTGTCCGGTATGTATTCTTCGCGTGCGGCACGAAAAGACTCGCGGGAAGACTCCCTGACGCTTGGCTCCCGCCGTTCACGCACGGGCGGCTGAACTCGCTGGGCCTCTTCTGTCGCCTGCTGCTTCATTCTCTCTTTTCGCTTGTTCTCCAAATAATCGTCTGGCACGACAGGAAAACGAAACTGACGATCCCTGCGTGGACGCGCATCCTCTATATTCCGGCTACTTACCCGCTCTTTCGGGTAAATGCTTTTCGTCTTCGCTTGGGGCTGGCGGGGAGCCGGGCTTGCAGGAGGAGGACTCGCTGCCGGACGCCCTTCCACTACTTCATCTTGCTCCTCTTCGCCCTGAAAAAATTTCATCAGCTTTTGAAGCCACAACCACATGTTGCAACGTCCTTTCTTTGCTAACCATCTATTCCCTTTCATCTTACCATGAAATCGGCGCCGAATTAGACCGATTGTGATTTTTTTCCGTATTTGCGAAACCTTTTCTTTACTAAAACGTAATACATAGAGGAACAAAAATACAAATACATAGGGGAGGAACACAGCATGTGGAAAAAAGGAAGTGCCCTACTGCTCGCAGGTATGCTGGTACTCACTGGATGTGCTGGTGAGGCTTCACTGGTGCGCGATTCGATCGTGGCATCCATCGATAAACCAAACTACGACTTCCAAGGCACTGTGAAATTGACCGGAGACGTAGACAAATTGCCTCAGGCATTTGGGGAAACCAATCCTGACAAAGAAGGACAAGCCATTTTGTCCGCTTTGAAAGCAGGGGTAACAGTAAAAGGCTCCCAGCTTGACTTGAAAAACGCAAAAGTTCAACTGGAAGTAAACGACGACAAACTGCTGCGCGACAACAAGCTCTGGACTGGCGACAAAAAAGCGTCTGTTGAGCTGCTCGTAAGCGACGACAAAGTATTCGTGAAATCTCCGCTCGACAACAAATACTTGGCTGTGGATGCAAACACTTCCGGCGCTTTCACTGGCGTAAGCGGAAACGACAAGGCAAACCCGGCGAAACTCAAAGAATACCAAGACAAAATGAACAAGCTGACGCTTGACTTCATCAAAAAATACGTAGGCAAATACGGCTACAAACTGGCTGATGCGAAAAACCTCGGCACAGAAACCGTAACCTTGCCAAACGGCGAAAAAGTGGAAGCGACTCACGTAAACGTGAAGATCGATGCCAAAGAACTGGTAAAAATGTTCTTCTTCACTGCCAACGACGCGGTAGCAAGCCAAGACGTCAAAACGTTCGCAATCGACATGCTGGTGCTGACCAATTCCCTGACAGAAGAAATGTATCCGGAAATGGGCAAAACGACAGAGGCAGAAAAACGCGCCAATGCCGAAGCTACCATCAACGAAGGCTTGAAAGAAGCAAAACAATGGCTGGAAGAGACAGGCAAAACATACACACCTGAAAAAATCGTAGAAGAAATGAAAAAAGAAGGCTTCCACAAGCTGGCTTGGAACCTCGACTTCTACGTAGACAAAAACAAAATGCCTGTTCACCAAAAGAGCGACCTGAGCGTAACGTTCCAGGCGCCAGAAATGAAAGAGCCTTTGACAGTCGGTCTGTTTGCTGATCAATACGCGTTCAACTTCGGAAAAGCAACCAAGTTCGAAATCCCTGCAAAAGACGCTTACCTGACAGCGGAAGACCTTTACAAAGACGAAAAAGCGATCAACAACTTCAGCGACAAAGGCTTCATGCGTCACTTTGCACAAAGCCTAGTGGACGATCTGAAATGGCAAAAAGAACTGGAAGCGGAGTGGGCTGAAGAAGTAACTCCAGCTACTCCTTAACAGCAGCCTTAGCTGCACTTGTACAAAAAAAGCACGGCGCATTTACGCGTCGTGCTTTTTTTCGTAGGTGAGGATGCCCGCCTGCTCCAGATAGGCCAGGACCGCAGCAACCGACTCCTCAATCGACTGCTCGCTGCTGGCGACGACAAGCTCTGGCTGATCCGGCTCCTCGTAGGGCGCAGAAATTCCGGTGAACTGGCCGATCTCCCCGCGCCGCGCCTTTTGATATAGCCCTTTCACGTCTCGCCGTTCGCATTCTTCCAGCGGACATTGGACGTAGACTTCGATAAATTCCCCTGCCGCTACCAAACTGCGCGCCAGCTCGCGATCCGAGCGATACGGCGAAATAAACGCGGTCAGGACAATCACGCCTGCATCCACAAACAATTTGGCAACCTCGCCGATGCGGCGAATGTTCTCTTTTCGGTCCTCTTCCCCGAATCCCAGTCCCTTGTTCAAGCCGTGACGGATATTGTCGCCATCCAGCACATAGCTCGCCAAGCCGCGCTGATTCAGCTCGTGCTCGACCGCGTTGGCCAATGTCGACTTGCCCGCCCCGGACAAGCCCGTGAACCAGAGAACAGCGCTTTTATGTCCAGCGCGCTGCTGCCGCTGTTCTTTCGTCACCGTTGTCGGGTGCCACACAATATTCGCAGCACTGTCGTTCGCCATAGTCGTTCCCCTTTCTTCCCTTCCTTGCCAAAAAGCTGCTTGCCTGGTCATACGGAGATCGGCCGCAACCCCTCGATCAGCACTTGCGCCACTTCCGGACGGCTAAATTCCGCTGGCGGAGCTTCGCCGCGAGACAGCATTTCCCGCACCTTCGTTCCCGACAAGGCGACATGGTGTTCAGCGCTGTGCGGGCACGTCTTCGCAGATGCCATATTGCCGCATGTCTTGCAGTAGAAGCTGTTCTCGAAAAACAGAGGCGTGATGCCCAGTTCCTCAGGCTGGAACTGGCGGAAAATATGCTGGGCGTCATATGTACCGTAGTAGTTGCCGACCCCCGCATGGTCCCTGCCTACGATAAAATGAGTGCAGCCGTAGTTTTTGCGCACCAGCGCGTGGAAAATGGCTTCGCGCGGCCCGGCGTAGCGCATCGCGGCAGGAAACACGGCCAGTTCGACCCGCTCAGCCGGGTAGTATTTGTCCAGGAGCACCCGATAGCTTTTCATCCGCACTTCGGCCGGAATATCATCGGATTTCGTCTCGCCCACGAGCGGATTGAGAAACAGGCCATCGACGGTTTCCAATGCCGATTTCTGGATGTACTCATGCGCCCGATGCACAGGGTTGCGCGTCTGGAAGCCGACGACCGTTTTCCAGCCTTTGGCGGCAAACGCCGCTCTCGTTTCCACCGGGTCGAAATGGTGAGCGGCAAACGCCCCTTTATCAGCTCGCCGCACCAACGTAATCGGCCCGCCGAGATACACATCAGGACGTTCCAGCAGCTTTTTCACGCCGGGATGGTTCTCGTCGTCCGTGCCGTATATGAGGCGCGCTTCCTGCCGCTTATCCGGGGAATAAATGTCGGAAATTTCCAACAGGCCGTACACCTCGCCCTGATAGACCAGGCGCACCGCGTCTCCTGCTTGCAGACTTCCTGCCACAGCTGCTGAAACGGGAAGCGTGATCGGAATGCTCCAGACCGATCCATCGGCCAGCCTCATGCGTTCCACGACAGATGTATAGTCGTGCCGATCCAAAAATCCGGCAATCGGACTGTATCCTCCGATCGCGATCAGCTCCAAATCTGACAGGGCAAAAGCATCCAGTTCGACCTCTGCTGTCGCACGGGACAGGTCCGCGGTCGGATCAAAACGGTTTACCAGTACGTTGCCATGCGGAATGCTACCACTCACTTTCAAGCCCTCCTCATCCATATCCGTTTTCTCTATCTTCACACTCACTTGGCGAGATGCAGCCCGCACTCTGTCTTGCCCAGATGCGACCAGCGACCAGCGCGTTCGTCTTCGCCCGCTCTGACCGGACGCGTGCATGGCGCGCAGCCGATGCTCGGATAGCTTTGGTCGTGCAAAGCATTGTACGGCAGCTCGAACACGCGGATGTACTGCCACACCTCTTCTGCCTTCCAGTGAATCAGCGGGCAAATTTTCAGCGACTGAAACTTCTCGTCGCGATTGACAAACTGGACGTCTGCTCTTGTCGCAGACTGTTCGCGGCGCAGTCCTGACATCCAGGCCACAGTGCCCTTCAACACGCTTTCCATCGGCTGCACTTTGCGCAAGTGGCAACACAGATCCGGCTTCGCAATCCACAGTTCGTCGCCGTGCTCTGCTGCCTGCTGGGCAAGCGACAGCTGCGGCTCCTTGATCGTCAATTGCAGCGCAGGATAGCGGGCGCGCACTTTTTCAATCAGCTCATACGTCTGGGCAAAATGCAGATGGGTATCCAAAAACGTGACGCGGGCGTCTTTTTTCACATCGCTGATCATGTCGATGAGCACCATGGCTTCTGCCCCGAAGCTGCACGAATAGATCAGGTCATCGCCAAACGTCTCGTAGGCCCACTTGATGACATCGACGGTATCTCCCTTTGCCAGCGTTTTGTTGATCGCGGCAAGCTGCTCGGCTGTTGCCGTGTCGTAATGTAAACGGCTCATATGCCCCCTCCTTGATCGTTGATGGAACTGTTTTCCCTGCGAATCAGCCGGATCAGTCCTACGAAGCCCAATGTCGCTACGAATACGCTCACGAGCACGACGAGCGTGTACAAATCCGAGCGCAAAAAGAGATGGACAAACGCGAAGGAAACGACCAGCGAGGAAACAGGCGAGACAATCCAGACCATGAGAATTTGCTTGATAATCCCTTTTTGCCACAAAACAAAACCTCGCTCAGACGTCCCGACACCCAAAATCGCGCAAGTAGTCGCCTGCGTCAGAGGCACGGGAATCCCGAACAAAGACGCGACGATCACCAATGTCCCACCCGTTGCCGATACGGCACTCCCTTGTAAAAGCGACAGCGACGTAATTTTCTTGCCGTTCGTTTCCAGCACTTTTCCGCCCAGCAACAGGCACCCGGCAGCGACGGCCAAACCGCCGAGCCACACGCCGGAGTCGGTCGACATCAAGCCTGCTCCCACTAACGGGCCAACCGCATTCGCTACGTTGTTCATTCCGGCTGAAAACGCTTCGTATACCCCACACAAAACGAGCAAGATCGTCAGCCAGCGCTCTCCTTTGGAGCCTGGTTTTTGCAAGTCTGGCCAGCGCCGCTCCACACGGGAAATGACCCTCCCGGCAACGTAGGCTCCGATAAAAGCCGCGATTGGCACCACGATCCAAAAGAACAGAATGACGAGAATGTGCCCCACAAACAGCGACTGATAAGCAAGCCCTACCCCGACAATCGAGCCCACCGTCACTTCGCTGGTCGAGAGCGGAATCCCGAGCAGGTTGGCGCCGAAAAGCGTCAGTGTGGCGGAAGCAAGGATGATCACGACGACCTCGATGCTGAGCAAATTCGTCGGAATAATTCCTCCGCTAATCGTCTTGACGACCTCGCCGCCGCCAAGCACAGCTCCAAGCAGAGCCGCGATGGCGACGAGAATCATCGCAAGCAGCTTGCTTTTAACCGCTCCGCTGCCGTATGCTGCACCCATCGAAGCAGCAGTCCCGCTTGCGCCGATATTCATTGCAAAAAACAAAGCGATGGCGATGGCGACGTAACTCCAATCCACGAGCAGCCCTACCTCCTGTCATGCCAATCTGTTTTTCCAAAAAAGCAGGGGCGCCGGATTCGTTACACTGGCGATTTGCTCATGCGGATGGATTCCTTGGGCAAAGCTTTCCAGGCTATCGTCGATGACGATGCGCCACCCCATTTTTTTCGCCACCTGCTGTGTACGCTGGTTGGCGCAAAAGAGTGGCACATTCTCCCAGCCAGCCCCTGCAAAATCCGCCAAGGCAGGCAAAACCTCGCCGTCATCGGCTGCAAACCAGTCAAACGGCCGCTTTTTTATCCAGGAAACAATCGGATGCGTCTCCTCCCACTCCAGGACTCCCCCTGCTGTGAGATGGATGACATCTGCCGCCGGATGGGCAAGCGCTGCCACGCCTTTTGAGCGCAGATGCAAAACCCGCTGTTCCCCGTTCTTTTGCACAAGCTCCTCGATCAAAGCCGACGAAGCGAGCGACTCGGCAAAGACCCGCTCCGGATACAATCCTCTGTCCGCCAGAAACAGGGCTGTACGCTCCCCGCGCGCGGCGAGCTTGCACGTCAGCTTTCGCAGGTCAAAGCGGCGCCTGCCAAGCTCCGCGAGAAACGCCCTCGCTTGCCGCTCGTCGTCGAGCAGCACCCAGCTGTATGCCGCCATGTCTTTTGGCACGCCCAAGCATTCCGCTGCCAGCAAGGGCCGCTCCGCAAGCGGCAGGGGGACCACTTCTGCCCCTAGCTGCTCCAGGCGGTTCGCCAGCAGTTGGCTGCCTGATCCTGTCCGGGTTGCCACGGCCACCCGCTGTCCGAACAGGGGCCGAGACTCGTACCAGTTCAGTTGCTCGCGAAGCTGCACCACTTCGCCGACAATGATGATCGCAGGTGCCGCAAAACCTGCTTTGGCTACATCCTGATCGATCGTCGCAAGCCTGCCGACCAATGTTTGCTGCTCGCCAACCGTGCCCCATCTGACCAGGGCGACTGGGGTATTTCCCGCTTTTCCGCACGCAAGCAGTTGCTCTTGAATGTGCGGCAAATTTTTCACGCCCATGTAAATCACGAGCGTCTCCACTCGGGACAATGCCTGCCAATCCGCTTGCTTGTCGGCATTTTGCTCGCAGAGATGTCCGGTGACAAAAGCGACGGAGGAGCTGAACTGGCGATGGGTCAGCGGAATGCCCGCATAGAGCGGCGCAGCCATGCCGGAAGTAATCCCCGGCACGATCTCATACGCCACGCCATGCTCCACGCACATTTGCGCCTCTTCGCCGACCCGGCCGAACATGCTCGGGTCCCCGCCTTTTAGGCGCACGACGTTATTCCCCTGTTTGGCTTCTCGTATCAGCAGGAGGTTGATCTCTTCCTGCGGCAGCGTATGGCTGTCTCTTTCCTTGCCGCAGTAAATGAGTCTGGCTTCCCTTTTGACATGGGAGAGGAGCAACGGACTAGCCAGACGGTCGTAGACGACGACATCCGCATTTTGCAGCGCCTCCATCCCGCGGATGGTAAGCAGTTTCGGATCGCCGGGGCCTGCCCCTACAAAGACGACTCTGCCAGCATTCATTGTTGATCACTCCTCCTTGACGCCTTCCTAGCATGAAAAGCAAAGCTGCCTGTTTCACATCCGGTTAGCTGAAACGGGATGTCTCCACGACGTAGCCGACTCCCTGACGGCCGAGCGGCTTTTTCTCGACCAGACTCAGCTCCTTGACCTTCGGCGGGACAATCGTGTGCCGAAGCAGGTTGTTTTCCGCAGTGGAAAAGGCACGCTCATCCGATTTCGCAATCACGACCACGGTCAGCAACTGGCCTTCTTCCAGCACAGCCTCCAATTTGTACAAATAGCTCTCGGCTTGTTCCTCTGCCATGGTACTCCCTCATTTCCTCAGATTGCGTTTTTCGCTCGGCTTGGTTATGCGGTTTGCAAAATGCTGTCGACTTGCTCCTGAATCCGGGCAAGCCCGACCCGTTCGACGTAGCGCCAGTATTCCTCGCCCTCCAGCCGATCTTCCTTGTAAAGCGCGATCAGCTGCGCCAGGAAAGCCCCCAGCCTGTCTACGGTGACGCGCGCGTTCAGCTTGCGGTTGAATTGCGGCTCTTCCAGCGTTCCGCCTACGTGGACATCAAAAGCTTCGACCATCCCGGCTGGCGTCTTCACCAGCGCGCCTTGCAGACCGATGTCGGCAATCTGGCGTTGTCCGCACGAGTTCGGGCAGCCGATCATGTGGATGCGCAGCGGTGTGTCGAGCGAAACCGCATCATCCAAATATTGCGCCAGCCCGCGCATTCTTTCTTTTGTCTCGACGATAGCCAGATTGCAATACTCGATGCCTGTGCAGGAGACGGCATATCCGACAAACGTATTCGGCTTTAGTTTGAAACGGTTGACAATCAGCGGTTCTTGGCGGAACGCCGCCACTTTTTCTTTCGCAATATTGCGGATCAGGATATTTTGCGTGTTGCAGGCTCCGATCGTGCCATCCCCGTATTCGTCTGCCAGACGAGCCAGTTCGATCAGCTCCTCCGCGTTCATCCGCCCGACGGGAACAGACAGCCCTGCGTAGTACAATCCTGGCTGGCGCTGCTCGTGCAGACCGTAGAAGTAACCGCCGTTCCAGCCTTTCGTCAAATCCTCTCCGCCAGCTTCCAGCTCGCCTACCAGTTGGACAAGCTCTTCCTTGAACTTCTCCGGTCCCCAGTCCGCCACCAAAAATTTCAGGCGGGCATGCGTGCGCTTTTGCCGATAGCCGAAGTCGCGGAACAGCGTCGTGACGCCTGCCGCCACTTTGACGACTTCTTCCGGACGGACGAAAATATCGAGCTTTTTCGCCAAATACGGCTTTGCCGACAAGCCTCCGCCCACCCAGACGTGAAAGCCGATGACTTCTTCGCCAGCGATGACTTTTTTTGCCGGAGTAAAGGCGAGGTCGTTGATTTGCGCATGGGCAGCGTTGTAAATGTTCGCAGATACGGACATTTTGTATTTGCGCGGCAGGTTGGAGAAGTCGCGGTTAAGCAGGAAAAACTGCTCCAGCTCGGCTACGATCGGGCGCGTATCCAGCACTTCATGCGGATCGATTCCTGCGAGCGGATTGCCCATGATCTGCCGCGGACAGTCTCCGCAAGCTTCGAAGGACGACAAGCCAGCGGCACCGAGCCGATCAAAAATGTCTGCGAGCGACTCTACGGTCAGCCAGTGAAACTGGACAGCCTGACGCGTCGTTACGTCGACCAGATCGCGGCCGTAATCCTGGGCGATTTTGGCAAGCACTCTCGCTTGCTCGCTGCTCATGATCCCGCCAGGTATGCGCACACGCATCATGAAGTGGCCGTCTTTCGGGCGTTGCTGGTAGACACCCGCCCACTTGAAGCGGTCCATATCAGAAGATTCGATCGATTCGAAGCCTTCTTTGGAATAAGTGTTGACGATTGTCTCGATGACATCCAGTCCGTCCTTTTCCAGCTTGGTAAATTCCATTTTGTTCAGGGACGGATCATCTGCCCACTTCCACTGTTTTCTCTCTGCCATGCTCATACACGCTCCTTTGCGTAAAAAGGTCTGTTACAAGTGCCATGCGAATCGATTGGGCAATCCAATCAGCAATCAGCGGATGGGGCAAATACGCGCTGCCGTTATACCGATACGACAGCTCTGCCAGCCGTGCCGGAATCGCCTTGCGGGTGAAATACCCTTGACTGACAAACAGAGGGAGCACGATGACCTCCCCTTTTTCCGAGAGCGCCACGACTTGTTCCCGCAGCGTGTCTGGCCGAAGCGTCGCATATCCGGCTGCAGCAAAGGCATAGCGGTTTTGCAGGCGAAACGTCATGCGGCGCAGCAGCTTTTCCCATCGCTCCTGGCATCCCGGCCAGTCGCTGCCGTGACCGACGAGCAACAACGCTTCCTTGCGAGGATCTTTTGCCAGCTCCATGGCGCGCTGTCCGACGATCTGCTCCACCAGCGAATGATCTTCCAACGGCGGACACCATAAAATCCTCGCCCGAACAGGAATGCGCACCTGCTCCGTCTCCCAGGTGGGCCAAGGCGTAAGCCCCAGCATCGCCCGTATCTCTGTCACATGATTGCTGCCCGCCGAGGCAAACAGAGGAACCACGACAATCCGCTTCGCTCCGGATGCCTCCAGGCGCTTCCACTCGTCGCTGATGCTGCGCCCTTCTACTCCCCCCAGATAGGCGACCCGGGTCGGCAGCTCGCTCTGGCACTGCCTGACTGCTGATTCAACCAGATTCAGCCAGTCGGGATCGGGAGAACCGTGAGCGATTACCAAAGCCGCAGTTTTTGCCATCGGATATACCCCTCATCCAAACTTATTTAGTAAATCATATGTGTTTACTCGGAATTATAAATGGGTTGCTTTTCCGCGTCAACAATCAATTCGTATTTCTTCGGTATAATCTTCACGAAAATAGCTTCTTTTCTGTATTTTCCCCCGAAAAGTCATGAAAAAAAGCTGCCGGCGCACCGACAGCTCACTCTTCTTCGTGTTTCTTTCTCGTTCGACGATACAATAAGTCCAGACTTTCTTTTAACGTCTCGTACTCTTCTTCCCGCAAGCTCTCGATTTGCTGGATGTAGGAAATCGTCTGCTTCCGGATTTCTTCTGTCAGTCGGTCGGTTTCGGAGTCGCTTTTGGCATCGTGCGTCTCCGTCCAGTGGGTCGCAAAGTTGGCTGTCAGCGCACCGATCATGCCAATCCCTGTCACCATCAAAATCGTCGCCATGATCCGCCCGCCTGACGTCACAGGGGAAATATCCCCGTACCCTACCGTCGTCGTCGTCACGATCGACCACCAAAGCGCATCGGTGAAGCTCTTGATATTTTCGTTCACGCCGTATTCCAGCAAATAAATCGCTGTCGAGCTCCAGAGCATGATAATCGTAACGACCCCGAGAACTTGCCGCATAGGGCCGGAGCGGATGACGCCAAGCAAAAACGGAGAAGCCCGCACAATGCGCACCAAACGCAGGACACGCATGAACCGGGCCAAATACAAATACTGGTCCAAGGGAATCATCGCCACCAGATCGAACCAGTTGGAGATGACAAACTGCCGCTTGTTTTTTGCCTTCCACAAGCGAACCATATATTCTGCGATGAGCATGACGATAAGCCCGTTGTCGACCCAATGCATCAATTCGTCTGTCAGCAGCGGGTGGTTCGAGAAATCAGCAAAAAGCAAAATTGCATACGTAATTACTAGCATGATGACGAATATCTCATACATGACGCGCCAAAACACGAAGGACTCCTCCCGAGGACCGATCCCGCTTTTCTATATCTTAGTAGCTGATGAGAGCCGCCATCAGCAAGCCTGCCGCAATGCTCAGCCGGGAGGCGAAAATGCCGACAGAAACGTTGCCGTTCGGGATTTCCGACACCACTTTGAACGGCGTGATCCACTCGAACAAATAAAAAATAACGACTTGAAACACCATGCCAACCAATCCCCACACGACCAGATCCAACAGGTTGACGGAGTGATAGACAGCGGATGCAAGCACGATCGCCAGACCGATAATTTTTCCGCCCAAATCGTGTGCCGCTGCTTTCGCCGCCGCCATTTTTTTCGGGTCGTCTGTCTGTGCCCCGTCTTTGATCAACGCAAATTCCTTATACGGAGTCGTAAACGTAAAAACGAAAATGCCGACTGCCAATATCGGAATAGTCACGGCCAAATAGGCCAAAAAATTGAGTATGTAACTCCATTGTGTAATCATGCCGCACTCCTCTCCTTTTCGTTACCCTTTCATGCCGACCGGCAAGTAATAGGACAAGTTGTTGGTGATCGGGCCGCCGACACGGGCCACGACCGCAGACGCTTCTCCGCCAATCCAGAAGGAGCCCCACAACAGCCTGCCTTGATACGGGCCTGACAGCGTCTGTACCGTAATCTCGGGCAATTCCACCCGCTTTTGATAAATCATCGGCTGCTCCCAGTAAAATTCCTCCTGATCTTTTTCGACCAGTGTCCCATCGGCTGCAAACAGCGCGACACCGCCACCCTCTCTGCCGAAAATCGGCTTGGTGACATAGTCATTCGCTCCTGCAAACCGATTTTCGAAGTACGTTGGAAGCATGTACGTCTCGATGATCGCGTGTTCTTCTTCCTGGAAAAATTCGCCTGCCTCGTGCAAGTTCCAGATCAGCGCCTGGAGCGCTTTCGTCTGGATCAAAAACGCAGACGGCGGATTGATAATCGCCAGTTTTTTCGCAGCGATCAGGGAAAGCACGTGCTCCCCTGTGGGATAGCCGTCTTCGTCCCGCTCTTCGGCCAGCTTTTCCAAGGCGTGCAGCCGATACAGCACATCGACGGGAAGCAAGCTGCCCTCTGCTTCGACGTACAGTCCGTCTTCCCAGACGCGAAGCTTTTCCAGCGGCGCAAATCGGGCGTCGATTCCCGACTTTTCCATCAGATACAAGGTCGTTCCCTTGTCTTCCTCGTGCCAGTCCAGCGAGCTGAACCAGACGTGCTCAACCGGATAGCCCTTGTCGCTGTAAGCTTGCATCAGCCTGGCAAAAGCGCGTTGCAGCTGCGCGTCCATCCCGGCATTCGGGTTTTTCACCCCGAAGTAGCGACACGCGTGTTCGTTGACGTGAAAAGCTTCCACAATCCCTGTCGGGGTATCGCTGTTGCATTCCAGCATCTTCAGCCCTTCGCTCGTGCTGGCGAAGTCAAAGCGGCCGATCGCTGTAGGCAAATCTTGCAGGACAGCGGTTCGCACGGTTTGCAACGCTTGCGCCGGAACGCCCAACTCAAGCAGAAGCGCATCGTCCGCGCGTTGCAAGACAGGCATCACTTTCGTAAAAATGCGGCCGAGCTTTGCCGTTGCTGTCGCAAGCTCCTCCCGAAACGATTCGGAGATGAGGTGGATATCCGCCAGCGCATACTCTTCCCCGTACATCCAATCCCACAGGAAAATTCCTTCCTCGCGCAAAGGGCCGTACAGCGCTTCTCTTCGGTTCTTGTTATCCACTTCCATCACCCCGAGCTGGACACGCCCGAGCTGCCGATTCCACCTTTGGAGCTGCTGGGGCTAATGCCGCTGGATACTCCTGACGACTTGCTTTTGGACGAACTGCCGCCGTAGTAGCCGGACGATCCGCGCGAACTGCTCCCGCCGTCGTCGCAATATCCGTCATTGTCATCGTCGTAGCAATCGTCATCATAATCAGACGAGCATCCGCTAATAGCCAGCGTTGCCGCCACAAACAGACCGACCACCTTTGCCGATTTTGTCAGTGCCATGCTTTTTCCCTCCTACCCTGCCGGCTGTGCGTAGTAAATGTACACCTGACGATCCTCATCCACCTCAGCCGAGGTTTTTTCCCATTCGCGGCCATTCAGATACAAATAGTCGCTTTGCAAATGCAGGAGAGCATCGTCGTCATCTTTGAACGAAAACGTGTGCACGAGTGGGTAGAGACGTGTGTTCTCCCTGTATTCGCGCATCTCGATCTGGATGCTCCCCCAGCGCACGGACGGTCTTTCGGCATAGTCCACCGCCGTCTCCTCGGACGAGTGGCGGACGTAGATCACATATGTCCCGCCCTCGATGGCGCAAGAAGTCTTCTCGTAGACGACATGCCCCTTCACCAAATAGTCGCAGGCAAAGCGCAGCGACACCTCGTCCTTGTCGATGCGATCGTAATAAAACAGGACAGGGTACCCGTTCGTCTCGTCCAGCAGACGATATTCCAGTCTAGCCATGCTGTCACCCCATTTCTCAGTAAAATGATGCCCTTTTCAAGATAGCACCAATTTATACGCATCACGGAACAAATGGTTGCCGAAAAAACACGAAATTCGGCTAAAAAGGGAAAAGCTGGTGCAAGAGTCCCGTCTCCTGCCCCAGCCTTGGCCATTTTTGTGAAGGCTCTTTTCGCAAATTTTGTTGCTATTGCTGTTGTGGAAACGTGTGTTCTATAATGAAAATCAGGAAGTCTATAGGATTTCCATTTACCGTGAATGCACGCTTCGCTTGGTACTATAAATATCAAGCAACTCACGGCTTTTCTAAAAGCAACAATTTCTTAGAAAAGAGCGTTTGTGAAAATGGTCGCGCTGTTTGTATGTGGCTTCCAAGCCTACCGCTGCACATTCGCCACGTGCTGCTCCACTGTCATCGCGCGGATCGTATCGTGCAGCTGACCGTTTGTCGCTACGAGCGAACGCGTCTGATCCTGGAAAAACGGCTCGTGTCGGTAAGGCTCACCTTGCCAATCGGTTATGGTAGCGCCCGCTTCACTCGCGATCACGATTCCGGCAGCCACGTCCATGATCCCCGAACGCTGCATGACGATGTAGTCGAGCCAGCCATTGGCGAGCAGGCACCAATCGAGTGCCGGAGCCACGTTGCGCAACAGACGCTTCGTCTGGAGCATGAACGGCTCTGTAACAGCAAGCTCCTCCTGCCTGGTCACGGTTTCGCGTCCGCGAATGTACGTCCCTGCTGCCCGCGTCAAGTCTGTCCGGTTGTTGATCGAGATGCGTTTGCCGTTCAGGAACGCTCCTTGCCCTTTTTCCGCCCAGAACATTTGACCTGCTACCGGATTGTACACGACGCCAAGGGCGAGTTCGCCTTTGTGCTGCAAGGCAATCGATATACTAAAATACGGATGGCCGATAAAATAATTGTTCGTGCCGTCCAGCGGATCGACAATCCACAAATACTCCTCGTCGCGGCTGACCATCCCGATCTCTTCGGAAAAAATCGTATGCGTCGGGAAGTGACGGTGCAGCACTTCAATGATGCGCTGCTCGCTGCCTTTGTCCTCCGGCAGTTTCACATCGTTATGCAGCTCCTCGTCAGGGGTGAGCTGCTCCAGAAAACGCTCCTTCAAAAAGGCTCCTGCCACACTTGCTGCTTCCTTGGCAATTTCCAGCATCGGCTTTTCGCTCCTTCATTGGGTCGTTTGTCCATTGTTTTCCCTTGCATTCCTCATGCGCACATCACTATGATAGAATGACACCCATCGCGAAAAAGACAAAAGACGCAGCGCAGGCGAGCGGGCGCAAAGCCAGGCTTTGGCGCATACAGCCCGACGCTTTTTAGGAGGGGAAAAACATGAACAGCGACTTCATTCGTCTGAAAAATATGGAGGGTGAGCTGAAATTCACCCAGATGAACAATAGCTACGGCTTTACGGTCACGACAAAAGAACTCGTGTTTTTCAAGCCGCACCTGACCTACCACCTGTTTTTGCACGATATCGTCAGCATGGTGCCGCATACGCTCGATACGGCGCCGATGTCGTTTCGGCTGAACAGAGAAACCGTCCACACGACCTTTGGCTCCCAATACTACAAAATCGGCGTCAAATGGGCGCGGATCGTCTCTCGTTCCGGCATCGTGGAGAAAGAAAACATGGAATTTATCGTGCCCCTCTCCGGCAAGATGCTGACCTATATTTCACAATACAGCGGACTTGTTGTGATCCGGTGAAGTTCAGGTAAAAAATTTTCGATTTAAAACGATAAACGAACCCGTGCCGTGCGCGATCCGATGGTTACGCTCGTCGTAAACGCTGCCTTCCATAACGACCAGCGTCTGTCCCCGATGCAAAAATGTCGCTTCAGCGCGCAGCCGTTCCCCTATTCCCGGACGCAAGTAGTTGAGCTTCAACTCGGTCGTGACCGCGTACTGCTCCGGGGGCAGGGAACGGTTGATCAACGAGCCCATGGCCGAGTCGATCAGCGTGGCGAGAATCCCTCCATGTACCGCGCCTCCCGAATTGTGCATGAACACCGTGAGCGGCAGTTCGAAGCGATACGACTGCTTCTTTTCGTCGATAAACTCTCCCTTCAAGCCGAGAAAGCCTGAAAGATAGGCACTTTTGCGCTCGCGCTTTTGCCGGATAGCCTGCATCGCCAACTCCAGTATTTTGCGCTCCTCATCGCTGCCTTCCTCGCAAATACTTTTCAATTCCTCTATCATTTTGTTCACTCCAACAAAATTAAAATTCGTTCTCTTATTGTAGCTGATAAAGCTTGTTTTCGCCATGCTGCAAGCGGCATGGCAAGCTGCCTGCAAGCGTCAGACTGAGCAAATGTTCAGACTTTTACGGTTGTTTCTACTAATAAAAATTGATAAGATAGTGCAAAACATAAGACAGGTCATTTTCAAGCAGGAAGGGAGAGCTATACATTGGCTAGACAACGCAGTGACATGATTAAAAAAGGTTTCGACCGCGCACCGCACCGCAGCTTGCTCCGGGCGGCAGGCGTAAAAGACGAGGATTTCGACAAACCGTTTATCGCCATCTGCAACTCTTACATTGATATTATCCCAGGCCATGTGCACTTGCAGGAGTTTGGCAAGCTGGTCAAAGAAGCTGTTCGCGCCGCAGGCATGGTTCCATTTGAGTTTAATACCATCGGGGTTGATGACGGGATCGCCATGGGCCATATCGGGATGCGCTATTCCCTCCCAAGCCGCGAGATCATCGCAGACAGCCTGGAAACGGTCGTAGCCGCGCACTGGTTCGACGGCATGATTTGCATCCCGAACTGTGACAAGATCACTCCGGGAATGATCATGGGCGCTCTGCGCGTCAACATTCCGACTGTCTTCGTGACAGGCGGACCGATGAAAGCAGGCAAGACAAGCGACGGCCGCTCTATCTCGCTTTCCTCCGTATTCGAAGGAGTCGGGGCGTACCAGGCAGGTCTGATCGACAACAAGCAGCTGGAAGAGCTGGAGCAATACGGATGTCCGACTTGCGGTTCCTGTTCCGGTATGTTTACCGCCAACTCGATGAACTGTCTGCTCGAAGCGATCGGTCTGGCGCTGCCAGGCAACGGCACCGTTCTCGCCGTCTCTCCGGAGCGCCGCGAACTGGTACAAGCCTCTGCAGAAAAACTGAAAAATTTGATCGAGCGTGATATCAAACCGCGCGATATCGTTACCCTCGAAGCGATCGACGACGCCTTCGCGCTCGATATGGCGATGGGCGGCTCGACGAATACCGTTTTGCACACATTGGCAATCGCTCAGGAGGCAGGCATCGAGTATCCAATCGAGCGCATCAACGAAGTGGCGAAGCGCATTCCGCACATTTGCAAACTGGCGCCATCGTCCGACTACCACATCGAGGATTGCCACGAAGCAGGCGGCGTCTCCGCTGTTCTCAAGGAAATTGCGCGAAAAGAAGGCGCGATCCATCCGAACCGCATCACCGTGACAGGCAAAACGCTCGCGGAAAACATCGCGGAAGCGGAAATCAAAAACGACCAGGTGATCCGCCGTCTGGAGAACCCGTACAGTGCCTCCGGCGGTCTGGCCGTCCTGTTCGGCAACCTCGCCGAGCAAGGCTCGATCATCAAAACGGGCGGTGTCGATCCTTCTATTAAAAAGCACGAAGGACCAGCGATCTGCTTCGACTCCCAGGAAGAAGCGCTGGCGGGCATCGCGGCAGGCAAAATCAAGTCCGGTCACGTCGTCATCATCCGTTACGAGGGACCAAAAGGCGGCCCGGGCATGCCAGAAATGCTGGCTCCTACTTCGCAAATCGTCGGGATGGGACTCGGCAAGGAAGTGGCTCTCGTCACAGACGGCCGTTTCTCCGGCGCTTCCCGCGGCATCAGCATCGGGCACGTCTCCCCGGAAGCGGCTGAAGGCGGCCTTATCGCGTTCGTCCAAGACGGCGACATCATCTCGATCGATCTCGAAGAGCGCACGATTCACCTGAACGTTGACGAGGCTGAACTGGCCCGCCGTCGCGAAGGCTGGAAAGAATTTGAGCCGAAAGTGAAAACAGGCTACCTGGCACGCTACTCCAAGATGGTAACGAATGCGAGCATGGGCGGCATCCTGAAAATCTAGTACGCGCACGACCTAATAGAAAAGAGAAAAGCCCCCTTCCCTCTGGCCTAGAAGTAATGGCCGCAAAGGAAGGGGGCTTCTTCTTATTCATTCATGAACGAAACACTTGCCGGACTCAAATCACCCAGGCGCCACAAAGCGAGCTTGTGGTAGCCTTCACTGGCAATGACTTGCGACCAGGTTTGCAATGTCGTCTCGTCGGCATACCAAACCGTGTGCTTCTGTTTTTGCTCGTCTACGTACTGGAAATAAAGGCTGCCACTCGCCTCGTCACGCTGCGGTTGCGCCATATTGACTTTCGCCAAATACACGGCTTGCTGCTCCGTTACCTGGACCGCCTTGCCCGAAGCTGTCCAGTCAAACCCGCCAGACGCAATAGCGATTACCTTTTCTCCCGGCACGACCTTCATGCGGGTTGCCAGTTCTTTGATAAACGCCCGGTCCGCTTTCGGTCCTGGCCCGGTCGAGGTTCCGTACAGGTTGTACGCCATCATCACATAGACGGGGCCTTTGGGCAGCGCGAGTGTTTCAATCGGCGTCCGCGGCTCCAGCACCACCCGGAGGGTCTTTTCTTTTGCCTGAAGGCGCTTATGCAGTTCCTGGATAAACAGCAGCATGTTCTGCCAGTCTTTGTCCGCAACCCGTTCGTAGTCGATCTCCACCCCATGGAACTGGTACGTCGTTACCGCCTCCATGATCTGGTCGATGTGCTTCGTCCGGCTTTGCGGCGTCGCCATCAGCCGCGTTACGATCGCCGGGTCCTTTTGGCTGTCCGTGCCATTCTTGCGCTTCTGATCGTTCACGATCGTCAAATCCACATGGACGAGACTGCTTTTTCGCGAGATTTCCTGGACTTTGGGCAACCCCTCTTTGAACATATCGGTAAACAGCAGTTGATCCGCTTCGTCAAAATAGGCGGCAAACATCTGCACACTGGTCAAACCGTTCGTCATGCCTTGCAAATCCGCGGAGCCGTCCATCCATTGCCAGTCCGTGACCCAGGCTGTCTTCTCCATCGGCTGTTCTGCCGCCTCCACACTTTTCCACGAATCGGAAGTGCTTCCCAAGATATCGCAGCCCCCGAGTAACGTCCCAATAGCACTGAGGCATACTGCGAGAACAATCGTCTGTTTTTTGAACCGCTTCTTCATCGTCACCTGACCTGGTTCCCCTTTTCCTTCTATGTTAGAACGTTTCGATGACCCAGTCGATGGCAGCATGGAACGCTTTCTCCGATACGTGCACCACTTCATCCCAGCCCGAATACGAATTTTTGAACAGGATAGCATCGCTCGCCTCGCCATTGGTCGGAACAAACACGCTCATGTCCGTAAAAATCGCATCGTAAATGTCATCTTTTTTGTTTTGCTTGCTGTACTGGGCTTCCAGTGCCAAGCCGCCTTTCTCCATGGTAGCATCTATTTGCTGTTTGTCTATCAGCAGCTGTTTGTCCACAGCCACAGATAACTGATTGTCCCGGAGAGTGATGTCAAGCAGCCTAGATTGTTGAATATTGATCGGGTATCCCTCGTCTTCCTTGGGAGCACCCGCTTCCGTCTGGGCCTTGCTGTAGACGGTCGCCTTGTCGTACGCCAAATCTTCCGGCTTCCATTGTACCTCGCCGAGCTTGGTCTTGGACAGCTCTTTTACAGCGCTGCCGGGCTTTTTCTCTTCGAGCTTGAGTTCATTGTTTTCCAAAGTCAGGCGAATGAACGAGTTTTTCTTGCGGTCATAACGCAAATAAATCGCTTGCTTGCCGACGACGTTGCCTTCGAGCTTGGCTGTAAAGCCCACATCTTTGTAGTTTTCGCTGTCGCGCAAATAAATCTGGCCGTTCTCGCTCGGCGGGGAAGTCAAAATCAGTCGGTTGTCCTTAAATTCTTCCGCTCCGCTCATGCGCTCCCATTGTTTCGCCTGGTTCTCGTCTCCCAGCACGAATTTCATCTTTTGCTGCGTATCCTTCTGAATTTTCATCAGCAAATGATTGGTCGACCAATAAGGGGCAGGCTGCACGCGAGTCAAGTTGTACAAGCTCTCGTCACGCGAATTGTACACGTTGCCTTCCCGGTTGAAATGCATGGCGAACAGCTTGCGGATGTTCGCATCATTGACATCGGAAACGAGCCGGTTCATCCCTTGATAGAGCGTATTGGCGTGCATGATCATGTACACGCGCGGGACAGACCCGAGCTGCTCGGTGTAAATATCTTTCATCAACTGATAGTCGTGGGTAATCCGTTCTTCCATCTGCGTCCGATTTTCCACCGGAATCATGTCCTGATCGCGGATGAAGTCCATCAAAAAATGGTTGTAATACTCCACGTGGTTTTTCGTAGGCAGCTGGTTTTCGTCTCTCACGCCGATAAACGTGCCGTCCCGGTCAAAAATATTGATGTAGGTCAGCCGATAACCGTTTGTGCCCATTTCCCAGAAGCCTTTTTCCTGCATGCGCAGCAAATCTTTGGGCTGGAGAAACTTGTTGTCGCTGTTGCCCATCTTGTTGGCGTACGTCAGCGCAGTTGCCTTGTAGTTGTACTTTTCCAGAAGCGGCTGAGCAAACAAATGAGAGTCGTTTCGCCCATCTTCAAAAGCGAGAAACAAAGCTTTGTCTGGCAGCGGCTTGTTTTTTTGGTAAAAATCCAGAACATCTTGTTGCGAAATCGTCACGTAGCCTTGCTTGCGGAGCGCCTTCAGATGTTCATCCAGCAGCTCTTTGGCAATCAGCTTCGGTGTGCCGTTGCGCCCGACGCCAAAGTAGGAAAGGGCAATGAATCCTTTTTGATTTTGCCACTGTGTCGTATCTGCCTGCACGTATTGTTTCGTATCGAAAACGGCTTGATAGACAATCATGCCGACAAGCAGCAAAATCGCAAATTGCCAGACAGTGCGAATCTTTTTTCGGCGATCCTTCTTTTTGTAATCCAGGGCGGCACTACGCTTTCCTCTCATCTCATCCCCCCCTTGCTCTCGAAATCTCCCACGCAGCAACTGTGTTTAAAACGGCAAGCTGAATCCTTTTTTGCCTTTTTGTTTTCGGGCTTCTTTTTTCAATTTCGCCTCAATGTCTTGCGGTGTCTCCCGTGTGCCCCAGGTCGATTTCCAGAACGTCACCCAGGCGACAGGCATTTGCCAAAGCAAGACAAATTCGTAGAACACGCAAAAAACAAACCCGAACACCCACAGCTTGCTCCTGCGGAACAGCAAATGAGCCAGACTCATCAGCATCGCCATCAGCAAAAGCCCCATCAAAAACGTTCCGGGGAACACGTGATGGACGAGCGGAACGTATCCGAGGTTGTACAACACGATGACAGGTGCTGCAATCGGAACAATCAGGCCAATGTAAAAGAACAGCGCCATGAACGGCTCTTTTTTCCAAATGAACATGCTGGCCCGCAGCGATTCACGCAGCCACGAACGCTTCCAGCGCATTTGCTGCTTCAAGAACACGCTCATCTTCGACGGCACAATCGTCGAACAGATGGCCGAGTCCTGGTAAGAGGTTCGATGTGTCTGCAAAATGTAGTTGGTCATGCTTCGGTCGTCGCCAAAAGTCGCAGGCTGACCGAGAAACTTCTGACTCAGCCAGGCATCGGAATGCTTGGTGATCAAATCTTTGCGATAGCACGACAGCGGCCCGGACAAGCACGTCACGCTGTCGAACCAGGCTTCTGCCGCTTTCATGATGCGAAAAGCGATATAGTACCGAACCGTTTGCAGCTTCGTAATCGAGTTCGTGTATTTGTTCTCCACGTCTGTCCGCCCGGCTACGCCGCCCATTTTCGGGTCCTGAAAAGGCTGAACCAGATGGCGGATCGCGGTCGGCTCCAGGAAGCTGTCCGAGTCCACAAACACGACCAGATCGTGCTTCGCCATCTCCACGCCTTTGACCAGAGCGACGCGCTTCCCGCCATTTTCGGGCAGGACATGCATGCGCACCCTTTCTCTCGTCATGAAGCGGTCGGCCTCGTTATGGATCATCTCGATGACCTTCTCGATCTGCTCCACCGAGCGGTCCGTCGAGCGATCATCGACCACGATTACTTCCAGTTTGTCGATCGGATAGTTTTGATTGACACAACTCAAAATCGTGCGATGAATCCATTCCTCTTCGTTAAAGCACGGGATGATGATCGAGACTCCCGGCGTAAAGTCCGGATTGATCGGCACATCCCGGTACAGGGCGCCAAAAAAGTAGCGGGTCAGCAAAAAGGCCGCCGCGATCAAGCTGTACATGTACAAAAGAATGTTGTACTGGAAGTAAATCACGCTCTCCGCGCGCATGAGCATGATGAAAATCGTCGAGAACAACAGCATGGCGCTGGAGCCGTAAATGGCGTAGCCCCATCGTTTTCTTTGCAGATATTCTGTCAGCGGCTTGGCAAATTCAAACGCCACCATCAGCTTCTCCTGCTCATCCTCGGTCTTCGTAAAGTTTCGGACGACCTTCGCCTCTAACTTGACGGATGATTCAAATCCTTCCGGCATCGTGCCTGGAGGAATATCGCAATGAATCGAAACCGTTTTTCCCACAAACAGCCGCTCTTGGGCAGCTGGCCCAAATTCGCACAAAAGACCTGTTGTGGAAATATCGACTGTGCGCCCCTTGAACGCGCTTTTTTTCTGTTTCTTGCGCGTGTAGACCACGACATCAAAATTGGCCATGTAACGCAGGCTCAGCATCCGCAACCTGTCCAGGTAAGCTGGATCATCCTGAGCCACATCCGCAGCCTGTCCTCTTCGATCTGCCTGTGTCCGAATATTTTCTGGGTCTGGAACATTGGAGAGGAGTCGCCGATCCGCTCGAGAAACCGTCAGCACTTCATCTGTATTTTTCTTTTTGAATATCACTGTCGCTTCTCCACTCCCTCTTACAAGCTCCAGTAATGGTAACCCTTATTCACAAAATCGGCTTTTTGATAAACTCCTTTGATATCGAAAATCATTTTTGTCTGACCGCTTCCGTACATGGCATCGAAGTCGTCCACGCTCATGCTGGCAAAAAAGGCGTGCGGAACCGCTACGATCACCACGTCCAATTCTTTCAGCGCATCCGGGTGGGAAAGCTCGATCCGGTATTCCTCGTACGCCAGTCTGGGATCAGCCAGCGGATCGACGACAAGCGGCACAATCCCGTACTCGTGAAGCTCGGAAACAATGTCCACTACTTTCGAGTTGCGAATATCCGGGCAGTTTTCCTTGTAGGCCAAGCCCATGATGCCGATTTTCACGTTTTTGACGTCCAGCTTCATCCGTACAACCGACTTGATGATTTGTTCCGCGATGTATTTGCCCATCCCGTCATTGATGTGGCGACCCGCCAAAATGATTTTGGAATGGTACCCGCTGTCTTCTGCCTTGTAGGTCAAGTAATACGGATCGATGCCGATACAGTGCCCTCCTACCAGACCCGGTGTGAACGGCAAAAAGTTCCACTTCGTCCGGGCAGCCTGCAGCACGGCCTTCGTATCGATGCCCATCTGATGAAACAGCATCGCAAGCTCATTCATGAACGCAATATTGATGTCGCGCTGGGCATTTTCAATGACCTTGGCTGCTTCGGCGACCTTGATGCTCTCCGCCCGATACACGCCCGCCTCCACAACCAGCCCGTACACCCGTGCCACCGTATCCAATGTTTGTTCGTCCATGCCTGATACAATCTTCACGATCGATTCAAAACGGTGCACGTCATCGCCCGGATTGATGCGCTCCGGCGAATAGCCGACTGTGAAATCCTCTCCACAACGCATGTTCGATTCGCTTTCCAGTATCGGGATGCATATTTCCTCGGTCACTCCCGGATACACGGTCGATTCGAAGACGACAACCGATCCTTTCGGCATATGTTTCGCTACCGTCCGCGTCGCCGCCTGTACGTAGTGCAGATCTGGCACATTGCCGCTCTTGATCGGCGTCGGCACGGCGACGATGAAAAACCGCGCTTCCGACAGTCTTGTTTCATCTGACGTAAAGTCAATCGTACTGGCTCGCAGCCGCTCCTCGTCCATGCTTCCATCCGGGCATAGCCCGTTTTGGTAATTGTCCACTTTGACGCGATTGACATCAAAACCGATTACAGACACTTTTTCTGCCAACGCAACTGCTACTGGTAACCCTACATATCCGAGTCCGACGACAGCAATTTTTTCCCGGCGCTCTACAATTGCGTCAAACAGATCCATGATGTTTCTTCCTCTCTCATTGTCGATTACGAACCAAACATTTCTGACATTTTCACAAACGTATAGCCTTTCTCTTGCAGCTTCTCAATGATGGTTGGCAACGCGTCTACGGTTTTTATGTCATCGAGCATGTGCAGCAGGATCACACTGCCATTTTTTGTTTTCTCGATGACGATGTTTGCAATTTCGTCCGCCGTCTTTGTTTTCATGTAATCGGAAGGATCTACATCAAAGTTCGTAATGGTATGGTAACCAGTCGCTGAAATAGCTTTTAATGTATTGTCATTAATGGCTCCGGTCGGTGGTCGGAAGTACATGGTCGGCTTTTGCTGAATCGCGCCTGTAATGATCTGATGCGCTTTGACGATTTCTTCCTGCATCTGAGCCACTGTGATTTTGGTCAAAACGGGATGAGAGTACGTGTGGTTCGCCACATCGTGTCCTGCTTCATATATCGCTCTGGCGAGGTTCGGATTTTTTGCCACCCCGTCGGCCCGCAAGAAGAACGAAGCTTTAATCTGGTACTTGTCCAATGTGTCCAAAATTTTTGTGACAGTAGCATCGCTTCCCCAGTCGTCAAAAGACAGGGCGATCTGCGGCTTGTCTGACTCGTCTCTTTGTACATATCGATAAGTAACATTTTGAACATCCAAATTGATTTTCGCAGCGTCATAGCCTTCAATTTGCTCAGCTGGCTTTCTCTCTTGGCTGCCTGCAATCAAGTCTTTCAAAGGAACAAAGCGATATCCGGCATCGTTTGCTGCCCGCGCCAAAAGAGCAACATTCTCGGCGAGTTGCTTGCTCTCAACGGTGTCCATGGTTATGATCCCGCCACGATTGATGTATTTTCTGACGTAGCGCATTTTTTGTTCTTCTGTCTCTTTTTCCCAGTTATGCAAAAACAGGCTGGTGGAGATAACAGCTTCATGGCCTGCGCCCGCTGCGGCCAACAAAATGTCATCGGTATAGGTCGCCGATTTTGTTCGCACGTAACGTGTTTTAATCCCTGCCTTCTTCTCAATGACATCTTTGGCCAGCTTGATCTCGGAGCTGATCTTGTCATAGGGAAGCTTGCTCAGATCGAGCAGATTCAGTGTATTGTTCTCGACCTCATGGCCGCGCGCAGCGATTTCTTTTGCCAGATTCGGCTCCTCGGCTACACGCATGCCAGGCAAAAAGAAAGTCGCCTTGATCTGCTGCTTGTCCAGTGCATCGAGCAGTTGTTTCATCTTCTTGCTGTCAGCCATCCCGTTAAAGGTAAGAGCCAGTTCTCGCTTGGTCGTATAGACGAAAGGAATGCCCTTGCTTTTTTCTCCTGTATAGCGAATGATCTTTTGAGTCGTTTTGGTTTTTTGCGCAGCGTAGCCAAATGGCTGGCCCCGATCGTGCAGCGGAGCGCATCCTGCTAACACGGCAATCGCAAGCATCGCCATGGCTATGGAAAACAAGAATGATTTTTGGTTTCTTCCTATCTTTTTGGGCATGTCTTTTCTCCTTTTCTCCCGATATACGCAAAGAAAATTCCTCGACTACAGTCCTTCATACTACTCCTTATGAAAGAAAACAGCTATAGTCAATTCCAGGCAGTTTTCCCGCGTTTTACTTTGGAACCATGTCAGCCATTTTGACGAATTTGAAGCCTTTCTGTTTCAGCTTTTCCAAGGCAACAGGCAGCGCTTCAACTGTATGTATGTTGTCGAGCATATGAAGCAAAATGACGCTGCCGTTTTTCGTCTTGGTCATGATTCCGTTGACGATATCATCGGCGCTGTGTCTGGCATCCCAGTCCAGCATCGTCACGTCGTACATCGCGATGTTTTTGTATCCGACTGCCGAGATCAATCGGGCTGTCTCGTCGTTAACGACTCCTGTCGGTGGACGAAACAGCATCACAGGCTGCTGCTGAATCGCATCTGTAATGACACGGTGCGCTTTCACCAAGTCTTCTTGCAACTGCTGCGGCGAAATCGTCGTGACGACCGGATGGCTGTAACTGTGGTTCGCCACGTCGTGCCCGCCTTCCACCATCGCCCGCGCCAGGTTGGGGTTGTCCTCTACCCCTTTTGCCCGCAGGAAAAAGGTCGCGACGACATCGTGCTCTTCCAAAATATCGAGAATCTTCGTAACCGTCTTGTCGCTGCCCCAGTCGTCAAAAGTCAGGGCAATTTTCGGTTCGTTCGTCTCCATCTGATAGATGAGGTGATAGGTGGCATTTTTCGTGTCGGGATTGATTTTTGCCGCATCATAGCCAGGAATTTGTTCCAGCGGCTTGCGCTCTCCTCCGTTTTTCACAAGCTCCCCCAGCGGAACGAGCTTGTAGCCGATGTCATTGGCCGCTTTCGCAATATAGGAGATGGCGGGAATCACTTCGGGATTGATGTCTGTATTCATCGTAATAATCCCGCCCCTGGTCATGAACCTCTCCACGTACTCGCCAATCGCCTTTGCATCCTTTTTCATGTCCCGGTCTTTCGGATTGATGCTGTAGCTGACTACGCCTTTCATTCCCAACGCAGCCGCAGCCAGACGGACATTATCGGTAACATCCCCCGATTTGGTGCGCACATAGCTTGGAGTAACTCCGGTCTGCTTTTTGATTACGTCGTTGCCAAGCTGAATCTCTTTGTAGATTTGCTCATAGCTGAGTTGGGCATCGTCCAAGTGATTCAGCGTGTTGTTCTCGATTTCATGCCCTCGCTTGAGGATTTCCTTGGCGATCTCCGGCTCTTCCGCAACCCGCATGCCCGGGAGAAAAAAGGTCGCTTTGATCTGGTACTTGTCCAGCTCGTCCAGCAGCTTCTTCATGGTTGCGTCATCCCCCATCCCGTTGAAGGTCAGGGTCAGTTCTTTCTTTGCTGTATATACAAAAGGAATGACTTTGCTCTTCTCACCGTTGCTCGCGGGAATCGTTTGAGTCGTATTCGCTTTCGGAACGTTGTTTGCTTCTTCAACCCCAAACTGGCAGCCGACAAGCAAAGAGCTTGCAATCATCCATGCACTCCACGGCAGAACCCGCCGTTTGCGTGGCGTACGCGTAGTAACCATCAAGTTTCCTTTCCCCTTGTCATAAAATATGTACAAGAATGACAATATAGGTAATTTTACCTATGAAAAAAGTTCCAGAAAAGCAGTTTTCTTTCTAATTTCGCACTATACACTACTTTTAAAGAGGTAGTAAAGCCCTAAATTCCACACTTTCCCTGCGTATGCCTGTGTTCATTTTACATAAACGGCTTATGAATGAACAACATACATATTGTAGTTTACCATAAACATTATCAGTCACTTTTCTACCATTTTCGCACGTATACAAAAAGAACGATCCACAAAGGATCGTTCCGAGAAGCATTGCGGCTTGTTCTTTTCCAAAATTTGCTTGCGCTTTTCTCGCAACAATCTGCGCTGCGAGACGTATTACTAAGTAAGAGAACAAAGAATCAGCTACAGAACACGTCGCGCAGAAACGAAGCGCTTCTCCCAGGACGTTCCTTTAAATGCGGTAAAGGTCACACCCGGTTGCCCGTAGGTATGTAGAATCTTGTTGTTTCCCGCATAAATAGCAACGTGAGTAATCCGCTTGGACTTCGTCGTCGTGCTCGCCTTGAAAAATACCAAATCCCCTTTTTTCAGGTTGGCCTTGGACACACTCACGCCTTTTTTCGCCTGGTCACGCGAGGTACGTGGCAAGCTTTTGCCTACTGCTACACGGAATACGCGCTGCGTGAAAGAAGAGCAGTCAAAAACAGCTGTTGTCGAGCTCTTTGCACCAAATTTATAGGGGGTCCCCAGATATTTTTTACCTGTGCTGATGACTTTGTCTGCCTTCGCTTGCGTCCAGGCTGCGTGAGCTACATTTTGCTCTCCTGGCATTGGCAGTGCAATCGCTGTTACTCCTAAAGTCAATCCCATTACGATTCCGATGAGGGTTTTTCGCAATTTCATGTTGTTCATCCTCCCTTTTGACAGAACGCGCTTCTACGAGATGGTTTCGGTAGAAGCTTTATTTATGCAAAGTTTGGGTGACCTCTCACTTGTTCTCTACTTTACCAAAGCTGTCGCGCTGTGAAATTACCAAAAACTTGGCAGAAACCGATTGAACAAATGGATGTGATTTCCGCTTGACGCCCTCAAGCCCGCTGTAACAGGCATTCCTTAAATTTTCAGTTTATTTTCATGCCAAAATGTTCCTCCGGTTTTGTCCAATTGTATCCAGTGCGATTCGCCGATTGTCCGCATCATATGCGACTTATGACCTATACCCACTTGCAAAAAATCCCTTTTCGCGCTATTTTCACGCGGGCAAAAATGGTTTCTTCCTTCTCTCTCTTCTCTATGCTTGCAACCTGTTGAGAGTCATCGTAAAGTAGATAGGAGTTCGTTTTGAAGGAGGAACATATGCGACTGCGTAACATCCCAGGCGCCGAAGCGGCCCTGCGTGAATATCCGACATTTGTAGACAGCCCGCTTTCCTATAAAGGAAGATGGAAGGAACGCTTCGGAAATGACCATCCGATCCACGTGGAGATCGGCTGTGGAAAGGGACGCTTCATTAATACACTGGCAAAGCGTCACCCTGATACGAATTTCATTGCGGTTGAACTGAAAGCAGAGGTTGTTTTGCGGGCCTTGCAGCGAACCGAGTACGAGACGATTCCGAATCTGGCATTTATCCAGTTCGACGCCTCCAAGATCAGTGAACTGTTCGCCGATCATGAAATTGCCCGGATTTATTTGAATTTCAGCGATCCGTGGCCAAAAGCGCGCCATGCCAAGCGCCGCCTCACCTACGCCAGCTTCCTGAACAACTATCGCCAGGTGCTCACCCAAGACGGCGAAATTCATATGAAGACCGACAACGAAAAGCTGTTTGAGTTCTCCCTCAATCAATTCGCTGCCGAGCGCTTTCAGATGAAGAACATCACCTTTGATCTTCACCAATCGAAACTCGCAGAAGAAAACGTGATGACCGAGTACGAAGAGCGCTTTTCTTCCAGAGGACAGCGGATCTACCGGGTAGAAGCCAGCTGCTTGATAAAGTAAGCGAAGCGCAACGCTTTTACAAGTAAATGACTCCCACGCGAACACGCTATGGATACAGCTCGTGCTTGCGTGGGGTTTTTTCGATCTTTCAAGCAAAGGATTGGGAGAAAAGCATATGAATCGCTACGATGATGCCTTTCACGAATGGAATAACAGCCTTTTGTTCGCGCGGTTACGGATGACCTCGATATTCTTGCTTTTGTGCTATCCCGTCTTTCTGTACGTCGATCTCGTCCTGCTTAAAGACGTCGGCAATCCGCTGTTTCTTTACACGCTTACTTCTATACATACATCAGGCTTTATCGCCTCCTTGATTCTCGTCTTCATCTATCAAAAATTTCAGAAGAGCGAAAGCTTCATGCGCTCCTCCTGGCCGCACTCTCTGATCATTTTGTTCGTGGCGGGCTACGTCCTAGCAAGCGCTCTGTCGTCTTTGAACAGCCACAGACTCTCGGGAAATATTGACGCCTACGTCGTCGTGCTCATCGGGGTTGCAGCCGTCTTTCCGCTGCGCCCGCGGTACTTCGCCTATATTCTTGTGCCTTGTCACTTGCTGTTTCTGTATGTGTTGGCGCAAATTCCCCAGGATGATTTCTCGCTTCACGCCAAACAGATCAATACGAGCATGACGGTGTGCATCTCCTTTTTCATCGTGCTTGCTTTCCATTCTTATAGAAAAAAAGAGTTCAACTACAAGCGTGAGCAAAAGGAATCAGCGGAAAATTTGCGCAAATTGTTTGACATCAATCCGTACCCGCTGCTTCTCTCCCGCCTCTCTGACGGGCGCATTTTGCTGATGAACGAGCGCGCCCAAAAAGAATGGCCCTGCACAGCAGGTGACGAAGAACGTTACGACACGAGCTATGTTTTTCAGGACGCAGCAGATCGCCAGGAAGTCGTCGAGCAACTGCGCAAAACAGGCAGCATCAAAAACCACGTGCTCCAGCAAAAAAGCGCGCCGGGCTTTACCCGTTGGGCCATGGTTCACTATGAAGTGATTGAGTACGACAACATCCCGTGCATTTTATCCGGGATGACAGACATCACCGAGTTGAAAAAAGTAGAAAGCGAGCTGGCAAAGCACGCCTCGATCGACTTGCTGACTGGTCAGTTGAATCGCCGGAGCGGGATCGAAGCCCTGCAACAGATCGTCGCTGAATCCCGCAGCTCCTGGATTTCATGCACGATTTGCTTCGTCGACATCAACAATCTCAAGCAAGTAAACGACCAGTACGGACACCGGGAGGGCGACGCGCTGATCACGACGGTGTGCGATGTGATCAGAGGCGTCATCTGCGCTGACGACATTTTGTTTCGCTACGGCGGTGACGAGTTCATCATCCTCTTTACCGGCAAGTCGCAAGAAGCAGTCGAGGCGCTTTGGGACGTCATTTGGCAGCAGTTTTTGGCGATCAATGCCGCCCAGAAAAAGCCGTACCTCATTACGGCGAGCCACGGACTGTTTTATTTCTGCTCTGGTATGGATGTAACGATCGAGGACATGATCGAGCAAGCTGATGCAGCCATGTACAAAGAAAAAACCAGACGGAAAAAGGAGCTGTCCGACATGGTCGGCGGCGCTCATCCGCTGGTTTAATCCTGAAAAGCCGCTAGTTGTTCAGTTGCCGTCTTTTCGCCTGCTCACCATTCTGTACACACGTTCTGGCCGTCCAACCACGCCGTAGGAAAGGTCAGCGACGGCTTCGCCAATAGCAACCAGATACTCCAAATAGCGACGGGCCGTTGAACGGCTGATGCCCGTTTCTTTGCTGACCAGCTCGGTAGTAGCTTCTTGTGTTTGCATCAGATAGCCGGATATTTTGTCCAGTGTAATCTGATCAATCCCTTTGACGGCTCTTCCTTCCGCTGGTTTTTTGCTGCTTGTCCGGGAAATTAGCTCATCAATCTGGGCCTGGCTGATTTGCTCCCTGTCCTGTTTCCACTCCCGCACTTTTTGCCTGAACTCCTGGTAGCTCTGCAAAGTCTGTTGCAGGCGGGCAAAAATCAGCGGCTTGGTGATGAAATCAAAGACGCCGTAGCGTATCGCTTCTACGACGGTATCCACCTCTTTGGCTGCTGTCAGCATGATGCAATCGCACGCGGGAAACTGCTCCTTGATCACAGACAAGAAATCCAGTCCGTCCATGTCCGGAAAATAAATGTCCAACAGCACCAAATCGGGCTGAAGCAGCTCCAGCTGATCCCTGGCTTCCTGGGCATTGGTCGCAATGCCGACAACCTCGTACCCTTCCACCTTTTCCACAAAGCGACGATTTACTTCGGCAATCCTCAAATCGTCCTCTACAATCAAAACCCGTATTGCGCTTTTTCCCGCCATGCTCTTCACTACAGCTCTCCCTCCTTCATCTGCGACGTTCAAACCTCTTTCGGCAGCGTCACCGTAAAAATAGTTCCGCCCGCCGGATTACCTGTATGCGTAATATTGCCATGCAGCTTGGAAACCGCTTGTTGCACCAGATGCAGGCCGTACCCGTGATTCGGCTGCTGCTTGGTAGAAAAGCCAAGCTCGAATACCCGCTCGGCATGTTCCCGCGAGATGCCTGGGCCGCGATCTTCTACTTCGATCAACAGCACCTCTTGCATATCGAGCAAAAAAATCGTGATCTCCTGGGCAAAAGCGCCCGGTGCCCAGACGGCATCCATCGCATTATCGAGCAAATTTCCCAAAATGACAATCAGTTGGGCGCGATCAATAGCCGCTGGAATTTCGCGGAAGTTGCTTTCCGGATCGATTTTCAGCTCAATTTTGCGCTCATTGGCCTGATTCAGCTTGCCGAGCAAAAGTCCGGCGATCAGCGGGTCTGGCACCTCTTGCAAAATGAATCGCGTATGGCTGACGTGTGCATCCAGCTCGGACGAGATAAACTGGATCGCTTCCTGATACGACTCCAGCTGGATCAAACCGGAGATCAGGTGCAGCTTGTTGGAATACTCGTGCGTTTGCGAGCGGAGCACTTCAGCATATTCCTTTACCCTGGACAGCTCTTGCGTCACCTCGAACAATTCCGAACGGTTGCGGAAGCTGGCGACAGCGCCCGTGATCTGGTTGTTCGCATCCTTGATCGGCACGCGGTTGACAATCAGCACCTGCTCGTTCACCAGCGCTTCGCGGTCAAACTCGGCTTCCCCCGTCTCGATTACCTCCGTGAGGCCAAGCGCGTGCACCAGGTCGTCCTGCTTCTCTGTCAAACAATCGCGCTCCTTTTCCTGCTTTTGGCCGAGCAGTCGTTGCGCCGTCTGATTGGCAAGCGTGATCGCCCCTGTCTCGTTGACCGCCACAATGCCTTCGCGAATCGATTCAAGCACAGCCTGGTTCTCCTGATACAGCCGTCCGATGCTCGCTGGCTCCAAGCCGAAAATCGCTTTTTTGACATTCCGGGCAAGCAGTATCGTACACACGACGCCCAAAAGCAGCGTGATGATCCCGACAAGCACAATCCGGTCGCGGTACGATTCAATCGTCTCATTAATATCGGCAAACAAAAATCCGACAGATACGACTCCTATCACTTGCCCTGCTTCATTATAGATCGGCGTTTTTCCCCTGAGGCCAGGCCCCAGCGATCCGACCGTTTCCGAGATGATCGAGTTTCCTTCGAACACCGTTTCGTTATCGCCCCCGACCATCGGCTTGCCGATTTCATCCGGGTCTGGATGGGAGTAGCGAATCCCTTGCAAATTGCCAACTGTAATAAAAGCGGCGTTCGTGCTTACCCGGATTTTTTCCGCAATCGGATTGATGATTTTGGCCGGGTCCTCTGTGTAAAACGCCTGCTTGATTTCCTCCATTTGCGCCACGGTTTTCGCCGTGTCCAACGCCCGTCTGCCAATCTCTTTTTCCAGGGCATCCGCGAGCATCAGCTCAAACGTAATCCCCAAAATCACGATGACACCTAGCAGGAGCGAACAGATGATCAACATCAGCTTGCTGTGAAAACGCACGTTCCTCTCCCCCCCTTCTTCTCATTGTAACCCAATTTTGCGTCCAACTGAAAAAGAGGCCCTTCGCCCGGCCTCTTTTTCCCGCAAGTTCGCAAGTTCTCTGCTACAACGTGAGCACTCCCGTAAGCAACGCGACAACGATCATGACAAGCGAAGTGCCGAATGCCCATTTCATGATAAAGCGCTGCGTCTGCGCGTAGTCCACGCCAACCATCCCCAGCAGCAAATATTGAGCGGCAAACAGCGGACTCAAAACGTGCAAGGGCTGGCCGAGAATCGACGCCCGCCCGATCTCTGCCGGATCGACCCCATACGCTGCTGCCGCATTTGCCAAAATCGGCACCACGCCGAAATAATAGGCGTCGTTGGACATGAAATACGTAAAAGGCATGCTGGTCAAAGCGACCAATACAGGCATGTGCGAGCCAAGCGAGTCCGGCAGCCAGGAGACAACCGTATTCGACATGGCGTCAATCATTTTTGTCTCGGTCAAAATGCCTGTAAAAATTCCGGCAGCGAAGACCATCGAGACAGTCGCGAGAGCGTTGCCCGCGTGCGCTGCGATCCGCTCCTTCTGGTCTTCCATTTTGGGATAGTTGATCAACAGCGCGATGGCAAACGCGATCATGAACAAGATGGGCAAAGGCAAAAAGCTGGTGATAAGTCCGAGCATCAGCGCAACGGTCAGCAGCAGATTAAACCAGAGCAGCTGTGGACGCTTGCTCGCAGTTGCTTCATGAGCCGCCGCCAACTCGGCTTGTGCTGGCGACGATGCGCGAGATGCACCGCCAAGCTCGATAATCCCCAGCCGTTTCCGTTCTGCTTTGCCCAATATACAGGCGACGAAAATGACCCAAGCGATCCCGGCAGCCATGGCAGGAATGAGCGGGGTAAACAGCTCGGATGCGTCCAGTCCCAACACACTCATCGCTCTCGCAGTCGGACCGCCCCACGGCGCCATGTTCATGACGCCCAGCGCAAGCATCGGAATGACCGCCAAAATCATCGGTTTGATCCCCATTCGTTGATACAGCGGCAACATGGCCGTGACCGTAATCATGTAAGTCGTCGTACCGTCTCCGTCCAATGCGACCAGACTGGCGAGAATCGCCGTACCGACGACGATTTTCAGCGGATCGCCCTTGACGATCTGCAATATTTTCGCAATCAACGGATCAAACAAGCCAGCATCCATCATGATTCCGAAGTACAGGATGGCAAACAGCAGCATGATTCCCGTAGGCGCAATCTGCTTGATACCGGCAAGCATCATCGTGCCAAGCTGATCCGCAAAGCCGCCGAGCAAAGCAAACACAACAGGAACCACAATAAGTGCAACCAAAGCCGAAAGTCGCTTCGACATGATCAAATACATGAAAACGGCTACCATTAAAAAGCCAAGCCATGACAGCATACCTTTTTCCTCCTTGGGAGAATGCGCTTACAACAACGTGTACGAATGCGCTTTCATTTGCTGCTGTCATTATAGCAATGTTCGTAAAAATCCGAATACAATTTGCGCATAAACAGTTTTACCCGCATTTTTGTCATAAACGTCATAAAATTCACGATACGCCTGTCTGCTTATTCGTTTAAATGGTACAATAGTGACAACCTATATTTTTCCAAACGGAGGTTTGCATGCTCGATTTCGGAATCGCATCCATCCCACTGTTCATCATGCTTTTGTTTTACGGCCTGATCATTTATTTGCTCATTAGCCTGATCCGGTTCATGAACAACAAAATTGCCCTCGACCAAGAACGAAATGAAAAGCTGGACCAATTGATCCAGCTTCTACAAAAAGGCGAACAAAAAGAACCAGCCGCTCCCCCGCAATCCGACCACCTTGACACACGCTAGACCGTCCTGTTGACCGCAAGCACTCACATCCCATTTCATGAAAAACGTCTCGACGTTTTTCCCAGAAAAAAGCCCGAGTCCGTCTCTTCACGGCTCGGGCTGCTATTATTTTCATCTTTGTGCGATCTACACATCCCGCTTTCCAAACAACCGGACAGCCAGCGCCAGCGTCGCCGCGCCGTAAAACAGCGTGTAGAAAAACATCAACTGGCTTGGCGGAGACGTGGTGCCAAATATCCCCTGGGAAGCAAACGAAATCGGGTCCTCCGCTGCCTCGAAAAGCGCGACCGTCGATTGTCTGAACAGCGAATCGGTAGGAAACAACAAGCTGGATATAATCCCGATGTTGATCAGTGCGTTCTCCCCCAAAATCGACCCGATCTGCTCGACAAACCCGCCGATGAAGCTGATTCCGTACAAAATGATCAGGATGATGCCGCCTGTTACCGTCGTCGTGATGCTGCTGAGCAGCAAGGAGACGCAGACGAGAATCACTGGCATCAGGATAAAATACCCGAGCGACGTCCCTATTTGCTGCGCACTCACGTCAACCGCCAGCATGCCTCCGCCAACCCATTGATTGATCCCGAGAATGCCGAGAAACATCAGGAGCGCATAGAGGACAAGCATGCTCGTCAATCCGCCGAACTTCCCCAGGACGTATCGGTGGCGCGGCAACGCCCGGGCCAACCACGTATCAATCTGATGACTCTCGACTTCGTGGGCAATACTGCCGACACTGCTCAGGATCGCGAGCAGCGCCGTAATGAACGAACCAAAGTACAGGCCCATGCCGAGCAGTTGCGTGGAGAAAAAGTTTTTTTGCAGCAGCATGTCACTTGCCCTGCCACCCCATGACTCGTTCATTTCCCGCGCCGCATACCAGGTCGCTACGCCAAACAGCAACAGGAAAGCCAGCGACATCAATATCGTAATCGTAAAAATCCGCTTGGAGATCATCTCCCTATACGTGATTTTCATGATCGGCCACATGTGCTTCCCCCTCCTTCTTTTGCACCCAGTACAAAAATACTTCCTCCAGCGATTGCTGCTTTTGCACAACCTCATGTACTGCAGCGCCTCGGCCAACCAGTGCCTGCAAAAGAGCCGGAACCCGGTTGTCCTGATCCAGAGTCAAAAGCCACGTGGCGCGAGAAGCAGCTTCCCTGAGCAATCTGCTCTCTGTCACGAATGCCGGAAGCTCCTCACCCGCCGAAAAACTCGCCGCTTCCACCGTAAGCTCCACCTGCGGGGCAACGCTGCTCAGCTTGCGCCAATCTCCATGCACGACCAGCTCGCTGCGGTGAATAATCCCTACATAGTTGCAGACGCTCTCCATCTCGCTCAGCAAATGGCTGTTGAGAAAAATCGTTTTTCCTTGATCGCGGAGCCTGGTAATCAACTCGCGCACTTCTTTTCGCCCAATCGGGTCCAGCGCCGAGGTCGGCTCATCCAAAAAAATCAGCTCGGGATCGGACAAGAGCGCACAAGCGATTCCGATGCGCTGCTGCATGCCTTTGGAATAGCCGCGAATGCGCTCGCGCTCACGCCCTGCCAGCCCTACCTGCTCCAGTACATCCCGGATGACCGCTCTGCCCTGGGAACGGGACAATCCGCACAGCTGGGCGTGGTGCTCCAGAAGCTGTTGGCCCGTCAGCCAATCGGGGTAGCGAAACAGCTCCGGCAAATACCCGACCTTTTGCCGCGATTCCACCGTGCCGATCGGATGCCCAAGCATGACGGCCTTGCCCGCTGTCGGGTGCAGCAGACCGAGCATCGTCCTGACAAACGTGCTTTTCCCTGCGCCATTTTGCCCGAGAAATCCAAACACACTGCCACGCGGCACTTGCAAAGTGATGTTTTTGCAGCCCGCCTTGCCGTTGTACTGCTTGGACAAATCCCAGGTCTCGATTACGTAATTGGACATCTCATGCCTCCTAAAACTTGAAACTTTAGCGGAAAACGGGACAAAGCAGAGCCTCCCCCTACAGGAAAACTCTGCCATTCCGCTTTATATTTCGCTTTATGCTGCTTCTTTAGTTCAGCTGTTTTGCCAAAGCCAGAAGTTCTTCTCCACGCTTTTCGCTGCCATCCAAAATGTGGATTTTCCCGTCTTTTTGCCAAACGAGATGCGTATTGTACTCGCTTGTGAGCAGCATGCCCTCTTCGCCGTTCACTTTGACTTCTTTCATGTCGCTTTTGCCGTCCGCCATGTACGGAACAGGAATCGTATGTTTCCAGTCTTTGATGTCAAGCATTTGCTTTTTCACTTGCTCCGGGATGAACGGCAGAGCCAGCATCGTCTCGCGCAGCTTTTCCAGATCTACGCCATCGGGAGCTTTCAGCTCAGGCGCGTCCACAATCGTGTAGGAATAGCTCTCTTTTCCGGTGCCGATATATGTTGTTTGCATTTTCGGCACTTCCAGCGAGATGCGCTTGCCATTCAGCTCGTCGTCGAAGCGAGCATCAATTTGCAGTTGGGCAAGCAGCTTGTTTGCCCGCTCGGTGTCGATTTCGAGATGCATGCGATACGGCGAGGTAACTTCTACCCCTTCCACAGCCATGTCGGCAGGCACTGACGGCAGCTTGACTCCCGCTTTTTCCGCAGCTTCCCGGTTGTTGTAGTAGTGGTTACGGCTTTCCTGTTTGTTGTCATCCATTCCGTCGATTTCGATCTTTCCGATTCCTTTCAGATCGATCTCCCCGGCTTTGCCGCTTGCCATCCAGTTTTCCACTTCTTGCAAGTCTTCTTGCGTCACTTTGACAAATTCGACTTTGCTCATGCGAAACATGGACAAAAAGTCATTAGCCGCCGCCTGTACTTGCGGAAAAGACAGAGACACGGCGACCACAGCTGCTGCCGATGCCGCTGTTACCCAGCGTTTCGTCGATTTGTTCATTTCGTTCCAGCTCCTTTTTGCTTTGCGCTCTTTGTGGTGATTCCACTCACGCAACTGATTGCTCTTGTTTGCCTTTCCTACTGTTTGCGAAAACCGCTGCCAAGCTGCGTCCGTGTTCACTTTCGCCTGATCGGCACGGGCGAATACGTCTGCTTCGATCTGTTCCCGCGACCAAACATCCAAAGCCATCAGCTCATCCAGGCGAGCACGGCATTGCTCGCACTCCGTCAGGTGACTGCGGAACTGCTCGCTCTCCCGGGCTTCGCACTCTCCATCCAGAAAAGCCTGGATAAAGCCCGTATCTGCACATTTCATCCCTCTTCCCCCCTGATCCGCTCGTATAGCCTGCGAAATTTGTTTTTCGCTCGCGCCAAAATCGTTCCGACAGATTGAACCGGAGTTCCAGTCGCTTTTGCCAGCTCGGCGTAGGGAAAGCCGGAGTATTTCATGACCAGCAAAGTACGCTCACGCTCATCCAGCTCGTCCAGCACCTCTTGCACGTGGCTGATCGCTTCTTTTTCCAGCCATGCTTCCTCGGATGACGGCGTGGTGTGCGCCTGATCCGCAGTAGTGCGCTCCTGCCTGTCCTGCCTGCGCTTCTCTGATCGCAAATAGTTGCAGGCTGCATAGAGTGCCGCTTTGGATAGCCAAGCCGGGATATTCTCTACAGCGGAGCGATCTGTATCGTAAAAGGAGAGAAATACTTCCTGAGCGACATCTTCTGCTGCTTGCTGCTCGCGGACAATCCGCATCGCCTGCCGGACAACGAACGGGTAGTAAGCGGTAAACAGATCGTGAAACGAGTCTGCATCGTCTTGCACCCGCGTCTGGTTCATCGCCAGTTTTGCCTGCACCTCCATCACGTCTCCTCCTTCCTGCAAAGGCCGCTGACTCAGCTTCTATCGCGTTCTACACCTTATAGAAACCGCCGGGACCTTTTTTGTGACAGGATATTTTTTAAAAAATCGTTATTCGTCTAAAAAAGCAGCCGGCTTCTCCAAAAACCGCCGGGTCAGTTGGTAGTGCTCCGTCTCCTGATACCGCACTTCCTGCACAGGCGATTCGTCAAAGCTGAAGATTTTCGCTCCGGGAAAGCCCATCAAAATCGGGGAATGAGTCGCGATCACAAACTGCGCGCCCTCTGCCACCAGTTCGCGCATCAAAAACAAGAAGGCCAGTTGACGTTTGGGCGACAGGGCCGCCTCAGGTTCGTCCAGCAAGTAAATGCCTTTGCTGTTGAAGCGGTTGGTGAACAGCGACATGAACGCTTCCCCGTGCGATTGCGCGTGCAGCGACCTCCCGCCGTAACTGCCGCTGCCGCCGATCGAGTCGATGTGGCTGGCAAACTGGTAAAAGCTCTCGGCCCGCAAGAAAAAACCGTTCGTCTGCTTCGGAAGCCAGGAAAGCCGGATATAGTCGCCCAGACTCGCTTCGGACTTGTGGACGTCATAATAATTGTTGCGCGATCCGCCAGCCGTGTGAAAGCCGCACTGATACGCGACGGCTTCGAGCATCGTCGACTTGCCCGAACCGTTTTCCCCGACCAAAAAAGTCACGCTCGTGTCCAGCTCGATCGCCTCCAAATTTCGCAGCGACGGCAGGTCAAACGGATACCGCCCCGCCTCGGGAAACTTCTCGCGTAACAGCTTGATCGTCCGTAAATAAACCATTATTTTCCCCTCCACACTCACTTTTTTGCCGAGCCACGCCGATACAACCATATAGGGGGGAGTATCGGTGGACAAGGTTTCCTTTCTTCAGGAAAAAAGCGCCTTTCATATGAAATATCCAGAGCAAAGCGACCTCTCCTTCTACCGGTGGTTTACCCAGCAACACCCGGATGAAGCGATTGGCTGGTACCATCTTGGCCAAGCAAAAGAAGCGCAAGGCGACACGCAGCAGGCGCTCGCCGCTTACAGACAAAGTCTTTTTGCCAAACAAGGCCCTTATTTTAACGAGGCGCGAGACGCCTATCAAAAATTGCTTCGCGAGCAAAAACGCCAGAACTGGCGCAACCAGGCACGCTTGCTTCTGGCGGGACTCGCCTTTTTGTACGCCCAGTTTGTGTTCTCACCCGGACCTTTGCAAGATGCCGCTCCTGCTGCCCGCACACAGACAGCGGAAAAGCCTGTCGGCACTCCTGCTGGATCGCAGCCTCATGTCGAGGTGATTGCGGTTCCTGCGGCACTTGACCCGAAACAATTGCAGAGCCAGGTTCGCCGTTATGTAGAGGGGCGTCGTCCGGCGCTGACACAGCCGTATACAGTCATCGTCGTTCCGGAAGTGCCCGGATCGCCGCTGTTTACGCCACTGTTGTTTTATCAGCCCAAACAGGTAAAAGGGATTGTGCAATACAATCCCGCCAGCCGGAGTGTCATCAGCCAGCGCTGGTTTGCAGCACCAGCCAGCTTCGCTCAGGAGGCGGCGCTTGCAACAGCGCGCACAGACCTCGCAACCGAGCAGCAAACACTCCAGCACGTGCTGACATTGCGCAATGCCCTCTATCGCTACTATCAGCAAAAAGGGACCCTTCCAACCAGGCTGGCGGATTTGGCAGCAAGCTACCCCGGCAACTATTTGCCGCAAATCCCTGTTCCGCCAAAACGTCTCTTGCTGGAAAGCTATCCGTATCACCCCGCTGCTTTTCAGAGCGGAGCGGCATGGGCAAGCTTGCGCGATGTCCTGCCGCTTCCCGGCTATCCTGAGCCGCTGTCGCCTTTGGAACCGCTGCAAGTTCGCCTTGCACAAAAGTCGCACACGCTCCAGCTTTTGAGCGGCACGCATCTCGTGCGCAGCTATCCGGCGGGCATCGGCAAAAACGACTCGACGCCAGAGGGGTACTATACGATCTTGCAAAAAATCAACAAACCGCGCGGCCATGACAACATATACGGCACACGAGGGATGGTTTTTCAAGGAAACGGCTATGCGATCCACGGCACCAACCATCCGGAGAGCATCGGAACCTCCGTGTCTCTCGGCTGTGTGCGCTTGCTCAATGCCGCTGTGGAGGAACTGTACTCCTTCGTCTCACTGGGCACCGAATTTATCATCTCGGATGCCCCTGCTCCCGCAAGCCCGTGGAGCAATCCGCCTTTGTTCGTCCTTCCGGCGGGACCGGAAGAAGAAACGCCACAAGTCATTTACACCTGGCTGCATTAATGTGCAGCCTTTTTCCTTTGAAAAGACGAATCAGCCCTTCGCCTGGTTACGTGGAGATTCCATCCAAGCCAGTCGCCGCACCCGCATCCGCGGACGAAAAAAGCGCGCTCCCAAAGCGGGAACGCGCTACTTGTATTTGGTCTTATTTTTCTTCTTCCAACTGACTGATCGTTTCTTCCTGTTCTTCTTCCGGATTCCAGTAGTCGAGCACTTTGCCTTGCAGAACCTTGCCTTTGATAAACTCCACCTGCTGCTCACTGAAATCTTCTGTCCATTCGACGCCTAATTCCTCCGCCAACCGCACGACAGTCAACAGCTCTGACCAAGCGACGTAGCGTTTGTACCAGAAAAACTGTGGCTGCTCGTTCATATATGGGTACAGGTCGTCAAAATCGGTATGTTTACAGTCGAGAGCTCGCTCAAAATTCACTTTGGCTCGGCTAAGTTGTTCCTTGAAAAAAGTGGGCAAATCTCTTTGTGCGAAGTCAGACATGGACTGTCCCCCTGTCTCCCGATTTACTGGTATTGTACCACGCGAAAGAAGATGTGCAAATAGCTGAATCTGTCGAGTTGTCTATCCTATGCCGCTCAGCCGCCGTTTGTTCCATTTGCTGGCGGCTGCTGTTGGCCGCCGTCTACAGGCTGTACTGGCTGCTGGCTGCCGTCAGAAACTCCCCCCGGCTGGTTTGCTCCCGGATTGGCGATATCAGGCGGAATCTCTCCAGGATTTCCCGGGTTGCCCGTATTGCCCTGGCCCGGATTCGGATTCTGACCGTTCGGCTGTCCGCCGTTGTTGCCGTTGTTGCCGTTGTTGCTGTTGTTGCCCTGGTTGTCGCCGCCGCCGAAATTCGGCGGAATCGTCACAGAGCCGTCGCCGTCGCCGTTGCCGTTATTGTTTTCATCCGGATTTTGTCCCTGATTGTTGCCGTCCTCGTGGTGCTCTTCTCCGTCGTTAATCAGGTTCTCCAGATTTTGCATGTTAATCTTGGTGATCGGGGAAGGAGTCTGCTCCTCGCCCTGGGCGTTGCGCGGAACCACCACATAGCGATACTGGTTCGGATCATCCAGCACATCGACATAAGTCGTATCCTTCAAGCCGGAAGCGATCAGCACGCGCTCGTCATTTTGCTTGACGCGATAGACGTCATACGTGTAATCAGGAGAACCGCCAATCCAGCTCAAGACTACTTTCATCTGGTTGTTTTCCATAGTCAGGTCTGCTGCCAGTTGCAGCGGCTGCACTGTCTCTTCTTCCGGCTGTTCTTCGACGGCACCTGCTGGCGGTTGGAAATCTGTCGCCTTCACGCCCTTCAGACCTGCTGCGAGCACTTTGGAAAACATTTGCGCCGTCAAGCTGCTTCCCTGACGCATCAGATGCTGTTTGTCCTCGGGATCGAAGCCCATCCAGACCGCTCCGACGTATTCTGGCGTATAGCCGACAAACCAGGCGTCTTTGTTCACACCGCTGTCTCCGGCAATCGATTGGGTCGTCCCGGTTTTTCCGGCTACATGACGGCCAGAGATTCGGGCAGCTTTCCCCGTCCCTTCCTGAACCGCCCGCTCCAGCATCGTGTGAACCGTCCACGCCGCCTGCGGCTTAAGCACTTGCGTTTGCTTGTCTTCGTATTCACGAACGACGCCTTCGCTCTTGTTCTCGATTTTGGCAATCGTGTGCGCTTCCGACATAACCCCGCCGTTGACAAAAGTCGTGTACGCCTGCGCCATTTTCAACGGAGACGTCCCTTGGCTAAGACCGCCGAGGGCGATGGCCAGGTTGCGGTCCTCCGGCGCCAGGTCGACGCCGAATTTTTTCAGGTAATCCAGCCCGTTATTGACTCCGATTTCATTTAACAGCCAAACAGCAGGCACGTTGAGCGAGTCGATCAGGGCGCGGTTCATGCTCACCGTTTCGCTGTATTTGTTGTTGTAGTTGCGCGGCTCATAGCCGTTGAAGCTTTGCTTTTTGTTGCTGAGGGAAGAGTTCGGCCCCCATTTTCTGCCGTCCATATCAACCGCAGGCGCGTACACCGCCAGCGGCTTGAAGCTGGAACCTGGCTGGCGCTTCATGTCAGTCGCGTAGTTAAAGCCTTTTGCGGCGTAGTTGCGGCCGCCCATCATTCCGGCAATCCCGCCGTTTTTCGCATCCACGACAATCATCGCCGACTCGACGCCGCGTTTTGCGCCGTCTTTCGGGAAGTTTTTCGCGTTGGCGTACTCCGCGATCATCGCATCCTGTACTTTCGGATCGAAGGTCGTATAGACGTGCCAACCGCCACGGTACAACTCTTCCTCCGTCACGCCGTAATTTGCTTCCGCTTCGTCCACCATATGGTCGAAGAAAGCGCGGTAGCCTTTTTTCAGGCTCGCTCCAGCCGTCTCTGTCGGCTCGGTAGGCAATGCCTCCGCCTGCGCTTCATTTTTTTGTGCCTCGGTAATAATGCCTTGCTCGTACATCAGGCGAATGACCGTATCGCGCCGCAGCTTCGCCTTCTCTGGGTTGTTGAACGGCGAGTACGTCGTCGGCGCTTTCGGAATTGCTGCGAGCATCGCTGCTTTGGCAACCGTAAATTTATCAGAGCTGACGGACATTCCGAAGTAGTAGTTCGAAGCGTCCTCGATCCCGAACTCCCCTTCACCCAAGTACACGCGGTTGAGATACATTTCCAAAATCTGATCCTTGGAATAGCGGCGCTCCAGTCCGATCGCAATGCTCATCTCTTTGGTCTTGCGCCAAAACGTTTGGTCCAGGTTGAGGAAAACGTTTCTGGCAAGCTGCTGGGTGATCGTGCTTCCCCCTTCAGCCAATGAACCTTTTTTAATGTCATTGATGATAGCTCCGCCGATCCGTACCATATCGACGCCTTTGTGCTCGTAAAACCGTTTGTCCTCGACAGCAAGGAATGCGTCAATCAACACTTTGGGCACTTCGTTGATCGGTTTGTATTCACGGTTTTTTTGACGTATCAGACTCGTCATCTCTTCACCGTTTTTGTCATATATGACCGTTGGTTCTGCTTTCAAGTCTTTCAGCTTCTGTTCGTTTTCCGCAATCATCCGGTCTCCCGCGTACAACAGGGAAAAGTATCCCCCGATGACGCTCAAGATGAGAAAGACGGCGAATCCTACGGCAATCATCAGCAAGTTGTTCTTTTTCTTCCTGACTTTCTTCTTGGCCTTTGTTGCCATTTCTTACCTCCTGGTTTTCTCTCTCCCCCGCATCTTATATAGACGGATGCTTTTGAAAAAAGTTTCTCCCTTTTGGCACGTGTCTATCATTCCACACTGTTTCGGTTTTGTCACTGGAAAAGCCTATCTCCTTGTGAGAGATAGGCTTTTCTTATGAAGCAAAGGCAATTTATTTGAGCAGCCCTTCTGCTGTAGCCACTACATTTTCTACGGTGAAGCCGTATTCGCGCATGATGCGGTCGCCAGGTGCGGAGGCGCCGAACTGGTTGATCGCGATCACTTTTCCGCCATCTCCAGCATAACGTTCCCAGCCCATAGGAGAGCCCATCTCTACTGCTACACGCGCTTTTACTGTCGGAGGAATAACCGCATCGCGGTACTCTTGCGGCTGACGCTCGAACAGGTTCCAGCTTGGCATGGACACGACGCGTGCCTCGATTCCGCGGGAGAGCAGCTCTTCACGCGCTTGCATTACCAAGGATACTTCGGAGCCGGTAGCCAGCAAGATCAGTTGCGGATTGCCGCTTGGAGCGTCTGCGAGCACATATGCCCCTTTGCTCACGCCTTCTCCCGCTTTCTCGATGGTCTCTGGCAAGACTGGCAAGTTTTGGCGAGTCAAAACAAGTACGACTGGCTCGTCTGTGCGGGAAACAGCGTATTTCCAAGCTTCGTTTGTCTCTACGGCATCAGCCGGACGCATAATGGTCAGTCCTGGCATCGCGCGCAAGGACGCCAATTGTTCGATCGGCTCGTGAGTCGGACCGTCTTCCCCTACAGCGATAGAGTCGTGCGTGAACACGTACACAACCGGCTGTTTCATCAGAGCAGACAGGCGGATAGCCGGACGCACGTAGTCAGAGAAGACGAAGAACGTACCGCCGTATACTTTTACCCCACCGTGCAGAGCCATACCGTTGAGTGCTGCCCCCATGGCGAACTCGCGAACACCAAACCAGATGTTGCGGCCATCGTAGGAGCCTGGCAGGAAGTTGCCCGCTTCTTTGATCACTGTGTTGTTGGAGTGAGCCAGGTCTGCGGAACCGCCGAGGAAAAACGGCACGGATGTTGCCAATGCATTGATTGCGTTTCCGGAAGCGACGCGGGTTGCCAGCTTCGCCCCTGCTTCGTATACCGGCATGTTGGCATCCCAGCCTGCTGGCAGGTGGCCTTCCTGTGCTGTCGTGAATTGCGCAGCCAGGTCCGGATATGCTTTGGCGTACTCGGCAAACAGGTCACGCCATGCCGCTTCCGCTTTTTCGCCCGCTTCTGCCAGTCCTGCGTAGAAGTCAGCCACTTCCGCAGGAACGTGGAACTCTTGGTCATGCGACCACTCGTAGTTTGCTTTTGTCAGCTTCACTTCATCTTTGCCGAGCGGTGCGCCGTGGGAAGCGCTGGAGCCGCCTTTGTTCGGGCTGCCGTAGCCGATGACAGTTTTGACTTCGATCAGCGTAGGACGATCCAGATCTTTTTTCGCTTCAGCGATAGCGGCATCAATCGCTGCCAGATCGTTTCCGTCTTCTACGCGCAAATATTGCCAGCCGTACGCTTGGTAGCGTCCTGCCACATTTTCCGAGAACGAGCGGGACAGTTCGCCGTCCAGGGAGATATCGTTCGAATCGTACAGCACGATCATTTTGCCCAGTTTCAGGTGAGCAGCCAGGGAAGAAGCCTCGCTGGATACGCCCTCCATCAGGTCGCCGTCGCCGCAGATGACATACGTGTAGTGGTTCACGATGTCAAACTTGTCGCGGTTGTAGACAGCTGCCATATGTTTTTCCGCCATGGCCATACCGACCGCCATCGCGATCCCTTGTCCCAGCGGTCCAGTCGTTGCGTCAACACCAGCCGTATGTCCGAACTCCGGATGGCCAGGCGTTTTGCTGCCCCACTGGCGGAAGTTATGTAGGTCTTCCAGAGAAACATCGTATTTCATCAAATGCAACATCGAGTATAATAGCATAGAGCCATGTCCCGCAGACAAGACAAAACGGTCGCGGTCGATCCATTGCGGATTGCTTGGATTTACTTTCATGAAACGGCTCCACAGAACATGAGCCATTGGGGCAGCGCCCATCGGCATTCCCGGGTGGCCGGAATTTGCTTTTTCGATGGCATCAATAGCCAGCGTGCGGATGGTGTTAATGGATAGCTGATCGACAGACGTATGCTGAGTCATCTCGCGAAATCCTCCCTGTGCTTTTCTATAAAATCATACCTAGTATCGGGTAAAACACACTGTGCCATTATAGCACAGTTCAAAGTCAGATTCATGCTTGCTTTCATAGAATAAGGAGGTCTTTTTCGAATGTCTTCTACGCTCTACCTCATCATTGGAATTGTTTTGGCCATCGCCGGTTTCGGCATGCTGTTCGCAGCGATGAGCAGTTCCCCTGCCCTGAAGAAAAACCGGGAAAAACTGCGCAGAAAAGCGGCCGAAAATCATCGTCCCGAAGAGCATTGAGAAAGGAACCTCGTCATGCGAAACTACTTTACGATGCCAGTTGCCGTGCACCTGTTTTTGCTGCGCGGACAGGAAATTTTATTGCTTCGCCGTTACAATACCGGATATGAAGACGGAAACTACAGCGTTCCGGCCGGACATCTGGACGGCAATGAAGAAGTCAAGGCAGCAGCCATTCGCGAGGCCAAGGAAGAGTGCGGGATCGACCTCGCACCAGCGGACCTTTCGCTTGCAGGAGTCATGCACAGACGGTCTTTTGACGAGCGCATCGACTTTTTCGTCGCCGCGCGTAACTGGCAGGGCGAGATCGTCAACGCCGAGCCTGACAAGTGCGACGAACTGATTTGGGTCGACCTCGACAAGCTGCCCGACAATATGATTCCCTATGTGAGACAAGCCATCTCCAATTACAGAAGGAACGAGTGGTTTGACAGCTTCGGCTGGGAAGCTTCCTCTGCACACGCCGCCAATTGAAAAAGGAGCCAACTGTACCTGCAAGCTCTTCGCTCAGGCAGTCGGCTCCTTTTTCAATTGTTGAGGGCAATCCCCGCTTTCCTGCGAGTCGGCAGGAAGCATAAAGCAACGCAGTCGTATGTACTGGCGAATCACCATGTAGACAGCGGCTGCCAGTGCTACCGTCGTCAACGTAATTTTGCTGTAGGAATACACGCCTGCAAGCATCACATCCAGCTCAGCGGCAAACCAGTAGCCCATGAGAAAATAATGCAGCGTCCAGACAAACGTGCTCGGTAAAAAGAAAGCCAAAAACTGTCTGAGCGGCATCCGATACAAGCCCGCGACGATTGGCACGATATGGCGAATCACCGGAATAAACATGCTGATCGCCAGCACCCAGCCCATGTATTCTTGCTCCCAGTCCATGAGCCTGACGTGCTTGTGCCAACGCTTGCCTGCCCATTTTGCCAATACGGGCGCTCCCAGCCAGGCACTCACCAGATAGCCAGCCCCCACTCCCGCGCTCACAGCCGCAAACACCGCTGCATACACAACCAAAAACCCGGTGTCCACATGCGCCATTCGTGCGCCAAAGCCGATCACTGACATCTCATCGGGTAAAAGCTGCCAAAAAAATTGTTTCCATAACGAATGAAACATGATTGCAAAACTCGCCTGCTCCACAGCCGCTCCCCCTCTCCGATTCCCTGCTTCTATCGTAGCGGGTAAACCTTTCTAAAAGAGAGAGAATGCCTTAAGTTTTCTAAAAGGAATCCTGAAGAATTTCTTAAGAGAGCGGCACGGGTGTGAACAGGCGCACAAAACAAAAAACGCGCTTATCATCGCCGCGTCGCAAAACGGCAGATAAACACGCCTGTCCCTGGTTTATCGGGCTTCCATCGCTTTGCGCTTGCTGTGCACAGCTGACATGGCCTCCATAAACTCTTCTTTTTCAATCACATTCAGTTCGTACAACTCGCGAATTTCGTCTTCTATCAGCAACAGATCCCCCACCGGGTCCCCCGTGTAGATGAACAAGCCGAAGCGGTGCAGAAACGCCTTTAAATCGAAATCATTGGGGTTGGCTTTCAATAGGCTCCCTCCAGATCGATTTCCATCCTCGCGAGGACGGCATCGTAGTCAAACTCGACAGCAAAGCCGGTAATAACGATGATCTTCGCATACGGATACGCCTCTTTCCACGCCTCCTCCTCAACCGGTTTCAATCCGACAAGATAGAGCGGATCTTTGGAAAGCTCCGGGTGCTCCTGGCACAGACGCAAAAATTCGCGGCATCTGTCCTGCTCCTGTGCCGCATTCAGAACGAGTACCGCGCGTTCCACTTCCTTTGACTCCCGTTGTCCGGCAATCAGTTCAAACGTTTTTGCAGTAGGCACCATCGCGTTCACTTCCGGAAAACGGTCGAGAACCTCATCCAGCCAATCATCTTCATGCCAGGCCAGGTAGTACAGCATTGCAGTAGACATGATCACAAACACCTCATGGATATATACTAGACAACTTGCCAAACGATTCTTCTTTCTTTTCCATTATAGCACGAGAAGTGCACGGCTGCCCACGCCACTCGCTTGACTTCGACAGTTCGTTCACGTAAGGTGGAAAATGCAAGCAACTGATAGTGATGATTTTTGTGTGAAACGAGGTAATTTGTTGTGAAGAAGAAGCATCTTGCCCTCTTGTTCTTCGTCGCATTTTTGACCATGCTCGGATTCGGTATTATCATTCCCATCCTTCCCTTTTTTGCAGAAAAACTGGGTGCGACCTCTTTTCAGATCGGCGTTCTGTTCGCCAGCTACAATATTATGCAGCTGTTGTTTGCACCCGTTTGGGGAACTCTCTCGGACCGGATCGGGCGCAAGCCGCTCGTTTCTTTCGGGCTACTCGGCTTTGCCGTGACGTTTATCCTGTTCGGAATGGCGGAAAGCTATACGGAAATGCTCGTTTACCGCATTCTGGGCGGAATCGTCTCTGCTGCCGCGTTGCCGACTGTAACGGCGATGGTTGCCGATTTGCTCCCAACTGAAGAGCGAGCAAAAGGGATGGGGGTCGTCGGCGCGGGCATCGGGCTCAGCTTTGTATTCGGCCCTGTCATAGGCGGCCTGCTCAGCGGCTACGGCTTTGCCGTTCCGTTTTACGCTTCGGGGCTTGTCGCGCTGCTGACGTTTTTCTTCATTCTTTATGCGTTGCCGGAAAGCTTGCCGAAGGAAAAGCGGACGAGCCTGCGAAAAGAGGCCAGTCAAAACCCGCTGGTCTCGCTCTTTGGCTCCCTGTCTCTTTTGTACGGCATTTTGTTCGTCGTGTCGTTTGCCTTTTCCGGTCTGGAAACGACTTTTGCCCTGTACATCCATGACTTGTACGGCTTCACATCCAAAGACCTCGGCTACATGTTCCTCGTCATGGGCATCATTGCAGCCTGTGTGCAGGGCGGCTTGATCGGCCGCCTGGTCAAGCAGTTCGGGGAAGCGGCCATTCTCACCGTGGGGATGATTTTTTACGGGATCGGCTTTTTCGCCATTCCGCTGTCGGGAAACTTTTGGGTACTCGCTTTGATTCTGTCTTTGTTCGGCGCGGGCCAAGGCATGATTCGCGCAACTGCCACCGCGATGATTACGCAGCGAACAACGGAAGGCCAGGGGATCACAAGCGGAGCGATCAGCTCGATGGACAGCCTCGGTCGCATTCTCGGCCCGCTGGCTGGCGGCGCCGTCTACACCTTTTCGCACAGCGGCCCGTTTTTCCTCGGCGGCGTCCTGATGGTGCTGATTCTGCTCTGGTTCCAGTTGAGCCATCGGCGACTGCCGGACCCGGAGCCGACGGTGCAAGCTTAGAGCCATAGGCGAGAGCTGGAACAGCAGCCGAAAGTTCGATCTTGAGGCGTCGGTGAGGACTGCTGAACCCGGAGCCAATCATTCAAGCCTAGTCACATCGCCAGGCAAAAAGCGAGGCAGCAACAGTCTTATTGACGACTGTTGCTGCCTTTTTTATGAACATAGTCTCTAACCTTTTCCAAATCGACGCACTTGCCGCCTGCCTTACACTTCCTGCATGCTCACCCAGGCGACGTAGCAGTCATCGATTTCTTGCTGGACGTGCTCGATTTCTGTTTGCCACGCAGCCAGTTGCTGATAGTCCGTCTCTGCTTGGGAAAGCAGCCCGGTCAAGCTCGCCTTTTTCTCTTCCAGCTTGGCAATTCGCTGTTCCAGCTCAGACAGCTTGTAAGTGTTCGGGCGTTTTGGCGCTGCTTCTGTGGCTACCACTTCCCGCTTAGGCTCTGGCGGCTTTGGCTTTGCTGCTGGCTTGGCTTTTGCTTCCCCCGCAAGTCTGTCCGCCCTCTTCTGCGAACGTTCCTTTTGCTTGGCTCTCGCCTCTTCATACGTGCCTACGTCATGCACGATCCGCTTGTCTTCCACCCAGAAAACGCCGTCTACCATTTTTTGCAGAAAATAGCGGTCGTGGGAAACAATAAACAGCGAGCCGTGGAAATCGGCGAGCGCTTCCTCCAGCGTTTCCCGCGCTTCAATATCGAGATGGTTCGTCGGTTCGTCGAGAATGAGCAGGTTGATGTCCTGATGCATCAACTGGGCCAGGCGCAAACGCATTCGCTCGCCACCGCTCAGCTGGCTGACCTTTTTGAACACATGCTCGCCGTAAAACAGAAACTTCGCCAGCAAATGTCTCGCCTCTGCTTCCGTCACTTTCGCGACATCGCGGAACGCTTCGATCAGCCGCTGGTTTTGATCCCCTTCCAACGCTTGCTGCGAGAGATAGCCGACTTTGACGCTGCTGCCGATTGCGAGCCTGCCTGCATCCGGCTCTGTCTCTCCCAAAAGCATGCGGATCAACGTGGACTTCCCGCAGCCGTTTGGCCCGAGCAGTGCTTTGCGCTCCCCGAAACGAAGCAGCAAGCTGGCGTCTGCAAACAGCTGCTTTCCGCCGTACGTCTTGTGCACGTCTGTTACGATCAGCACGTCCTGGCCGCTGCGGTCTGTCTTTTTGAATTGCAGCCCCATCCGGTCCGCTTCCATTTTCGGCCGCTCGATGCGTTCGATCCGGGCCAACGCTTTTTCCATGCTTTTCGCCCGACGGTGAAACGCCTCGTTTGGCGGGTTGGAGCGATTGCCCCACTCTTTTAGCCGCTTGATTGTCTCTTTCATTTTTTTGATCTTTTTCTGCTGCTCCTGGTAGGCGGCAAACTGCCGCAGCAAACGCTCCTCCCGCTCGGTGGCAAAGGCGCTGTAGTTTCCGATGTAAAACTCCGCTTCCCCGCCGTCCACATGGTAGACAGAAGTAACGACTGCATCCAGGAAATAACGGTCGTGGGAAATAATCAGCACCGTTCCCGGATAGCTCTGCAAAAATTGCTCCAGCCACTCCATCGACTCCACGTCCAGATGGTTCGTCGGCTCATCCAGCAGCAGGACATCGCTCTTTTGGCACAAAAGCTTGGCAAGCCCCGCCTTCGTTTTCTCCCCTCCGCTCAGTTGGGCAAACGGCGTAGCGAGCAGCTCTTCGCTTACTCCCAATCCTTGCACGACCTGAGTCATGCGCGTCTCCCACTGGTAGCCATCCTGCTGCTCAAATTCGTCTTGCAACTTCTGGTAACGCTGCATCAGCCGATTCAACGCCGCTTCGTCCTCGTAGAGCAGCGCCATCTGGCTTTCCAGCTCGCGCATCTGCTCCTGAATGTGGCGAACTTCAGCAAAAGCGCTCGCCACCACATCTCGCCCCGTCCACTCCTGCGGATACTGCGGGGATTGCGGCAAATACGCCCACACCGTTCCTTTTGCCCGGTACAGCTCGCCTGAGTCCGGACTTTCGATGCCTGCCAGCAGTTTGAACAAGGTCGTCTTGCCCGCACCGTTTGGGCCGACGATTCCTACCCGCTCGCCCGCTTTTATTTCCAACGTAATATTTTGCAAAACCGGATCGGCTCCGTACGATTTTTGTAATTGAGTAGTTGCGACGATAATCATGATTTTTTCCTCCCTGGTATGTGGTACGGTTCAACATAATGGTCTTTCCTGGCCGGCCCCGGCGATTTTTGCCCCCATATGCCATCTGTCTGCCAAAAGGCAAAAATGGACGCAAAAAAGCCGCAGGCCATTACCTGCGGCATCGCGAGGGGAAGATATCGTCAGCCAAAAATGCTGCCCGAATCAGTCACCCATTATTGACAAGAACAAACCGTCCCTGGTCGATGCATGGTACGCCTATGGAAACTTCGTTCAGTTGTATGCGCAAAAATGGGCAGACTGGTCCCGTTGAAAGAAAAATCATGCGTCATACTGGAAGTTTCTACCACAAACCACGCCTGAACGGTTCCGAACACGTACACACACCTCCATTCCCAAGGATTAGGTAAATCTTATCCACCATCATAGTACAGCTGCGAGCGAAAAACAAGGGGCAGTCAGCAAAAGAAACGGCTGCTTATTGGTTGCTTTGCGCCCCTTCAAACAAAGGTTTGTTCGTATCGGCATCGATGAACACAATCGTGTTGTACGGCGGGAGCTTCACTTTTGCCGTCAAGTACGGATAGGTGATCACTTGCGGATACATCATCCCTGGAACTGGCTCCGTCAATTTCACGTAGACCAAAAGCTGCTCCCAGCTCTGCTGCACCTTCGTGACTTGCAGGCCGTAACCGGGGTGAGGAGATTGGCCGCGCGCGATCACGTACAAGTCTCCCTGTTGGTGAATGCCTTGCTTGCCTTTGACGGACTCGACGAACTCCTGCTCTGCTTCGGTCAACTGCTTTTCATCCACGAGGACGAACGAATCATTTTGTCCGGATGACACAATCTCCACCGCCCTTTTCTCGGCATTCCAAGCAATCTTTTGGCCTGCCTGCTCCACCAGCCACCTCAGCGGCACATACACGTCTTTGCCGCGAAGCAGCGCTGCTTCGCCACCTTGAACCGCCTTGCCGTCAACCGTCACCGCTCCGGAATCCAGCTGGTAGGCGATCGTATGGTTGCCGACTTTCATCTGCCCTGTTTGTCCTTGCAGCGTCCACTTCGCTTTCAGGATGTTCGCTGCATCTTGGGCAAGGACGTACGTTTTTTGCTGATGCAAAACGGCCTGTTTTTGCAAAGCCGCCGCTTTTCCATCTACGGAAATCGCTGCCGTCTGTGCCTGGCTCCCGCTTGTCGCTGCCGCCACCGAGTAGACGGACACAAGCTGGAGGCTGAGGGCTGCAATCAGCCATGCTTTTTTGTTCATCTTCGTTCCTCCATTCCTTTTTGCCGGGATTCATTCTATCTTCTATCTTGTTAGACTTACCTCAGGTCTTATTCGTTTCAGTGCTCTTGCCACAAAAAGAACAACCGGCCTGACCAGAAAGCAGACCGGTTGTCCATGGAAAAAAATTAGTGCAACAGCCAGTTGCTCATCAGCACAACAGCCGGAATCGTCAAAAGCGCCAGCAACGTCGAAAAGACGGTCGTCATCGCGCCCATTTCCTCATCTGCCTTGTAGCGTCCAAACAAAATCGAGGCGAGCGTCAAAGTCGGCATGGCCACCTGTACCAATGTCACACTGACGATATCGCTGTCCAGCGAAAACACGGAGAGCAGCAGCGCCGTCAAAAGCGGAAAGACAAACAGCTTGAAAGCAAGCGGCATGCCAAGCAGCGGCAATGATACTTGCGGCTTGCTGCGCAAAAACAGCGGGAGCAGCATCCCGATATACATCATGGCGAGCGGCGAAGCCAGTTTGGCCAGCGTGCCAAACAGGTGCTTGACTGGCTCAGGCGGGGCAAAGCCGATCAGCGCGGAACCAAGTCCGAACACGATGGCAATCATCGGAATATTGATCAGCGTTTTCAGCCCTTTGAGCGAAAACGAGCCTTTTTCCTGGAGCATCATGACCCCGACTGTCCACAGCACGACGTCGACGCCAGCGTCAAAAATGGCAGCCAGGAGCGCACCTTTTGGCCCGAACAGCGCTGCGCACAGCGGCAGACCGATAAAGCCCGTGTTGCCGAGGCCAGACAAGATCGCGATTTCCCTGCGCTTTTTGGCAGGCAACGGCAATGTCCTCGCTCCTGCCCAGCCGAGCAGGATGCCCAAACAGTTCAACACAATCGAAATGACGAATATTGCAAAAATTTGCACCAAAAGCTGGTTATCGATCTGGGTTTGAAAAATCCCGTCCAAAATGATGCAGGGCATCGCCACGTTGATAATGATCGTAATGACGAGCTGCCGCGAATCGGCTGTCAACGGCTGTCGGTAACCGATCAGGCTACCGATGCCGATGATGACGGCCATGATGAGTACGGATTGCTGCAACGTCTGAAATTCCATCGCACCGTCCCCCGCTTACATTTCGATCGGGAGCCATTGCAAATTTGCCGGCTCGCCTTTATCGCATGTCCGCAAAACATCCCCGCAAAGCGGAACAGCTTGTTCGAGCGGAACGCACCAGGAGAGCGGGAACACCGCTTCGCTGCCTTCAATCACGAGCGATGCCATCACCGCGTTCTGCTCGCCATTCGTCAGCACAAAATGCTGCTCGCCTGGCTCGTGCTCTTTCCACTGGACAAGCACTTTGCCGTTGTTGCCGCCAGCCACCACCAAATCCACGTGGTCACCGTATGCGGCATGCACCAGCGTGCGATTCTCGCCATTCAACTGCGCGATTTCCTTCAATACTTCGTGCCAGGCTACATGCTTCTGCTCCGTTCCACTGCCATCGGTATACATACGCCAGTCGTTTAACATGCTGATTGACTCCTTTTATCCATTCATGGTTGTCTTTGTCCCAAAGCATCAAGATGTTTCGTCCGAAAAAATGGGCAAACGCCCAAGGTCGTACTTATTGTACGCTATCTGCCCCCACAACCTCAACCACTACTTGCAAGCCCTCTGACGCTCCTGCACATAGCGATAGGGCAATTGGAGAATCCTGAGAAAGGAACCGTTTGCAGACCAAGAAATTCATAGTAAACAAATCGGAATAAACATTTTTATGATTGACAAAGACCGATGAGGCTACTACTATGAATCCATGAAATTCGATCAGCATAAAGGGGATTTAATCATCATGAAAAAAGTCGTTTTCTCTACTTTGCTCTCTTGTCTGTTGGTAGGAATCGTTGGTTGCAGCAGCTCTGGCGCCCCTTCCCAAACCGATAGCGCTACACCGCCGGCTGCTTCGCAAAACTTGCTGGAAAAAGTAAAAGCGGAGAAAAAGCTCGTCATCGGGACAGAAGGCACTTACTCGCCGTTTACATACCACGATCAGTCCGGCAAACTGACCGGATACGACGTGGAGGTCGTAAGCGAGGTTGCCAAGCGGCTCGGTGTAGAGCCTGTTTTCCAGGAAACGCAATGGGACGCCATGTTTGCGGGTCTGGATTCCAAGCGCTTTGACGTGGTTGCCAACCAGGTAGGGATACGCCCTGACCGTCAGGAAAAATACGATTTTTCCCAGCCGTACACGATCTCGCGCGCTGTTCTCGTCGCGCACAAAGACAATACGACGCTAAAAAGTTTTGCAGACATCAAAGGCTTGAAAGCCGGGCAGTCCATGACCAGCAACTACGCAGACCTCGCCCGCTCGAACGGGGCAGAGATCGTCGCTGTCGACAACTTCAACCAGGCGATTGACCTGATCGCGCAAAAACGCGTCGATGTCGCTATCAACGACAACTTGTCCGTGCTCGACTTTTTGAAACAAAAACCGGATACGCCAATCCAAATCGTCACTAAAAACGACAAAGGCCAGCCAACCGCCTTCCTGTTCCGCAAAGGCAGCACAGAACTGGTCGCCGAGATTGACAAGGTGCTGGATGAGATGAAAAAAGACGGCACGTTGAAGGCGATTTCGGAAAAATGGTTCAGCGAAGATATCACGAAGTAAACATTCATTGACAAAATTGTCTGTCCCTTTTAGTATGTTCCTAATAAAAATCATATCGGTTTAGTGGGGGTTTCATTTATGAAAAAACTATTGTTTTCCGTTCTCACATCTGCTTTGCTGGTCGCCTTGGCCGGTTGCGGCTCCTCTTCCTCTCAGGCGCCACAAAACAACGCTTCGCCTGCTCCAGCTGCCAGCGAAGAGAAAAAAGAGCAAAACTTGCTGGAAAAAGTCAAAGCGGACGGAAAAATTTTGATTGGTACCGAGGGCACGTACTCCCCCTTCACCTTTCACGATCAATCCGGCAAGCTGACCGGATATGACGTCGAAGTCGTAACCGAAGTCGCCAAGCGCCTTGGCGTTGAGCCAGTGTTCCAGGAGACACAGTGGGACGCCATGTTCGCGGGACTGGATTCCAAGCGCTTTGACGTCGTAGCGAATCAGGTCGGAATCCGCCCTGACCGCCAGGAAAAATACGACTTCTCCAATCCGTATACCGTATCGACAGCGGTGCTCGTCACTCACAAGGACAACACGACGGTAAAAGGCTTTGAAGATATTAAAGGCTTGAAAGCAGCGCAAACGCTGACGAGCAACCTCACCGACATCGCGAAGAAAAACGGAGCGGAAATCGTCGGAGTAGAGGGCTTCAACCAGGCGATCGACCTTTTGACTTCCAAGCGCGTCGACATTACGATCAACGACGGTCTTTCCTTGCTTGACTTCCTGAAGCAAAAGCCTGATACGCCAATCAAAATCGTCGCCAAAGATCCGAATGTAGCGACAAACGGGTTCCTCTTCCGCAAAGGCAGCACAGAGCTGGTTGAAGCGTTCAACAAAGCGCTGGATGACATGACGAAAGACGGTACACTCGCAAAAATTTCCGAGAAATGGTTTGGTGCAGATGTTTCTAAGTAACTTCTTTGACAACCCGGAACGCCTGAACCGATGGATCGATATCGCGCAAAGCTCCTTTCTGCCTCTGCTGAAAGGAGCCTTGCTCTATTCTTTGACGCTTGCCATCGTTTCCTTTTTCTTTGGCCTGATTCTCGCTGTTTTGGCCGCATTGGCCCGCCTGTCCGGCATCAAGCCGCTGGTTGGCCTTGCCCGTTTTTATGTATCGCTCATCCGTGGAACGCCGCTGTTGGTGCAGCTTTTCATCATTTTCTTCGGTTTGCCGAGCGTAGGAATCATGATCGATCCGTTTCCTTCGGCCGTCATCGGCTTCTCGCTCAGCGTCGGCGCCTATTCCTCCGAGGTCGTGCGCGCCGCGATTCTGTCCATTCACAAAGGACAGTGGGAAGCCGCCTACTCTCTCGGGATGACGTACTGGCAAGCGTTGCGCCGGGTCGTGTTGCCGCAGGCAGCGCGCGTTTCGGTTCCCCCTCTGTCCAACTCGTTTATCAGTCTGGTCAAGGATACGTCGCTCGCCGCGGCCATTCTCGTTCCCGAGATGTTTCGCAAAGCACAGGAAATCGTCGCCTCGACCTATGAGCCGTTGCTTGTCTACTCGGAAGCCGCGCTCATCTACTGGATGATTTGCTTTGTCCTTTCCTTTATTCAAGACCGGATCGAAAACAAGCTGGACCGCTACGTCTAAAAAGCAGGTGAACGCAGATGATTACCATCACGGATTTGCATAAACAGTTTCACAACTTGCAAGTGTTAAAAGGAATTTCGCTGACGGTGGAAAAAGGCAAGGTCGTCGTCATCATCGGCCCTTCCGGCTCCGGGAAAACGACGCTGCTGCGCTGCCTGAACGCACTGGAAGTACCGACCAGCGGCAGCGTGCAGATCGGCGAAGTCAAGCTCGACTTTTCGCAAAAGGTTGATCGTTCAAGCATCCCGCGACTGCGCAAACAGACAGGCATGGTGTTTCAAAGCTACAATTTGTTCCCGCATATGACCGCGCTGGAAAACGTCATGGAAGGTCCCGTGACTGTCAAAAAGGCAGACAAGGACAGCGCGCGGGCGAAAGCAGCCAAGCTGTTGTCCAAAGTAGGTCTCGGAGACAAGCTGGATCATTACCCGGCGCAGCTCTCCGGCGGCCAGCAGCAGCGCGTGGGAATCGCCCGCGCCCTGGCGATGGACCCGCAAGTCATGCTGTTCGACGAGCCGACTTCCGCCCTCGATCCCGAGCTGGTCGGCGAAGTATTGAAGGTCATGAAGGAGCTGGCCCAGGAAGGCATGACGATGGTCGTCGTCACGCATGAGATGGGATTTGCCCGCGAGGTGGCGGACGAAGTCATTTTCATGGATCAGGGCGTAATCGTGGAGCGCGACACTCCTGCCAAGCTGTTCGCCCAGCCGCGCGAGGAGCGCACTCGCCAGTTTTTGCAGCACCTGAAAGCGTAAAGCAAAAGACTCTGCCGACGCAGTAAAGCGGGCAGAGTCTTTTTTGCTAACGTCTATCCGTGCTTAGTCATCCCAGAAAGAAGTGACCAGAAGAATGATGAGGATGATCCAAAAAAACCCGCCACCTCCGAAGCCGAAACCACCACCGCGCCTGCATCCCATGGCTTTTCTCTCCTCTCTTCTCACGTCATCAAGCAAAACTGGCCTCGTAAACTCGCAAAGAAGCCAGCGCTTCCTTTCAGCTTATGACAACCTAACTCTGTCCGCATGGATGCCTGTCTAGTTGACTCGCAAAATAAAAAAAAACGGGTGCTTGCCCTTCTCGCCCGCTTTTCGCCTAAAATTAACAAATGCTTCATGCTGGCTCTACTCTCCCTTAACATGTCCGGTCTATGATGGTATTGTCAGACCCTACGATGGACATTACGTCCTCCATTACCGCCCGAATAGCCCCCTTCTAGATCGGGCGGGCTTTTTTTCGTGGCTTTTTCGCGGGCTGGTGCCCCTTTCCCAAATCCGCTACAATACATAATAGTTGAACAATTCCCTGAATTTTGTTGTGGAGGTCATTTTCGCCATGGGTTATCAAAAAGCGCTTGAACAGTACATCGCTGCTACGAACACACACGACTTTTCCCAGGTCGAAAAGGTCTTGCACCCACATGCCGTCTACTGGTTCTCGGACAAGACCTGCACATCGCTTGAAGAAATCGGCCGTTACTTCGAGAATGCCTGGAATGTGATCAAGGAAGAAGTGTATTCCGCTGTCGATGTGCAATGGATCGCGGTAGACCAGCATTGTGCGACCTGTCTGTACACGTACCAGTACGAGGGCTACTACAACGGCCAGTTCGTCACCGGAAGCGGCCGCGCCACCAACGTGTTCACGAAGACGGCAGACGGCGACTGGAAGCTGATTCACGAGCATTTGAGCAATCAGCCTAAATAAAAGACCGGAGAGAGGAACTGCCAGGAGCAGGATGGTTTATGACAACGCATCCGGTTCGTACAGTTCCTTTCCTTGTTTTTCGATCAGTCTGCACAAAAGCGCAATGCCTTCCTCCAGCTTGTCGTCCGGGACCGAGCCGAAGCCGATCCGGATGTGCCCGCCTCCTGACAAATCGGTAAAACAGGCTGCCCCCGGCAAAAAAGACAGACCGTGCGGCTTGGCGAGAAGCGACAGCGCCTCTGTATTCGCACTCGTTTGCAGCCAAAAATTAGGGCCAGCCTGCGGCGCTTCCCATGTCAGCGCAGCTCCGCCATGCTGCCGCAAAAGCTTGTCCACCCGCTCTTTTTTTCGCTTCATCTTGGCGCGAACCGACTCGAAGTAACGCTCGTCTGAGACGTTTTGCAACAAATGATAGAAGCTGCGCTGATTGAACAGCGGCGTCGCCAAATCAGCGATCGCTTTGACATTGGCCAGCCGCAAAAAGACAGACCCTCTGGCAACCAGACAGCCGATGCGCAAGCCAGGCGCAATCACTTTGCTGTAGCCTTTCAAATAGATGACATGCCCGTTTTGATCCATGCTGCAAATGCTTGGCGGTATGGTTGCCGTGTAATGCAGCTCTGACCACGGATCATCCTCGACGATCAGGCAGTGAAAACTTTCAGCCAGCGCAAGCAAACTTCTCCGCGTCTGCTCGCTCATGATTTTTCCGGTTGGATTTTGCCCGGTCGGAATCACGTAGATCAGCTTGGGCGGGCGCTGGTCGAACATCCGTGTCAGCAGATCGATGCGGATTCCGCTGCTGTCGCAAGGAATCGGCAAAATCGTCGCCCCGCGCGAGCGAAACGCATCCAAAGCAGCAGGGTACGTCGGAGATTCCACCATGACGATGTCGCCCGGCCCTGCGAAGGTGCGAGCCACGAGGTCAATCCCTTGCTGGCAGCCCGTCGTCACCATCAGCTCGCTTTCCGTAACGCGTATGCCTCTTTGCTGAAAAGCATGCGCCAAATGCTCGCGCAGCGGCAGATCGCCGAGTGGAGAGGAATATTCGGCAAAAGTATGCGGATCACGCGCTGCCAAAGCGGTTGCCTTTTGCAGCGCTTCGAGCGGAAGGTGCTCTTCTTTTGACAAGGTCGCAGAGTGAAAAGGAAAAAGCAGACGGCTCCCGCGCGGCGTCTGCTGCCCGAAAATCGACCTTCCCACGTAATCGTAATACGACTCTTGCCACTCGTAGTCGTGACTGGCAGCGGGTGGAGCCGCTTTTTCCAGCCGCCTGACGTATGTTCCCTTGCCATGCAGCGTCACGGCATAGCCTTTTTCCTCGACGATTTTATAGGCGCGAATGACCGTCAACACGCTGACCCCGATTTCTTTTGCCAGCTTGCGCACAGACGGCAACAGCTCGCCCGCCTCGTACATCCCAGAGCTGATCCGTTCGATCACGGCTTGGGCGATTTGGACGGTCAACGATTCTTTCCCGGTTTTGTCCAATAAAATATGCATCCGTTCCCCCTCTTTCTTACCAACTGTTTTACCACAAGCTGTACTGTTATAACAACGGTTTGCTTTACTGGAAGAAAAGATGAGGGAGTGGATGGCAATGGTCAGCAAAATGCAAGCAGATCAGCAGGATTTGGCGGCCCTTTTGAATCGGGTGGTGCAGGAATCGCTCCAGTTTTTTGCCGGACTGGAAGAGCGGCCAGTCGCTGCGCAAGCGAAAACGGAAGCGGTGGAGTCGTTGCCGTCAGATGGCCGCGGGGGCTTGCAGGCGTTGGAACGGTTTCAGCAGCTGTATGCGAAAAAGTTGAGCGCAAGCGCCGGGCCGCGTTACCTCGGATTCGTCACAGGCGGGGCGACCCCGGCTTCCATCGCGGGCGACTGGCTCGTCAGCGTTTACGACCAGAACCTGTCCGGGATTTCCGATTCGATCGCAGGTTACGTGGAGCTGGAGACGATCGCCATGCTCAAAGAGCTGTTCCTGCTCCCGGACGATTTCAGCGGAGCATTTGTCAGCGGCGCGACGATGGCGAATTTCGTTGGTCTGGCCCAAGCCAGGCAGTGGGCTGCCCGCAAGCAAGGGGTGGACGTGGCAAACGATGGCCTGTACCAGTTGCCTCCGCTCAAAATCGCCAGTGGCGCTCCGCATTCCAGCATCTATAAATCTCTCTCCATGCTCGGCATCGGCAGAAAAAGCATGCACTTGATCCCGTGCCAGCCAAACCGGGAAGCAATCGACATCGCTGCGCTGCGCACTTTTTTGGAGGAACATCGCAACGAGCCGTGCGTGGTCGTAGCCAATGCCGGAACCGTCAACACGGTCGACTACGACGATCTTGCGGCTATCGCCCGGCTGAAAAGCGACTATGCTTTCTGGCTACACGTCGACGCTGCTTTTGGCGGGTTCGCGGCATGCTCCCCTCGCTTCAGCCACCTCGTAAACGGCTTGGAGCACGCTGACTCCATCACCATCGACGCGCACAAATGGCTCAATGTCCCGTACGACTCCGCCATGCAGTTCACGCGGCACAAGTCGCTCCAGGTAGACGTTTTCCAAAATAACGCCGCGTATTTGGGCAGCGCAATCGCCCAACCCGAATTTGCTCATCTCACTCCGGAAAACTCCCGACGTTTCCGCGCCCTCCCCGCCTGGTTCAGCTTGCAGGCTTACGGACGCGCTGGGTACAAAGAAATCGTGGAATCAAACGCCGAGGTAGCCCGGCTGTTGGGCGAAAAAATCGCGGGCAGCGACAGCTTCGAACTGCTCGCGCCCGTCAGGCTGAATGTCGTGTGCTTTTCGTTGAAAAGGAAAACGCGTGCGGAAGAACCACTGACTATGAATGACATCACTCGGTTTCTCGACCAGCTCAGTCGGGATGGGCGTGTGTTCATGACCCCGACGAACTATCAAGGAAGCCCGGCAATTCGAGCCGCCTTCAGCAACTGGCGAACAGTGGGCCAAGATGTGGACGTGATCTGGCAAGCGTTGTGCGACAGTTTTGCCGGATATTCGCGGGAAGGGTGACTGCTTCGTCAGCATGCAAAAAAGCGAGACCCTGTGTGGGCCTCGCTTTGCATGTCTTTTGCTGAACAGGAAGATAGCTGCTGCTATTCAAATCTTGTAAACTTTTCTTCTGCTCTCGTCCGCGGACGAGCTTCCGGCACGTCTTCCTGGTCGAAAAAGCCCAGGTGCAAAAAGCCGACGATTTTCTCGCCTGGCGCAACGCCCAGCAGCTGGTGAGCCTTCGGGTCCCAGTTGTGCGCGTTCGTTTTCCAGACCACGCCCAAATCGCGCTCCCAGGCCAACAGCTGAAAGTTTTGAATCAACGCGCAAACGGCGCTGAAATCTTCCTCCCACTGTTTTTGGCGCGGGTCTTCCTTCATGATGACGATCAAGTAAGCAGCCGGCTGGTTGTACATTTCTCTGCGCGCCTCGTGCGATTCGGCCGGATAGGCTGTAATCAGTTTCTCTACAAAAGCGGCCTTGTTCTCCGTCGGCACAAACAAGAAGCGCCATGGCTCGCGCAAACCGTGATTCGGTGCGTATACAGCATCATTCAACAGTTCCAGTACGAGTTGTTCGGGTACGGCATCCGGTTTATAAGCCTTTTTAATCGAGCGGCGCTCGCGAATGACTTTGGCAATGGACACATCGTTCACCTTCTTTGGACGGACATAATTATATCCTGATAATGGTTATCAGTATCATATGTTATCGTTTGGCTGGGAGAAAAGCAAGGGGAAAAGCATGTTGGCTGCACTTTGCTTCTGCATAAAAAAGGATGGCCTCCTCAGCCATCCCGCTTTCCGCCATCACTTCGGCCGCCGCTCCTCCAGCCAATGCCCTCCGGCGATTTTGCCGACGGATGCCATCAATACGGACAAATGCTCCGTGCCATCGATTCCCAAAAATTCGTTCATGTCGTGATCCATCCAGTGGCCGACCGTGCTGACCCCAAGTCCCAAAGCGTTTGCTGCCAGATGCAGGTTCTGCGCGGTGTGGCCGGAGTCCCACCAAATGTAGCGGTAAGCCCGTTCGTTGTATTTATGCCGCACCCGATCCACTTTGGCCGTCCAGACAAAATTGACGGCTGCGCGCCGCGTCATCTCCTGCTCCTCTGTAAGCTGATAGGCTACTTCAGACACGTCTTGTTTTTTCAAGCCTTCCAGGCACCAATTTTTCACGTCGAGATGATACAAGCCTTTTTCCAAACCTTCGACATGGTTGATCAGCAAAAACGTCTCGATCGGATACAAAGCGCCTGCCGAAGGAGTCGTGCGCAGCTGGTAGTCTCCCATGTCTGCCGTGATGCCTTGCGTGCCCCAGAGCAGCAAGTTCAGCTCGTTCAGGCTGAGCGGCTGGGGCAAAAAGTTGCGTTTGGAGCGGCGATTTTGCAGAAGCTCCCACAAATCAGCCGAATCACCGGAGCTTGGAAAGTCGGGCTCGCCCAAAGGAATGCGCACAAACGCCTCTTCATACTGTAAATAGGTCGGCGGCCGTTTGGAAAAGTCGTAGCGGGCAGCCCAGCCCTTTTCCAGATCACCCAGCCGATACGATGTAGCCTGGATAAATTCATTCGCAATTCGTTGCCATTCAGGATGCATGCCAAAATCCTCCCCGTTTTTCAAATCGTTGTTGGTCTTGCTACGTCTTTTACTATACGGGGAGGTTTTCTATCAGTAAAACAATGCTTTATAATACATTCCATAAGATTTTACTAATGGAAAAGGAATGAGCCATGATGACGCTCACTCAGCTTCAGGTACTGGTCGCCGCAGCCAAGGCAGGCAGCTTTACTCGCGCTGCGGAAGAAATCGGTTTTACGCAATCGGCTGTGTCGCAAATGATTCAGGCGTTGGAAAAAGAACTCGGCGTCTGCCTGTTTCTGCGCAGTCGCAGCGGCATCACTCCGACGAGCATCGGCGAACGGATGCTGCAGCATGCCCGCGACATTTTGACGATTACCGCTTGCATGACGGAAGAGGCCAATCTGGCGAGGGGGCTTGCGTCCGGTACTTTGCGCATCGCCTCAATTCCGAGCGTCGCTTCGCGCTTTTTGCCGGGACTTCTCGGGAGCTTTCGCAAACGGTTCCCGGCGGTGGAGATCATGCTGCTCGAAGGCGACAGCGACGAGATCGACAAATGGATGAGCAGCTCGGTGGTGGACATCGCTTTTACCGCGATTCCGGGCCGCGAGCTGCAAACGATGCCGCTGCTGTTGGACGAAATGATGGTGATTTTGCCTGATACGCATCCGCTGAAAGATCGGGCGACTTTGCGCTTCGACGAGATTGCCGATCGCTGTTTTATCATGCCAAAAGACGGGTGTATCAAAAAGATGTTGCAGGAAAACGCGATTACGCCCGCAATTACGTTTGAAGTCCGGGAAGTGTACACGATTTTGACCATGGTTCAGGAGTACATCGGCGTCACGATCATGCCGGAGCTGTATATGCCCGCTGTTCTGCCCAAGGTCGTCGCCATTCCGCTCGACCCGCCGATCCGGCGCGAGGTCGTTCTCGCGGTGCGCGACTGGCAGACGATCTCCCCCTTGACCGCCGAATTTGCCGTGCACAGTCAAAAGTACGTGCAGGCAATGGAGCCGTTTTTGCCTGACCGCAAAGCTGTTGGGGAGGTTTAGTTCGTTGTCGTCAGGGGGCGGCGAATCTGGTGCCGCCATTACAGGAACAAGAGCGGCTTCTGTTTGACTGCAAAGCTGCTGGCGGGGCTTAGAGGCGTGGGCAGGCTTGCGACAGCGAATTAATTGCCGACGTTACAGGCAATCGAGCTGTTACTGCCTGACCGCAAAGCTGCTGGCGAGGCATGGGAACGTGGGCAGGCTTGCGAATTAATTGCCAGCGTTACAAGCAATGGAGCCGCTTTTCCCTGATCGAAAAGCTGTTGGGGAGGTTTAGTGACGTGGGCAGGTTAGCAGATTAATGACACCGTTACAAGCAATGGAACCTTTTCTCCCTGAACAAAAAGCTGCTGGCGCGACATTATAGCCACTGGCAGGCGAGCAAACCAGCGCCGCTGTTACAAGCAATGAAGCCGCTTCTCCTTGACCACAAACCTGCCAACGAGACACAGCCCGTTGTCACCAAGCCAAGCGAGCGAACCCGTTTCCGCCGTTACCGGAACAGGAGCTACTCTACTCCCCCGCCCCGCTCGCCCTCCTTTATTTCTGCAAAAGCGCAGCGACAATCTTGCCGAGACGCTCGATCCCGGTGTGCAGCTCTGCCACCGAAGCGTAGGCATAGGACAGGCGCACGTACCCTCCTTGCGTCTCGCCGTATATATAGCCCGGATTAATCAGCACCCCTTGGCGCTGCGCCGCGGTAAACAGCTCCGTCATGGACAGCTTGCCATTGATTTTCAGCCAGATAAAAAAGCCGCCCGCGGGCACTTCCCAGCTTGCCAGCCCGTTCATGTGCATGTTCAGCGCGTGGACGGCTGCCTCCTGGCGCATGAGCAGCTGCCAGCGAACCTCGTTCATCTGCTGCTCGTACATGCCGCTTGCCAGCCACTCCGCTGCCACCCGCTGCGACAGCGAGCTTGCCCCGTAATCTGTCTGCATTTTCAGATCGGCGAGCCTGGCAATGACAGGCTCCGGGCCAACTACCCAGCCAATGCGCAAACCAGGCGTCAGCGACTTGGACAGGCTGCCGAGGTACAGGACGTGTCCGTGGCGATCTCTGGCCTTGAGCGGCGGTGGTGGCGGTTCTGTCGTCCACAGCTCGCGGTATATATCATCCTCGATGACTGGCAACCGTTCTTGCTCGCACACCCGCAGCAACTCGCGGCGGCGGCGTTCTGTCATCAGGATGCCTGTCGGGTTGTGAAAGCACGGATTCGTGTAGAGAATCGCCCCGCTCCCTTGCCTGTTCCCCGGTGCAAGCTCGTCCGGGACAAGCCCTTCCTGATCCATCCGCAGACCGGACAGCTTCATGCCCGCCGATTGAAACACGTGCAAAGAGTTCAAATAGGAAGGCTGCTCCAGATAGACCGTCGAGCCGCGATGCAACAGCCCGACAGATATCAACTGGAGCGCCTGCAAAGCTCCCGAGACGATCAAAATGGACGAGGCGGACGCCTGGATGCCCAACCTTTTCACGTATTCGCTCACCGCTTCGCGCAGCGGCAAATACCCTCTCGGCTCCTCGTAGCCAAAGCGTGACAGCCGCTGCGTCACCCGCTCCATCACCTGCTTCATCCCTTCCAGCGGGAAAATCTCCGGCGACAGCTCCCCTTTGCTGAGTTGAATCAGTTCGCTGTTAAATTCATCCTCGTTGATCTGATGCACAGCGGTCTGGCTCGGCTTGTGCAAGCCCGCCTTGACGTACTGGTCCCAATCCGGCGGAGGCGTCGTGGCGAGCAGTGTCCACGTATTGTTGACGACCACCGTTCCCATCCCCAGCCTGCCCTCGATCAAGCCGTCCGCAGCAAGCTCCTCCAGCGCCGTGATGACCGTGCTGCGATTGACCCCAAAAGTAGCTGCCAGGACGCGCTGGCTGGGAATTTTGCTGCCGATGGGCCATTCCCCTGACGAGATTTTGCTTTTGATGTAAGCGATAATCTGCTTGTATTTTGGCGTTGCCTTGGCGCCGTTTGGCCCTTCGCTGCTCACTTGTCCCGCTCCCCTCGCCTTTTTCTTTTTGAGCAAAAGTGGTTGGTTTTTTTGTTGCCCGAGTGGTTGCAGCTATTTTACCACTTCTTGATTACCATGGAAAAAGCAACTCAACTGGTTGGGTTCATTTTATAGCGAGGGGATGTTGTACACGTGTCGGCTTATTCCAATTCCAAAGGACGAGTGTTGGCCGCTCACGGCGTCAGCCTGGTGCTGTGGGCATCTGCTTTTGCAGGCATTCGCGTCGGATTGCAAGGGTATTCGCCGGAGCATCTGTCGTTGCTGCGGTTTTTGATCGGTTCTGCGTTTTTGCTGGTGCTTGCTCCTTTCCTTCGCCTGCCGCTTCCCGCGAAAAAAGACATTCCCGCTCTCTTTCTGCTCGGAGGGCTTGGCTTTTCCGTTTACCATACGGCACTCAATATCGGCGAGTTGACGGTCAGCGCCGGAGTTGCCAGCCTGTTTGTGACGACTACCCCGATTTTTTCTGCCCTGTTTGCCTTTCTGTTCTTCCGGGAACGCTGTGGGGTGCGAGGCTGGATTGGGGCGCTGATCGCTTTCACGGGAGTCGTTGTTTGTTCGCTAGGAACCGACAGCTCCTTGTCTTTTAATAACGGAATATTCTTGATTTTGTTGGCAGCAGTGAGTGAGAGCATCTACTTTGCCTTTCAGCGAAACTATGTAGAAAAATACGGCGTCTTCGCGTTTACCGCCTATACGCTCTGGGCAGGCACGCTGTTCATGCTCGTTTTTTTGCCGGGGCTTGGGAGCGCTATTTTGTCCGCCCCGTGGGCTGTCACGCAAAGTGTCCTGTACTTGGGCATCTTTCCGAGCGTCGTCGCCTATTTGGCTCTGGCTTACGTCACTTCGGCTGTCGGCACGAAGGAAGCGACCAGCTCCCTTTACTTGACGCCTGCCCTGTCCTTTTTGATCGCCTGGGGCTGGTTGGGCGAGGTTCCTTCCTGGCTGTCCATCGCGGGCGGTGTTGTGACACTTGCAGGCGTGCTGCTTGCCGTGAACAAAAAGCTTCCTCAACAGCAAATAAAAGCGGATGCTCCATTGTAACTTTCTACCAGTCAAGTGCGTATAAATGAACGGGCTTGTCGCCTTTTCCACTAACGCTTGCAAACAGCAAAGGAAGTGACTGAAAAATGAAACCTTATTTGCTGGCAATCATGGCTGTCTTGTTTGCCACGCTGTCCGTTTTGCCTGCCAGGGCGGCAACTTTCACCGACGTGCCTGAACAACACTGGGCCAAAGATACGATTGCACGCGCCGTCGAGCAAGGCATTGTACAAGGCTATCCGGGAAATCGCTTTGCCCCGGAGGAGCACGTTACCGTCGCCGCTTTTTTCACCATGCTGGCCCGGACTTATCACATCCAGATTCCGCCAAGCAAAAAGCAAGCCCTCCACTGGGCCGATCCCATTTATGACGCTTTGGCGCCTTACCACTACCCTTACTCAACTTTGCAGCAACAATACTTGTCCCGCTTCGAGCGCAACCAGTATTTGTACCGGGATCGACCGATTACCCGATACGAGGTAGCCGAAATATCAGCGAGATGAAGCAAGGCCCGGAGGACAAGGTGCTTTCTCACAGCAAGGTGCGCTTTGTCATCACATACAGACAACACAACTCGCTGTCGATTGCCTGGCAAAAAGAATAAAGCAAGCCTCCGCAAACAAAACGCGGCCTCCCGCCCAGGAGTGCCGCGTTTTACGTTCCAGACTCAAGCAGGCCAAGCTCAACAGCAAGAACGAGAAACATCGCGTGCGACCACAACAAGGGAACCGCAGGCTGACCAGCCCTCTCTATCCATGCCGCATACTGCTCAGGCGCCAGCAAATGCTCCTGCACCTGTTCAGGCAGTCCCTCCGCTGCTTGCTTGGCGACAATCCAGTCCAAAATCTCTTGTGCCCTGTCCGTTTTGCCTGCACGCACATAGTACCAGCCAAGCCAGGCAGACAAAAGCGGCCACTGTCCTCCTCCGTAGTACGTATCCGCCGCATACCGATGCACGCCGCAGCCGAACAGCAACTCTTGCTCGATCGCCTCTACCGTTTTCACCATGAGCGGGTCTGTCACCTCGACCAGGCCGTACGGCAATGCCAACCACAAAAGACTGGCGTCTACCGCGTGATTGCCGACAGATTTGAGGAATTTTCCGTTTGCCGTCCCATGCTCAAGCACGTACTGACGAATCCGGTCCGCCAAAAGCGCAAGCTCGGATGCGCGCTCGGGCAGATGCCGCTCCATCGCTTTGACTCCGGCAAAAACGGCTGCGAGCGTGACAGGGTGAATCCGTTCGCCCCATTCCTCCCAGCAGTCGAAATTGGGCAGTGGCCAGCAGGCAGCCAAGTAGTCCAAAGTCAGCTCAATCGCCGGGGCGAGCCTGTCGATGATCGCTTGCTCCCCGCTCATCCGGACATGCTCGGACACCCCCCACAGCCATGTCCCATAGCCATCGAGTTGAAAGCTGCCCCACTCGCCCGCCACTTCTTTGCCATCCACGGTGTAGCGCGTGTGCAAAAACAGCTCGTTGCCTGCTTTGCCATCCCACTTGCCTGACTGTACGGCCAAAATGGCTGCTCTGGCCTTTTGTTCATGCCTGACGATGACATCTCCGCACCATTCATAAAAGCGGGAAGCGCTGTCATGTTGCCCTGCGCGATTCATCGCATACGCCGTGAACGTCCCGTCGCGCAGCCAGGCGTATTGATAGTGGAGAAAGCCAGGTGACGCGAGATACGCTCCACTCGCCGCCTGGTGCTGCAAGATCAACCGTACACTGTCAGCCATCAAGGTTTTGGCAGCCACACTCTTTCCCCCTTTTATGAGACAAGCCTTCTCCATGGAAAGCCTGACGATTTGTGTTCTCTTGTGCTCTGCTCGCTTTTTTGTAGCATATGCATCAAGCCCCGCGAAAGGCACCTTTTGCGGCGCTCGCCTAGACAAAACCCACTGGCAGCCTGTGTCCAGTGGGTTTTGTCCGATGTGTTGCTCCCCTAATCGGTTTGCGTATTTTCTGCCACATGCAGGTATTGCTGCAATTCTTCGTAAAAAGTCGGGTTGCAGGCCATTACGCTGCTTTTTTCGTTGTAAGGAAGCGGCGTGCCCGTCATTGTCGTGACCCGGCCTCCTGCCTCTTCCACCAGGATTCGCCCCGCGCCAAAATCCCAGGCATTGAGCGAAAGGCTCACATAGCCGTCCAGCCTGCCTGCCGCCACGTAAGCCATCTCCAGGGCCGCGCTGCCGAGCAGGCGCATCCCGCGCACTTTTCCCGCGAGCTTTTTGACGATCAAGTCAATGCCCATCTGTTCGGCGCGCTTGTTCCAGAACACGCTCGTGCACAAAAGCGCCTCTTCCAGACTGACGATGCGGTCCAAATGAAGCGGACGGTCGTTCAAGTACGCCCCTTCGCCCTTCACCGCGTAAAACAGCTCGTCGCGGGAAGGATCGTAAACCACTCCAACCAGGCCCTCTCCCTTATGATAAACGGCAATGGAAACGGAAAAATTGATTTGCTGGTGCACGTAATTGGTCGTTCCATCAATGGGATCGATGACCCAAAGTGTCTCGAACTGTGCGGGGTCTTGCGCAAAAGTGCTCTCTTCCCCCAAAATCCCGTGATCGGGAAAGCGTTTCAAAATCATGCTGATGACATGCTTCTCCACTTCTTTATCTACTGCTGTGACAAGATCGGAGGCAGACGTCTTATATTCGACGGTAAAAGGCTCTTTCATTCGCTTCAGACTCAGCTCACCCGCTGAACGGGCGCATTGCAGAGCCAGCTCTTTTAGCGCCGCCAGAGTTGATGCTTGCACGCATATCGCCACCTAAAACTTGACTTTCTTTTTAGTGTACCATACTTTACCTGTTGATACACCACACGCAAAATCTGCGGTCACACTTGAATTTGCGTCTTGTTCACCGCGTACAAAAGGTGCCCACCCGCCATCTGCTGATGACAGGGGCACCTTTTGTTACAGACGTTGCAAACTAGCAGCAGCGCGTTACCCCGCCTTTTTCAAAGCGCTCTTGCAGGGCGTACATGTAGTATTCTCGCTCGGTCATCGGGAAAATGCCCGGCGCGCCGTGCGTCTCGTACCAATGCTTGAGGTAGCGGTCGTAGTCCGGCATGCCGAAAATCGTTTTGATCGCAGAGCTGACCCGCCGCAATGCCTTGCGCATCTCCCTCCACCTTCGCCTCATGCGACATGATGTCCTTTGCCGTCAATCACAACGCCTTTGGACTCGATGTACGGCGACTCGTGCAGCGGATACTTCTTGCCGCGCAGGATGTTGATCCACACCCGCGCTCCATCGAGAATAATCCCCGCGGTGATGACCATGAAAATCGCGCACACCGCTGCGTCGATATGGTCGTTCATGATCATTTTTTGCGCGGCCTCGATCGTCTTTACCCCGTTTGGCAGCGTTCCGGAATCCAACGCCTTCTGGAAAGCGTCTGCGTGAGCGAGAAAGCCGATTTTCGGATCGGCATGGAACAGCTTTTGCCAGCCTGCGGTCAAGGTAGCAGTCGTCAACCACGCCATAGGCACAAGCGTGACCCACGAATAAGCGGCCTTGCCCATTTTGAAAATCAGCGTCGTGCCGACTGTAAAGGCGATCGCGGCGAGCATCTGGTTGGCGATACCGAACAGCGGCCACAGCGTGTAGATGCCACCGAGCGGGTCCATGACGCCCTGGAGCAGGAAGTAGCCCCAGCCGAATGTAATGATCGCCGAGCCGATCAGGTTCCCCGGCAGCCAGTTGACTTGCTTCATTTTCGGGATCACGTTGCCGAGCATATCCTGAACCATGAAGCGGCCCACCCGGGTTCCCGCGTCAATCGTCGTCAAAATGAACACCGCTTCAAACAAAATCGCGAAGTGGTACCAAAACGCCATCAGTGCTTTTCCGCCCAAAATGCCGGAGAAGATCGTCGCCATGCCGATAGCCAGAGACGGTGCTCCGCCTGTCCGGGACAAAATGGTTTTTTCCTGAATGTCGTTGGCAAGCGTCGTCAAATGGTCGGGCGACACGGTAAAGCCCCAGCCTGTAATCGTCTGCGCGGCAGCCGCAGCATCGACGCCGATAACGGCAGCAGGCGAGTTGATGGCGAAGTAAACGCCGGGAGTCAAGACGCAAGCGGCAATCATCGCCATGATCGCCACGCCGGATTCCATCAGCATGCCGCCGTAGCCAATCAGCGGAGCATGAGATTCTTTGGCGATCATCTTCGGTGTCGTACCGGATGAGACCAAGGCGTGGAACCCGGACACCGCCCCGCACGCAATCGTAATGAACAAGAACGGGAACAGATTGCCTGCAAAAACCGGACCCGTTCCATCGATAAACTTGGTGAGAGCTGGCATGTGCAGCGGCGGCAGCGTCAACACGATGCCTACCGCGAGCACAGCGATGGTGCCGACCTTCAAAAACGAGCTGAGGTAATCACGCGGCGCCAACAGCAGCCAGACTGGCAAGACGGAAGCGATAAAGCCGTAAATGATGATCATCCAGGCGAGCTGGACTTTGCTGAACGTAAAAGCTGGCCCCCACGTTGGCGATGCAGCGACAAGCTGGCCCAGCCAGAGGGAGAAAAACAGCAGCGCCAAACCGATGAGCGAGCCTTCCATGACTCGTCCGGGGCGAATGTAGCGCATGTACAGGCCCATCAAAATCGCGATAGGCAATGTCATGAAAATCGTGAAAGTAGCCCACGGAGATTCCGCGAGAGCGTTTACAACAACCATCGCCAAAACGGCAATCAAAATGACCATAATTGCAATAATTCCTACCAAGGCGAGGACGCCGCCGACCGGACCGATCTCCTCCTTGGCAATCTGCCCCAACGTTTTCCCGTTGCGACGCATGGAACCGAATAAAATGACAAAGTCTTGTACTGCCCCGCCGATGACGACCCCGACAATGATCCAGATCGTCCCTGGCAAATACCCCATCTGTGCCGCCAAAGTCGGACCTACCAGCGGTCCCGCTCCGGCAATCGCGGCGAAGTGGTGCCCAAACAAGATCCACTTGTTCGTCGGCACAAAATCTTTGCCGTCGTTGTTCACCTCGGCAGGTGTCGCCCGCTTGTCGTCCAGCCCCATGATTTTTCGCGCAATAAATCGGCTGTAAAAGCGATAAGCAACCGCGTACGTACAAAATGCAGCGGTCAGCAACCAGAAGGAATTGACTGATTCTCCACGGCTGAGCGCGATAATCCCGAAGCCAACCGCACCCAAAGCGGCAATCCCGCCCCAAATCAGGAGAGAGAGAAGCCATTTTTTCATTCGAGTCGCCCCTTTCCATTTATCCAAAATTCAGGCAATTCACCTTGGTACAAGGTATCACGAAGGGGTTTCCTCACAGAACAAAAAATGGCTGAACCGTACAAAACCATGCACGAGATGCAACATATCCGTTTGAGCGAAAACGCATACATTTTCTTTCCCATACCGAAACCTTTTCCCGCCTCGTTCGTAAACGTAAGGAATTGGATGATGCAAAAACGGAGGTACCCCATGCTGGCGCATTCTTCCGCTCTGGTCCGCACATGGCTGGCAGCTCTTTTGCTTGCCTGTGTGTGCCTGTTGCCCACGGCCTCGCTGACAACGGAATGGACATCCGCAGATGACTCTGCTACATATACCCCCGCCCATCAGGGGATTTTTCATTGGGCTGGCTACCGTCCGCCTGCACCGATCGCTTCCTGCGACCTCAGACTCTCTCGGGCGATCCTGGTTGAACCGCCAGCGATGGTTCTGTTTTTGCTAGTTTTCCTGCTCGAACTGTTGCTGTTCCTCGTGCAAAAAAGACTGCACTGGCTCAAGCTGATGCCGCTCAAATTCGGGTCGCGTTTTTTGGACAACGCTCTTTTTCGGACCATGCAACTATCCGGAAAAGGAGCGTCGTCTAACTATGAAATATAGCAAAAAAGAAATGGAAATGATTCAGGGCACGGTCAAGAGCATCAAGATTTTTGCCGTCAGCCTGATCTTTGTCGTGATCGGTCTGTTTGCGTTGAAGTATTATATCGGATAAATCGATTCAGAACTGGCAGCCTCTCTCGCAATCTCCGGCGAAAGAGGCTGCTGCAGTCTGAGACACCCTCCGTCGCAAGGCCGATCCACGCTCCCGCCAATCGTGTTACACTTAGACATAATTGCCATTCCCACCCAAAAGGAGAACACGTTCATGCGACAAATCGGAGGCTATTTGCTGATTGGAATCGGCGCCATTTTTGTACTGACGACCTACCTCGGCATCCCCCTGGCCATTGACAAGCTGTGGCCTGCCTTTCTGCTCATCCCTGCTATCGGCTTTCATCTGTTTTTCTTCATGGACCCTAAGCCTCATCGTGCCGGGCTGCTCGTTCCCGGCGGCATTTTGCTCGTCTATGCCCCGCTGTTCTTTTTCAGCGCGGTGTTTGCGGACGGAGACATGAGCCATACGTGGCCTTTCTTCTTGCTTGGACCAGCGCTGGGACTGTTCGAGCTGTACGTGTTTGGCGGCCGCAGGGCAGCGCTGCTCATTCCCATCGCCATCCTGACGATTGTTGCGATCGTGTTTTTGATGGCCAACTTCCTGTCGACGCAAATCGGAGGAACTATCGGACTTTTGCTGATTCTCGTCGGCGGCTTCCTGCTGACGAAAAAGAAGCAGGATCAACAACCGTTCTAAACAAGCATTTCCGCTTGCCAAAAAGCCCCTTCTGCCCGACACGTTTTTCCGTGCGGGAGAGGGGGCTTTTTTTGCAAGCTCCGGCTGTCACTTCGCCCGAACGACAGTCCAGGCGCCAGCCGACTTGAGCAGTATACGGACGATTGTCGCCAGTTCCTCGCGTCTTGCGATGGAGTGCTTTGTGGCACGTACCTGACGACAGGTAGATAGCGGCACCATCTTGCGCTCACCCGATTGTATGGCGCATGATCGCTACGCCCTCTGCTCGCCGCGTCAAAACCCCAACCGCTTCTTCAACTCCTTCACGACATTGCGGCTGACGGGCACCTCTGTTTTGCGGCTGTCCTGCATGACCAGATGAATCGAGCCTTTGAACCACGGAACCAGTTCCGCCGTCTTGGCCAAATTGACGATGAACGCCCGATGCGTCCGAAAAAACTGCTGGCGCGACAGCCTGCTCTCCAATTCTTGCAAAGTAAAGCTGGTGGCGTATTGCTCGCAATGGGTGTAAATGCTCGCATACCTGCCTTCCAGTGTGGCAAAGACGATCTCGTTCGGATCGATCAGCATGATTTTCCCGTTCTTCTCGACGGGAACACGGCGGGGCTGCTGATCAGCCAACACGGTTTGCAGCAGGCTTTGCAATTGCTCCTCGGAAAAGCGGACCGCCTCGGCAGGCGCTTCCATAGGCGCTTCCATCGTCCGCAGCATTTTCCGGACGCGGTTCACCGTCTTTTCCAATCTCGCCTCGCTGAACGGCTTGACGATGTAATCGACCGCTTCTGTTTCAAACGCGCGAACGGCATGAATCTCGTACGCACTGGCAAAAATGATCACGGGCGGCCTCACCATCGACTCCAACAGCTCCTGTCCTACGTCGACGCCATCGCGATCCTGCAAGTGAATGTCCAAAAAGACGGCATCCGGTTCCAGCTGCATGACTGACTCGATCGCTTCCTCGCCGCTGGCAGCCTCGCCAATCACCGACACCTCAAAAAATTGCTCCAGCAAATAGCGCAACTCTTCTCGCGCAGGTGCCTCGTCATCCACGATGAACACTTTTAGCACTACTACTCACTCCTATTGGCAATTGTATCGTACACGTCGTCCCGCTCCCTGCACTGCTCTGGATGACGATTCCGTATGGCTCGCCGTATATGGAGGCAAGCCGGCTTTTCACATTCGCCAAACCGATTCCCGACAGACGCCGCCGCTCCCTGTTTGGCGTCTTCGCCTGTAAAAACGGGTCGGTATCCATCCCTACTCCGTCATCCGCCACCGTCAGTTCGAGCGTATCCGGCTGAATTTTTCGCGCCCGGATTTGAACGGTCCCGCCCTCGCGCTTGGGCAGCAGCCCGTGCTTGACCGCATTTTCCACCAGCGGCTGCAAAATCAGTCCGGGAACTGTATAGCGTTCCACCCCGTCCTCGATGTCGTATTCGACGTGCAGCTTTTCGCCAAAGCGCGCCCGTTCAATCGCCAAGTACGCTTCAATATGCTCCAGCTCCCCCGCAAGGCTGACATAGCCGCTGGAATCGTGCAGGTTGCGGCGAAAATACTCGCCGAGATGGATCAGCAGCTCGCGAGCCTGCTCGGGCCGGAATCGGATGAACGAGACAATCGTGTTGAGCGCATTGAACAAAAAGTGCGGGTTGATTTGCGCGTGCAGCGCTTTGATTTCGGCGTCTGCCAGCAGCCGCGACTGCTTTTCCAGCTCGGCCAGCTCCAGCTGGGTAGAAATCAGGTTCCCCAGTCCGCGCACCAGCTCCAAATCGACTGCCGACAGCATGCGCGAGCGATCCTGGTACAGCTTGAGCACGCCCGCAACCTCCTGTCTGCGCATCAACGGGACGATAATCGCATAGCGCAGCGAACAGTTCGACTCCTTGCAACCGATCTCTTCTTTTGTCCGGGCGATCATCAGCATTTTTCTTTCCAGCACTTCCTTGGTCGCCTTCGTCGTAATGCCTTCTCCCACCACATGATGCGACGAGCCTGCCCCTACATGGGCAAGCACGCAGCGTGTATCGGTGATCGCGACAGCGGCCACTCTCGTCGTGCGCAAAATTTCCTCTGCTACTTTTCGCGCGGATTCGTAGGTCAAACCTTCCCGCAAATAGGAAAGCGTCTTGTCCGCTACCCGCATCGTTCTTTGCGCTTGAAGCGCCCCGATCCGGTCTTCTTCTTTTTTCGCCAGGTCAATAATGATGATCAAAATGGCGATGCCGAACGAGTTGACCACAGACATCGGAACACTGATCGACTGCACGAGGGCAAGCGCATCCCCGTATGGCTTGGCGACGAGCAAAATGATGCCCATCTGCATCCACTCCGCCAAAAACCCGACGACGAGCGCCGTTGTCCAGCCGATCTCCTGATTGCGGTTGCGCCGAAACTGATAAATCCATCCGGCCATTACGCCTTCGCTGATCGTCGAAATCGTGCAGGCCAAATCCGTAAAGCCTCCCAGCGAGTAGCGGTGAATGCCGGCAACCAGCCCTGTCATCAGCCCTACCCCTGGCCCTGCCAGCAGTCCGGCTACCACCGTGCCGATCACGCGGGAATTGGCGATCGCGTCCTGATACCAGATCCCGTTGTACGTCCCGAGAATCGAGATCGCGGAAAAAATCACGACCATCACGGCTTTTTCCCGCCAGGTCGCCTGCTGGTTCAAAATGCTGCGGAAAGCCCGCACGCGCGTAAACAACAAAGCGACTACGATCAGAACTGCTGTACGCTCCGCCAGTGGAATCATCAAAAATACATCCATCTGCTCACCCTCTTCGCTCGCGTCAGGACGGGGCCACCTCCGGCTCGTCCGCCTTTGCTCCATTATCTACAGCGGGCAAAGATGCGGTCAAGACAATTGTCAGAGTAGGCTGATTAAGCAGAATAAAAGAACGAGACACAAACAAAGCCATCCATCGTGCTTTTGTGCACAACAGATGGCTTTTCTTGGGCGATGGAACGTATTACAGGTTGCCCCTGCGCTCTTGCTCGCGCTCCAATGCCTCGAACAGCGCCTTGAAGTTGCCGTTGCCGAAGCCGCGCGCTCCTTTGCGCTGAATCACTTCGATAAACAAAGTCGGGCGGTCGACGATTGGCTTGCTGAACAGTTGCAGCAGGTAGCCTTCATCGTCTCTGTCCACCAGGACGCCCAGTTTTTTCAGCGCCTCGATATCTTCGTCGATCTCGCCTACACGCTCTTTCAAATCCTCGTAGTACGTGTCTGGCACGGTGAGGAAGTCTACGCCATTATCGCGCAGCTTGGAGACGGTTTCGATGATATCGTTGGTCAACACGGCAATGTGCTGTACGCCTGGTCCTTGGTAGAACTCAAGAAATTCCTGGATTTGCGATTTGCGGCGTCCTTCTGCCGGCTCGTTAATCGGGAACTTGATTCGTCCCGTACCGCTTTGCATCACTTTGGACATCAAAGCCGAATACTCGGTGGAAATGTCGTCCTCGCTGAAATTTTGCACAGCGGTGAATCCCATGACCCGCTGATAGTAGCCAACCCACTCGTCCATCACTTCCACGTTTCCGACGATGTGGTCGATTCCGATCAGCCCGGTGCTTTCTCCTGTGACCGGAGCCTGATAAGCGACATAACCAGGCAGGAATGGACCGTTGTAATTTTTCCGTTCAATAAAAGAGTGCACGTTTTCGCCGTAAGTTCCGATTACCGCTTTTTTCACCGTACCAAATTCATCGGTGTACTCGGTTGGCTCCATGATCGGGATCGCACCGCGCGAGACGGCTTCGCGGTAGGCTTGCTCACAGTCGTCCACCCGGAGGGCAACGTCTTTGACGCCGTCTCCATGCTTTTTCGCAAAATCGGCGATGGGGCTGTCAGGCGTCAGAGCGCCACTGATGACAAAAGTCATGTGCTTTTGCTTGAGTACATAGGAAACTTTTTCGCGCGAGCCTGTTTCCAGCCCGGCGTACGCTACTGCTTCAAAGCCGAACGCTTTTATAAAATAATGCATGGCCTGCTTAGCGTTCCCTACATAAAATTCCAAATAGTCCCAGTCCTGAATCGGGAAAAAATCGGTATTGCTCATTGCCTACCCCTCCGCTTTCCTTCTTTTTCAATAATTATTACTTTTTGGTTTATTGGGATTATTTTGTCGTTATATTGAGATTACATTGGAAGCGCTTCCTCGTGCAAGAACACGGAACAACGCGAAAACGCTCAAACGCTTTCACCAATTAAAGTACGCAATTGAGCGCCCGCTTGGTACAATAAAGCCAGTTCACACTTTCATTAGGAGGTGGAAGAGTTGTCAGGTCAATGGAGCAAAGAAGCTGCCAGACAATGGGATGAGTTTGCCGCCGACTGGCACAAAAGAAGCGAGCAGATGTGGGAAAAAGGAAGCCGCAGCACGATTCTCCCGTTTTTACAGCGACATGTGTCGGCAGAACAAGGGCCGATTCTGGATGCAGGCTGCGGAGATGGCTACGCAAGCTGCAAGCTGGCCGAGTACGGATATCAGGTCCAAGGGGTCGACATTGCCGGGGAAATGATTCGTCTCGCCCAAAGCAGGCAAACCGCTTTCCCGGAAAATGTCCGCTTCCAGACAGCAGATATCAGCAAGCTTCCCTTTGCAGACGGCACGTTTGCAGCAGTCATGTCCATCAATGTCGTCGAATTTGCGCCCGCTCCCTTGCAAGCTTTGCTGGAGCTGCATCGCGTCCTCGCTCCAGGCGGGATTCTCATCCTCGGTATTTTAGGCCCGACAGCAGGCCCGCGCGCCCATAGCTATCGGCGGCTGTACGAAGAAAATACGATTCAAAATACGATGATGCCGTGGGAAGCCAAGCAGCTTGCGGCCGAAAACGGCTTTGTGCTGCTTGCGGAGGAGCCTGTGTACAAGGAAGGCATTACTCCGGATATCGTCGGGCGCTTGAGCGTGGAGCTGCGAGAAGCTGTCAGTTTTCTGACTTTGTTTGCCCTTCAGAAGCAATAGGCAGGATTCCATAGCAAAAGGCTGCGGGAGCTAACTCTCCTACAGCCTTTTTTTGCCGTGTCTTACTGGGAATACGCGATGTTGTTTTTTTGCATCCATACTTGCTTGCTCGCGATCAGCTGAGCGATGGTTGGTTCCTCCATGCCATGAAGCTGTTGATACAAGCGCTGGGTTTCTACCAAGTCGTTGTAAGTCAAAGTCGGATAGTCCCTCCTTCCGAAAGTTCCGTTCGGGAAGTAGGCATAGTGCAAGTCGCCGTTGGGAAGAATCCATTTGCTTCCCAGGTTAATGACCCCTGTCAGCATGACATCAGCCAAATCTTTGTCTGTCGGATTGCCGAATTGCTGGTAGCTGCTGTACAAGTAATTGATTTCCGCCAGCTGATGGTTGAGCGACACATGTGTCTGAATGCCAGGCTTGGCCGGATGGGCATAATCGGCCACGAGCCAGCCTTCCGTTACGCCTGCTGCGGAATAATGATGTTCAGCCGCGTATTTATGGAAATACGCGCTATATTTTTGCGCCGCCTGGCAAAATTGTTCTTCGTTGTATTTCTGGCAGCCCCGCAGCATCAATTCGGCTGCCCCTGTGTTAAACCGCGTGTCAAAAAAGCCTTCGGGAATCCCGTAATCGTCGCTCAGCCATTGGGAAAGAGGCAGCGTCTTCCAATCTCCCTCCGGCTCCTGCTGCAGCATGCTCGCCTTCAACATGACGTATGCCATGTTTTCTCCCGCTCTGGCACCGCCCGTGTACAAAAAGGAGCGCAATACATAATTTTCTGGAATCCGCCAATAAGAAGTATCCGAAGTCGGTACATAGGTGGACGGACTTTTATAGTAATAGCCGTCCTGCAACCATTTCGCATTTTGCGAAACATCGAGTGCGAGCCAAATTTTGTCATAATGTTTCTCGCCCCACGGCACGAGCGGTTCCCTGGAGTCAAGCGCCCACATCTCGCTTGTATACCCCGCCCTGATCGGCAGCTTGATTTCCAGCTCGACCCCTTTTGCCTTCTGTTTGACTTCAACTGGCAGGGCAAGCTCGATATGTTCCTGGATCGTGCCCTGGCCTAAGTGGGCATATACTGTCGGCATTCCCAGCCAAATATACCGCCCTTCTGTTTCCACGAATCCGGCAGCCAATGGCAGCTCTTTTACCTGATCGAGCGAAACGGATTGCCAATATGGCTGTTTATCCTCCGTGTAGGCTCGATAGCGAAACAGCATGTTCTGGCTGTTGCCCTGGATCGGAACGGTAATCACGTGCGGCTGCTTATCTTGCTTGCCCGTGATCTGCTGGCTCCAATACACTTCGCCCTCGCCGAAGACAAACTCCCGCGTGGAAAGAGTACCGCCATTTACTTTGCTCGTTGTTGCTTTTTCAGCAGGCTTTTGCCAAAACTGCGCCGTAGCCGAACCGTAAAGAAACGAAGATACGGCAATCGTCACCATCAATAGAGTCAAGAAGCTCAATTTTTTAACCATCTCATCCTCCTGTTTGAAAAAAACTCCTCCATTTCATACTTGCGAATCAAACATTTCTTGTATCAGCTTGAAAATGATACCATCTAACGCGAAAGGACTCCCACGATGTCGCGTCACACAGACTCAACAACAGCCGTCCTGAGCAACTCGATCAAGTTCCGACTGGCGCTTACCCTATTCCCGCAAGCCAGCGCCCAACCATATCCGCCTATCACGAATGGCTGCCAAGCTGGATCGGCTCGGCGTACACTGCCAGGTGTTTTTTTCCATAAAAAAAATCCCTCACCTTTAAAGACTGTGGTGAGGGACTTTTCGTTTCTAAAAAAATGAATTAGGACAATACTTTTTTGAGTTCCTTCAAACTTGCCTGCAAAAGATGATCGACCACACCCGCTTCTTTGACGTGCCCGATCAAATCGTCGTTCAAGCCGTCCAGCAAGTCCCGCGCTTCATTGACCTGGCCGGAAACCTCATCGGCAAAGCGTTTTTGCTGCTGGATGATCTGCATCACGCCTGCCACTTCGCCGTTGACTTCGTGGAAAGCACGCGCGATGCCCTCCATTTTCTCCGATGCTTCCTTGCTGATGGACAGTCCGCTTTTGATCGCGTTGCCGCTCTTCTCGCTGTTGGCGAGCGCTTCCTTCGTCTCTTCCTGGATTTTGCCGATCAAATCAGCGATCGTCTTGGTCGAATTGGCCGTCATTTCCGCCAGCTTGCGCACCTCATCCGCTACTACGGCAAAGCCGCGGCCTTGTTCACCCGCACGCGCCGCCTCGATGGCTGCGTTGAGCGCGAGCAAATTCGTCTGGTTGGCGATGTCGCTGATCACTTTGACGATGCTGGTAATTTCCGAAGAACGTTCTTCGAGACGGCTCATGGAGCGGGATGTGTTCGTCGATTCCTTTTCCAGCTGGCTCATGACATCTACGACTTCTGTCATCGCCTTTTTGCCCGCATCGGAACGCTCTACGGACTCTTTGCAGATAGCCGTCAACCGCTCGCCACGAATGGAGAGCTGGTTGGCGGATTCATCGTCTTTTTCGTTGATGGCCTGAATTTTTTCTACGACGTTTTTCATTTGTGTCGCCAGACGGGCAAGCCCATCATGCTGGGCATTTACTTCATTGTGCTGCGAAATGATGGCGCCCATCTGCTCGTATAACCCGCGAAGTTCCTTTTTCCACGTGTCTGCCTGGTGTGCTGCGCTCTCTTTTGTCACGGTTGTCACTGCTGCCGCTGCTGCTGTTTCTTTTTCCGCAAGTCCTTTGTCCTTTTTCCAAAACATCCGCTTTCCCTCTCCTTTTTCGCTTTACATGTCTTTTCGCCGAGAATACGCGCGGGATTCGATGATCCCGGGGTGCTGCTTGGCGAGACTCAGCAAATTCTCCAAGAAATAGTAATGTCCCTCCAACAACTCCACGTCTTTGCGCTCAAATTGCTTGACCTGCAAATACTGTTGCATTTCCAGGGCATAGCGCTCCAATCTATCGTGAAAATCGTTGGCTCGAAGCATCTGATCCACTTCTGGATATTCTGTTTTTAACCGGCTGATTTCGCTGTACACTTTGCCGCCCTCCAAAATCATCTGGTAGGCCGTGCGCTCCAGCGAAGCAGCCGTAGCTGCCTCCTGCTCCTCACGCTCCTCGCGCAAAGCGGACAAGTACGTGATAAAATGGTAGACAGTCAAAAACAAAGGCCCTAAAAATAGAATGATCCCTGCCTTGTACACATGCTGATTGGACAAGTTGCTGATGAGCAGGAACAGGTGAAACAAGATCGCCCCCAACCATACATAGATGATGATCTGGTGATTGATCTTCCCTGCCTTTTGATGGCGGGAAAAGGCAAAGGTAAGCCCGAGCAGGTAAAAGGCGAGCAAAGTAAAGCTGGCCGAAAACAAAGCCATCTCCATATCCACAAGCCAATCTGCATCGGCGGGAATTTCGATGAAGAATTCAAAAGCGAGCACCAGCAGTGAGAAAAGCAACCCCATGATCCAAAACCGGCTGACTTCCGAGTCGTTCCTCCGCCGGGAGCGGTAGCGTTCTGCACGGGATCCCTTCATAAAAGCTCTCACCTCATTTTCTATGATTCGCCATGATTCTAGCTTTTCCTTTTACTTGCGGCCAAAATCTGACAACGGAGGCATTTATGACACAAAATCTACCCGGACTCTTCACAGAACGTATGAAAAGCCTGCTGAACCAGGAGTTCGCAGCGTTCCTCGCATCCTACGACCAACCTGTTACGCACGGATTGCGGGTCAATCCGCTCAAAGTCGCGCGCGAGCAGTTTCTGTCCCGCTCGCCTTTTGCTTTGGAGCCGATACCCTGGTGTGTGAACGGGTTTCGCTACCAAGACCAGGAGCGTCCCGGAAAACATCCGTATCACGCCGCTGGGTTGTATTACTTGCAAGAGCCAAGCGCGATGTCTGCGGTCGAAGCGCTGGACGCCCAGCCAGGGGAACGCATTCTCGACCTGTGCGCCGCTCCGGGAGGCAAGTCGACGCAGCTCGCTGCGGGCCTGAACGGTCAGGGCTTGCTCGTTGCCAACGAAATCCATCCGGTTCGCGTCAAGGCTTTGGCGGAAAACCTGGAGCGCTGCGGCGTCAAAAATGCGGTTGTGACCAACGAGACACCGGAAAAATTGCAAGAGCGCTTCCCGCAGTTTTTCGACAAAATTCTCGTGGACGCACCGTGCTCGGGCGAAGGCATGTTCCGCAAGCTGCCGGAAGCCATCGAAGACTGGTCGCCCGACAAAGTGACAGAATGCCACCTCATGCAGCAAGACATTCTCGACGCTGCCAGTGCTATGCTCAAGCCCGGGGGAACACTGGTCTACTCGACGTGCACGTTCGCGCCGCTGGAAAATGAGCAGTCTCTCGTCGATTTCCTGACCCGTCACCCGGAATTTACGGTCGTGGAGCTGCCTGAGCCAGGATGGTTTGCACCGGGGCAACCCGACTGGGCCAATCCTCGCTGCGAGCCGCTCGGCAAGACAGCGCGCTTGTGGCCGCACCTTTTGCAAGGGGAAGGTCATTACCTCGCCAAGCTGCAAAAAAGCCGCGATGCCGACTCCAGCGAGCTACCAGAAAAGCGCAAGGACAAACGCGCGGCAAAAGCCAAAGCCGCTCCCGCCGGACGCAAGGAAGCGCTCTTGGCCTGGCGCGCTTTTGCCGAGGAAGCGATGCCCGAGCTTCTCGCCGAGTTTGCGGACGAGTCCGCATTTCTTTTGTTTGGCGAACAGCTTTACTACTCGCCGCTGCCTGGCTTTGATTGGGACAAGCTGAAGGTCGCACGCGTCGGACTCCACCTCGGCACCGTGAAAAAAAATCGGCTGGAGCCAGCCCATGCGCTCGCGCTCGCCAGCACACCCGCACAGGCAGCCCGCGTAGCCTCCTACGCTTCGGACGATCCGCAAGTCGTGCGCTATTTGAAAGGCGAAGCCCTCGCAAGAGACGGAGCAAACGGCTGGACACTTGTCACCGTCGACGGCTTTTCGCTCGGCTGGGGCAAACAGTCCGAGGGGCAGTTGAAAAATCATTATCCGAAAGGACTGCGGTGGCTGTAGCCAGCACTGTCATCATTACACTGGCACAATCAAGTCTGAATCTTGATTACACAAAAAATGACCACCCTTATGCATGCAGAGCACGGGCAGTCATTTGCTGCAACCTATTGAACCGAACCTTTCGGAAACGACCGTCTTCATGTACTGAGGCCAAGCTGCGTGCACAGCTCTGGCCTCTTTTTAATTTGTCCACACACCGTCTTTGTACTGCGAAAGAGTGCGTAAACACGCTGGAGGATCTTTTTAAATAGTAATGGGCTGGATAACAACCGTTTCGATTTGCTTTTCGTGTGTATCCAGCGATTTCCTATATGTGTTGCAGAAAGCATCGACATTTGCTATTACTCCATGCTTATCGTAAATAAAGAAGTAAATGTACTTTTCTTGATAATGAAAAGCATCCGATCCGATTTGCTCGGTTAGCTCACGTTCTTGCATCGATGGCCGGGAGCATTTGACTTCGATAACCGTTTCGTATGCATCAAAAAAAATATCATAGCGATAACTTTTATATCCACCATCCCCGTAGATTTCAACTCTTGCATCAGGGAAAATCGGGCGGATTAATGAATAAAGCATACGTTGCACATCGTACTCATTCCCGAGAACAATCTTCTGTAAGTCCGCTTTTGTCAATGTCCCTCTGCCATGCACAGGCTTTTGATACATTTCCTGAATATGCTTATAAAAATTGGCAAGGATTCTCCGAATAATGATGTGAAAATGCTCCACGTCAATTTCATCTCGGGTTCCATTAGGTTCGAATAAACCTTTATTTATATCACGAATCAAGCTTTCAAGATAAGATACTCCAAGTAGATGGGAATCCCTCTTCATTGACCCAAAGACGCTTATTGCAAAAGACTGTCCGATTGTCTGATCAGAAAATAAGCGTTCTAAACCTCTGGCGGTGGTCGTTTTCCAAGAAGAAAATTGTTCCTCCAGAGTTAATTTCCGCCCTTCGTCTATCAGCTCTTGTATTGCTCTAATGGCATCAGCTTTACTTTGAATTAACTTAGTCAAGATGATCCCCCTCTTGAATAAACCTGTGCTTGCTACGTTCAGTTAAGCCTTCCCCAGCGCAAATAGAAAAGGAAAAGAGGCTCTAGTATATAAACCTCGTCGTCTTTATATTCAAATACTTGATACATTGGTTCACTGGTTTGCATGATTGACTGTACTTGACCAATTGTCGTTTTGATTTTTAATCGATCCGGTTTATCTGTATCACTTACCAATGCATCCATTCTTCTTTTCATTTCATCGATAAAAAGACTTACCTTCGGCGGATCAACACTTAATGCCTTTAAAAGCAATTCGTAAATATCAACTTGATTACCACTGTTAATGGTGTACGTTTTCCGCTTTTGTCCTCTCGGATTGGGGCCATTTTTGAGCTTTCTAGCAACTTCTCTGTAAGAAAGAAGGTTCAAAGAAGTCATCTCATATGCTTTTTTCAGCATGGATGAATCGAGTTTGGGGTTATCTTTGTTGTCTATATCAAGTAACAGGGAGAGATTTAGGCAAATGGATTGCATGAGCTGTGGTGAAGACAAACTTTCCTGAGCCATGTTATTCGCTAAAGTAGAATTTATATTTAGCCCAAGTTTACCAAATCCAGTTACGGCGATTTCTCGCAATTCCTTCGTATTCCAAGGTTCAATATTAATCAAATTCAATCTACCGCTCAAATCTGAGTTTTTTCTAATCGCGTCATCAGATCGATGCGGCAAGGAAATGACCACTGTCTTGAAATATTTGCGTATGGCGTCTTTTAGCTGATAAGCTATTTCCATTTGCATATTTGGGGAAGCGTAATGAAAATCATCTAAAACCAGCACCCAATCATTTTCGAGAAAATATTGAATGACTTTTTCTTTATTTGAATGATACTTTTCTGTTATTGAAGATGCTACACCCTCTCTAGTACCAGCGATCCCCTGTCCTTGTATCGTCCTTTGCTCAGTTTGGTCACTCTCAAGTGGCAATCCAACTCTTTTTGCAATTGTTACCCAAAAGTCTTCGGATTCCTTGAAATCACTTCCTGAAAAATCCTTCATTTTATCAATACCTATTACTTTTTCACACAATACGGTTTTACCCGTCTTCGAAGGACCGACAATTGAGGTAAGAAAGCCAACTGTGTTTAAAGATTGGTTTAATCGAAATTCATAGGAAATATCAAATTCGGACGATTGCCGAGAAATATACGTATATTTAGGGAAAGCACCCGGAATAAATACTTCATTTGCTTTTAATTTCATGTAATCACCCCTGAATTATCTAAAATATTCCATTATATGAGTGTAAATTATTCCCTCCTCCTAATTATAAACCTTAAACTTTGTTAATTAAACACAAATGACATCCTTTTCAAGCAAATACCCCTAAAAGTAACTAAAAGTCATCTTAAACCACATGAAATTATACCGTATGTAACCTGAGCAAAATAAAAAACAGCCCATTTCCGAGGGCATGTGGAGGCAAGCACGATTGACATTCATATGAGATACTTACTGGCATGCTCTTACAAGCTGCTGGACACCATTTGCTTTCAGCACAATAAAGCCCGCACGCTCACATGCTTTTACGCATGTTGCCGCGTGCGGGCTTTTCGTCCATCTCCGGTTCAGTCAAAACGCCGTCCTCTGCGCGACTGATTGTCCACGACGGTCAGGGAGCCATTTTTGATGTAGCGCAATATTTTCGAGACGGAGATGCCCGTCGCGTTGGCAATTTGCATCGCATTCGAATTGGGATAACTCCGCACGTAATTGCGAATCATCCGATAGTCTTCCATTTCGTTTTGACCACAGACGTGACAGCTATATTCGTTCGGATTCATTTTGCTTCCGCATTTGAAACACGTATCCATCATCACTCGTTCTCCTCACGCCCTCTACGATCCATTGCTTTCTCGCACACGGTTCTATCTACCTATATATTACCCTCATTCTACTAGGAGGAAAACACTATTTCACAACATTGCCTTATCTCTGCTTGTCTGTTCCATAGGAAAAAGGAGCCTCCCTGACTTGAGAGGCTCCCCTTGTTTTCTTGCGTGTCCCGGGCCAGCGGGCACGATTTATTCGGCTACCTTTTTCGCCTGGCGGAAATCTGGCTCCCGCGTCACGCTGTACTGGATTCCTTCGATTTTTTTGCTGTTCAAGTAGTTTTGTGTATAGAAGTAGACCGGAATGATCGGCAATTCTGCCATCAATACATCTTCTGCTTCATGCAAAAGTTTGTTGCGTTTTTCCTGATCCTGTTCCACTCTCGCCTGTTCGATCAGCTGGTCGTACTTCGCATTTTCCCATTTGGTGAAGTTGCTGGAGCTTTTGCTTGTGTACAGTTCCAGCACAGCCAGCGGGTCCAGATACGATCCGGTCCAGCCCATGCGCGCGATTTGGAAGTTCATTTGTTTGTACGTATCGATGTAAGTCTTCCACTCCTGGTGCTCCAGCTTGATTTCTACGCCCAGGTTTTTGCGGAACATTTCTTGCAGAGCTTCTGCTACTTTTTTATGCGTCTCTCCTGTGCTGTATTTCAACGTAACGGCAGGGAGCGTCGACCAGCCTTGCTCCTTCATGCCTTCTTCCAGCAGCTTTTTCGCTTCGGCTGGATCGTTGCTGTAATAAGGCGCTACTTCATCGCGGAAGTCTTTGCCGGATGGCGTGGTCACGCCGTAAGCGACGTAGCCGTAGGCCGCTTTCTGATCGCCTTTGGTGATGTTATTGGTGATCGCCTCGCGGTCAATTGCCATTGTGAATGCCCGTCTGATTTTCGCGTTGTTGAACGGCTCTGCGGAAGTGTTGAACGTGTATGTATACACGCCAAAGTCAGCGACTGCCTTGTACTCATCCTTGCCTTTTTCCTGTTCGATCACATCGGTTGGCAACGTATCGATCAGATCAAGCTTGCCTGTCTTGTACATTTGATAAGCGGTCGTGGCATCGTTGACCATTTTAAAATGCACGGTTTCCATCGTCACGGCATCTTTTTCCCAATACTGGTCGTTTTTCGCCAGCGTCAGTTCGTTGTTGTGCTCCCAGGCGCCAACTTTGTATGCGCCGTTTGTCACGATGCTTTTCGCTTCTCCTGCCCAGTTTTTGTCCGCTTGCACGACTTTCGGGTTCACAGGCAAGTACGGGCGGCCAATCGCCACTTTCGGGAAGAAACTTGCCGGATTTTTCAGGCCGACGACGAGCGTATATTCATCCGGCGTCGAGATTTTCACCTTGTCCAGCGGGCCTTTTCCTGTGTTGTACTCCTCGGCGCCTTCGATGTAGTACAGGGCAGAAGGCTCATATGCCGCTGTTTGCGGGTCCAGTACCCGCTTCCAGGCAAATTCGAAATCTTTGGCGGTCAACGCATCGCCGTTGGACCATTTCAAGCCTTTGCGAATGTGAAAAGTGTACGTCTTTCCGTCCGGGGAAATCTCGATTTTTTCGGCTGCGCCTTCCACCAGTTCTCCCTTGTCGTTATAGCGATACAGCCCTTCGTACAGATGGTCGATCACCCAGTACGAAGTCGAGTCGGAAGCGAACGCCGGGTCGAGCGTGTACGGCTCTCCTTTGAGGTTGGCGGTCACTTCTTGCTTGATGGCGGCCGCTTGCGTAGTCGTTTGGCCTGTCTTTGTATCCGAAGCTGCTGGCGTGTCCTTACTGCACGCGGCCAACCCTGGAACAACCAGCATCAGCAAAGCAGCAGCGGTAAGTAGTTTCTTTTTCATGTCTCTTTCCTCCGTATGTTTCTCTCTCAATTACTCGTATAAAAAGCAGGCTACCCAGTGCTTGGCCTCCACCTCCCTCCAGGTTGGCGCGATTTGTTTGCAAATGCCCATAGCCTGCGGGCATCTCGTCTGAAACGGGCAGCCTGTTGGCGGATTGATCGGGCTTGGCGGTTCGCCGATGACAATGCGTTCGCGTTCTGCACGATGCTTCGGATGAGATACCGGCATTGTAGACAGCAGCACTTGCGTATACGGATGCAGCGGCTTGGCAAAAAGGTCATCGCTTTCAGCCAGCTCCATCATGCGGCCCAAATACATCACGCCGATCCGGTCGCTGATGTATTTGACCATAGCCAGATCGTGGGCGATGAACAAATACGTCAGTTGGCTTTCCGCTTGCAAATCGGCCAGCAAATTCACCACTTGCGCCTGAATCGAGACGTCCAGGGCGGAAATCGGCTCATCCGCCACGATGAAGCTGGGCTGCACAGCGAGCGCCCGGGCAATTCCGATCCGCTGCCGCTGTCCGCCGCTAAATTCGTGCGGATACCGCTTCGCATGGTCCGGGTGCAAGCCGACTTTTTCCAGCAACTGGTGCACCCGCTCCGCTTTCTCGCGGCCTTTTGCCAAGCCGTGGGCCTCGATTCCTTCCGCGATGATCTCGCCTACTCGCAAGCGCGGATTGAGCGAAGATTGCGGGTCTTGAAAAATGAGCTGCATCTGGCGATTGATCTCGCGCTTTTGCCTGCCGCGTGCCGTAGCCAGATCGGTTCCCGCAAAGCTGACCGAGCCGCTCGTCGGCGGGTACAGGCCGACTATGGTCCGGCCGAGCGTCGACTTGCCGCTGCCGCTCTCGCCGACCAGTCCGAGCGTCTCCCCTTTGCGGATCGAAAACGAGATGTCGTCTACGGACTTGACCTGTCTGCCGTTGCCGATCGAATAATATTTGCGCAGTTCGTTTACCTGTACCAATATGTCAGACATGCTGCTCCCTCCCTGCACTCACCAGTTCCTCCACGCGGTGCGCACGCCGATCGTGCAGCCAGCATTTGGCCTGATGCTGCGCTGAAAACGCCGTGCTTTTCGGCATGTACTGCGCGCACACTTCCATCGCGTGATCGCATCTGGCGGCAAACGGGCAGCCCGCAGGCGGCGCAAACAGATCGGGCGGTGCGCCCTGGATCGGAATGAGCCGTTCCTCGCTCGGCTGATCCAGGCGCGGCACCGATTGCAGCAGCCCTTTTGTGTACGGATGCTGCGGGTTGTCGAATATTTCCTCTACTGGCCCTTGCTCGACGATGATCCCGGCGTACATGACCGCCATCTGATCGGCCACTTCCGCCACTACGCCCAAGTCGTGCGTGATCATGATGATCGACGTGCCTTTTGTGCGCTGCAAATCGTTCAGCAGAGCCAAAATCTGCGCCTGGATCGTCACGTCCAGAGCGGTCGTCGGCTCATCCGCAATGATCAGCTCAGGGTCGCAGGCCAAGGCTATGGCGATCACGATCCGCTGTCTCATCCCTCCGCTGCATTCGTGAGGATACTGCTCGTACCGTCGGGCAGGCTCCGGGATGCCGACCGCCGCCAGCAGCTCGATCGCCTTTTCGCGCGCCTGCTTTTTGGCCAGCTTTTGATGCTTGATCAGCACTTCCGCGATTTGCGTCCCGATCTTCATCGTCGGATTCAGCGAAGTCATCGGGTCTTGAAAAATCATGCCGATTTGTGCTCCGCGCACTTGTTGCAGCTCTTTTTTCCCGAGACAGGACAGCTCTCTGCCCTGCAAACGCACGCTCCCTTTCTTCACGCGGCCCCGCGGCGCTTTCACCATGCCCAAAATCGCCCGCGCCGTCACACTTTTGCCGCAGCCGCTCTCCCCGACAATCGCCAGTGTCTCGCCTGGCCGCACGGCGAAGCTCACGCCGCGAACCGCCTGGATTTCCCCGCCATAAGCTCGGAAGGAGACATGCAAATCTTCCACTTCCAGCACATTCCTCATCTGTCGTTCCTCCTTCAAGCTTTGCCGCCCCTCGGGTTGAAGGCGTCCTGCAATCCGTCTCCGATCGCGTTAAAAGCAAACATCGTCAAGGAAATCATGACCCCCGGAAAAAACAGCCTCCACCATTGCCCGCTCAAAATCACGGCTAACCCATCGTTTGCCATCGTGCCCCAACTCGCGGTCGGAGCCTGCACGCCCAAGCCGAGAAAGCTGAGGAATGATTCGGCAAAAATGGCCTGCGGGATCGTAAAGGTCAAGTTGACGATAATGATCCCGGCGACGTTCGGAATCAGGTGCCGCCAAATGATTTTCGCGTGCGGCGTTCCCAGCTTTTCCGCCGCCAGCACGTACTCCTGGCCTTTTACCTGCAAAATTTGCCCGCGTACCAGCCGAGCCATCCCGACCCAGCCCGTGATCGACAACGCCGTAATAATCGTGGCCAGTCCAGGCTCCATAATGACCATCAGCAAAATCACGACCAACAGATACGGGATTCCGTACAAGATCTCGACCAGCCTCATCAGGAAATTGTCAATGCGATCGCCCCATTTGCCGCGACCCGCCATGTAACCCGACAACCCGCCGACCACTACGCCGATGACCAAGTCGATCAGGGCGGCAACGACTCCGATGAACAGGGAGATTCGCCCTCCCTCCCAGGTGCGCACCCACATGTCGCGGCCGAGGTCGTCCGTTCCAAACCAATGCTCGGCTGACAGCGGCAAATTGCCCGAGACGAGAGATTGCTCGCTGGCGGAGTAAGGAAGCATGCCCGGCCCAAAAGCGGACAAGATCACGATTGCCCCGAGCAAACAAAAGCCCAGAACCGCCAGCTTGTTGCGAAAAATTTTCTGGATGCTTTCCAGGCCGTAGCTCGCACTCGGCCGCATGGCGTTGTGACTGTCGAACCGGCTGCGATCAAGCGGGCGAAAAAGTTCATCTGGCACTTGTGATACTTCTGCCATCGCGCTATTCCCCTCCATTGGCTAATTTGATTCGCGGATCGACGAATCGGTACAAAATGTCGGTGACAAACAAGGTCAAAATCAGGACGGCACTGTAAAAGACAGAAGTTCCGAGAATAACCGGATAATCGCGATTGAAAATACTTTCCACGAAATATTTGCCGATGCCCGGGATCGCGAAAATCTTTTCGACGACAAATGTGCCCGTAATCAGGTTGGCAAACAGCGGGCCGATAAACGTAATGACCGGAAGAATCGCATTGCGGATACCGTGGCGGAACACGATGTGAAAAGTCGAAAGTCCTTTTGCCTCCGCCGTGCTCATGTAGTCCTGGTCAAACACCTCGATCATGCTAGTGCGGACAAAGCGGGCAATAATCGCCAGCGGCCCGATCGCCAGTGCAACGGACGGGAGCACGGAGTATTCCCAGCCGTCCCAGGACGCTACCGGAAGCAGCTCCCACTTCACCGCAAAATACTTGATCAGTAAAGGAGCCAGGATGAAGCTCGGAACCGAGATGCCGAGGATGGCAAAAAACATCGCCGCATAATCCATCAGGCGGTTGTGAAACAGGGCTGCAACGACTCCGAGCGCGATGCCCCCGGTCAGGGCGATCACCAGCGACTGCAAACCGAGTACGGCTGACGCTGGAAAGCCGCTTTGAATCAACGTCGTGACGTCCTGCGACTTTTGTTGAATCGAAGGGCCGAGATCGAGATGAATCAGTCCATTCATATACTGGACATACTGCTCAATCAGCGGTTTATCGAGGTGGTATCGCTCCCGCATGTTCTGCACCACCTCTTCCGGCAGCATGCGCGCTTCCGTCGCGAACGGATCACCGGGAATCAGGTGCATGATGACAAACGTCAATGTGGCGATGAGCCATAACGTTATGACCATCGACAGCGACCGCTTGAGCATGTATTTCCACATAATCGCTTCCTCCCCACTACAACTAATCAGATAAAAATAGTATGATTTAAATTGCGAACTTAGGTTAGAGTCTAATCGATAAAAAGATTTTATTCAACATTATTCCGATATGTTTTATCAGAATTAATATTTTTGCACTTTTGTTTTATGGTTCAAATAATTCCAACAATAACTCGCCATCGGACACACGCGAAAAAGGCCCAGCTCGCACGAAGCGAATCTGGACCTTTTTTTATGCTTGCATTACCCTCTGGACTTGCCCGAATCTTGACGGAACGGTCTTGCCCCTTTGGCAGAGCGGTTTGCTCCGCCTTTTCCCGCTTTTTTGGCATCTGCCGGCTTTGCCGATTTTCCTGCTTTTCTGGCAGCAATCGCTTCTGCCTTTTTGCGGTTTTTCTCATACTGCGTCTGAAGCTCGCCCAGCTCGCGCGCCAGCTTTTTCTTGTAGCCTGGCTTTACTTTCGCTTTTTTCTTCAAAGCTTCACGCACTGGAGCGAACTCTTTGTCTTTTTCCTTTTGCTGTTCTTTCGCCTGTTGGGCGCGCAGCTCGATGAAGTGGGCCTCACGCTCCTGCGCACGTTCGCGACGGCCTGCATCCAGATGGCGGCCTGGCTCCAGAATGCGCTCTTCAATCGACGCCTTCGTCGCTTTGGCAAAACGGCCCATCAAGTTTTTCTGGCGCGGGGAAATAAGCGAGATCGCTTTACCGCTCTGTCCCGCACGCCCTGTACGGCCTACGCGGTGAATGTAGCTGTCGACGTCGTTGGGCAAATCGTAGTTGATGACGTGCGTGATGCCCTCGACGTCCAGCCCGCGCGCCGCGATATCGGTGGCAACCAGGTACTGGAAGCGCATCTCGCGGAACTGTCTCATCAGCTGCTCGCGCTTGCTTTGCGACAAATCTCCGTACAGCGCTTGCGCGGACAGTCCGTTTTCCTGCAAACGAGCCGTGAGTTGCTGCACGCGGACTTGCGTGTTCGCGAACACAATCGTCAAAAACGGCTGTTCCTGCTCCACGACATCGACGAGCGCATCTGTTTTGTCGCTCTGGTTGACGACGTAGTAAAATTGCTCGATTTTCTCTACGGTCTTTTGCTTGCCCTCGATTTTAAGATGCGGCGGCTGCTTCATGAAGCGATGAGCGAGCCGCTTGACCAAATCGGGCATGGTTGCGGAGAAGAGCAGCACTTGACGCTGCGATGGCGTGTGGACGATCACTTGCTCGACATCCTCCAAAAAGCCCATCTCCATCATCTTGTCCGCTTCGTCCAAGACAAGCGTGGAAATCCGTCCGAAATGCAGCGAACCGCGCTTCATGTGATCGAGTACGCGGCCTGGCGTCCCGACGACCACATGTACCGTCGCTTTCAGCTTGCTCAGCTGTTTGTCAATATCCGCTCCGCCGTGCAAAGACAGCACATTCACATCGAGGTGCTTGCCCAGCTTCTCCACTTCTTTGGCAATCTGAATGGACAGCTCGCGCGTCGGGGTCAAAATCAGCGCTTGAATGTCGCGCTTTCCTTCCTCCAGACGGTTCAGGATCGGCAGCATGAACGCTGCTGTTTTTCCGGTTCCGGTCTGCGCTTGTCCAATCACATCTTTCCCTTCCAGAATCAGCGGAATCGCTTCCTCCTGGATCGGTGTCGGTTCTTTATAATACAGGTCTTGAATCCCTTGCATCAGCTCCGGTCGAAAGCCAAAAGACGCAAACGATTTTGCCATCATATCCACTTCCTTTCACATCACACGCGGTCCCGTTCTGTACACCCTTGGCTGCATGGACAGCGGGTGTGAATCATCCCAGGCAGGTTGTACCCTTGCGAAATCCTATCCTACCTATACTATAGGAGTCGCTTGAAAAATACAACCAAACCATTCGACACGCCTTCGCTTTTTGCCGTGGTCAGGAAGGTGATTTCTGCTGGAAATTAGTCGATCAATCGCGCTACCGTATCATGATCGAGCTTTTTGATCACCGCCGTCAACAGCTCGGCAGCCTGTTCAAAATCTTTTTTGGACATGATCGAATTATGGCTGTGGATGTACCTGGTGGCAAAACCGACGACCAAGGACGGGCAGCCGACACCGCTCGTATGGAACTTGTCGGCGTCCGTTCCCCCGCCTGCCATCGCATCGACTTGCACGTGGATTCCCAGCTCCTCCGCCGTATCCATGACGAGATCGCGCAGTCCGGTATGCGGAATCATCGTCGCGTCGTAGAGGAAAATCAGCGGGCCGTCGCCCATATTGCACGTGAACGGATGCGACTCGCTTCCCGGCGTATCGTAGGCGACCCCTACATCCAGGGCAAAGGCAATGTCTGGCTGCACCAAATGGGCGACCGTACCTGCTCCGCGAGAGCCGACCTCTTCCTGCACGGTTGCCCCGGCGTATACGACATTGGGGTGCTCCTCTGTCTGCAAACGCTTGAGAACCTCAATCGCGAGCGCGCACCCTGCCCGATTGTCCAGCGCCTTGGCTACCCACAACTCTCCGTCGCGCATCGTCGTAAACTCGCTTGCCGGAACAGCCCAATCGCCGGGGCGGACGCCCATCGCTTTCGCCTCTTCCTCGTTTTTAGCCCCGATGTCGATGTACAAATCTTTGAGCTTCATCACTTTTTCCCGCTCCTCTTTTTCCAGAGAGTGCGGCGGTTTCGAGCCGATGATCCCCACGTATTCGCCTTTTCGCGTCTTGACCTTCACTCGCTGCGAGAGCAAATTGTGCGGCCACCAGCCGCCAAGCTGCATGAAGCGCAAGTAGCCTTTTGGCGTAATCTGCGTAATCATGAAGCCGATTTCGTCGAGGTGTCCCGCCAGCAAAATTTTCGGGCCGCCCGCATCCCCCGTTTTCGCACCGAGAACTCCGCCCAGCCGATCTTTTACGAGCTGCTCGCTAAGCGGCGCCAAATGCTCCTCCATCTTTTTTCTCACTTCGCGCTCGTGTCCGGGAACGCCGTCCACCTCTGTCAGTTCCTTGATCAATTTGGTGATGTCATCCATCAGAAAAATTCCTCCTATTGGAAAATCAATTTTTTCTTTATTCTTTTTCGCGACAGCCCAGCTAATTCCCTTGAACGCTAGACAGAGAGAAAGCAAGCTCAGGCTCCGGTCTGGATCGGGGCGGCAGAAGTCTCGGGTTCTTGCGCAAGCCGTTTGGTGATAACTGCGAACATGCCCACGCTGACAGCTCCCATGCAGGCAAATCCGGCACTGAGAAGCAGCGGCGGCACCCAGGCGCTGATGAGAATAAACACGCCGGCGCTGCTGACTCCCACGATGTTGAGCAAGGAATAAACCGCCATGTACGTGCTTCGCGCATCATCTGGCACCATGTTCGCCAGCATCGTTTGCTTTGTGGGAATGTGCATCAACTCGCCGATCGTCGCTACAAGCATCGCGAACAGCAGCAGCCATGGCGAGGCGCTGTAGCTGATCACCGTGTAGCCGCTGAAAAAAAGCACAAGACCCCACAGCAAGCTGGCGCGCTCCTTGACCTTTTTCATCAGCAGGGAGACGAGTCCGGTCAGGCATACAACCAGGAGCGTATTCTCCGATCTCAGTATCCCCAGCATGTTCATTCCGTCTACCTGAAAGGCGAGAAACGGCAGGAGCGCTTGCGGTTCCGCCAGCTCCTTCACCAGGCGAATCCCGATGGCGTTCGTCAATTGTTCTTCCACCGAGATGATCAGCAAGCTTGCCAGGGCGAACCGCATGAACCATTTATGGCGAAAAACGCTCGCGTACGCCGTCAGCACCCGACTGAACTTCCGCCCTTCGCCGCCTCTTGTCTGCGCTTCCTTTTTGCCGGGCTGGCTTTGGCTTTTCGGCACATACGTCTCGCCAATGTACAAAATCGTGATGAGCAAAGAAATAGCCGTGCTGCAAGCGACTCCGACAAACAGCCAAAAGTGATGCTCCTTGAACAAAAAGGCTCCGATCATGCCGCCAGCCGCACCCGCGAGATTGTTGAGCCAGTACAAAGCCGTAAAGATCGCGCGCCGATTGTCGGGACGGCTGACATCGATAATCAACGCCTGGTAAACAGGTCCCGCCGCGCCTGTGCACAGCTGAATGAACACAAACAAGCCAAACGTCACATACGGCAGCTGATACCCCGGCGCATTTACCCAGGCAACCGCACTAAAACCTGCAAAAATAACCGCTTCACATGTGACGATCACTTTTTTCCGGCCGATCCGGTCCGCTGCATATCCCCCGGCAAACGTCCCGAGAATGCTCGCCGCCATGACCCCGATGAACATCATTCCGGTGACGGCTGTGCCCAGTTGGCTGGAGAAAAAGACGATCAAGTACGGCACAACAGACATCACCGCCAGATTCGTCCAAAATTGCAGGACCATCCGAATGCGAATCGTTCGGTCAAACGCGAAAATGCCCACGCGCGATTCCTCCTTTTTACGATTGATCAATCAATCATTTATTGGTCATAAAAAGAGCGAACACGGTTAGTCGGTCTTCGCTCCAAAAAGCTGCATGGCAAACGGCACAAATTGTTCCCACATCTGGCTGTCTGGCGAGTCGATGAGATTCACCCGCAGGCCGATCAAAAAGCTGGTGTAGGCAGTCGCAGCGTACTTGGCATCCTGGATTTGCAGCCCGCCTCGATCCTGGCCGTTTTTCACAAGCTCGCCGATTTTCGCCCGAAACGTATTGTGAAAAGCGTCCAGCTCGGCAAACGCTTCGGCAAAGCGGTTGTGATAGCCGATGACCTGCACGACCAGCCGCAAGTACGGGCCGAAGCTCGAAAAGATTTTGATATGCTTTGCCACCATGTTCCAAAGCTCTTGCGTCGGCTGCTTGGCGTTCGGATCAAAGTCGAGCAGCTTGGGTGCGTACACTTGCAGCGGCTCCACGACTGCCGCGAAAAAGAGCTGGTCTTTGTTTTCAAAATACGTAAACACACTGCCAAAGCTGACGCCTGACGCCTTCGCTACTTTCGCAATCGTCGTATCGTTATAGCCGTGCTCGGCAAACATCAGAGTGGCTTGCTCCAATATCGTCTCGCGCTTCTGTTTCATTTTTTGGACTTGCGAATCGGACAGGGCCATGCAAACACGTCTCCTCATGGATGATTACTCAATCAATCGTACTTCCAAAGTATAAACCGCGCTCCCACAAATTGTAAAGGGGATGCAGCCAATCGCCGCATCCCCGGATTATCCTGTCGATTATTTTGCCAGCTCGTAAATCGCCTGAGCGTAGATCGCTGTCGCCTTGACCAGATCGTCGACCAAAATGTACTCATCGCGCTGATGGGCACTGTCCGGGCGTCCCGGGAACAGCGGGCCAAACGCTACGCCCACATCCAGGGAGCGGCCGTAGGTGGCACCGCCAATAGCGATAATGCCTGCCTCTTCCCCTGTCTGTTCCGTGTACACCTTTTGCAGGGTAGTGACCAGCGGGTGATTCGGGTCGACGCGGTGCGGAGTCAGGTGCTCCACGACTTGCAAGTCAAAAGCAGCCGCAGCGAATCGGTCTGCGAGAGTCGTCGACCACTTCTCGAACGAGATCGAGTGCGGATAGCGAATGTTCAAGCGGAACAGCGCGTCTCCTTCCGCTTCATACTCCAGCACGCCCGTGTTCAATGTGAGCGCGCCCATCTCCTCGTCGTCATGGGCGATGCCGATCGCTTGTCCGTCATGCTGCTTGTGCAAGTAGCGATCTGCTGCGGCAACGTACACAGCCGCACGCGCGTCCAATGTCAGTGTGTGCAGGAAGTGGAGCAGCTCCGTACCTGCGTTGACCCCTTTTTTCGGGTCCATGCCGTGGACAGAGACGCCTTCCATATGCAGCACGACCAAGCCGTCTTTTGCTTCTGCCTGCCCCTTCAAACCTGTTTGCTCCAAGTGCTTCTCGTAACGCTCCACAATCGCCTGACTGTCCAGTCCCTGTGGCGCAAGCTTCGCTGTTCCTTTGTCCGGCACCATGTTCATGCGCAGGCCGGATTGGAAGGACACGAGCTTGGCGTCTGCTTGCTCGACAGCCGAAGCGCCGAGCTTTTGGAACGCTTCATACGATTGGGACAGCGTCAAGTCAGTCAAACCTTTTTCGGCATAGATCAGCGGAAAATCGGCGTCAGGCGTGAAGCCCATCGTCGGCATTTCTTCCGTTTCAAAATACGTTTTCACGCATTGCCAGCTGGACTCTTCGTCCGTCCCGAAAATGAAGCGGACGCGCTTGGAAAGAGGCAGTCCCAGTCCGAGCACCACTTTGGCTGCAAAAATCGCCGCCATGGTCGGCCCCTTGTCGTCAATCGCTCCGCGCGCGACCAGCTTCCCGTCTACGATTTCGGCGGCGTACGGCGGAGTGCTCCAGCCATCCCCTTCCGGCACGACATCGACGTGGCTCAAAATGCCGACCAGCTCTTCCCCTTGCCCGAACTCGGCGTGAGCGGCATACCCGCGAACATCCTTGGTCGTCATTCCGGCTTGCTTGCATACGTCCAGGGCAAAATCCAGCGCTTCGCGAATGCCCTTGCCAAAAGGCGCTCCTTCGCCAGCCGTAGCAGGGTCGAGCACGCTTTTGATCCGCAAAAAGTCCTGCGTCGTCGCGATCAGCTCATCCTTGAGTTTATTCGTTTCTTCCAGCCAATTAATGGTCGTCATTTTCGTTTTCTTTCCTTTCATGTGCGCTGCTTTCCATCATTCCAGCGTCAATGTCCAGGTCCAGCTCCACCAGCGAGAGCAGCGATTCCATCGGCACTTCCTTTTTCGTGAACTCGGCCTGTGCTTCCTTGATCTCGTCGCGGATGTTGTTCATCTCGCTGTCCAGCTTGTACGAAGCTTTGGCGGCCTCAAACAGCCGCTGGCGAATGTTCGACGGAATGATTCCTTCGTATTTGTAATTCAGCGAGTGTTCAATCGTTGCCCAAAAGTTCATTCCGAGTGTACGAATTTGGATTTCCACCGGGATCGTCACTTGTCCGCCCGCCATCATGATCGGGTATTCGACCGCCAGGTGATAGCCGCGATAACCGCTTTCTTTTGGCGTGGACACGTAGTCTTTTTCCAAATAGACGCGCATGTCGCCGCGCTTGCGGATCATCTCCACCACCGCGGGAATGTCGTCGATAAACTGACAGATGACGCGCACGCCCGCGATGTCCCTGATCTCCCAGCATATATTTTCATCAATCGGAAATTGCAGGCGGTTTGCTTTGTTGTAGATGCTCGGAATCGATTTGACCCGGCCCACGGCGAACTCGATAGGCGAATGCTCCTTGCGCTTGCGCAGCTCGTTGCGGATATTTTTAATTTTGACTTTGATCTCTTCTACAGCTTGCTCGAACGGCAGCAAATAAAGTTCCCAATCTAGTTTGTGCACGCTTACGTCCCTCCGGCCCGAAACTCTCCATCGTCCTTATCATTCAACATTTTGTGTGAGATATCCTTCCAAAATGCAAAAAGAGCCGGGAAAACGAACATTTCCCGGCAACGTTATGCGATTTTCCCCGCCTGGTTACTTGAGGACAAATGCGGCCAGCGAGCCGCGCAAATCGTCGGCCAGCTTCGCCAGCTGATCGGCAGATTGGGCGATCAGTTCCATCGCTGCGCTTTGCTCCTCCACCGCAGCAGAGATGCTTTGCACGCCTGCCGTAGCTTGTACGGAAGCAGCCGAAACTTCTTTGGCGACGACGACGACTTGCTGCGCATCCGGGGCCATCCGCGCGAAGGCGTCGCTGACCCGCCGGATTTCCTCCGACACGCGCAAAATGTTTTGCTCGATATGCTGGAACATTTCCCCCGACTGGCGGGCGGTTTTCATGCCGTGCGCCGTCGTCTCGGCTCCCTCGGCCATTTTTGCCACCGCGATCGCCGTGTCGTTTTGTACGTCATTGATCATGCGCACGATTTGCTGCGCAGCCTCGTTCGTGCCCTCGGACAGCTTGCGGACTTCTCCGGCGACGACTGCAAAGCCTTTGCCGTGCTCTCCGGCACGCGCTGCCTCGATCGCCGCATTCAAAGCCAGCAAGTTCGTCTGTCTGGCAATTTCCGTAATGACCGCAATGATGCGCGATATATCTTGCGAGCGCTGCTCCAGGACGTGGATCACAGAGGTGGCAGCTTCTACCGAGCGGTTGATTTCCTCCATGCTGAGAATGACCGCAGTCACTGCTTCCCTGCCTTCCTCTGCGTGCTGCTTCATCTCGGTCGAGGACAGCGTGACTTGCTGCACGTTTTGCGTGACCCCCGCTACGTCATTCGTCAAATCCACGGCCAGATTCAGCGTTTGCCCCATTTTCTCCATCTGGTTTTCACTCGAAGCTGCCACCTGATCGACCACCTGCACAATTTGCTGGCTCGATGCGGCAATCTCATTCGTGTTCCCGTGAATTTCCCGCACGGCGTGTGCCACAGATGCTGCCGCTTGTCCGACTTGCAAAAGAATGCCTTGCAACTGCTTTTGCATCGCCGACAGCGAACGGGCAAGCTCGCCCAGCTCGTCTTTGCGCTTCAAAAGTTTGCTTGGAAACGAGGTCGTGAAGTCGCCTTTTCCGATCCGTTCTGCGGCCAGGAGCATTCCGCTGAAAGAACGGCGCAGCCAGCCTGCCGTGTAGAGCGAAATCGCCACGATGAGCAAGAGAACCGCTCCGTTGAAAACGACCATCGCCGTTTGAATCCGGCTTGGCCCCGCCAAAATTTCCGTCATGTCCATCTCGGCGAGAATGACCCATGTATGCTTCGCTACTTTGATCTGGTCATAGGAAACGAGAACGGGCTGTCCGCGATAATCGACGCTCTCCTGCGTCCCTGAAAACCCTTCGGACTGGAAAGCCTGCCCGATGATCGGCGTGTCTACGACCTGCTTGAGAATCGTCTCCTCGCCGCTTCCCAACTGCGAACGCATCAGCTTGTCCGGCCCGACGAGATAAATTTTTCCGGTTTCGCCCAAGCCCTCTCTCTGGTTCAAGAGGCGGGAGATGTAATCGAGCGGCACTTCGACCGCGAGCTGCCCCATCATATAGCCTTTTTCGTAAATCGGAGCCGCAATGTAGACACCTGGCACATTGCCTGACGGTTCGTACTTGCCCAGATCAGACACCTCGGCGCTCTGTCCCTTCACGACCTGCTGAACAGTCTTGCCCAATACGGAGCTTGCATGCGGGCCTGTCAGCAAATTGGTGCCAAAATCCGCTTGCGGCTTTGTCTCGTACACGATCTCGCCTGTTTCACTGAGCAAAAAGGCGTTGGAAAACCCGTAGCGCGCGACTTCCATCTTCAACTCTTTGGCGTAGGACAGCTCTGCCTCTTTGTAGGCGGCAGACTCCCTGCCTCCTTGCCACAACTCGGAAAAGACAGAAACGGCAGAGATTACTGTTCCGGAGGCCGCCAGCGTATCGACGTTTTTCGTGCGCTCCCGCAAGTAATTCTCCACCTGCTCCTTGTTGCTGATTCGCAACGCTTCCAGCTTGGCTGCACTGCCATTCAGCAATTCCTGTTTCGTCTCTTGGTAAGCAAACACTCCTGCCGCGGTCAATGGTACGATACTCGCGACCAGGAGCACGATCAGTACGCGCGCGCCCAGCTTCATGGAAAGCCCCCCAATTCGAACATCTTTTCTGATTCAATATTCTCTATATTTTTATTATTGTTACGAATATAGTACCAGAAAAGAAAAAAGGAAGGCTATACCAAATGTATCAGGCAGTCTCGAAAATCATCGCGATTTCGTCGCACATGGGCAGTTTGGAACAGTTAATGCAGTCTTTCCACACTTTTTGCGGCAACGTTTCCTTCGCTACGATCCAAAATCCGCACTTTTCAAAGAACACTTTTTGATAGGTTAGCGCAAGCACACGGTTAATGCCCAGGTTGCGGCACTGGTCTACGAGATGAAGGACGAGATGCTTGCCCACGCCCATCCCTTTTGCTTTTTCCGATATCGCCAGGGAGCGGATTTCCGCCAGGTCCTCCCATAAAATATGCAGTCCGGCAACGCCAACCACTGTATCTCCATCATGAGCGACGATAAATGACTGCAAATTTTCACAGACAGAAAGTTTCGTTCGCGGCAACATCAATCCCTGTTGTGCATATTCATTAATGATTTCCAACATGGCATCGACGTCCTTCATCATTGCCTGACGTACTGTCAGCGCTTTTGCAACGCTCATTTTACTCTCCTCCACCCCATGCTCTAACAGCTCGGTATGATTAAATATTTATTCATTATAATATATAAATATACATCCGACTCGCACAGAAGTCTATCCCTTTTTTTGCCCTTTTGCTCCTGAAATGTACGGAAAATTCTTTTGTAAGTAAGTGTTATGTTATAATCATACAAACGAGCAGAGGAGGTACTACCTTTTTGACGACGAGACGGGAGAGAAAAAAGCGGGAAACACGCGAAAAAATCTTCAACGCTGCCATCAAGCTGTTCAAGCAGCACGGCTTTGAAGCAACGACCATCGACATGATCTCGGAAGAAGCAGATGTCGCTCGCGGCACCATTTTTCTGCATTTCACGTCAAAGGAAGCAATCCTCGCCAACTGGGGATATGAACGGCTTCACGAAATCGAAGAACGCCGTGCGGAGTGGGACTACGGGGACGATTGCAAATCCAAGGTTCTGCGGATTTACAAAATCATGAACGAAGTGACGATCACCAATTTTGATTTCATCAAGGTCGTCGTGGAATCGTCGATGAAGCATCGCAAAGTGCTGGAGAACGAAAAGAACATGTACTTTGAGCTGCGCCAGCTTTTTGCAGACCTGATCGAAGAAGCGCAGGATCGGCAACAGCTAAAGGCCAAGTTCAATCCGCTCGTGGCGGCAAACATGTTGGAAAACATCTACTACAACGCGCTGTATGACTGGGTGCGCAGCGAAGGCGCCTGGGCGCTGGAAGAAATAATGGAAGAGAAGGTCTCGATTGTATTCGAAGGGCTGGTCGTGGATTAATCCAAGCGACCAGCCCTTCACATTTTTGTTAGGAACGATTATTCAAAATAGGCCCATTTGTACTGCGCATTACCCAGCCCGGAAATGACGACATCTTTTAGGTTCGGATTTTTCGCGTAAACTGTGGATTTGAAGTAGAACGGAATTACTGGCATTTCATCCACCAGCAGCTTTTCTGCATCCTGCAAGATCGCCTTGCGTTTGGCAGCATCCTTTTCCTTGGAAGACTTGGCGAGCAGCTCGGCGTATGCCTTGCTTTCCCATCCGGTGTGGTTGTTGCCTTCTTTCGTGCGGAAAATTTCCAGGAAGTTGATCGGATCGTTGAAATCGCCTGTCCAACCCATGCGGGCTACCTGGAACTTGCCGTTTTTCACGTTTTCGTAGTACACGTTCCACTCTTGGTTCTCCAGCTTCACTTGTACTCCGAGATTTTTTTGCCACATGTCTTGCACGGCTTGCGCGATTTTGGTCTGCGCTTCTTCTGTGTTGTAGGAGAGCGTGATTGGCGGCAGCTTGTCGGCGCTCGCGTATCCTTCTTCCTTCATGCCTTCTGCCAGAAGCTGTTTCGCTTTTTCCACATCGTTGTCCTTGAACAAGCCTTGCGTGTTTTCTGCAAACATGGTCGGAGGCACTACGGCTGTCGCAACCAGTTCGCCGCCTTGCGTCACGTTGTCGACGATGTCTTGGCGGCTGATCGCCAGTGCGAACGCTTGGCGAATTTTTTTGTTATTGAACGGTTTTTGTTGCGTATTGAACTCGTACCAGTACGTTCCTGCTTTCGGTGTAATCTCCAGAAGACCTTTTTCCTTCAGCGTCTGCATCGCGTCGAGCGGCAAGTTTCCGGTAGGCGCTCCTGCCCAGTCCAGATCGCCGTTCTCCAGCATGGACAACTCGGTATTGGCGTCATTGATGATGTTCATTTCGATTTTCGTCAGCTTGACTGTGCCAGCATCCCAGTAGTTCTCGTTTTTCTCCAGCACCAGCTTGTTTTTGTGATCCCAGGAAGTCAGCTTGAACGGTCCGTTCGAAGTGTAGTTCGGACCTGCGTCCTTCGCCCAATCCGGGTGCTCTTTCGCTACTTTTGTGTTAACCGGGAAGTAGCTGTAGAACGCGGTCAGCTCCAGGAAAAACGGCGTCGGGTTTTCCAACTGGACGACCAGTGTCTTGTCATCCGTCGCTTTTACCCCGATCTCTTCCGGCTTTGCTTTTCCGCTGAATGCCGCTTCTGCATTTTTCACATAAAAGAGCTGGTAGGCGTATTCGGAACCGTTTTTCGCGTCCAATACCCATTTCCAGGCGTTCTCGAAGTCGTGTGCCGTTACCGGATCACCGTTTGACCATTTGGCGTTGTCCCGCAGTGTAAAGGTATAGGTGAGCAGATCGTCGGACGCTTTGATTTCTTGGGCAATCGCCGGTTGTGGCACGCCGTCTTTGTCGATTCGTGTCAGTCCCTCAAACGTCTGGAAAATGACATTGGAAGACCATACATCTGTAATCATTCCCGGATGCAGAGAAAGCGGCTCCGTAAAGTTGTTCAGTCGGAGCACCTGCTCAGGCTGTTTGGTTTCCTTCGCTGGTGCCGGCTGAGTTGTCGCCTGTTGCGATGGCTGGGCTGGTTTTGCGGCTTCCGGTGCCTGTCCGCACGCCGCCAGAGATACGGTCAAGCCTGTCGCGAGTACCGCTTTGACCGTTTTATTCCACCAGTTGCTGTTCTTGTTTGCTGTCATCATCGTTTATTCCCCTTTTTTAGGGAGCCGTTGTTGTCCATTCTGCTGTTGCCATTCTTTCAGCTCGTCTTTGATTTGGTATAGTTCTGCCCGGGTTTCAAGCTTAAACGCTTTTAACTCGCTTTTGATGCAGGCAAGCTCATGAAACAGCTTGTCCCACATTTCCTGGTCCTGTGCCATGTTCGCCTCCTTTCTGCGCTGCTGTTGCCAGTTGTCATTCGGCTAGATCACGAGCCGAGCTATAAGCTGTGCAAACGATGGCTATAATGGTGGGGAAGCTTGTTGCTCAAAAAAATCCACGAATTTTGTCGATTTGGCTGATCATTCCATTGTGGAATCTTTTGATTTTTCTTACAGAATACCATCAAACTCACACTTACTGGAAGCGACAATTTTCAACATTTGGAGAAGTGGAGGTTTTTGTTGCGGGAGCAAGGACATTTCCCTATGATGAAGAAGAGCTTTTTTTAAAGACCTTGGAGGTAATGACATACACATGCGAAACAACATAAAGCGTGAAGATATTGAGCTGTTGGCCCCCGCAGGCAACTGGGACTGTTTGAAAGCCGCCGTCGCGAATGGTGCCAACGCCATCTTTTTCGGTGTAGAAAAGTTCAACGCACGCGCACGCGCGGAGAACTTTCAAATGGCTGAGCTGCCTGAGATTATGGCTTACTTGCATATGTACGGTGTAAAAGGTTTTCTTACCTTTAATATTCTCGTATTCGAAAACGAGCTGGAGGATGCCCGCGAGCTGATTGACGCCTGTATTCACGCCGGGGTGGACGCGGTTATCGTCCAGGACCTCGGTCTGGTGAAGCTGATTCGCGAAATCTCCCCTGACTTCCCGATCCACGGCTCCACGCAGATGACGATCACTTCCCCGGAAGCTGTCGAATTTACGAAACCATTCGACATGGAACGCGTCGTTTTGGGCCGGGAAAATTCCTTGAAGGAAATCAAGAAGATCGGCGAAAAAGCGAAGCTGCCGATGGAAGTTTTTGTCCACGGCGCTTTGTGCGTCTCCTACTCTGGTCAGTGTCTGACTTCGGAAATGTGGGGCGGCCGCTCTGCCAACCGCGGCGAGTGCGCCCAGGCTTGCCGACTGCCGTACGATTTGATCGTGGACGGCGTGCAAAAGGATATGGGCAACATCGCCTACGTCCTCTCGCCAAAAGATCTGGCTGCCGTCGACCTGGTTCCCGAGCTGATCGAGGCAGGCGTCACTTCTTTTAAAATCGAAGGGCGCCTGAAATCTCCGGAGTACGTAGCCAACGTGGTCAGCAAATACAACGCGGCAATCGAGCGCTATTTTGCCGGACAAGACACAGGCCCGTCGGAAATAGAAATTCGCGAGTTGCAGCAAAGCTTTTCCCGTGGTTTCACCCACGGATTTTTGGAAGGAACGAACAACAAGCAGCTCATAGACGGATCGTTCCCGAAAAGCCGCGGCGTCTTTTTAGGCACAGTGAAAAAGTTGCTGGGCACAAGCGTGCTCGTGGAAATTGCTGCTCCTGTCAAACGCGGTGACGGCATCGTGTTCGACGCGGGCGACCCGACGCAAAAAGAAGAAGGCGGACGCGTCTACGATATTTTGTCCCGCGGCAAAAAGATCGAGGGCGAAGTGGAAAAAGGCGTGTACGAGATCGTGATGGGCCGAAACGACGTCAACCTGAAACGACTCCACGTAGGCGACCGCGTCTGGAAAACAAGCGATCCCGAGCTTGACCGCCGCCTGCGCAAAACGTTTGAAACGGAAAAGCCGTACCGCACGTTCCCACTGTCGGTGCATGTCAGCGGCAAGCTGGGCGATAAACTCTGCATCACCTGGGTGGACAAACAGGCGAACCACGCTGTCACCGTTCCGTCGGAGAAGCTGCTGGAATCTGCCGTGAAGCGACCGCTGACGCACGAGCTTTTGCATGACCAGCTCAGCCGTCTGGGCGGAACGGTTTACCATCTGGACGCTCACGATTTGACGGTTGACCTTGCCGGAGACTTGATCGTTCCGGTCAGCGAGCTGAACCGGATGCGCCGTGAAGCGGTAGAGCAGCTTGTGTACTTGCGTTCCAAGCCGCCTGTCTACCAGCATCGCAATGTGAATGTGTATGCGGACGTGCCTCGCTCGCAGCCGGTGGAAAAGCCGCTGTTGACAGCTTTGTGCCGCTCGCTGGAACAACTGGAAGCTGCGGCGCAGACGGACGTCGATTTCCTTTACGCGGACTTCGAATTTGTCAAACAGTATCCGGAAGGCGTCAAGCTGGCGCACAAATACGGCAAGAAAATCGGGATTGCCACGATGCGCATCCACATGCCGGATGAAAACGGCGTGCTCGCCCTGATTGCCAAAAGCAAGCCGGACGCGATTTTGGTGCGCAATACAGGGGCACTCTACTACTACCTGTCCCGCAAGGATGAGATCGACATCCCGCTGATCGGCGATTTCTCCCTGAACGTGGCCAACCATAAAGCGGTGGAGCTGTTCCTCGAAGCTGGCCTGACACGGGTCACACCTTCGTATGATCTGAACATCCAGCAAATGGTGGACTTGCTCAGCCGCTCCAACGCAGCAAACATGGAGCTGGTCATCCATCAGCATATGCCGATGTTCCATACCGAGCACTGCGTATATTGCACGTTCATGAGTGAGGGAACCGACCATACCAACTGCGGAACCCCATGCGAAACCTCTCGCATCTCGCTCAAGGATCGCGTCGGCTTCTCGCATCCGGTGCGGGTAGATACCGGCTGCCGCAACACGGTGTACAACGCCATCGACCAGTCTGGCGCGGAGTATTTGAAAGAGTTCCGCTCCCTGAATGTAGGCAGCTACCGCATCGAGTTTCTGGAAGAAGAACCGGAGCGCGTGCGTGAAGTCATCAGCCTGTATCGTAAGGCTCTGCGCGGAGAAGTTAGCGGCACACACGTATGGCGCACGCTGAAAGCGACCAACCAGCTCGGCGTCACGCGTGGACAGCTGACCAAATAACAAGCAGCGTTTTTGGAGAGGAGACCAAGCAATGGCAGATTTGAAAGAGGCAACCCAGGAAAATTTGGCGGTTCTGATCGAGGGCATCAAAGCCAAGCTCAACATGGCGAACACAGCGGTTATGCGCCCGGAAGATTTTGACCTCGCCCACTACGAAGACCTTTTGTACCTGTACAACATGGTGCAGAAAAAAACGGCGTTTGGCATCAATGAGATGACGGCGATCGTCGAAGAATTAGGGGCTATGAGAAAACAAGGCTAGTACGCAGCACGCGTCAAAAAGCGGCGCCTCCCTTTTGCGGAAGCGGCGCTTTTTTTTATGTTATGGTTTTTGGTTTTTTTATGGCTTTTGGCGGACTGCGCTTGCTTACGACGGCTGGGGTACTCTTTTTTGTGCGGCAGCCTCTTGTCTTCGCGGCGTTTTGTTGCCGAGGAACAGCGCCAAAACGAGCGCGATGACGGTAAACAGCGTGGCGATCATAAAGGCATCGTTTGTGCCCATGGCAATTCCTTGCTTCGTCGCCAGCTGCATCTGGGCGAGGTCAGCCGGGTTGAGGTGCTGGCTTCGGACGATATCCGCCGTGTGGGCTGCGCTTTTCGTCGTCATGATCGTGACGAACAACGCTGTGCCGAGCGCTCCCCCTATCGCGTTGATCGTGTTGGACATCGCCGTCCCGTGCGGATTGAGCTGCAATGGCAGGGCGTTCAAGCCTGACGTCATGACGGGCATCATCAGCATCGACAGTCCGAACATACGCACGGTATAAAGTGTCACCAAGTAGCTGTAGCTTGTCGAGAGGCTCAGCTTCGTGAAGCCGTAAGTCGTGACGATCGTGATAATGAGTCCGATCAGGGCGAGCCATTTTGCGCCAAACTTGTCAAACAGCTTGCCTGTGATCGGAGACATGATGCCCATGATGATGCTCCCCGGCAAAAGCAGCAAACCTGATTGCACAGGTGTGAAGTGCAGGATGTTTTGCACGTAGACAGGCAGGAGAATCATCCCCGAGTAGAGCGACATGTTGACCATCAGGCTGATCAGGACGGCCAACGTGTAGGCCGGAGTTTGAAAGATGCGAAACTCCAGCATCGCATGGTCAATCGACAACTGCCGCCAGACAAACGCCCCCAAGCTGATACAGCCCACGAGCAGCATGCCGATGACTTCTGCACTCCTCCAGCCCGCCGCGCCTGCGGAGCTGAAGCCGTAGAGCAGCCCGCCGAAGCCGATCGTCGACAAGACGACTCCCCATGAGTCCAGCTTCGGATTTTGCGTCTCGGTCACATTTTTCAGGACGAAAAAGGACGTGACCAGCACGATCAGCGCAATCGGCAGGACGACGAAAAACAGCAAGCGCCACGAGTAATGCTCGACAATCCACCCGGACAAGGTCGGCCCGATCGCCGGGGCAAAGACCATGGCAATCCCGACGATGCCCATCGCGGAACCGCGCCGATCAGCGGGGAACATGTTGAAAATGACATTGGTCATGAGCGGCATGAGAATCCCTGCCCCCGCTGCTTGCACCACGCGTCCGATCAACATGATCGAGAAGCTGGGGGCAATGCCGCAGATGAGCGTTCCTGCGGCAAAAAGGCTCATTGCGGAAATAAACAGCTGTCTGGTCGTATATTTTTCCATCAGAAAAGCCGTCGTCGGGATCAGGACGCCGTTGACCAGCATGTAAATGGTGATGACCCATTGGGCTGTGGAGGTAGTGATGTGGAATTGCTCCATCAGCTTGGGGAGGGCTACGTTGAGGAGTGTCTGGTTCAGCAGGGCCGCTATCGCTCCGGCAATAATGACGCCGAGAATCGGTGCCCGCTGGATGTTTGTTTCTGTCGCTCCCTGCTCGTTCGTCATGAATGATTCCCCTTTTTTGGTTCTGGTTTTTGTTAGTATGCTGCCTTTTTCCTAGGGGCATTCTTGGAGTTGGCGGGGGGTTCTAGGCGGAATGGTGAATGACTGAAAGATTGCTTGGGATCGTGCTTTGGAGTCTGCTTTATTTCGAAACTTCGGAGATCGCGAAGAAAAGGATGAAGGATTGAAAGATTGGTTTGGGGGGGCGCTTCGTAGTCTGCTTCGTCGGTACTTTTGGCGTGGCGAGGAAAGAGACGAATCGCTGTAGCTTCTTGGGATACCCCCTGTGGACTTAGACTGCACGGCTCCGGGGAAAAAGCGAAACCGCGTCAAAAGCAGCATCTCACAGAAGCGAGGGCACGTTGACGCTTAAAACCGTGTTTCGCTTTTTCCTCGCAGCCTCGGTCGGTATCCCAAAGAGCTTTCGCGGATTTCGTCTCTTTCTCGTCTGGGGCTGGTTGTGGTCGGCGGAGGTTTTAAAGAAAAGGCTGAATGATTGAAAGCTTTGTTTGAGATGGCGCTTCGTAGTCTGCTTCGTCGGTACTTTAGGCGTGGCGAGGAAAGAGACGAATCGCTGTAGCTTCTTGGGATACCCCCTGTTGACTTCACTGCACGGCTCCGGGGAAAAGCGAAAACACGCCAAAAAAGAGATTTCTCATCCCTGATCAACTTTCAAAAAGCACTATCCAACCAAAGCTACACGTCGGCCGAGGAAACAGGGGAAACAAGCGAAAGGGCTTTGGGACTCTTACCGAGACGCAGGCGAAAAAGGAAAACACGCTTTCAGGCGGCAACGTGCGTCCGCTTCCCTGATCTCTAATCAAGCAAAAAAAAAGAGCCGCCCCAAACACCCCGGAAGACTCCCTCACTCTAACTTTCTGACTTCCTTACCCCTCGTACTTCCGCAGCACAATCACCGCATTGTGACCACCAAAGCCAAAGGAATTGGACATCCCCACGTTCAGCGCCATGCGCCGGGCTGTATTTGGCACATAGTCCAGGTCACAGACAGGATCGCGCTCGTCCTGGTTGATCGTCGGCGGTACGACTCCCTCCTGAAGGCTCTTGATCAGCGCAATCGCCTCCGCGCCGCCTGCCGCCCCGAACATATGCCCTGTCATCGACTTGTTGGCCGTGATCGGGATGCGCCCGGCGTGGTCGCCCAACAGACGTTTGATCGCCAGCGTCTCCGAACGGTCACCGACTTCCGTACCTGTAGCGTGAGCGCTGATCACATCCAGCTCCGCAGGCTCGATTCCCGCTTCCTCCAGCGCCCATTTCATCGCCCGGTATGGGCCAAGCCCTTCCGGATGGGTAGCAACCATATGGTAGGCGTCGGAGCTTGCTCCGTAGCCGATTACTTCCGCGTAAATCCGAGCGTCACGCTTCCTTGCATGCGAGTAAGACTCCACAATCAGGATACCCGCTCCCTCCGCCATGACAAACCCGTCACGCTTGGCATCAAAAGGGCGGCTCGCCGCAGCCGGATCGTCGTTTCGCGTGGACAAGGCAGTCGCATTGCTGAAGCTCGCCAGCGATACCTCGTTAATCGCGGCTTCCGTTCCTCCGGCAATCACTACGTCAGCTTTGCCCGATTGGATCAGCCGATACGCTTCGCCGATCGAAGTATTGCCAATCGAGCAGGCCGTGACAGGCGACATCGTCGGGCCGTATATGCCGTATTTGATGCTGATCATTGCTGCTGCTATATTGGAGATCAGCATCGGCACCAGCGTAGGGCTGACCCGCTCCGGCCCGCGGCTTCTCAGCGTGTCGTACTGGTCCAATAACGTCTGCACGCCGCCAATTCCAGAGCCGACATAGACGCCTATCCGTTCGCGATCGCAATCGTCGAGCCGGAGTCCTGCATCTGCCAGCGCTTCGTCCGCCGCTGCAATCGCAAACTGGCAAAAGCGGTCCATTCTTCTCGCCTCTTTGCGCCCGAATCGCGCCTCCGGGTCAAAATCCCGGACAAGACCCGCGATTTTCGTTTTAAACCGGGATGTATCAAATATGTCAATGTGGGAGATGCCTGGCTTTCCTTCAACCAGGCTGCTCCAAAATTGCTCGACATTGCTTCCGATAGGGGAAATGACGCCCATCCCCGTAACCACTACTTTCTCCATCATTATCCTCCTTTACAAGCCCTTATGGAAACCATCTTGTCACATGATTTATCCTATTACAAGTTGTTGTTTATCCTAGTATAATAAGTAACAGTTTTACCCATTTTCGACTTGGAAAGGAAGTCCGCATGAACAATCAGACACGCCTGCAAGCACTCTCGTCCTTTTTAAAAGCGCAGCGAGCAAAAATTTTGCCTCAGTCCGTCGGGCTTGCTCCTGGCACAAGGCGGCGGACGCCTGGCCTGCGCCGGGAAGAAGTGGCACAATTGGCAGGGGTAAGCTCCACCTGGTACACGTGGCTGGAACAAGGCCGGGATATCAAAGTATCCCCCTCCGTTCTCGATGCCGTATCCAAAGCACTGCAACTGACTGTCGACGAGCGCAAGTATTTGTACGCGCTCGCCTTGGAAAGCGGCACAACTGTCGGCACCACGCTGCACAAAGACGAGTCGCCCCAGATCAGTCCAGCCCTGGAGCGAATTGTGAACGAGCTGCACTCCTGTCCTGCCATCATCTCGGACAGACGACTCCACATCGTCGGTTGGAACAAAGCGGCGGCGCACGTCTTTCTCGATTTCGAGCAAATACCAGTGGAAGAGCGCAATCTGATCCGACTGTTGTTCACGCGAAAAGAGCTGCGGCGGCTCGCCGTCAACTGGGAGCACTTCGTCAGTGGCTTTCTCGCGATTTTTCGCGCGTACTACGGACAGTACGTGGAAGACGAATGGTACGAGCACTTTTTGCGCGAAATGAGAGACGTCCACCCCGACTTTCATCGGCTGTGGGAACAGAGCGACGTCAGCACGGCTCCTGAGGTGCTGCTGGAGTTTCGCCATGCCAAAGCCGGAAAAATGCAGTTTCACCTCACCTCCCTGCAAGTACAGGGCAGCGCTGACTTGCGTTGCAGCATTTATACCCCGGACCCCCAATCGTCGACCGAAACAAAGCTGCGCCAGCTGATGGACCGCCCCGCTGCGGAGACGCCAGACTGAGCTGGCACGCGCAACGCAAAAAAGACCAGCCCACGCTCATTCGGACAGCCTCTCCTGTTCGCTCTGTCTCACAACAGGAGGGCCAATTCGCTGAACTGTAGCTGGTCATTTTTAAGCGTGCGTGTGTGCAAACATGCCACGCTTCCTTGCATTTTTGTTCCCTTTACATGGGGTGTTTCCAACTAATGATTGACGATTCCGACCCGCGCCTCTGCTGCGGACAAATGTCCCGCTTCCTCGCAGCCTTCCCGCCACAACAAGTAGCGAATACTGTCTGCGAGCGCCTCCCAGCTTGCTTCGATTACGTTGGTAGACACCCCGACCGTGCTCCACTTCTCCCCGTTGCTTGCCGACTCGATCAGCACGCGGACTTTTGCCGCTGTCGCTCCGTTTTCATCCAGAACACGCACCTTGTAGTCGGCCAGGTGCATGTTGGCGATACAGGGGTAGTAGCTCTCCAGCGCTTTGCGCATGGCGTTGTCCAGCGCGTTGACAGGACCGTTGCCATCCGCGGCTGTATGTACGCTCTCCCCGTTTACCCGCAGCTTGACTGTCGCCTCGGACGTGATCGACTGGATGGCCGCCTTTTCCATCAAAATCTTGAAAGAATCGAGCGTGAACAAATTTTTCAGCTTGCCGGCAGCCTCAAGCAGCATGAGCGTGAGCGAAGCTTCCGCGCCCTCGTACTGGTAACCCTGGAACTCGCGCTCTTTGATGCGCGTGATAATCTCGCGGGTCTTTTCCCGATCCAGCGACAGATCGATCTCCAGCTCTTCCATTTTGGCGAGCAGATTGCTCTGTCCGGCCAGCTCGGAGACGAGCACGCGGCGCTTGTTGCCGATGTTTTCCGGTTCGATGTGCTCGTACGTTTTCGGATCGCGCAATACGGCGCTGACGTGGATTCCGCCTTTGTGGGCAAAAGCGCTGTGTCCGACAAAAGGCTGGTTGTTCGGCAGCGTCATGTTGGCGATCTCCGCCACGTAGCGCGAAAGCTGCGTCAGCTCTTGCAACTGCTCGCTGCTCACGCACTCGTAGCCGAGCTTGAGCTGCAAATTGGGCACAACGGAAATAAGGTTGACGTTGCCGCAGCGCTCCCCGATCCCGTTGATCGTTCCTTGCACTTGCTTGGCTCCCGCCTGAATCGCGGCCAAAGCGTTCGCCACAGCTACGCCGCTGTCGTTGTGCGGATGAATCCCCAGCGGCGTACGAAGTTGTCCGGCAGCCGCCTTGACGATCTCGTATATTTCGTGTGGCAGACTTCCTCCGTTTGTATCGCAAAGGACAATCCAGTCGGCACCCGCCTCTTCGGCAGCCGCAAGCACCCGCAGGGCATACAGCGGGTTTGCTTTGTAGCCGTCGAAGAAATGCTCCGCCAAAAAGAGCGTCGTCAAACCGTTCTGTTTCAAAAAGGCCACCGAATCAGCGACCATGCGCACGTTTTCTTCCAAAGTCGTCTTCAAGGCGTCCGTCACGTGCAAGTCCCATGACTTCCCGAAAATCGCCGCAGCTTCGGCACCGCTGGCGATCAGCGCCAGCAAGTTGTCGTCTGCGGCTGCTGCCACATTCGGACGACAGGTGCTGCCAAAAGCCGTCACTTTGGCGTGCTGTAGCGGAATCTCGCGGATACGCTCAAAAAATGCCATATCCTTTGGATTGCTTCCAGGCCAACCGCCCTCGATAAAATCAATTCCGAACTGATCCAGCCGCAGTGCGATCTTTATCTTGTCTTCCACCGACAGGCTGATCCCCTCTCCCTGCGTACCATCTCGCAGGGTGGTATCGTACAGATACACCTTGCTGTTCATGTTTCTTCTCCACCTATCTCTAGTATTTTCTGAATAGTCACATCATTTGAATCTTTTGACGTTACCCAGTATACCATAGCCCAAATGGATTGAAAACGCAGGAAAATCCAGGCTTTTTCTATGTCCGCGGGGTACGGACAAAAGCCGCCGTTTGCTCAATGACCGCTTCCAGTTGCGGAGAAGTTCCTGCAAACGGATGACGCGTGTTCCACGTATGGTCGCCGCCTTCTATCCAGTGCAGCTCGCTGTGCTTCGCCGCCTGATGAATCCGTTTGGCACCCTCTACCAGACGGACAAAATCTTTTTCTCCGCTCAAGATGCACAAAGGTGTTTCCATCGAAGACACTTTCGCCAAAATGTCATACGCTTCCCGGTTTTGATCCACATCCTCGATCACCGTCCGCGTAATCGGCATGTCTTGCCCGGTGCGCGCATTGGCGATATAGCCGACGCCTGTTTCCGCGATTTGCTTGCGCAGTCCCGCATCAAACAAATTGACATCGGCAATTCCATTCCAGGTCACGATTCCCGCCACGCGCGGATTGCCCGCTCCGAACAGGATGGCATCCCCGCCGCCTTTGCTGTGTCCAAGCACGTACAGTCTGGATTTGTCCACATAGTCTGGCCAGACAAACTCACCGGAATCGATCCATTCGACCAGCGCTTGCAGGTCGGCAAGCTCACGCGCGTACGTGTTGCGGCCGAACTTTTCCAGCTCGTCAAATTCGGTCAAGCTCTCGCCCACACCGTTGCAGCTAAAATTAAAGCGGATCGTCGTCACGCCTCGCTTCGCCAGCTCGTCTGCCACATAGGGGAAGCTGCCCCAATCCTTGAAGCCTTTGAACCCGTGGCAAAACAGCAACAGCGGCTGGTCGGCACCCGCTGCCTCGTCTGTATGTACATTCCCCCGAAGCGTCAAGCCTTCGCCCAACTCAATCGAAAAAGCTTCCTGTCTCATGCTCATCTCCTCCATTCCTTTGTTTGTGAACCTTGCACGCCGTCAAGGAGCACGCATCCACCTGGCTATTATTATGCCGCATGCCTTGCGCAAAAGAAATGAAAAAGACCCTCCAAGCTGTGGAGAGCCTTTTCACCCGAGTCCGAATCGCTGGTCTTTCATCCGCTCATTTTTTTCGATCAAATACAAGGCGTATTCCAACGGCCTGCGCACGGCCTGCCGATAGCGCCGATGCTCCCCGAGCTGCCGGAATATTTCCCTGCCAGGCTTCGGATTGATCTCGATAATCCACACATGGCCGTGCACATCGATGCCTAAGTCAAACCCGAACTCCATCATCTGCCCGAAGTGCTGCTCGATTCTGCCGATAGTCAGCATGACAAGCTCTTTGCATTCGAGCACGATTCTTTTGGCGGCTTCTTGCCCGAAGCGGCTCGCCAAAAAAGGAATGGCCGGCATCGCCGTCCCGCCGCCGTGCAAATTGGACGTCGAAGAGCGCGTCGAGCCGATGCGTATGCCCATGCCTGTCAGCCGCCAGATGCCTTCTCCGTCTTTTTGCGCAAGCACCCTGGCATCGACGGTTCGCCCAGGCACCAGAGCCAATTGCAAACCTTGCTGGAGAAAAAACTGCTCTTTTCCGTTCTTTTCTTTTTCCATCCACGCTTCGAGCCGCTCGCATACTTTGCTGATCGAGGACAGCTTTTCCCTGCTTTTCGCCTGCTGTTTGGTTCTGCCATGCAGCAAATAGCCCTCTTCTGTTTTTTCCACGCGCAAAATGCTTCGCCCGCCCGAGCCGTTTGTCGGCTTGAGATACACCTGGCGATGGCGTTTCAGCATCGAAACCAGCGTGCTTCTTGCGTAAGCGAACGTCTCGGGCAGCCATTTCGTCAAAAACGGGTCTTCCAGCAAAATTTGATGGAGATTGAATTTATTCGTAAAACGGCTGTTGGCATAGCGGAACAAGTTTTGCTTGCGAAACGGCGGATAGTGGCTATGCTTCGCCAACGGATAATACCGATAGCGGTCTATGACAATGTCCGGCCACTCAAACCATTCGCTCTTCCAGCCTTTTTCGGCAGGGATGAAGCCTTTGATTTTCCGCTCGGACACATGCACATCCTGCGGCCCGAAAACAAAGACGTCGGCGCCCAGCTCTCTCCCTTCCTTGACCAGACGGCGAAAAAATCCCGGTTCGATAAAGCCGGATTCTCCCCGGTAGGTCAGTATGCCGATCCGTTTTCTCACTGGAGGCAGCCCCCTCCTTTGCTCATCTGATTGCCGTGTGCGGTATGCGATGCCTCATTTCAACAGTTTATGGCAAGACGCCAAAAAAGCGCCATTGCCACTGCTAGGCAAAAGCGCATCTTTGCAAGGGAAAGGTTTATACTACCCCTCGTTTTTCTCCAGATAGAGCAAGGCTGTTCGTCCGAGCAGCTCTCCGGCGATGAGCATGGAGTCTTCGTCGATGTCAAAATGCGGGTGGTGGTGCGGATACTTCGCCAGCTTCTCCGGGTTGCCGGCCCCGACAAACAAATACGCCCCAGGCACCTTTTCCAAATAGTAAGAGAAGTCTTCTCCTCCCATGAGCGGCTTCATCGGTTCCACGCGCTCCGGACCAAAGGCAGCCAGCGCCGCTTCACGGGCGATTTGCGCTTCCGCTTCATGATTGATCACCGCAGGATAGCCGCGCTCGTACGACACTTTCGCCTCTGCGCCCATCATGGCAGCCGTGCCGACAGCGATTTCCGTGAGGCGAAGCTCAGCGCGATCACGCACGTCCGGCAGGAACGAACGCACCGTTCCCGTCAGGCGACAGCTGTCTGCGATGATGTTGTTGTTGTCACCGCCGTTGAACGTCCCGACCGTCACGACGACGCTTTCCAACGGACTGACGTTGCGGCTGGCGATCGTCTGCAAATTTCCTACGATTTGCGAGCCGACCACGATCGAATCGACTGTCTCCTCAGGAACAGCGCCATGACCGCCGCGGCCCTTGATTTCGATCACAAAGTCATCTGTATTCGCCATGATCGGGCCACCGCTGATGAACACTTTGCCTACTGGCAGCATGGACCAGAGATGGACGCCAAATACAGCGTCTACGCCGTCGACTGCGCCGTCCGCTGTCATCTGGATCGCTCCGCCTGGCGATTCTTCTTCCGCGTGCTGGAACAAAAAACGGATTTCCCCGGCAAACTGGTCGCGATGCGCCGCCAGCACACTCGCCAAGCCCAACAGTTCGGAGGTATGGGCATCGTGGCCGCAGGCGTGCATGACACCAGGAACCGTCGATTTGTACGGAACATCTTTTTGATCCTGAATCGGCAACGCGTCGAAATCAGCCCGCAAAGCGACGACTTTGCCCGGACGGCTGCCCTTGAGCACTCCGATGACCCCGCGGCCGCCCACTCCTGTTTTTACTTCGTCAAACTCCAGGCCACGCAAAATTTCCGCGATCATCGCCGGAGTTTTTTCCTCTTGAAAGGACAGTTCCGGATATTGGTGAAGATGGCGGCGCCACGCGATCATTTGCGGCTCCACCTCTTTGAGCAACGATTTCAAACGTTCCTGCAACGACATGCTGTGTTCTCCTCCCGCTGGATGCATATTTATACGCTTGTCTCTATCATAGCAAAAAAGCGCACCTAGCGGGGAAGTCTGCTATTCAATCTCCATCAGGCTCCTTTTTCTGTCAGCAAAAACGGCTAAGCTGGCATATCCTGCGCGCCTCAGCTGCATTCGCGCTTCTGCGAGATGCTGCCCGACCTGATCAGGAGCTGTCGCATGGGAGGACAGCGTAATCGGCACTTCATGCTGCGCCAATATTTGCAAAAAGCGATAGCTCGGCGAAAACTCCCGCTGCGTCTGTCCGCGCACGCACGCTGTGTTCAGTTCGGTTGCCGTATCCATCCGCCGCAATGCCCGGGCGATCCGCTGATAGTACGGCAACAGCGTCATTTCATCCGCTTTCGGGTCAAACGCCCTGACCCCGTCCAGATGCGTCAAAACATCGAACAGGCCACTGTCAATCGCCTGCTCCACCACATCAAAATAACGCACGAACCATCCGGGTGATGCATGCACTTCCAGCTGCTCCTGGAGATTGCGAACGAGATAGCCTTTTCCGCCAGGGAAATGGACGGCTCCCATGCATACGTCCCACGGATATTTTTCGATCACCTCGCGCAGCTCGCCTTCCCCGCCCGGAAAATAATCCAGCTCGATCCCGATGCGAAGCGCCACCCCATCTTCCGCCCACCGCTCGCGCTCCTCTGCAAGAAACGCCACATAAGCTGGCAAAGAGTCGTTCGCCATCTGTCCAAGCCACTGCCGCTGCGCTTTGCCTAAACGGTCGTGCCCCACGTGAATAAATTGCTCATAATAAGGACGAAAATCGGCAAAGCGATACAAATGCTCGACGACGCACACTTGCGAGATGCCAGCTTGTTTCGCCCGCGCCCGGTACAAATCCAGCCACTCCCTGGAGTAAGGCCCTCTTTGGAGCCTGTGGGCAAGCCCCTTGACCAGCTCGTGTGCCCAGCCCCTGCTTCCGCTCTCTTCCTTTTCGTCCAGAAGCGGCCGCAGTGCGCACGCTTGCCCGACCAACCAGTCCAGCGAATACGGTCCCTCTTCCAGATGCACATGAAAGTCGACTTTCATCCCATCCCCCCTGCGGTTTGTCCAACCGTTTTCTACTGTTTGTATGCGCGAAACCGCCGGGATATGTATGAAGGCTCTGTGTCGTTCCTCCCAGGCTGCGAGCCGCTTGTCCGGGACTTTTCGATCTGGATACAACAAGACGGTCACATCCAATTTCATGAAAAACGCCGAGACGTTTTGCACAAAAAAACCCCCTGATGTTCAGGAGGCAGTTTGCCCGGTTTCAACGGGAAGGGCTAACCATTTTTGCGTTCATACACGTAAAACGTATGCGGGTAGGCATTCTTTTCATCGACAACACCTTCGCGCTTGTCCACAAGCACAAACGCGTCTTTGTCCCACGCAGGGAAAAACGTGTCGCCCTCTGTTTCCAGCTCGATTTCGGTAATGTACATGCGATCTACCACGTCCAGGAACTGCCCGTAAATGTTGGCGCCGCCAAAAATGATGACGTCGCCCAGAGCGAGCACTTCTTCCTTCGTATGGACGACATCGACACCTTCCGGATGAAAGTCGCGGCTTCTCGTCAGCACGACATTTCGTCTGTTCGGCAGCGGTCTGCCGATCGATTCGAACGTCTTGCGGCCCATCACAATCGTGTTCCCTGTCGTGATTTCCTTGACGTTTTTCAAATCGGCGGGCAGGCTCCACGGCATGTCGCCATCTTTGCCGATCACCTGATTTTTCGCGTAGGCCACAATCAGACTGATCATACAGCCACCTCGCCTTTGATGTGCGGATGGGCCTCGTAATCGACGATTTCAATGTCGTCATACGTGAAGTCAAAAATGGACGTCACTTCTGGATTAAGCTTCAGCTTAGGCAACGGCTTCGGCTCGCGAGTGAGTTGCAGCTTCACTTGTTCGATATGGTTTGTATACAAGTGCGCGTCTCCCAGCGTGTGAACGAAGTCGCCCACCTCAAGTCCGGTCACATGGGCAACCATATGCGTCAAAAGCGCATAGGAAGCGATGTTGAACGGCACCCCCAAAAACGTGTCGGCACTGCGCTGGTACAACTGACACGACAGCTTGCCGTCTGCCACATAAAACTGGAACAGCAAATGACACGGCGGCAAGACCATCTCCGCGAGATCAGCCGGATTCCACGCACTGACGATCAGGCGTCTTGAGTCGGGATTTTTTTTGATTTCGTCGATCACCCACTGGATTTGGTCGACCGTCTTGCCGTCGCGCCCGACAAAAGAACGCCACTGCTTTCCGTAGACGGGTCCCAAGTCGCCGTTTTCATCCGCCCACTCATTCCAAATCCGCACCCCATTTTCCTGCAGGTAGCGCACATTCGTGTCTCCGGCCAAAAACCACAGCAACTCGTGAATGATCGATTTCATATGTAGTTTTTTCGTCGTGACCAGCGGGAAGCCCTCGCTCAGGTCAAAACGCATCTGGTGTCCAAAAATGCTAATCGTTCCTGTGCCTGTCCGATCCTCTTTCGTCACGCCTTCTGTCAAAATGCGCTGGCACAAGTCTAAATATTGTTTCATCCCCACCACTCCTTCCGTTCTCTATACTAAACAAAGCTGGTCGAAAAGGAAAGCCTTCCATTGCGTGGTATAATAGGCTGGATGATTTTGGTTTTGGAACCGTTTTGGAACCGTTTTGAAACCTTTTGAAAACCGGAAACGACCACGTACAGAAAGCAGGATTGGCATGGATGACAAGACAGCAGGGCCAAAAAACAAGCCTTTATATAAACAAATTGCCGAACAGATCGAGCAGCGCATCAGCAGCGGCGAGTTCGGCCCGGGCAGCAGTCTGCCCTCGGAGCGCTCACTGGCAAAAGAACTCGGGGTCAACCGTTCGACGATCGTCGCCGTCTATGATGAATTGCAGGCCGCCGGGATCGTAGAGCGCAAGCAAGGGAGTGGAACACTCGTCAGTCAGGACATCTGGGGGCTGGCTCGCACGCGTGTGCCGAACTGGCGGCATTTGACGGAAACCGGGTCGTTCAGGCCCAATTTGCCGCTGATCCGCAAAATCCGCAGGGAGACGCAGGAAAATGAACTGATCGATCTGGCGAGCGGCGAGCTTTCGCCTGACCTCGTTCCCCGCCACACGCTGTCGCACTTGATCAGCCCGGACGATTTTCCCGATCACCTCGGCTATGAGCATCCGCAGGGCAACTGGTCGCTGCGCGAAACGCTCGGCAAACACATGAAAGAATGGCGAAACATCGAAGCGCCTGCCACGTCGATCATGATTACATCGGGAGCGCAGCAAGCCCTCCACCTCGTCGTGCAATGCCTGCTCAAGCCAGGTGACGCCGTGGCGATCGAGGCGCCATCGTATTGTCACTCCCTGCCGTTGTTTCATTCAGCAGGACTGCGCACCTTTTCGCTGCCCGTAGAGCAAAACGGCATCGATCCGAACCATTTGGCTGAACTGCATCGCAAGCACCGGATCAAAATGGTGTTTCTCAACCCGAACTTTCAAAATCCGACAGGCACTTTGCTGTCGCTGGCCCGGCGGCAACAGCTGCTCGCTTTTTCCGCCGAAAACGGCATCCCGATCATCGAGGACGATCCGTACAGCTTGACTTCGTTTTCCAAAGAGCCGATCCCTACCCTCAAATCGTTGGATAAACACGGCACGGTTTTGTATATCAGCTCGCTGACCAAAATCGTCGCTTCCGGCTTGCGCATCGGCTGGATCGTCGGGCCGCAGACGGTTATCGAGCGGCTGGCGGATGCGAAGCAGCAGTTTGATTTTGGACACAGCATTTTCCCGCAGTGGCTGGCGGACCGTTTTTTGGCTTCGCCTGACTTTGCCCAGCACGTCGATCGGTTGCGCACCCAACTGGCTTTGCGCCACGATCAGCTGCTGTTTTCCCTAGAGGACAAGTTCGGCGAGCAAGTCGCCATGGCAGGTGCACAAGGCGGCATTCATCTGTGGTGCCGCTTTGCCGGAACATGGAGTGAGCAGCAGCTTTTGACGGAAGCGGTCAAGCGCGGCGTGGTCTTCGTACCCGGCCACTTGTTCGGAGCAGAGCCGGGCCACGTACGCTTTACTTTTGGCAGAGCTTCCCTTGCGCAAATTCCTGCTGCTGTGGAACGGTTTGCGGAAGCTTTTGCCGCAAGTGGATGAGCAAAAAAACAGCCAAGTGGATGGCCCCTTTTTTTGACGGACGGTATATGATCAAAGCAGAGTGATACAGAAAGGACGATTGACCGTCATGAGTATTTATCCCTTTATTATTGCCGTCATCATCCTCGTGGTCATCGCTTTTGTCGCCACGTTCCTGATCGGCTTGAAACCGACGGAAGGCAAGCAACTGAGCTTCAAGCAACGTTCGCGCAACCTTTTGCTCATATACGGATGTATTACGTCGATGCTTGTCATTGCTTTGGCTGTATTTCTATACAATGTATAAGTCTGACAACGCCAATCTGTTGCGAATGGAATCGAATCGATGATCAACAAAGACGCCGTCTGCCCTGGCTGGGTATGACGGCGTCCAGAATGGAAAGATGACGGCTTAGGTCATCTGCTGTTTGTAAGTGACTGAAAAAGTTGTGCCCTAGCTTTTGCGCGCTACGTTGGCTGCTTGCAATCCTCGCTGCCCATTCACAATCTCGAAGACAACCTGCTCGCCTTCCTCCAAATTCCGGTAGCCTGTGCCGGTGATCGCTGAATAGTGCACGAACACGTCAGGTCCTCCATCCCGCTCAATGAAACCGTATCCTTTTTCCTTGCTGAACCATTTCACTTTCCCTTGAATCATTGCGTTTCCTCCCTGTAATCAGTGCAGCTCTTACGCTTACCTCATCATATGCGGATGCGCCGAAAGTGGATATACAGTAAAATAAATAAAGTACGCTATAAGAGCGCGTGAAAGGAGTGGAGCAACACTATATGAAAAAAGCATGGATCATTGGCTGCGCCCTGATGCTTACAGCATGCTCGGAAATTTCCGAAGGGGTGCAGACGGCACAGCAGGCAGTAGAGACAGGCAAGCAAGCGATTGAAGTCGGCAAACAAGCCGTGGAAGCAGGGAAGCAACTGGCAGAATCGGAAGTTGCCCAGCAATTGCAAACGTACCTCCAGCAAAAGTACGAATCGTCTGAGTCGCTGCGCAATGCGATGTTCAGCGGCGACGGTCAGTTGCTTGTCGACGAGTTGCAAAAGACCGAACTCGCTACCTTCAGCTTTTACAAATCCGACACGTTCGGAGTGGAATACACAGGCAAGCTTGCCGCAAACGGATCGTTTCAGGTGCTGAAGCACGACCTGAACAATCCAAGTGCAGAGCCTACCGTCGTGAAAGAGTTTAAAGTCAGTCTCGACAGCAATGGACAAATTCAAGTCCAATAAAAAAGTAAATAATTAGCAAACGAACCTGCGATAGCGATATCGCGGGTTTTTTAGTTCAATTAAAAACTTTTTATTGCTTCTCTACACAATTTTCTGTGTTTTGTTCTAGATTTTCATATCTGGGCATGATAATGTGTAAGACGTTACTATAATTTTTATAAATATACAACACAACAAGAGGTGCTATCCATGAATATGCTGCTCGCGTCCATTATTGTGTACATGCTAGGCATGCTGCTCATCGGCTACTATGCCTACAAGCGTACCTCCAATCTGACTGACTACATGCTCGGCGGTCGGTCACTCGGCCCAACCGTCACCGCCCTGAGCGCGGGAGCCTCCGACATGAGCGGCTGGCTGATGATGGGCTTGCCCGGTGCGATGTTCGCCTCTGGTTTAAGCGCATCGTGGATTGCCATCGGACTGACTCTCGGTGCGTATGCAAACTGGCTGTATGTAGCGCCGCGCCTGCGAACGTACACAGAGGTAGCCAACAACTCCATCACGATTCCGGCCTACCTGGAAAACCGCTTCGGGGATAGCTCCCGCATGCTGCGTCTCGTCTCTGCTCTCGTCATCATGGTCTTTTTTACGTTTTACGTCTCGTCCGGTCTCGTTTCTGGCGGCGTCCTGTTTGAAAATACGTTCCACATGGACTACCACACTGGTTTGTGGATTGTCGGCCTCGTTACCATCGCGTACACGCTGTTTGGCGGCTTCCTCGCCGTAAGCTGGACCGATGCCGTGCAAGGACTGATCATGGTCATCGCGCTCATCCTCGTTCCGCTGGTGACGATTTTGACCGTTGGCGGTGTGGGTGAAACTTTTACAACGATCCAGGCGGTGGACCCGTCCCTGCTTGATATTTTCAAAGGGACAAGCTTGCTCGGCATCATCTCCCTGTTCGCCTGGGGGCTTGGTTACTTCGGGCAGCCGCACATCATCGTCCGCTTTATGGCGATTACTTCTACAAAAGAAATCAAGAAAGCGCGTTCAATCGGAATGGGCTGGATGATCTTCTCGGTTGCCGGAGCCATGCTGACGGGTCTGATCGGTATCGCCCTGTACTCGAAACAAGGCTGGACGATTGCCGACCCTGAGACGATCTTCATTCAGCTCGGCACCGTGTTGTTCCACCCGATTATCACCGGATTCTTGCTCGCTGCGATTTTGGCTGCGATCATGAGTACGATTTCGTCCCAGTTGCTCGTGACGTCCAGCTCACTGACAGAAGACATTTTCAAGACGTTTCTCAAACGCTCTGCAAGCGACAAGGAGCTTGTGACCGTTGGCCGCCTCTCCGTCCTGCTCGTCGCTGTCATCGCCTTTTTGCTCGCATTGGACAAAAATGACACGATTCTCGATCTCGTCGGTTACGCTTGGGCCGGATTCGGCGCTTCGTTCGGCCCTGTAATCCTGCTCTCCCTGTACTGGAAACGGATGAACAAGTGGGGCGCACTCTCCGGCATGATCGCCGGCGCCTTGACCGTGATCATCTGGACGCGTTTCGATGTGCTGAAAGACTTCCTGTACGAAATGGTTCCAGGCTTTGCGATGAGCCTGCTTGCCATCGTGATCGTCAGCAAGCTGACCAGCTCTCCATCCAAAGCAGTAACGGATCAGTTCGATCAGTACAAAAAAGTAACGGAATAAGCTGGACTAGTGAATGAAAGAAACGCCCGAGCCTTGCCGATTGTGCAAGTGCTTGGGCGTTTTGCTGTCGCGAGCGCAGCCTGTGCTTGCTTTTCCTCTTCCCATCGTGATGATTCCTGATTCTCCGGGCACAATCGCCCGCTACGCGTCCGACCACGCTTTTGCCAGCAGGCGAATCCCTTCCCGTATATCGTCCTCCTCCATCCCGCCAAAGCCGACGATGATGCGCGGCAGCTCCATGTCCGGGGCCGTCATCCAGTTGCGCCCGCTCGAATACACGCGGATTCCCGCTTCCCAAGCCGCTGCGATCAGCTCTGCCTCGCACTGCTTCGTATGTACCGCAAGCAAAATGTGCAGCCCGGCAGAATGGCCGAGCACCGTGACGGTAGGTGGCATATAGTCGCGGATCGCTTGCAGCAGGATCGCATGCTTGCGCTGATAGATCGTGCGCATTTTCCGCACATGCTTCTCCCAGTGCCCTTTTTGCATGAACAGCTGCATCGTCCGTTGCAGGTGGCGCGACACCACAGCGGGATAGGCTTGAAACGATTGCAAATAGCGCTCAAGCAGTTCCGCTGGCAGCACCATATAGTCCATTCGCAGAGCCGGGGAGAACGCTTTGGAAAAATTGCCGACATAAACGACGCGCCCCTCCCGATCCAGTCCTTGCAAAGAGGGCGTCGGCTGCACATTATAGCGAAATTCTCCATCGTAGTCGTTTTCGATGATGATCCCGTTTGTGCGCTCCGCCCATTGCAACAGCCGCTGCCGCTGCGCAATCGGCATGACCATTCCGTACGGATACTGGTGCGAAGGTGTCGTATAGACAACCGTTGCCCCGCTCTGCGCAAGGCATTGGATAGATAGCCCGTCAGCGTCCAGCGGAATCGGAACCACTTCATACCCGTGCTGCGAAAACACAATCCGCGCATCGGCATAGCCGGGTTCTTCCACCGCGATCACGCGATGCCGATCCGCAAGCAACAGGCACAAGAAGCTGAGCGATTGCTGCAGTCCCGTTCCGATCCATATTTGCTCAGGCGTACAAGCGAGCGTGCGCGCCCTGCGCAAATAGCTCGCCAGCTGTTCCCGCAGCTCCCACTCCCCCTGATCGTCTCCGTAAAAAGCGAAATCGTCCGGATAGCGGTCCAGTGCTTCCAGCATGCACGACCGCCAGGCTGCATACGGAAAATGCTTCGTATCCACGACGGAGCCGTGAAAATTAAAGCGGCAGCTCAAATGATCGCCCTTTTTCTTTTTCAGGCTCCATGCTTTTTGCCGAATGTCCGCCCCTCCCTGCTCCGGCTCCCCCCACACCTCCACCTGTGCGGCAAAAAAACCGCTGCGCTCCCGGCTCGTCAAATAACCTTCGGCAAGCAGCTGCTGATAGGCGGCTTCTACCGTATTTTTCGCTACACCGCTCGCCTCTGCCATCTGGCGGATCGATGGCATCCGCGTGCCCGCCGCAATCTCGCCCGACACGATTTGCTTGCTGATTTGCCTGTACAACTGCCGATAGAGCGGCTCACTGGCATCGTTATGTAAAGTGGGCGTAAACTCCATGTGCTTCGCCTCCTTTTTGTCCCTATTAAAAACACGCACTCTGTCCCTATGTATGCAGAACATTTTCCCGTACAGTAATGGTAACAGATTGTTCAAGCAGAGAGGAGAAAAATCATGCACGTCCATTTGCAAGGAAAAAAAGTTTTGTTGCGCGACATCCGCCATGAGGATATCGATACGCTCTACTACTGGAACTACGAAGCGAAAGACCGGGAGCATCTCAACTGGAACGGCCCGTACAAGCCGCTCGATCCAATGACGCTGGACGAGTACCGCACCCTGCCTCGCCACGCGGAATCACTCGCGCTGGCCGGCACAGATGCTCCACGCACACAGCTGATCATCGAGATCGACGGAGAGCTGCGCGGCAGTGTCGGCCGATATTGGGTATCCCAGGAGACGAACTGGTTTGAAATCGGCATTGTCATTTACGATTCGCGCTACTGGTCAAATGGCTACGGGCAGGAAGCGTTCGCGATGTGGATGGATTACCTGTTCACCCATATGGATACGGTGCGGCTGGGAATCGGCACCTGGTCGGGCAATGAGCGCATGATCAAGCTCGCCGCTCGACTCGGCATGCAGGAAGAAGCCAGAGTGCGAAAAGCGCGGATCGTTCGCGGCGAATACTACGATGCGATCAAGATGGGCATTTTGCGCGAGGAATGGGAGCAGCTTGCGCGGAAACAATAGCCACATCGCCAAAAGAAAGCAGGCTGCGCCCCCCATGCTCAGGCACAGCCAACAACAAAAGGCAGTCACGCCCGTCATTTGCCTGACGAGAGCGCGAACTGCCTTTTGTCTTTTGCCTTATCCTTTTGACTTGATGAGATGTTAGGAAAGCTCTGCCGCTACGCGGTCTACTTTCGCTCCCAGCTCGTCCAGATCGACCGTCATATCCAGCGCGGCGAACAATCCTGTGAAGTATTCGTTGATTTGCTCGACTACCCGGTTGCGCTCCGTGGTGACAAGCTCGTTGAACAAAGCCGTAAACTGCTGATTCAGCTGTTCGCTTCCGGTCGCCACGTAAGCCGTTACAGGCTCCTGCATGCGCTTTTCCAGTTCTTCGCGCAGCTTCAGCTTGCCGTCCAGTTCGAAAAAGTCTTTCGTGTTTTTGAACAGTCCGAGCGCTGGCTGGAAAGCCCCTTCCGCTACAGGCAATTCCTCGGCAAAATTCAACGTCTCTACCTGGCGCTGCTGGTACGGCGCCAGTGTCAAGCCTGCCGCGAAAGCATGCACATCTTTTTGCCAAGCGGAAACGAGCGCTGTTCCCTGCTTGCTCAAAAACTTCTCCAGGCGCAGCGTGGTCGCACGCAGCTCCTGCGCCAGGTCGTAGCTGATCGAGCGCAACAGATCGGTCATGCAGCCTTGGAGGGCTTGCTTCATGTTGCGTCCGTCTTCTTTCAGGACAGCCGGGTTGAACGCCACATTGAACAACTCGTTAAAACGGAAGAACAGCCGTTGCTTGACGTAGTAGAGCAGCTCTTCCCGTTCTTTTGCCAAGTCGCGCTCGTACGAAGCAGTCGCCAGCGCGGAAACAGCAGCCAGTGCCCCGGATTGGGCCTTGCTCGCCGCTTCTTTGCGCGCGAGGCGCTCGTCTTCGCCAGATTGAGCCATGCGCATGAACTCGTTCAGCGTGTCGAAAGCGCGGCGAATTTCGCCTGTCGCTGCGTTCACGGCAATTTGCGTCAGTTCCTCGATAGTGAAACGCAAGAACTCTTTTTCAAACGAAGCCATGCCGGACAGCTTGAACGCTTCGTCTGCTGCCATGAGCGGCTCGCCTTCTGCTGTTTGCGTGCGTTGACGGTATACTTTTTCCGCCGAGGCAGCCAGCTTGCCTTTTTCGTGCATGCGCGCCAACAGCGCAGTCTGGCTGGATACCGGATAAATGCGCGGCAAACGGATGCCACAAGTGAGCAAGTTTTTCTCTACGTGCGTAATCACGCCCTGCAACTCTTCCTGGGAAGCGGCGAGATCGGCTGCATTGACGATGAAGAACATCTTGTCCATCTCGAAGGTGTCCTTGACCCGGCCCATTTGCAGCAAAAATTCGCGGTCTGCCTGGGAAAACGCATGGTTGTAATAAGTGACGAACAGAACAGCGTCCGCGTTTTTCATGTATTCAAACGCCACGCCCGTATGGCGGGCATTGATCGAATCCGCCCCAGGCGTATCGACCAGCACGATGCCCTGGTCAGTCAGCGGGCAGGAATAAAACAGCTCGATGTATTCGGCGAAGCAAGCTTTTTCTTCTTTGGCAACAAAGCCTTTGAACGCCTGCATGTCGACAATCAGCTCTCCGCCCAGGTGAGCATTCATCTCGCCCAGCCCTTTTGTGACGGCTTTCAGGAACGTATAGTGCGGCTTCGCTGTCGGCGGAATTTGCGCCACATCGATCTTGTCCAGCTCGGCCAAAGCGCTTTCCAGACTGGAAGCGTGGAATCCGAAAACAGCGAGCGAGCGCAGCACATCCTGCTCGATCGCTTCCCTGCTTTTCAGCACCACGCGGACTGTGCCGTGCGGATGCTCCTCACTCGGCGGCATGATTTTGTTGATCGCTGCCGTAGTCGGATTCGGGGATACAGGCAGGACGAGATCGCCCATCAAGGCATTGGCAAAAGAAGATTTACCCGCGCTGAACGCGCCGAACAGCGCAACAGTGAAGCGGTTCGCTGTCAGACGGTCTGCGCGATCCAGCATCGCCTGCGCCTGTGCTTGCATCCCTGGTACGGAAACGATTTCGTGACTCGCGCGCCGCAGACGTTCTGCTGCCGCAACTAATTTGTCTCGTAGCTGATTCATGATTCTTGTTCTCCTTCACGCATGATTGCCTGCAATCGCTCTCTTGTGTTTTCCTCGCTTGCAGTAAAGCTGGCCAACTGCCCGTGCACCGCGGCCATCTCGCGCAGCACGTCGAGACGCTCCTGCTGCGAAGCGCTCTCCGCCTGCATGTTGGTCGCAAGGCGCGCGGTGACTTCCTCGATGAACGCAAGGCCAGCGCGTCTGTACTCCAGTTTGATCGCGCTTGCGACATCTGTACAGTAGTTCATCACATATTCGCGGGAAGCCGCTCCATCCTTGATGTGCTTGGCAAGAAACTCGCCCGTAATCACAATCTCGGTCGCATGGACGCGTGCGTGGTAATCTTCGTCGCGCAGCTCGTACGCTTGCAATTGTTTGCTCATCAATTCCTTGAAATGGAAGTCGAGATTGCCCGCCACCTTTTCGCGGAACTCAGCCAGAAGTGCTTCCTCGCGGCGCTGACGCTCTTCCTCCGTCTTTTTCCCTGCGAACAAAAAGCCCATTTTGAAGCCTGGCTTGCGGCTTTCCAGGTAGCTTGCCGCTGCTTCGCTCGTGCTGTAGTAAGTCAAGCGGGCGTTGTCGAGCAAAACACCCAACTCTTTTTCCATCTGGGCACGCGCTTCTGCCGTACGGTTGCCAAGCGACTGCATGATCGCCTGCGCCTGTTCAAGCGCAGCGGCGACAGCATGTGCGTCGCGGCTGTCTACATCCGCCACATTCAGGCTGTCCAGCTTGTTCTCAAGCTCCTGGCGCGTTTGCGCATGGCTTGCCTTCACTGCCTGCACGTGCTCCTCGATCAGATGCTCGGCGGCACTGCGCACGCTTTTTGCTACCAGTTCTTCGCGTCCGGCAATCAGCGAGAGCAGCTTTTGCTTCAGCTCCACGTACTGATTTTCTGGGTGGTCAGGCTCAGCCAGGGACGTGTAAAAAATGCCGTCCGGATGAATGTTCCAGGTCGCAAACGCTTCCTCCACACTTTCCTTGTAGCTCTCGAAATCAAGCTCAAAGTCAATGTGCTTGTCGATCATGTTCACGACCAGATACACTGGTTTGCCGCGGTCTTTCAACGTTTTCGTAAAATTGAAGTTCTCTTCTGCCTGGACGTGGTTGTAATCCATCATGTAAATGACCACATCTGCAAGGTGCAGCGCGGATTCCGTAGCGATTTTGTGCGCGGCGTCCGTCGAGTCGATCCCCGGGGTATCGAGCAGGCTGGAGTGTTCGTCGAGCAGCGTTCCGGGATAGGAAACTTCCACCGATTCAACGGTATCCCCATCGACCGCAAACTGCTTGAGCTTCTCCATCTCCGTATCCGGATCAAACGTCACGACATCGCCGTTCATTGTATAGACGCGAGCGGCTTTTTCGCCCCCGCGGATCTTCACTACATTGGCGCTGGTCGGTATGGGATTGGACGGCAGCAGGCTGACGCCCAGAAGCGTATTGATCATCGTGGACTTTCCTGCGGAGAAGTGTCCGCAAAAAGCGATGTTCAACTCTGCTCTCCTTGTTTTTTCAGCCAGCTGTCTCAGTTTGGCAGGGGTTGTCGCATCTCCCTGCTCCCCCATCAACTGCGCAAGCTGCTCCCATGTAAGCGCGAGTCTTGAAAAGTCTGTATCCCGAACCAAAACTTGACTGTCAAGCACTACTATTCCACCCTTCTCCGTCATTCCTACTCTCTCTACTACTCTCTATTCTACCATGCCGAATGTATCATACCTCATAGGGTTGTTCAATTCTTTGTGCGAAAGTTTGTCGTGGAACTTTCATCCGCATAATTTCCCTCTGTTCTGGAAAAAATCGCACTAACATGCTATTCGCATTTTGAACGGGAGGGAATTCCATGATGCGAAAATTTTTCGCCCAGCGACGCAAAAAGAAAACCTCTCCCTTTTCCCAGCACATGCAACAGCGGCAAACGCCTGAATTAACGCTCTCTCCCAACCTTGCGGATAACTTGGAGCTGTTCCGTACTTTATTGGGCAACCCCCACGATTTGCTGATCCGCACGTTTCTCATCGGCAATACAAACCATACGTGCGCGGTCATTGCCCTTGACGGATTAGCGGATTCGGATATGCTGCATAACCAAGTCCTGGGGCACATCCAGTTGATGATCTCCACCTCGGAAAAATCGGTTCCCCCTGAACCTGACGAGATCATCCAGCTCCTTTTTGAAGAAGTATTGTCCGTTGTCGAGATCAAAAAAGAAACATCGCTTACCGCAGCCCTCGACTGTATTTTGTCCGGAGACACAGCCCTGTTTGTCGATGGTTCCAGCGAGCTGATCCTCATCGACAGCAAAGGCTGGAAAACCCGCGGCATCGAAGAGCCAGTCTCCGAGGGACTCGTTCGCGGCCCACGGGACGGCTTCACGGAAAGCATCCGCGATAATACCGTGCGCATCCGCAGACGGGTAAAAGACCCCAATCTGCGCTTTGAAAGTTCATGGGTAGGGACACGCAGCAAAACCGAGCTGATCATCGCCTATATAGATGACATCGTCGATCACGAAATGCTGGACGAGGTCAGACGGCGGATTGCCACGATTGACATTGACGAAGTCGAGGAATCCGGTTTTATCGAACAGTGGATCGAGGACGATTTTCTCTCGCCCTTCCCGCAGGCTCACAACACCGAACGGCCGGACAAGGTCAGCGCTTCGCTGTTTCAAGGACGCGTAGCGATCCTGCTCGACGGTACGCCGATGGTGTTGATCCTCCCTGTCACAATTGGCCTGCTTCTGCACTCGCCGGAGGATTACTACGAACGCTGGATCGTCGGTACACTGACACGGCTTTTACGCTATCTGGCCGCTTTTTTCGCGGTGTTTTCCCCATCGTTGTATATCGCACTTGTGACGTTTCACCCGGGCTTGATCCCGTCCGATCTCGCCTTCTCGATTGCCGCCACGCGAGACGGTGTTCCGTTTCCCGCCTTCATTGAATCGCTCATGATGATCACGACCATGGAGTTGCTTCAGGAAGCCGGGCTGCGCCTGCCCAAGCCGATCGGACAAACCGTCGGGATCGTCGGCGGTTTGGTCATCGGAGATGCAGCCGTATCCGCCGGGATTGTAAGCCCGGTCATGGTCATCGTCGTCGCGCTAACAGCCATCTCCTCTTTTGCGATCCCGTCCTTTCAGTTGGCGATCGCTTTTCGCATGATCCGGTTTTTCGCCATGTTTGGCGCGGCCATCTTCGGAATATACGGGGTCATTTTGAGCTTGATCGCCATCATGATCCACCTGTCGAATTTGACGAGCATCGGCTATCCGTACCTGGCTCCGCTTGCGCCGCAAATGCCCAGGGACTGGAAAGATTTGATCTTGCGCGCACCTGTGACCTTCTTGAAAGAGCGGCCGCAAGCCCTGCATCCAGAAGATGAAATTCGCATGAGAACAGGGGATTCCAAATGAGTGCACAAACCTTGTCGGAAAAAATGATTAGCAAAAATCATATGGGCATCAACATCGCCTCGGTTACAGTCGGGGTGGGCATCCTCACTTTTCCCCGCGCCCTGGCAAAAGCAACGAGCGGGTTCGACGGCTGGATTTCTGTCGTGATCAGCGGGCTTGTCGCTTTATTGATCGGGTGGTTGCTGGCGAAGCTGGCGGCACGCTTTCCCCGGCAAACGTTTTTTGACTACACCGCTATCATCGCGAGCAAACCTGTCGCCTATGCGCTGACCTTGCTCGTCTGTCTGTACACGATGCTGTTTGTGTCGTTTGAAATCCGCGCGATCGGAAATATCGCCAAGCAGTATTTGTTTTACAGTACGCCCGTCGAGATGATTACCCTCAGCTTTTTGTTGATCGTACAATACGCCGTGGCTGGATCGCGTATCGCCATGCTGCGGCTGAACCTGCTTTTTCTGCCCGTTGTCCTCGTCGTGATCTTTTTCGTTCTGGTGTTCACCACGCAACTGTTGGAAATCGAAAACATCCGGCCTTATTTTTCTTCAAGCTGGAAATCACTTCTGGAAGGCTCCAAAGCGGTCGGGCTTTCTTACTCCGGCTTTGAAATCATCCTGTTCTATACGATGTTGATGAGAAATCCAGAGGAAGGACCTAAAGCAATGCTTCTGGGGCTGTTCATCCCCGTCTCCCTTTACGTCACCATCTACATTTTTGTCATCGGGGTCTTTTCCGCCGAGGTCGCCAAAAATCTGACCTATCCGACCATTGACCTCGCGAAGGAAGTAGAAATTCCCGGCGGTTTTTTTGAACGGGTAGAGTCCATGTTTTTCACGATCTGGATCATGACCATTTTCAACACGTGCGTCATGTGGCTCGACATCACCATTCTCAATCTGACCTCCATGTTTCGCAAAGTGAAAAAGATGGTCTGGATTTTGGCCCTGTCGCCGATCATTTACTTCGTGGCGATGTTGCCGCAAAACCTGGTCGACTTCTTCGCTTTTGCGGACGCCATCACGTATTTCGGCATGATCATCGTCTATTTATGTCCGATCTGTCTGCTCCTGATCGCCATCATGCGCGGGGTGAAGGGGCATGAATAAGCGCTTTGCCTTGCCGACCATCCTCGTCATCGTCTCGGCTCTGCTCGCCGGGTGCTGGGATCAGGTGCAAATCGAGGAGCGCGGCTTTGTCGTCGGAATTGCGATTGATGCGCCCCGGACAAAAGAAGTGGAAAAACGGGCGGCCAAAGAGGCACCGCGAAAACCGAAAGTGAAGCAACGCTTTCTCGTCACCCATCAGCTCGTCATCCCCGGAGGATTGATCGCGGGTAGCCAGGGAGGCGGCGGCGGGCAAAACACGACGAACGAAGCGTTTTTGAACCTCACCTCAGAGGGTGACTCGCTCTTCGAAGTGTCCCGCGAGCTGGCTACGCGTACGAGCCGCGCTCCTTTTTACCAGCATCTGAAAGTGCTCGTCATCTCCGAAGAAGTGGCGCGTACTCCCAACGGCTTCGCCAACGCCATGGACTTTCTGCTGCGCGACCCGGATTCCAGACGGAGCGGCAAAGTGTTTATTGCCAACGGGTTAGCCAAAAGCATCATCGAGGTCAAGCCGAAAACAGAAAAGCTGCCCTCGCTCTACATCAATTCGATTGGCGAAAATATCGAAAAAAACGCGCGCATGCTCCCCGAGGTACGCATCGGCGATATTCATGAAGAATTGCTTAATCCGTTCAGCTTCGTCATCCCCCGAGTACGGGCGGAAAAAAATGAAATCAAGATGGCAGGAAGCGCCGTATTTTCCCTCTACAATCAGATGGTCGGCTTTCTCGGCGAGGAAGAGACGGAAGGCTTGAACTTTCTCACCGGGAGCATTGATGGAGGACTGTTGAAAGCCAAGGTAAAAGGCGATCTCGTCGTATTGAACATTCAAGGAACGAAGCATGAAATCGTGCAAGACTTGCGAGACAAGCAAAATTTCAAGTTCACCATCAAAATCGAATGCGAGGGCATTTTGGCGGAAGCCTACGCGCTCATGGATTTTCTCAGCAAAGAAGAGACGAAAAAGCTGGAACGCGCCTTCGCCAAGGAAATCGAGCGGATGTGTCTGGACACGCTGCAAAAGGTGCATAAGGAAATGAAAGTGGATGTCATCAAGCTGGGCAGCAATATCCGGCAAAAAGAATACTCGCTCTGGAAACAAATCCAGAAAGATTGGGAGAGCGGACAGCGCCTGTACGAAAAGAGCACGATCAAGGTCGAAGCAAAGGTGTATTTGCGCAATGTCGGCTCCATCAACCGTTCAGAGTTAGAGGAAGGAAGGTGACAGTTATGTTCAAATACTTCGGTTCTCTGCCTCCGTTTCTCACTTTCGGCGGAGCCTTGCTCGCTTTTTTGATTCCGTACCTGTTTTATGTCGCAAGCAACAAGCTGCACGAATGGGGCGATCCGCCCTGGAAAAAAGACAGAAAAACCAACTCGTGAAGAGCAAGCTGACGGACATAGAAAAGGCACACCCGCTTGATCGCTGCGGGTGTGCCTTTTCGTTCCACTCGTATATTCGGATTGCCTGCTTGCTACTGTGCGAGCAAATCGGCGAAAGCTTTGGCGTACGCTGGCAAATCTGGCGGACGACGGGAACCGACGATGTGTCCATCGACCACGACCTCTTCATCGATCCAAATCGCACCAGCGTTTTCCATGTCATCCTTGATGCCTGGCGTCGACGTTGTTTTCACTCCATGCAAAATTTTTGCCGAAGCGAGCACCCAACCTGCATGGCAGATGTGACCGATCGGCTTTTTCGCCTCGTGCATGGCACGGACAAACGCGAGCACCTCCGGATAACGCCGCAGCTTGTCCGGCGCCCAGCCGCCCGGAACGAGCACGCCGTCGTACTGCGAAGGATCAATCTCGCTCATCGCCTTGTCCGCTTCGCATGGCACACCGTATTTTCCGATGTAGACATGTCCCGCTTTCGGTCCAACCAGATGAACAGCCGCCCCTTCCTCGCGCAGCCGGAGCACCGGGTACCACAGTTCCAGATCTTCAAATTCGCTTTCCACAAAGCAGACTACTTGTTTTCCCGCAAGTCTCACGCGATCCGCCTCCTTTTCCTCTTTATTGTACGCTCTTTTCTAAGAAATTGTTGCTTTTAGAAAAGCCGTGAGTTGCTTGATATTTATAGTACCAAGCGAAGCGTGCATTCACGGTAAATGGAAATCCTATAGACTTCCTGATTTTCATTATAGAACACACGTTTCCACAACAGCAATAGCAACAAAATTTGCGAAAAGAGCCTTATTGTAAACAAACGAAAGAGCAATTGGAAAGGCTGCGAGCTGCAACGTCCCTTTTTCGGACAAAATGAAAAAGTGAGAAACAGGTCTACTCACTGTTTCCCACCTTATAACGAAAACCATATGTATAGATTGCTGGTGCCGGTAGAGGGACTTGAACCCCCACGGTTTCCCTCACGATTTTGAGTCGCGCGCGTCTGCCAATTCCGCCATACCGGCCTGTTCGTGTGTAAAATGGTCGGGAAGACAGGATTCGAACCTGCGACCCCTTGGTCCCAAGCCAAGTACTCTACCAAGCTGAGCTACTTCCCGATTTCCCACACGTTATTGCTCCTTCTATTCGACAAAATCTGATAGGAGTCGCAACACTTAGATATTTTACAGGCAAGTCGTCCCAAAATCAATACCGTTTTTTAAAAATGATCTGCCTGCCCGTTCCTTGTCCGTTTTTTGGCGCTAGATCGCTTCCGGTTCATATAGGCGCAAGGATGTGCTGAACAAGCAGCGCAAGTTTTCCCGCCTGCTTTTTTCGGATGTTTTTTGCGCAGCCAGTCCATATACAAATGCCGCGCCGCTTTGCAGAGCCACGCCTGAGCCTGCCGGGCAGCTTGAATCGAGAGGGAGAGCATGGCACGGTAACAAGTCTCCTGCAATATCTCTTCGGCAATTTCGCGCAACCCGCACACCCCGATACAAATAACGATACAGTGGGTGCTGGTGCTCAGCGAACCATTCGCTCCATAATTGTGCCTTCATCTCCCACCTCCCTTTCATCCAAACGAAGTCAGTACGAAAATGTCACCACTTCTTTCCTGAAAATTTGCGATCGCTTCTCAGGCGCAGCATGCGCTCCTGCGTTTTGTTAGCGCCGTCCTCGCCCCAGGCCGCACCTTGCCCCTCACCCGCCGCCTGCATCCGCGCACACACGGCTTGCAGCAACCCGGCACGATTCTGAACAGTTGGTTTGGCAAATTGAATGGATAGTCCAAAGGATGACGCCCGACTACAATCCAGCGGCCGTCCGGCAGCTTTTTCAACTGATACACGCGAAAAAAGCGGTCGCTCGGGTCAAACTGAAACCAGACTGCGATGGTCACGCACCTCGCACTCTTTTTCAACACCTGCGATTTGACGATTGGAGTCGCTCCGATCCCGTCTCCAACCGGAACGGCAAGCTGGCCGTTGATCCTTCTCAGATCGAGATTGCCGATCACGCGGTTTGCGAGGCAAGGCGTCATGAATCTCGTCAAGAACCGGCGAATTTTGCTGACGGAATTAAAGCGTTTGGGCAAAATGACGCCTCGATTGCCTACACGCTTGTGTGCTGAAAACACGATCGTCCAAAAAGCCTGCTCCGCTTGCCGGACAACCCCAACCCACTTTTTCTTCATCTCGCATTCCTCCCCTCCTACAAGGGTATGCAACCACCAGCGCAAACGGTTGGGCACATCCCCCATACATAATTGCGGGCAAACAGGAGAAAGTAGTACGGTGTGCCACATCAACCATCTGTTCAAGGAGGAACAAACATGCCAAGCCAAATCAACACAGACTCTCTGAAAAAAGCCGAAGTGGCGACCACTCTCGCGAAAAATATGATTACGCAAGCCATCGAGCAATCCGCTGCCAACCCGCAACTGGCCGAGGAAGCATTGAAGCAAGCTTCCCAGGAGATTGCCCAGGCGCAAACGATGGTGTCGCAAGTCCAATCCACGCTGCAAACACAAGCCCAGTCGCAACAGAGCCAATCCTAGCCCTGGTGCTTGAACAGGCAAAACAGGCAGCCGCATGGTGCGGGATGCCTGTTTTTGCCGCTCGCTATTCGCCTGTCCTGTCCAGTTGTCCGATTGATCGTCGTTGGCACCCCGCTCCTTGTTACCGTAAAATAAAGGCAACTTGTGTGCAAAGGAGAAAGAGGCGATGGCTATGCAACCACTGGGCGGAATCAACCATTTTCTGTTTTCGGTAGCCGATTTGGAACGCTCCTTTTGCTTTTACCGTGACGTGCTCGGCGCCAAGCCGCTCGTCCGCGGCAGAAAGCTGGCTTATTTTGACTGGAACGGCTACTGGCTCGCTTTGAACGAAGAACCCGACATCCCCCGCAACGAGATTTCCTTGTCCTACACGCATCTGGCCTTTTCGCTTTCCGAAGCCGCTTTTGACGACTGGAAACGTCATCTGCAACAGCACGGCGTCCCCATTTTGCCGGGCCGGGAACGCGATGAACGGGACAAGCTCTCGCTTTATTTCACCGACCCGGACGGGCATAAGTTCGAGCTGCACACTGGAACGTTGCAGGATCGGCTCGCCTACTACCGCGAAGCTATGCCACACATGACTTTTTTCGATTGAAGCAGCCTGACTTACATAAACATTTCACAAATTCACAGTAGTTCCACAGTATCATTTCTTCCTCGAATGGTATAATCAGGTAGGTAGTGAGAACTATTTTGGATGACGGTGGCTGACCTATTCCGTGGCATGGATAGGTCAGTTTTTGATAAAAAAGCGGAGGGATTCTATGTTTGGCAAGCGTTGGGCGCGATCACAAACGGCCCCGATCCAGGAAAGCGATATCGCGATGACAGAGCAATTGCGGGCAAAAGTAAACTTTTTGCAGATGAACAATGACGATCTCAGGCGGCTCGCGCAAATCGAACCGCTCATAACCGAGCATATCGACACGATTACCGAGCGGCATTATCAGATACTTGGCCACTATGCGAATTTGATGAATATCATTGAAGTCCATACTACTGTAGGACGCCTCTCCGGTTCCTTTCGCCACTATTTGCAATCGCTTTCCAACGCACAACTCAACGATGCCTACGTCGCGGGACGGGAAAAAATCGGGGAAGTCCACAGTAAAATCGGACTCGCCCCAGAGTGGTACACCGGCTCTTACATGCGGCTGTACGAATGCTTTATTCCCGCCATCGTCCATACTTACAGCAAAAAGCCGGACGAACTGTCTTCCATCTTGCTTGCCTTGATCAAGCTGCTCACGCTCGACTCCCAGATCGTGCTGGAAGCTTATCAAGAGGATCACGACTACAAAACGATCGACCGCCTGGGCAATGTCCTGGAGCTGGTCATGCAAATCGATAAAATCAAGCATGTACTCGATACCATCGACACGACAAGCGTCGAAACCGGCACGGTCAGACACGCAGCCGAGCAATTGTCCGAATCGGTGCAAAAGGTAGCCGCCTCCGCCGTGCACGTGGCGGAAAATGCTGCGACGACCATGGAGCAGGCCACAGCCGGGCAAAAAATCATCCAGACGTCATTGACAAGCTTCCTGTCCATGGCGGAAGAATTTAATGAGATGCAGGCCAAAATCTCGTCACTGACGACTTCCATCGAAGCTGTCTCCCAAGTCGTGCAAGTGATCAAAAGCGTCGCGGATCAGACGAATTTGCTCGCCTTGAACGCCTCTATCGAAGCTGCCCGGGCGGGTGAGCATGGGCGCGGCTTTTCCATCGTCGCCGAGGAAGTGCGCAAGCTCGCGGAACAAACCAAACATTCCGTACAAAGCATCACCAGCACGATGGATACCGTCCGCCATGAAGCGAGCCTGGTCAAAGAAACGGCGGCTCTGCTTGGCACTCATTTCAACGACAATGCCACTCAGACACGCGAAGCGATCGAGTTGTTAGGCGAGATTGTGCAAAATATCGAACAAGTAGGCCATGCGACGGGACACATCGCTTCGTTGACAGAAGAACAGTCAGCTTCAACCGAAGATATTTCCATGCGAATTTCCCAGGTGGAGAACAATATGGAACAAATTTTCACCCACGTCTCCCACGCAGGCAAAAACGTCTACGAAATCGGGGCTGGCATCAACGCCCTGCACAAAAACAGCATCAGTCAAATTACACGCCTGAAAGCCAAACACAGCTTGCGCATCGTCAAAACCGACCATCTGCTCTGGAAATGGTGGGTGTACAACTTCTTGCTCGGTTATCATTCCATCACGGAAAAAGACCTCATCGATCACCACAATTGCCGTCTCGGGCTTTGGTATGACGAGGCGAAACAAAACCAGGCGATCAGCTCCCTCCCCGCTTTCAAACGGCTGGCAGAGCCGCACAGAGGGTTTCACGACGCGATTCGCCATATTTTCACGCTGGCTTCTACGGGCAAACAAAAAGAGGCCGAGATGGCATTTGCCATCCTGGAAGCACGCTCTGCGGAGGTGCTTGCCTGTCTGGACGATCTCGCTTCCGAAATGAACCAGATTACTTCCTAACCTTTTTCCTGCGGCGAACAGCGCGTTTTCTGGACGAAAGCGCGGAAGCAGGCTGGGCCACCCGCAAGCCAAGCGCGCGCATCGCCCGGTGAATCGGAAAAGCGATCGACAGCCTGCCGTCTGCTGAGCCTGCGAAGTTGACGGCAGCGGCGTAGTTGTTTGCGGTCAACCAGACAGAGCCGGAATCACCTGGCAGCGAAATCGGCGCGGCGCTGCGGATCACGGTCTGGTTGCGGAAGCGAATCGTTCCCAGTCCGCCGTAATCTCCGTAATCGACGTTAATATCGGTGTGAGTCGACTCTACGACTCCATGGACGAAGCCCGTGGTCCGGCCTACCTTTTTCAAACGGCTGCCGATCGCATAAGAGCGGACATATCCGGGAATCGTGCCGACTTTCGCATAGCGCGGAGCAAGCAGGTTATTGGAAGTCGGAATGCTGATCGCCACATCCATATCGTTGACGGCATTTTTTCGCAGCCGGACAAAACGGTACAGTTGTCCAATCCGGTCGCGTCCGGAACGCCCGCCATCCGATCCTCCCGGCTGGATTGTCTCCGTGTAGCCTCCGGTATTGTTGCGGTTCAAAACGTGGTTGTTGCTCAACAAAAAGCGTTGTGCCCGTCTGAGCGCTCCGGTCACGATCAGGCCCGCCGTCCCGGACGCTCCCGGATATCCTACGCTGACGCCTGCTATCACCGGACGAATCCTCCGGCGATAGCTCGACGTTGCCCGCCATTTTTGATGGCTGCTGCATCTCCCCGATGTCACTGTTCGCACAGGGACAGCCACATGGGAAGTAATCTTTGGCCGCTTTCCGCCTTTTTTCCGTTTGACCGCCACGCAGCTCGGGCAGCCTTTTTTCACGGCGGCACTAGCGTCCAGCGTATACAGTACGACACAAGCGCCCTTTTGGTTGTTCCTGCCGTTTACATATCCGACGCCAATGCCCATGACACCGGGCATTCGCTTCCATTTTTTCACGAGATGGTTCTTCGCTTTCAGCGCCTCCCGAAAGGTAGCCATGCACTCATCTTTCCTTCCCTGTTGATTTCGTACATAGCCATCGTATGTCTGACTTGGCCAAGGCCATTAGACGCTTGCCAACCTCGGGAGAGCCTTTTTTATCGCCAAAAAAACCGCCATCCTCTGCACACAGCTAGAGAATGGCGGTTTTCATCTTTTTAATGGACTGACGATTGCCTGACAAGCCTCAGGAAGCTTCTGAGATCGTACTCGGCACAGGAGCCTGTTGCACTTTTTTATTCGTATGAACGAGCAAAATGTTCAAAATCACAGCAGTCAGCGAGCCTGTCACGATGCCGTTTTGCAGCATCATTTTCGCCAAAGTCGGCAGTTGGTCAAACATCGTTGGAACAGCCGCGGAGCCAAGACCGACTGCGATACTGCAAGCGGCAATCAGCAAGTTTTCGTTTTGGCGAAGATCCACCTGCGACAAAATGTTGATGCCGGACGCTACCACCATGCCGAACATCGCGATCATGGCGCCGCCCAGCACGGCATTCGGCACAACGGTCGTCAGGGCAGCCAGCTTCGGCAAAAGGCCGAGGACAACCAGCAGGCCGCCGGCTCCGATCATCACATCGCGCGTTTTGATGCCTGTCAAGGAAACCAGACCAACGTTTTGCGAAAAGGCTGTGTACGGGAAGGCATTGAAAACACCGCCCAAAACGATCGCGATTCCTTCCCCGCGCAAACCTTTGACTACGTCTTTGTCCGTAACCTTCGTATCGGTTACTTTTCCAAGCGCAAAATAAACGCCAGTCGACTCAGCCATACTGATAATGTTGACCAGAATCATCGTCACAATCGCCACGATGGAAAATTGCGGGGTGCCGAAGTAGAACGGCTCGACCACGCTGAACCAGGACGCCTCCGCCACATTGGCGAAGCTGACCATGCCCATCGTGTACGCCACGACCGTACCGATCACAAGGCCGAGCAGGACAGAAATCGCCCGAATAAATCCGGTAAAGAAACGGTTAATAACCAAAATGATGACCAATGTACCCAAAGCCAAGAGCAAGTTTCGCGGGGAACCGAAATCAGGCATGCCCTGGCCGCCAGCCGCGTTGTTCATCGCCACAGGAATGAGCGACAAGCCGATAATCGTCACGACGGAACCTTGCACCACCGTCGGGAAAAACCGCAGCAGCTTGCCAAACAGAGGAGCTGCCAATACTACAAACAAACCGGAAACGATAATGGCCCCGTAGGCCGTCGCCAAATTGCTCGTCGAGGCAATCGCAATAATCGGCCCTACCGCTGTAAACGTACACCCGAGCACGACCGGAAGACGAATCCCGGTGTAACGCGTGCCGATCACCTGCAACAGAGTGGCAATCCCGCACGTAAACAAGTCAGCGGCAATCAAATAGGCAATCTGGGCGGGAGTCAGGTTCAAAGCCCCGCCAATAATGAGCGGCACGACAACAGCACCGGCATACATCGCCAAAACGTGCTGCAAACCTAAAGTAACTATCTTTTGTTTGGATAGCATGAAGTAATCTTCTCTCCTCTTGATCGATCGGTTTTAGACGCGAACAGATTCCGGTTGAATAAAGTGAATGCCTTCTGGCGACATGGACTCGATACAGGCCAACGATTCAATGCGCACACCCGCTTGCTCCAGCAGTCCGCGACCTTCCTGGAAGCTTTTCTCGATCACGGCTCCGATGCCGACCAGATGAGCATTCGCATCTTTGATGATTTGGGTCAACCCAATCAAAGCTGCTCCTGTCGCAAGGAAGTCGTCGACGATCAGCACGCGGTCATCGGCAGACAGGTACTGCTTGGACACACTGATCTGATACGTTTCCTGGCGGGTAAACGAGTGCACAGGAGCCGAGTACACGTCTTCCGTCAGCGTCACGGCCTTTTTCTTTTTCGCGTATACAAAAGGCACACCGAGGGCAAACGACGTCGCCAGCGCAAAATGAATCCCGCTTGCCTCAATCGTCAATACTTTCGTAATCTTTTCACCTGCGAAAAGCTCGGCGAAGCGCTCCCCGATTTTCATCGTCAACTGCGGGTCTACCTGATGGTTCAAAAACGCATCCACCTTCAACACGGATGCGGACAATACTTTGCCGTCCTGGACAATGCGCTCTTGCAATTCTTTCATCTGTTCTTCCTCCTCCATCAACACTCGGACGTTGCCTGCCAACGCCACTCGCTCAAACCTGGTGAAAAAAATAAAAGCCCCGAACGGACAGTTCACAAGCAGGCTCAGGTAATAAAACCAACGCCAAGTGAAACTGTCCCTCGGGGCATTTTTCCCTTTAGGTGCAGCACGCCAACAAATGCGTGTCAGCATCGTTCGGATCGGGATAAAACCACTCCTTTTGTTGCGAAGAACAAAGGAACGGCATCCGCGATGCCAAACAGACGCTATTTCACTCGTAGTCAGGCGATTTACGGTCACCCGGTAGAAACTGTTGGGCCTTATTCCCAAAATTATACGAGCACTTCTTCTGCCTATTACCCAGCGTGTTTGCTGGGTCTTGACCAAATCTATCACAACTGGCTTGCTGTGATCAAGGGTAAATTTCTGAAAGTCTGCCAAGCTGTTTTTGCTTGCTGAAAAACGGAAAAAACCCCCGAAGCTTCGAGGGTCTTTTCGTTTATCGCTTAGGCTTTTTGCTGCGATGCTGCATCGTCATTTTCTTCCATTTGTCTTTCTCGGCCGCTGCCAGCCTGGCGTCTTCCTTGCGCGCCAGATGAGCCAGTTCCCGTTGCAGCTTCAAATAGCTGTCGAAGCGAGCCTGCTCCAATGTGCCATCCGCAATCGCTTCCCGGACGGCACAGCCCGGCTCCCGCCCGTGCTGGCAATCGCTGAATCGGCAGTCTTCCGCCAGCTTCTCGACATCGTCAAAAGCGCCACGGAATCCTTCATCGGCTTCCCACAGCTGCAATTCTCTCATTCCCGGCGTGTCGATCATGAGAGCGCCGCCTGGCAACTGGAACAGCTCGCGGTGCGTCGTCGTATGCCGTCCGCGATCATCTCCGTCGCGAACGCCGCTTACTTTTTGACGCTCTGCTCCGCTCAGCTTGTTGATCAGCGTCGATTTGCCGACCCCCGACGAGCCCATGAGCGCCACCGTCTGTCCGCTGCCCAGGTAAGGTGCGAGCTGTTCCAGCCCTTCTCCCTGCTCTGCACTGACTACGTGCACAGGCACGCCGATCGCGACGGTTTCCACTTCAGCCATGCACTTTTCCAGATCGTCGCACAAATCAGCCTTGGACAGCACGATCACCGGATTGGCTCCGCTTTCCCAGGCGAGGATGAGATAACGCTCCATCCTGCGTATATTAAAGTCGTTGTTCAAGGCAGTCACCAAAAAGACCGTATCGACGTTGGCTGCCACGATTTGTTCTTCGACCGTTTCCCCGGCCACTTTTCGCGAAAACTTGCTCTTGCGCGGGAGCAGCGCATGAATCGAGGCTTTCTTTTCCTCGGGACGCGCCTTGATGACTACCCAGTCTCCTACCGCCGGATAATCCTCGCGACCCGTCGCCTCATAGCGCAGCTTGCCCGTGACTTCGCCCAACAGCTCGCCATGCTCGCTCATCAGACGGTAAATGCGTTTATGTTCCAGCGAGATTCTTCCCACGCTGAAGCCTTCTTCGGCATAAGGGGCAAACAGATTGGCAAAATGCTCATTCCAGCCCAAAGATTGCAATGTTGATTGATTGGTTGCTTGATTCACTACGGATTCCCCCTGCAAATGGTTAATGATTGGCCGTACGCCAACACCAGTCGCAGTCGAATCCTCATTTTGTGAACGGTGTTATTTTCCGCTTGAAAGGAGGATTCCTGCGACGAAACTTCCTACACTCTGAGCGTTTTTCATGTTTGACATAAAACATCTCTCCTTTTCAAGACCGCACCATTTATGGTTTGGAATCATTTTCCCAATCATTGTAACATACAACGCGGCGTGGCAAAAGCGTCAGTCTCCACCGCCGCCTCCGCCGCTGTCTCCGCCTCCGCTATCACTGCCGCTGCTGCTGCTGTAGTCACTGCCGCTGTCGCTGCTTCTCCAATCTCCATCTGTATCACGGTCGCGATGGTGATGGCTGCTGTCGGCGTAGAAGGAGCTGCTGCTATCGGTAGAATTTGAGTACGAGCGTCTGGTTGTGCCAGTTTTGGCTTTGTTTGCAAAGACAATGACTAAGATTACAAATACGACGACGATGAGAATAAAAACTTCCATCTGTATCCACTCCCTCTCCATCCTACAAGAAACAATGTTTGTTACCTAAGTATACCACAAGCTTGCTCCCACTTTTGGAATCAGTTGGAACGGTCAGCCTGCCCACATGCGCATCAAAAAGGCATGCATCCCAATCGCGGGATACATGCCTTTTCTTCATTCATTAGATGCACCGTCTAACGTTTACGCAGCACTCGACCGAACACAGCGAGAATCGGAATCAGCAGCAAGCCTGCCGTAATCAGGGAAGCGCGAATCGACAGCCGATGCCCGATCCAGCCGACCACAGGTCCCCCCATCGTCTGTCCAAGCGCGTTGGACTGGCTCATCATCGACAAAACCGTCGCCCGCACACTGCTCTCGATATTCAAATTCAGCCACGTCTCGTACAAGGGACTGGTGAGCGAATCGATCACGCCGATCAGCAGCAAGGCAACCAGCGCCCAGCCAAAATCGGGGGCGATAGCAAAAGCGATGACCGCAGCGATTTTCAAGGCCGTCAACACGAACATGCCGACGACGACGATCCGCTCGTTGTTGACATCCAGCCGCTTCTCGGCAAAGCTGACAGCGAACAGCCCAAGCAAGCTGGACAGCGCAGCGATGATTCCGAACCACATCGCCATGGAAATCCCGGCAACCTGCGGGAAGCCGATCTCGGAAATCAAATGCGCTTCATGCAAGCGGTCATACCCTTCGGAAGCTGCTCCTGTAAACAGCGTCACCAGCAAAATCAACAGCAAAATCGGCTCTTTGCGAATGACTCGCGCTCCCGACAGCCACGTCTCGCTCATCTCTTTCCACTGGGACGTGCCTTTCTCCCTCTCTCTTGGGGTAAAGCCCGTTTCCTTCATAAAGAAGATCAGAAAAACGCCCAGTGCCAGGTAGATCAACCCGCCAAACAAATACGGCAAGTTCGGGGCCAGCGTAGACAGCCACACACTCAGCCCGATTCCGAGCATATTCGCCAAAAGCGAGTAACGCTTCGCGCGCATAAAGATGCTGCCCAGCTTTTCCTCGCCCACCTCATCCACAATCCACGCTGTGTCGGCTCCACTGACGAACGTATCGCCCACGCCAAAAAACAGTTGGGCAATCAAGACCCAAACAAACGCAGAGACAAAAGGCAGCCAGCCATCGAGCACGGGAAGAATCCCTTGCAGCGCAAAGCCGATCCCCAACAGAAACATCCCGATGATAATGGACAGACGGCGGCTGTACGTATCGGCCACCACGCCTGTCACGCCCTCAAACAGCAGGACGGACAGCTCCAGCACCATACCGACCAGCAAAAGCTCGAACGGGTTCAGGCCCAATGTCGCGATGTAAAAGATCGCGTAAGTCGTAAACATCGTCGTGTTGGCGAGTGACGCCATAAAACGTTTGACCATATATACAGTCGTTGCATTCATAACCATGGAAGCAGTCTCCACCTATTCTGGCAGAGGACACGTTCCGTCATTTTTCAGCCGTGAACAGGCTACTTCAATCGTTCCTTATCGCGAAGAAAAACCGCACGTGCCGCACTGCCGATTGTATTGTTTTCCTACCTGTTTACTTGCTTGCTCCAATTTGATGACTGACATCATTTAACACCTCCGAAAGTAATTAGTCATAATTATAAGGAGATTCCGCCCAAAAAGGTAGGGGAAAATAAGAAACCGCGCAGCATGTTGCTCGCTGCACGGTTTTTTCCGCCGTGTTTCTTCTCCGCTACTCTCTCTCTTATGCTTTCTTTCTGAACAGCCCCACGATGGAGAGCAAGAGCGCCAGTCCGGAAAGCACCAGAGGCAACGTGTTGCTTGTGCCTGCGCTTGCTGCTGCTTGACCGGTCGCAGGAGCCGGAGTTGTCGCTTCTGCTGCACCATGGCCATGATCGTGTCCAGCCTCGCCAACACCTGCTTTGACAGTCGTCACGGACGCTGGAGTCTTGGCGTCCTTGTCGCCTGTCCACTCCACTACCTCGCCGTCCGCATACGTTTGGTACGCTTTCCACGCCAGCGTGCCTTCTTCTTTCGGATTCGCCCCGACAAAAGTGAACTCCATGAACTCGTGCGCTTTGATCCCGCCGTTTGTCGCTGTCCAGACAAGTGCTGTGTTCACGCCGTCCTTGTCTTTTTCAAATTCATAGCTCCAGCCAGGAACAGGCTGAACGGTGTTTACTTTTACGCCAGCCGGAAATTCCAGCTTTACCTTCACTGTGTTGACGTCTTTTTCTACAGGAACGCGAACGGTGTATTTTTCATACGATCCGGTAGTCGTTTCTTTCGGATAGACGTTGACGTGCGCCTGTGCTGCTGTCGCGAGCGTCAGGACAGCTCCTGCCACCAATACACTGCTCATCCATTTTTTCATGTTCATCGAGAAAACCCTCCTAGTTTGTCGCTGCTTGCATAAGCGGCTTGTGTGTTTGTCGTGTCTGTTTTGTTTGTCGCGTCGGTCGGGTAGTTGGTTTGACTCATCCACAGCCCTGCCAACACAGCGACGATGCCAAAAACGATTTCCCAGCGCAGCCACTTCCTCTGCAACTGGTTGCTTCCCCGCCAGCGCTTTGTCTGTCCGTAGGCGAGCGCCAGCATGATGACGACGCTGACGATTTTTCCGTACAGCAGGTAGTTCCAGGCAAGCGAGCTTGCGAGAATGCTCGTCACGTCCGTTTGTACGAGCAGCATGAATACTCCCGTCACAACAGCAAGCACAGCCGCTGTCGCAACCAGGCGCAAAAAGAACCGCTTGAACGGCTCATTGCCCCGCTCCGCCTCTTTGGACACCAAGAGCAGGTAGACGAGCGCCCCCAGCCAGAGTGCCACTGTGAGCACATGCAGCAGCCGCAGCACGATCGACAGCCAGACGGGAGCAATCCCCCAGGCATGACCGCCAAAAGCTTGCGCGCTGATCAACAACACCCATATGCCCGCATACCAGCCAGACACCATGCCCGGTATCGCCAAAAGCAGCAAGAGAATGAAGGAGACGATCAGCATGACGGCAAATGGAGACTGCATCAGCAAGTTGCTGTCCAGATGCAGCAAGGCGTCGGTCAAAGAAACAGCCTTCAGCGATTCGTCGTACAAGAACCAGAGAAAAATAAGTCCCACGATCGCAAGCGCCCAGCCGATCTGTCTGCCGATTCCGATCAGTGCCGCGAGCTTCGGCAAGCCGTAGCGCTGTCCCCACGCTGCGATCAAATACAGTCCGCCGCCCAGCAAAATGATCCCTTGGGCGAGGTAGCGATACACAATCAAGTAATTCGTGTCGGTCTTGTTTTCACCCGGCGGCACGACTACCGCGCTCTTTTGCCCGATCGAAAAGGTCAGGCGCTCCTCTACCGGATGGCCGTCCTCGGACACGACCGAGACGATGACGGAATACGTACCTTCCGCCAAATCGGCCGGAAGCTGCGCATTGACCTGCGAAGCGTCTCCCGGCTGAAGAGTCGGGCGTTGCATTTGTATTTCTTTCCCGTCCCAATCAAACAAACGTATGGTGACAAGGTCAGGCTCCAGTGTTTCGGTAAACCTCATGGAGATTTGCCCCGGATTCGTCTGTAGCAGCTCGCCGTCTTGCGGACTGCTGCCCATCATGCCGGCATGGGCGTAAGCCAAATTCGTTCCAATCGCAAGCACCAGAAAAAAGGCCAGCGAAAGCACGGTCCATAGTCGCTTTATGCTGTGCATCAGCATATCACCTACTTCCTTCGCCTTTTCGTCCTTAATCCTATCAAAATCGTCTACTTTTCTGTATGGCTCCATCGGGCTATCTGCTGTGACGATTTTTTGAAGCAAAAACTGGCGTTCCCGCCCTTCTTTCCCTGGTGCAGGTAGTTTTTCCATAATCGTCCTGACCCCATCCGTGCCCAAAACAAAAACCGAGACAGGATGCTTCATTCATCCCATCTCGGTTCTTCTGCTTATGGCAATTCGGTTTATCGGCCGCTCTTCATCTCAGTCCAGTAGCGGTCGTATTCTTGCAACGTATCTCCGACATCAACCAGCCACTCGGCGCGGGCGATGTCCGCTTTGTCCAGGAAGATCATTTTGTTCGCGCGATATTCTTCGCTGTGCAGTGGATATGCCTGTTCGTTCGGGTTGCTGTAGCCGATCGACTCGTAGTTTTTCACGCTGACTTCCGGCTCCATCAAGTAGTTGATGAATTTCTCCGCCAAATCTTTGTGCTTGGCTCCTTTTGGAATCGCCAGCGTGTCTGCCCAGATCGTCGCGCCCTCTTTTGGAATGACGTACTCCACATCCGGGTTTTGTCCGTTAATAATCGCAGCGTCGCCAGACCAGACCGTACCGATCCACGCTTCTTCCGCGATCATTTTTTGCTTGATGTTGTCCGTATCAAAAGCCATGACGCTCGGCAGCACTTTTTTCAGATCAGCGAACGATTTTGCCAGCTCGTCCTTGTTTGTTGTGCTGTTGGAGAAGCCGTTTTTGATCAGAGCCATCCCCATCACTTCGCGCGGGTCGTTCAGCATGATGACGCGACCTTTGTACGCTTCGTTCCACAGATCGTTCCAGCTTGTCGGCGTTTCTTTGACATACTTTTTGTTGTAGGCAATCCCGGTGATTCCCCACGTGTACACGAGCGAGTATTTGTTTTCCTTGTCAAAAGGAGGCGTCTTGAACGTAGACACGATGTTTTTCATGTTCGGGATGTTTTCTTTGTTCAACTCTTCGAGAAGGCCGAGCTGAATCATCGTTGCCACCATGTAATCGGACGGCTGAATCAAATCGTAGCCCGATGCGCCAGCCTGGATTTTTGCCAGCATTTCCTCGTTGCTGCCGTACACGTCGTAGTTGACTTTGACATTGTACTTTTGCTCGAAATCTTTGATGACATCCAGGTCAAAATTGTCTGCCCAGCTGTAGATGTTCAATACTTGCTGCTCGGGTTCGGACGACGAGGAGCAGCCGACAGCTGTCACTGCGAGTACGGCGGTCAAAGCGCCGATCATCATGGATTTGAAACGTTTCATTTTTTCTTCTCAACCTCCAAATCGGTATGGGATACGTCTGGTCAACTAAAAGTGAATCTGACCGTTTTTGGAATCTTTGCGGCGGAAAAGCTCGGCAATAATCACCAGCAGCACCGTGCTTGCGATCAACAGCGTCGAAAGCGCATTGACTTCCGGGGATACGCCGCGTTTTACCAGGCCGTAAATGTACAATGGCAGCGTGGTCGAATTAGGACCAGCCACGAAGAACGAAATAATGAAATCATCGAGCGACAAAGTAAACGACATCAAAAAGCCAGCGACGATTCCGGGCATGATCAATGGCAGCGTCACATGACGCAATGTTCCCCACGGGGTAGCGCCCAAATCTTGCGCCGCCTCCTCCAGCTCTTTGCCCATATCGGCCAGGCGGGCGGAGACGATCACCATCACATACGGCATGGAAAAGGTCACGTGGGCCATGATGAGTGTCCACTTGCCCAACTCCATGTGCACCTGGCTGAACAAGACGAGAAGGGCAAGTCCCATCATGATCTCGGGAATCACAATCGGCAAGTAGATCAGCCCGTTGACGACATTGCGCCAGCGCAAGGAGTAATGCTTGATGGCGAGCGATGCAGCCGTGCCCAAAACCGTTGCCAGCACGCTGCTGATCACCCCGATGGACAGGCTGTTCATGAGCGCCTGCATGACCTGTCTGTTGTCAAACAAGGAGACGTACCATTTCCATGTAAACCCGTTCCACGTCGCGTTGATCCGCGAGTCATTGAACGAATATAGAACGAGAATCGCAATCGGCAAGTACAAGAAGACCAGCATCAGCCAAGAGTAGCCGGAAAGCGTATGTCTGCGCCACGTTTTCATGCTGCCCCCTCCTTTGCCTCGCCCGCTTTGACAGCGCGGAAGTACAGAAGAATCAGGAGCATGGACAACAGCATCAACACGATCGACAATGCCGAGCCAAACGGCCAGTCACGCGCCGAAAGGAACTGGTTCTGAATCACGTTTCCGATCAGGGCCGATTTCGCCCCGCCCATCACGTCCGGCACGACGAACATCCCGATCGAGGAGACAAAGACGAGAATCGATCCGGTGACGACGCCTGTTTTGGTCATCGGCAGCGTAACGTGCCAGAAAGCTCTCCACGGAGTCGCTCCCAGATCGTACGCCGCTTCCAGCTTGCGGCGATCCATCTGCTCCAGGGACACGTAAATCGGCAGCACCATGAACGGCAGCAGCGTGTACACCATCCCCAAAAGCACCGAACCGGAATTGTACAAAAGCGGCAATGGCTCCGTAATAATCCCTAATGATTGCAAAATCGTATTGACGACCCCCTGGGAGCGCAGGATGATCACCCAGGCGTAGGAACGGACCAGAAAGTTGATCCAGAACGGAATCATCACAAGCAACAGCCAAATTTGCTGGGACGACTTTTCCAGGCGGGAAATGTAATACGCAAGCGGATAGCCGCACACGATCGACAACACCGTTGTCAAAATGGCAACTACCAGCGTGTCCGCAAAAATTTGCCCGTACAGCGGGTCCCAAATGCGCACGTAATTGTTCAGCGTAAATTCATAGACAACTTGCCCGTATGTGCCTCTTTTAAGGAAGGACATCAGCGCAATCATAAGCATGGGCAGGACGAAAAGCACACCCATCCACAAAAGGGCGGGTGCTGCGAGCAGTTTTACCGGCTTTTTGTTCAACAAGTCAGGATCACCTCGTCCGTCTGCGCCCAACCAATCGCTACCCGATCTCCCACCTTCCAGTCCAGACCGTCTCCTGCGTACTGATGGGCCATGACTGTCATGTCTTGACCGTCGAGGCGGATGAACACTTTGCGCAGGTTGCCGAGGAATACCGCGTCAGCAATCGTTCCCAGCTTTTTGTGCTTGTCCTTGTCTGCTTCTGGCTGGTACAGCTTGATCTTTTCCGGGCGGACAGCTGTATTCGTGCCATTGTCGCGGAAAATGTTGTTTTCCCCGATAAAAGTAGCGACGAACAGCGTCTGCGGATGGTTGTAAATCTCGGCAGGAGAAGCGATCTGTTCGATCCGTCCTTTGTTCATGACGGCGATCCGGTCCGACATGGCCATTGCTTCTTCCTGGTCATGGGTTACGTAAATAAACGTGATCCCGAGGTTCTTTTGCAGATTTTTCAGTTCCAGCTGCAAGCTTTTGCGCAGTTGGTAGTCCAGGGCGCCAAGCGGCTCGTCCAGCAAAAGGACGCGCGGATTGTTGATGATCGCCCGGGCAATCGCCACACGCTGCTGCTGGCCGCCGGACAGTTGCTTTGGCGTACGTTTTCTCAGCTCGGTCAACTGCACGTACTGCAAAACTTCCTCCAGGCGCTGTTTTTGCTCTGCTGCACTTACTTTTTTCATTTTCAAACCGAACAAAATGTTTTGTTCGACAGTCATATGCGGAAACAGGGCGTACTGCTGGAACACCATGTTCATATCCCGCTGATAAGGCGGCACATGGGTGAGCGGCTTCTCGTCGAGGAAAATATCCCCGGAAGTCGGCTCCTCAAACCCTGCAATCATCCGCAAAAGCGTCGTCTTGCCGCAGCCGCTGGGGCCGAGCAACGTCAAAAACTCCCCTTCTTCAATGGAGAGAGAAAAAGAGGGGACGACGACAGTACCGTGAAAGCTTTTTTCAATTGAATCCAGATGAATAATCGTTTTCATTCCGTCATCTCACCATATGTCATTATACTCATAGCAACAATCTAGGTAACTATATCGTGTATGTCGACTTTTGTAAACAGTTTCACCCGCATTGGTCCTGATTTTTTTGCGGCTGGTCCCTCCTGTCAGCGGACAAAAACAAACGGAGCAGCCCAACAGTCTCTGCTCCATTTTTCCTGTGCGTTTGTTCTTACAAAGATTGCGATTTGAGCTTCCCGTTGGTGTCTACCGCGGTTCCTTTTTTCTTTCCCAGGAAATTCGTCCCGATGACACCGAGAATGATCATGAGCGCTCCGAGCAGGTGGTAGTAGGCGATCTGCTCCCTGAGAAGCACCACACCTCCGGCAATCGTCACGAGCGTTGACAAGTTGTTGAAAACACTCATCTTCGACGCTTCCATTTTCGACAAGGCAAAATTCGTCATGAAAGATGTCACCAAAGAAGACAGCACACCCAAATAGAGCACCGAGATAATAAACGACGAATGCGTGAGCGGCAGGAAAAACTCCGACAGCGTGCCGTTTGCGCCATGCTGGATCAAGGCCAGCGCGTTGAAGGCCAAAAAGCCGATTACGGAAACCATATACGTGACGTCTATATAATGGAAGGCTTTCGTCATCTTCTTCGCCAACACGCTATACCCCGCGAGCGACAAGGCCGAGAGCAAGATCAAAATGGTGCCGAGGCTGCTGCCCATCCCTACCCCTGCGCCCTTCATCGCGAAAATGAACACGACACCTGCTACAGACAGCAGCGTACAAAACTTTTGCAGCCACGTAGATGTCTCGCCGAGAAAAAAAGCGGCCATGACCATCGTGAAAATCGGAACGGTGGCGACAATGATCCCGGCTTCCGACGCGGTCGTGTACACCAGTCCAAACGTTTGCAGCCCGAAAAACAGCGCCGGATAGAGCAAAGCCAATGGCAAAATGACCAAAATGTCGCGCGGCTTGATCGACAGCCGGACCCATCCGAACAAAACGGGAATCGTCGCGGCGACAAAAGCGATCGTAAAGCGGTGCGCCATCGCGTCCATCGGAGTGGCTGACGTCAGCGCCATTTTTACGAAAATAAACGACAAGCCGACGATCATGGCATTCAAAAGTGCGGCCCCTATAGCTTTATGTTGATCCTTCAAGCTGATCTCTCCCCAATCGTTGCCTATGCAGCAATTATTTCCTGCTTTCATAGTAATGGGGCGGCAATCATGCTACAATGCAAAAAAAGACGATCTGTACCGATACAAAGTCCATGCGCCAGGAAGGGATTTCATGCATAAATATTTGCAATTGCAGAACGAGTTGGAGACGCTGATCGAGGGCAACACCTACCAGGATGGCGACAAGCTGCCGTCCATCCGCGAGTTGGCAACCCAATATCAATGCAGCAACAGCACGGTGATCCAGGCGCTGAACGAGTTGGAGAAACGTCATCTGATCTACTCGGTAGACCGCAGCGGCTTTTACGTCGTCAAAAAGCAGCGAGACAGCGAGCCAAACAACTGTAACAGCATCGACTTCGCCACCTCTGCCCCTGATCCTGACGTGTTTCCGTACCTTGACTTTCAACACTGTATCAACAAAGCGATTGAGACATACCGCAACGACCTGTTCCTGTACGGCACCGCCAAAGGGCTGCCTACGCTCATCCCCGTGATCGCCAAGCATTTGGCCAACCATCAGGTTTTTGCCAAGCCAGCGAACATCTTCATCACATCCGGCGTTCAGCAGGCGCTGTCGCTTTTGTGTACGATTCCGTTCCCCAACGGGCGGGAAACCGTCCTGATCGAGCAGCCGAGCTACCATCTGTTTATCGATTACTTGCAGATGCACAACATTCCGGTGACTGGGATCATGCGAACGGCGCAAGGAATTGATCTGGACGAGCTGGAGCGCATTTTCCGGACAGAAAAGATCAAATTTTTTTACACGATGCCGCGCTTTCACAGCCCGCTCGGAACGTCGTATACCCGCAAGGAAAAACAGCGCATTGCCGAACTGGCCCACCGCTACAACGTTTACATCGTGGAAGACGACCATATGGCAGATTTGGAGCATGACAGCAAGGCAGACCCGCTGTTCTCCTACGATCGTTTCGAGCGGACGATTTACATGAAAAGCTATTCCAAAATCATTTTTCCCGGGCTGCGCCTCGGTGTCGCCGTCATTCCCGATGCGCTGTGCGAGTCGTTTTTGCAGTTCAAACGGCTGCGGGACATCGATAGCTCCATGCTGTCCCAAGCCGCGCTGGAAATTTATTTGAAAAGCGGCATGTTTGAACGGCACAGGCAAAAAATCCGCCAATCGTATCAGCTCCGATCGAAGCTTCTGACAGAAGCGCTGCTCGCCCATGCAGCCCGCGCTGACGCTCTGTTTGCGTTTCGCCCTCTGCCTTATCCGGGGATTCACACGCATCTTGTGCTGGACCCGCGAGTTGACGCATCCCGTCTGATCCAGCTGGCTAAAAAACGCTCGATCTTGTTGGAAGCGGCAGACAGGCATTATTTGCCCCTGTTTCCCCGGGAAAATATTTTGAAGCTGAATGTATCCAACGCCAAGGCCGAATCGGTGGAAAAAGGAATTGACGAGTTGATGGCAGTATTGCATGCGATGCGGTTATAATGAAAGAAAAAAGTTTTTGCAAAAGCAGCAACCGTAACCATATTTCGGGAATATCCGTCTTAATTTGTATACAACATCGTTACGCCACACGACTCTACCCATTTTTATCCGTCGCAGCAGGCGGATCGCATGAGATGGACAAAGGAGAATGAAATGGTTCAGAACGTTTTAGATTTTTTGATGGAATACGGCATTTGGGGAGTCGTCATCCATTCTTTTGCAGACGCCGTCATCTTCCCCATTCCTGTATTCTTTCTGCAAGTTTCATTAAGCCTGATTGATCCATCCGCTGCTTTATGGATTGCAACCGCAGGATATATCGCGTGTCTGGTTGGTACACCCGTCGGCTACTTTCTCGGTAAACTGCTCGGCCACTCTGTCCTGTACAAACTGCTCAAAAAAGAGTGGATTGACTCGGCAACCGAGATGTTTCAAAAAAGAGGCGAAGTCGCCATTTTTGTCGGCTCCTTCACCCCGATTCCGTTCAAAGTATTCACGATCTTGTCCGGCTGTCTGAATTATCCGCTCTGGAAGCTGATCGGTTATGCCGCAATCGGCAGAGCCGTGAAATTTTACCTCGTCGGTTTCCTGTTTTACTTTTACGGGCGGATGGCGGAAAATATGGTCGGTCACGCCTCCCTGTACGTGTTCTTGCTGATGATCCCGATTTTGCTGATCGGACTTTTGGTGCGAAAAATGCGGGCCAAAAAACAGCTGATGCAAACTGCCAACAAGCAAGCAGGGGAATGATCAGCTTGTAGCCTGGCTTGAACCGTTATTCAGAAAGGAGCTGCAATATGAGCCAAACATATAAAGTCATGATTCAGCACCGAATAAACTACCCTACCCCCATTGAATTGACTCAAGGTCAAACCGTCATACTCGGTCGAGTCGACGATGATCCCGACGGTTGGAGGAACTGGAGGTACTGCTATACGCTTGACCATAGCATGGAAGGCTGGGTGCCTGAACAGATTATTCAAGCAAAGGACAAGGAAGGCATCATTACGGAAAATTACTCCGCAAAAGAGCTAGATGTAAATGAAGGAGATACGGTTGAGTTGCTCCAAGAGCTGAATGGCTGGGGATGGTGTATGTCCACCAACCGGGAATACGGATGGGTTCCGATGCGAAATCTTCAGCTTGCAAGCCAATAGCAATCTCTTTTTTCGCAAACGCTCGCTTCTATCTCTATATAGGAAAGAAAGAGTCCCTGTCTAGCCGTCAGGGACTCTTTTTGGGACAAACCCTTATGCTTTTTTCACGCGAATCGCTTCTTCCTCAACTTCCACCACGATCTTGCGCACATCCGCTTCCTCCATCAACAGATCGGCGATGCCATCTTCGACCTGCTGGGCGATCACGCGACGCAGCGGGCGTGCCCCGAAAGCGGGATTGTAGCCCAGCTCAGCCAACATTTCTTTGGCAGCGTCTGTCACTTCAAGCTCGATTCCTTGCTCGCCGAGATTCAGCACGACTTCCTGGAGCAGCAGCTCCACGATTTGCACCAAGTCTTGTTTTTCCAGATGAGCGAAAGAAATAATCGAGTCGAAGCGGTTCAAAAATTCCGGTTTGAAGTACGCTCCCAGCGAATCAAGCACAGTGCCAGGCTGCTGTTCCTCGGCGCCGAAGCCTAACGCTTTTTTGCGCTCAGCCACTCCGGCATTGCTCGTTGCGATAATGACTGTTTCCTTGAAGCTCACGGTACGGCCCTGGCTGTCTGTCAGGCGGCCATCCTCCAAAATTTGCAGGAACATGTGCATGACGTCCGGGTGCGCCTTTTCGATCTCATCCAGCAAAATGATGCTGTACGGATTGCGGCGCACTCGCTCGGTCAACTGTCCCGCTTCCTCGTGACCCACATAGCCTGGAGGCGAACCGATCAGCTTGGAGACGGAATGCTTCTCCATGTATTCGCTCATGTCGAGGCGAATCATCGATTCTCTCGTGCCGAACAGCTCCTCGGCGAGCGCTTTGGACAGCTCTGTCTTCCCTACGCCAGTCGGTCCGACGAACAGGAAGGAGGCAATTGGCCGATTTTTCGGCTTCAACCCGGCGCGGCTGCGGCGAATCGCCTTGGCGACCTGTGCGACAGCTTCCGATTGCCCGATGACTTTGGCTTCCAGGTGAGCAGCCAAATTTCTCATCCGCTCCTGCTCGTCGCTTTGCAGCTTGCGGACAGGGATGCCTGTTTTTTGCTCGATCATCTCCTGAATATCTGATACTTCCACTTTCGTGCGATTAGCGGCCCCATCAAGCTGATCCAGCTTGCCGAGAATTTCCGCTTCCTCATCGCGCAGGCGGGCAGCTTGCTCGTAATTTTCTTGCTCGGTCGCTGCTTTTTTCTCCTGGTTAATTTGCGCCAGGCGCTCATGCAGCTGGCTCGTATCTGCCGCAGAAGAGCGGAGATTCAGCCGCGATCCGGCTTCATCCATCAGGTCGATCGCCTTGTCAGGCAGAAAGCGATCCTGGATGTAACGATGCGAATACTCGACGCAGGCGCGGAGCACGTCATCGGAGTAAGCGACCTGGTGGAAAGCTTCGTATTTCGGACGCAGTCCTTGCAAAATCTCGATAGCGGCCTCCACTGTCGGCTCTTTGACCATCACAGGCTGTAAGCGGCGCTCCAGCGCGGCATCCTTTTCAATGACGCGGTACTCTTTTAAGGTAGTGGCCCCAACCAGTTGCAGCTCGCCGCGCGCCAGGGCAGGCTTGAGAATGTTTCCGGCGTCCATCGAGCCTTCCGCAGAGCCTGCTCCCACCAGCAAATGAATTTCATCCACGAACAGGATGACGTTTTTGCGCGATTGCAGCTCGGCAATCACTTGCTTCATCTTTTCCTCGAATTGTCCGCGAATCCCCGTGCCTGCGACCAGGGAAGCCACGTCCAGCACGTACACTTGCTTGTTTTTCAGCTTGGCAGGCACTTGACCTTCCGTAATGCGCAAGGCCAGACCTTCGGCAATTGCTGTCTTCCCTACACCCGGCTCCCCGATGAGCACCGGGTTGTTTTTGTTGCGGCGGTTCAAAATCTCGATCACACGCTCGATTTCCTGGTCGCGTCCGATGACCGGATCAATCAGCCCTGCGCGTGCCGCATCGTTCAGATTGCGCCCCAGTTCGTCCAGAAGGCCGCCTCTGTCCGCAGTTGTCGCCTGTCCCTTCATGTTCGGCTGTTGACCGCCTTTTGCATGGGCCTGCGCTTGTGCGAAGCCTTGCAGGAAGTCGTCCAGACCGGAGAAGGAAGAGAACGGGCTGAAGCCCATTCCTACTCCCATTTTGCTGCCGAGCTTGGCATTGCACTCCCGGCACAGGTTGTAGGCTTGCTGTTTGTCTTGCACGCGTATATGGACGGACACAGTTGCTTGTCGTTGTTTGCAGATTTCACATTGCATGTTTCATACCCCCAAAATCATGCTTTTGGATTTTTTCTTATTTGTGTGTTCGACAGGTCAACGGTTGTTTGACTATTTCTGACCTTCGATGACTTTATTATAGTTTGACCTTCTTTGACTTTCAAGAGGGTAACTTTGGATTTTCTGCTTTCGCTTGGGAGAAGCTATACAGGACGCAGGTTCTCTCTTGCTTCGCCAGAAAACCCTTCCTATAATGAGGTTGATATTCGCTAAAGTCAGGGGGCTTTTCACTTTGAACACACTCGCGTATGGACTCCTCGGGCTGGTTGCCCGCACACCAAGCTCCGGCTATGATTTGATGCTCCAGCTGCAACCATTTTGGCAGGCCAAGCACAGCCAAATTTACCCGCTGCTGGCGAAGCTGGAACAGGAGGGCTATCTGGAGTTCACTCGCATCCACCAGACGGATCGTCCTGATAAAAAAGTGTATTCCATTACAGAAAAAGGACAGATTGCACTAAAAGTCTGGCTTAGCGAGCCGGCAGCAGAGCCTGTTTTGCGTGACGAGCTGGTGCTGAAAACGTACTGCCTCGGATTGGCGGACGAAAAAGCGGCCTCTACGATGTTTGTCGAGCGCATCCAGCAATGTCGCGAGCATTTGGACATGTACGAGCACTACTTAAAGGAGTACGAGAGTGATTCTGCCGAACATTCGTATCCGCCCGACCATCCGAACCATCCCGAATTTGGGGATTATTTGCTGCTTTCATGGGGATCACGGCGCATGAAAGAAGATATCGCCTGGTGCGAGTGGGTGTTGGAGCTGTTGCAGAAGCGTTCCTAAAAACAAAAAGCAAACGCGTCTTTGGAACATTGCGCTCCAAAACACGTTTGCTTTTTCTTTCGTTTTCGTCCATGACATGATAGAAAGGTACAGACGCTCGCTAAAAGGAGTGCGCCTCTACTTCTGCCAGCGTGGGCAGCGATGGCTGCGCCCCGCGTCTGGTCACGACGATCGCAGCCACTTTGCTGGCAAATCCGGCTGCTTCCACATCCGACATCCCTTTTGCCATGCCCACGGCAAAAGCTGCGGTAAACGAATCGCCTGCCGCTGTCGTATCCACTGGCTCGACCCGACAAGCAGGCACATGCACGGTTTTCTCCTCCGTGACCAAAAGCGCGCCTTTTTCGCCCAGGGTGACAATGATCCGTCTCGGACCGCTTGCCAAAAGCTTTCTCGCCGCTTCCCCGGCTTCTTCCGGCGTCGTGACGGGCAGACCGCTCAAAATGGCCAGCTCCGTTTCATTCGGCGTCAAGGTGTGCACATGCTGTAACAGTTCCTGCGAGAGTGCCTTTGCCGGAGCCGGATTCAAAATGACCAGCTTGCCGAGCGCAGCTGCCTTTTTCACGACGTATTCCACGACGTGGAGCGGGATTTCCAGCTGCAACAGCACGACGTCGCTCTGCTCGATAATCGACAGGTTCTCATCGATGTGCTCTATGCTCACTTGTGCATTGGCTCCGGGAACCAGCACAATGTTGTTTTCCCCGTCATCGCTGACATTGATGAAGGCCATGCCAGTCGTACCCGCGCGCTTGATTCCTTCGACATGAACCTGCGCCTCTGTCATGCCCGCAAGCATGATGGTGCCATTTTCATCCTCGCCCACCATTCCGATCATGGATACGTGCGCGCCCAGACGTGCGGCAGCAACTGCCTGATTCGCCCCTTTTCCGCCTGGAATCAGCATAAAGTCATGGCTTGCAATCGTTTCTCCTGCCTTGGGCAGATGGTGGACGTGGGAGACGAGATCCATATTGATGCTTCCTACTACTGCGATTTTCACAACGTGCTACCTCCCCAGCCGCTTTTTACAGCATGGTCTCTACAAATTCTTCGATCGTCAAAATTTGCTTTGGCAAGCCGAGCGTATGGCTCAATCTGCTAATGTGCGGCTGCTTCAGCATGCTTTCTTCCAAAATCGCGTGATTCCAGAAAATGTCCCGCTTGTTCGTATCCGCTACTACATTTTTGTGGGCCATGACGATGACACGCTCAAAATTTTGCACGACAAACTCCATGTCATGCGTGATCGTAATGACGGTTTTGCCTTCGCTTTTCAAGGCGGCGATCAGGGAAGAGATGCGTTGCATCCCTTGTATGTCTTGGCCTGCGGTCGGCTCATCGAGAATGATCACATCGCAATCCATCGCCACTACTGCCGCCATGGTCACGAACTTGCGCATGGAATACGGCAAATTGTACGGGTTTTCCTGCAAGTACGGCTCGATCCCAGCCAGCTTCGCCGCTTTCATGACATTTTCCTTCGTTTGCTCTACAGACAAGCCGAGGTTTTTTGGCCCGAACTCGACTTCGCTGTAGACATCGCTATGGAAGATCTGGTCATCCGGATTTTGGAACACGTAGCCTACCTTGCGCGAAATTTGCGCGGTCGTATGCTCTTTTGTATTCCAATCATCAATAATAACATCGCCTTTGGTCGGCTTCAACAAGCCATTCATCAGCTTTACCGCCGTCGTTTTACCCGCGCCATTTTGGCCGACGATGGCGACCGTCTCGCCTTTGCCAATCTCCATGGAGACGTTTTCTACCGCTGTATGTCCGTTCGGATAAGCGAAAGTGATATTTTTCAAGGAAATGAAGCTCATATGCGAACTCCCCTTTCTGCCATCCACCAGTTCATTTCTTCGACGGCCTGCTCTTCGGTAATCGGGATTTTGCGCAGCGGCACTCCGCGTTTTTTCAGCTCCAGTCCCAGCATGGCGTACTGCGGAAGCATGACATCGTAGGAGAGCGCCTTTTCATCGGAGAGGACGTCTTGCGTTGTGCCCTCCATGACGATTTCGCCATCGTGCAGCAAAATGACGCGATCCGCAAATTCGGCAATCAGTTCGATTTTGTGCTCGACCAGAATGATCGTCTTGCCTTTTTCCTTCATGATCTGGATGATCTCGAAAACTTCTTCCGTACCTTGCGGGTCTAGCTGCGAGGTCGGTTCGTCGATGACCAAAATGTCCGGCTCCATCACGATGATCGAGGCCAAAGCGACGCGCTGGCGCTGACCGCCGGACAGTTCAAACGGATTTTTGTCACGCAGATGCTCGATCTTGACCAGCTTCAAAATCGCTTCTACTCGCGTTCGAATCTCGTCAGGATGCACCCCGAGGTTTTCCAGTCCGTAGGCGACTTCCTCGAACACCGTTTCTTTGACGCCACTGATTTGAATGAACGGATTTTGGAAGACAAAGCCGACAGACAACGACAACTCGCCCAATGTGCTCTCGACGATGTTTTTCCCGTTGACGAGCACTTCGCCGCGCAAGTCCCCCCGATAAAAATGCGGAATGAACCCGCGCAGGACGTTGCAAAACGTGGTTTTCCCTCCGCCGTTGGGGCCAACCACAGCGTACAGCAGTCCTTTTTCGATCTCGATGTTGATGTTTTTCAGGACGTCGACCTTGCCCGTCGGGTATTTGTAGCTCATGTTGGATATTTTGATTACGCTGTTCATAACAAAATCCTCCCCGCAATCAGAATCAGCAAGGCAACGAGCATTCCGATCCGCACGACCGTGTCATGCTTGGTTTTATATATTTCGTACAGGTGTGTTTTCTTGACTGGCGCAGAAAAAGCGCGCGATTCCAATGTAATCGCTCTTTCCTCCGTGCTTGCCAGCGAAGAGAGGATCAGCGGACTGATTGTCGGGAGAAACGCTTTTGCCCGCACCATCATCGTCCCTTCCGTTTCCACACCTCTCGTTTTTTGCGCATCCATAATGACACTCGTCTGCTTTTTCATTTCCGGAATGATTTGCAGTGTCGCCAGTACGACATAAGCCCCTTTTGGAGGCAGCCCCAGCTTTTCAAGCGAATACACGAAGTCTTTGACAGAAGTAATGCGGAAAAACAGGATGAACGCCGAACCGATCGCCAAAATCCGCGAAGTCATATTCAAGCCGTACAAAATGCCTTCCTGGGTGATTTTCAAAATGCCTGCTTGCCACAAAATTTGCGCGCCCGGATAGAAAAAGGCTTGCATCAGGAAGATAAACACGAGCAGAATCAACAGCCCGTTGCGAACGAGTGTGATAAATTCCTTGCCCTGCCCCGCCGCAATGGCGATGATCAGGCACACTGGCAGCATCGCATAAGCGTACCAGTAGGTTGGGACGATGAAGACGGAGAGCGCGATGAACAAAGTAAACAACAGCTTCGTTGTGGGATACAAGTTAAGGATGTAGTTGGTCTTGGCAGCTTGCGACATAATCCTTACCTCCTCTTCCATGGGGTAAAATGAATCGCTGCCTGGCCTCCTCGAACAGATGCCCAAAGAACCAGACAGCGATGAATCACGTTTAGTCTTTCATGTAAATTTGTCCGTAGTTAAGCTTGGACAAATAGCGGTCAGACATGTTGCGAACGATCAGGAAGCAAATGAATGCCGACAGCAGCTTGTCGCCGATTTCCTGAATGAACTGTGTGGAGAACACAGCCGTCCAGATTTGTTGGCCGGATGCCAGCAAGACAGCGGTAATCGCTCCGCCAGTCGAACCGGTAACGCCGCCAAACAAAATGACAGTGATCGGAGCCGCAATAATAGTAGAGACGAATGCCAGGATAATGCCCGCGATAATTACTTTCCAAACCTTCTTGAACATCCCTTTCATGGAAAGGAAGCCTGCTGCCAAGCCTACTGCCATGGAAACGAGGGAGAAGGGAAGATAAACCGGGTTGAAGATCGAGTTGATCAGGTTGGTAATCAAGCCTGCCACGAGCGCTACCCACGGACCTGCTACCATGGCGATGACCAGCGTGCCGATGCTGTCCAAGAAGATAGGCAGACGAAGCAGTTGAGCAATTTGGAAGCCGACCATGTTGATGGCGACGCAAACAGGAATCAGCAGGATTGCCATGAGAGTGAAGTCATTCTTGATGCCGGTTTTCATACCAGAATCCTCCTTTTGCTGAAAAATTTTTATACAAACTGCTTGATGGCAGCGTGTAGCATATCTGCAAAACGTGCTCTGTCAATCTCGAACAGCACTTTGGCGTTCGCCGGTTTGCCCGTCACGCGGTTGTAGTCCACGACGGTGCAGCCTGTGGTCAAACGGCCGGATGTTTCAATCTCGACGTAGCAATCCAGTCCGCGGAACAGCGTCGGGTCAAGCAAGTACGCGACTGCGCAAGGATCGTGCATGTGCAAGCCCTCCACATGTCCCGGCTCTGCCAGAAAATGCGGCGTGTTGGAAAGATTGAAAAAGTCGAGCAAGCCTGCCATGACTTGGCCTGTCTTGTTGCCGATGTGGCGAATGCGGTCGATATCTTCCTGGAACAGCTGCGCTTTCAGCGTCACATCAAGGCCGCTCATGATGATCGGAACTCCGGAGCGGAAGACGATATCGGCTGCCTCCGGGTCAACGTAAATGTTAAACTCGGCTGCTGGCGTGATGTTACCGCCAAAGCAGGCCCCGCCCATCAGCGAGATGCACTCGATCTTTTCTTTCACTTCCGGGTAGGCGTTCAACAGGATCGCCACGTTGGTCAGCGGCCCGGTCGCCACAATGGTAACGCTTTCTTTTGTATTCAATAAAACATCACGCATCGCATCCAACGCGCTTCTGTTGCTCGCGGCAAACTTCGCCTCGCCCAAGTCCGCGCCGTCAATGCCTGTCTCTCCGTGAATATCTTCGGCAATAATCAGGTCGCGTACCAACGGCTTGGGAGCGCCTCCTGCCACTTCGATATCGGTTACCCCGATAAAGCTGAGCAGCTTCAACGTGTTGTTCAACGTTTTGTCCGGCGTCTGATTGCCGGCACTTGTCGTAATGAGCTTCACATCCAGCTTGTCCGATGCGAGCGCCAGCAAGATTGCCAGCGCGTCATCGTGTCCGGGATCGCAGTCCATGATAATCGGTCTTTTCATCGCTTCCCTCTCCCTTTTTTGGTGGCTTGGTGACGATTACAGTTTGGTTGTGCTCTGGCGGATCATCAGCTCCGGCTCCCAATACACGACCTTTTGCTTGATCCCCTTTTTCTTGATGCTTTGAATCAAGATTTTCGCCGCTTCCTTGCCCATCTGGTAGGCGGGCTGGCGAATCGTTGTGAGCTTGGGCATCAGGGTGGAAATCAGCCTGATGTCGTCAAACCCTACGACCGATACATCGCGCGGAATGCTTTTGCCAAGCTCCTGCGCGGCTTCGTAGACGCCGATTGCCATCAAGTCGTTGCAGGCGAAAATCGCAGTGACCTCTCCGTCAGCCAGCATTTTTCTCGCGACCTCATAGCCGCCGTCGATCCGATAGCCGCCAGAGACGATCCATGATTCCTGAACGGAAATCCCTGCTTCGGCCAACGCTCGCTTGTAGCCTTCGACACGATCCTGGGAGTTCTGCACGCTTGGCGGCCCGCTGATGCAGCCGATCCGCGTGTGGTTTTGCTCCAGCAAATGCTTCGTCGCCATGTAAGCGCCTTCTTCATTTTTCATGTAAACACCGCTGTAAGCGTCTCCGGATTCTCCCCGGTCAATCAGGACGACTGGAATGTCGGCCGCGATCAGCTCGTCATACAAATCCTTGGAATACTTCGCCGTGCTGGAGAAGATGATGCCGTCCACTTTTTTCTCTGTCATCAACTGGACGTATTTCTTTTCTTTTTTCGCATTGTCATCAGAATTGCCTAGGAATACGCTGTAGCCTGCCTTGTTTGCGGCATCCTCAATCCCGCGCACCAAATCCGGAAAAAACGGGTTGGTGATATCGGGAAGAATCAGCCCGATCGTGCTTGTCTTGCGTGTGATCAACCCGCGAGCCAATGCATTTGGCTGATAATTCAGCTCCTTGATGATCGACTGGATGTACTCCCGCGTCTGCGGCGAGATGCCTTCCGATTTGTTGTTGATCACCCGTGAAACCGTTGCGGTTGATACGTTTGCTCTCTTGGCAATGTCCTTAATCGTAATCGCCATGCCCTCACCCTTTTTAGGTAAACGTTTACGTAATCGTTTACTTAACAAAATAGTCCTTTTCACACAGGTTGTCAACGTATTGTTTTTGCAGTTTTCCGAAAAAAAATACTCCTTGCTTCACCCTACTCCCCGATTTATGATGGGACTACTATGGAGCTTTTCTTGGACAAACCTCCTTGCTAAGTGCCTCACCCTCACCCTTTTTCTGGTGCAGGACTTTCTTGACAGGAGAGGGGAAAACTCCATGAATACCGCACACTCCAGCTTCAAGCCCGTCTTGGCTGGCATCGTCTCGTCACTCATTTTCGGCTTTTCGTTTCTGTTTTCCAAAGTGGCTTTGGATGAACTGCAAAACAATACGATCCAGATGATCGCCTATCGCTTCGGCATCGCTGCGGTTGTGCTCGGCCTGTTGAAGCTTGCTGGCGTCATCAAAATATCGTATCGGAACAAGAGCATCGCCCCGTTGCTTTGGCTCTCGTTTTTTTATCCGTTTCTGTACTTTATTTTTGAAGCGCAAGGCATCCGCTACACCTCTTCCTCCGAAGCGGGTACGATGATCGCGCTGATTCCGATTGCCGTCACCATCATGGCGACGATCTTCCTCAAGGAAAAAACGACGCTTTTGCAATGGCTGTTTATTGTATTGTCCGTCGGCGGCGTGCTGTTTATCAATTTGATGAAATTCGAGGCGCAATCCAGCCTGACAGGCATCTTGTACCTGTTGGCGGCCATTGTCACTTCCGGCGTCTACAACATTTTGTCGCGCAAGTCCTCAGCGCAATTCAGTCCGCTGGAAATCACCTACGTCATGATGTGGACAGGCGCGCTTATTTTTAATGCGATCGCGCTCGGGCAGCATGCCGTGAATGGCACTGTCGACCAGTATGTCGCACCGCTCGCCAATCCGGCTCTCTTGCAGGCGATTTTGTACCTCGGCGTTCTCTCGTCTGTGGTCGCCTTCTTTTTGATGAATTACATGCTGGCCAAGCTGGAAGCCTCCAAGGCAGCCTCCTACTGGAATCTCAGTACGGGTGTCTCCATCATCGGCGGCGTGCTGATCTTGCACGAATCGTTTTACTGGTACCAGGCGGCAGGGATTGGCTTCATTCTCATCGGCGTATGGGGTGCGAACCGTTTTGGACAAAAGCAAAAACCGCAGCCAAGCCAGGCCAAAGCTCATTAACAGCAAATGACATCCAAAAAAGCCAGCCCTCCGAGTGCGGGGCTGGCTTGATTTATCGTTGGGCTGTAAACTACTGGTAGTCTTTTTTGCGAGATCACTTCAGTCAGGAGGTCACCAAATGCAACCCGTCATCCACCATCCGTGGACTCTCACGGAGCAGGAAGCCATTTCTCTGCAAAAGCAACTGGCCCTGCAAGTCAAAACGGAAGATCAAGTAAAAGAAGTGCAGCATATCGCCGGAGTCGATGTCGCCTACCATGTAGCGGAAGATGTGCTCGTCGCCGGAATCGTCGTTCTGGATGCGGCAAGCTTGCAAGTCGTGGAATCTGTCGTCGTTTCGGATTCGGTAGCTTTTCCGTATATTCCGGGTCTGTTCTCGTTCCGGGAGCTTCCTCCGCTGATGAAAGCATTCGAAAAGCTGCAAACCGTGCCGCAACTGATCGTTTGCGATGGGCAAGGCATCGCTCACCCGCGCAGATTCGGACTTGCCAGCCACGTCGGACTTTTGTACGACATTCCTGCTATCGGCTGCGGCAAAACGCGTCTGCTTGGCGAGTACGCACAGCCCGATTCACACAGAGGAGCCTGCTCTCCCTTGCTGGACGAGGGCGAGATCGTCGGCGCTGTTTTGCGCACGCAAGCGGACACAAAGCCTGTATTCGTCTCCGTCGGGCATGGCATTTCCTTGCCGACTGCCTGCGAATGGATCACGCGGCTTGCTCCCAAGTACCGTCTGCCGGAGACGACGAGACAAGTCGATCAGTTGGTGAACAAAGCATTGGCTGGCTTGGGCAACTAAGCGCTTTGCTCTGTTTTTTTGCTTTGCCGCGCTGCGCGGACAGCTTTTGCCTGGACCGGACAAGGACAAGTCAAACCCTCGCAGCGACGTGCTTTAATGCAAGATCGGCCAGACGTTTTCGTCATGCTCGTCAAGCACCGCTTCCAGTTGCTCGCCATCGAAAACAGCGAGATAACCGGGCGGCAGCGCCAGCACCTGCAAGACAGACGGGCGGTGTTTCAACAGTTGGAAAATGTAGTACGATTGCAAATCATCGCTGTCCACTTCCCCTTCCACTGGCCCGAGATACCAGCCTGAATCGCCGTCGCCTGCATGGTCGCCACGCTGCAAATAAATCCGTTTTTGCTCCAAGGCGCCTTTGGCGACGACGATCTTGTCCTGGAACAAGGCGGCTTCACCCGCGATCTGCAACGTTTGCAGGCAATGGTTTTGCGCCAGTTGCACATAGAGCGACACGGACAAGTCCGGATTGGTGTCCGTGAACGGATTGGTATCGTAGTCTGGTGCCACGACTTCCATCTGCCCATCGCGTTCGTTCACGATGAAAATAGTCCAGCCCACTTGAATCTTCGCGCCATTTTGAATCGGCCCGCTCTCGCTTTCCACATCCGCCAGCAATTCGAGCAAAAAGTCGGCCTGCTTCGCGAAAAACTCCCGGCAAGTCACCACGAAGGTCCTGTTGCCGATTTGCCGGGAGCGTTGACAGAAAGCAGACGACTGATTGTCGGGAAACGGTTTGTTGCTCATCGTTACCATCCTTTCTCCATCGGTATATCGATATGTATGTTTGTATGAAAATAGTTCACTCACAGGCAAAACATGCACGTTCATTGTCAATAGGGTAACACGATTCCAACAGCAGCGCAGCATTTTCCCGTTGAAATGGCGACGCGCGAAAAGACGCGTTTGGACGGGTAAACCGTCGCTGGGTCGCTAGGTCGTTGCTTCGTTCGTGCAAAAGAAGCAGGAAGAGGGATGCCCCCTTTCGCTCTGCCCGAGGCAGGTTCACGGAGCGATCCCTCCCTTGTTCTTTATTTTTGTGTGAACGGCGCTTCCAGCAATTGCGCCAGCCTGCTTACATTCGGCTCCATCATGCAACTGAAATGGTTGCCCTCAATCGTAATGACGTCCAGCTCGCCAAGGCATACATCCTGCCAGAAGGACAGCGTCGTGTCATCTGTGCGCGGCAGGAACAAGAACGGTTCGCTCGCCAAAAGGAAGCGGATGTCGCCCATGTACGGCAACGGCGTGTAGCGGGCGGCTTTGAAGCTTTGGCGGAACACCTGGCACAAGCCCTCCGCCATCTCGATCGGCATTTGTTCTCCGGTTGTTCTGGCCTTCGCTTCGACATAAGCCTGGAAGCGCTCCGCTTTGCTGACCGCAGCCATTTTGCCAAATAGCTCTCCTACCTGATCCAGCCCGGCATCTCCGCCAATCGTCACGGCAGCGCCTTGCGGAATGCACTCTCCGTGCTGCTCCACGAGCTGCATGACGCCACGAGCCAAATCTTGCTCATCCACCTTGCCAAAGCCTGCCTGCTCCAGCGAAACATTCAGGTTCGGGATAAAGAGTGTTTCGACGAGCAAATCGTCATCCACTTCGGTGAAGATCGGCGGAATGTCGATCAACACAAGATCCGCGACCTGCACGCCCCGCTCCATCAACCGCCTTGCCACTTCGACGGCGATCAGGCCGCCCAGGGAATACCCGATCAGTTGCAGTTCGCTGTGCCCTGTTGCCATCAGGCATTCGGCGTAATCGTCTGCAACTGTCTCGATCAGTTCTGCCGAGTCAAGCGAGCAGTAGCGTTCCATGTCAGCAATCGCCACACCTACAATGCTGCCGATCCCTTGCGCTTTGAGGTGCTCAAGCAGCGGACGGAAAATGTCCATCGTCCCGAGCACAGCGTGGAACACGACGCGCAGCGGCCCTTCCTGCGCCGTTCCGTACGGAATCAGCACAGCGTTGCTTGCACTGTTTTGCTGGTGGATCGTCCATGCTTCCTCGGTATGCGGCTGCTCCTCTTGTTCACGGGAGCGAATAAACTCAGCCAAGTCGGCTACCGTTGGATAGTTCAGCATTTGCCGCAGCAGAGCGTCAAACGGGATGGCTGGTTGCGCCGGGTCCTCCGCCAGCTTGTCGCGCAGTCTTCCCGCCACCTGCGCCATGATGAGCGAATCCGCACCATGCTCGTAAAAGCTTTGCGAGCGACCGATGGAAGCCAGCCCGAGCGATTCCGCCCACAGCTTAGCCAGTATGCTTTCCAGCTCATCCAGCTTCTCCTCGCTCGCGGCGACCATCTCTTGTGTTCCGCTTGCAGCAGGACGCCATTTTGCCAACGTGCGCCGATCGACCTTGCCATTTCCGGTCAGCGGCAGCGCATCGACTACTTGCAAATGCTGCGGCAGCATGTACGCAGGCACATGACCTTTCAAAAATGCTTCCAGCTCTTGCGGACGAACCGCCAGTCGCTCCTGCTTCATCCGTTTGGCGAACAAATGGAACCCGAGTGCAGTCAGCTTGTCGTCTTCTTGCGGCAGCAGCAAAATCGGCTCGCCTTCCTCTTCTTGCAGCTGGGCAAGCCAGTCATGGCGATCCAGATAGGACGACTCCAGGCGCAATTCGTCTCCTGGCTCCATCATCATGAATGCTTGCGAAGCCAAAATCCACAAATGCTCAATCGTCGGCTCCGTGAAAACAAGCCAGCCGTCCGGGCGAATCAGCTCCCGCAGCCTGCTCATGCTGGCTGGTATGTCACGGGCATTTTCCAGTACCCCTGCCGCCAGCACGACGTCGAAGCTGTTCGGAGACAACCCTTGTGCCCGGTAGTCTTGGTCAACATCGAACACGCCGAAGCTCACGTGCGGATACTTGGCGAAGCGCTGCTTGGCTCCGGGAATGAAAAACGGCGCGACATCGGTAAAGACGTACTCGATCGGATAGCCTTCCAGCGCTTGCAAAACGTTCCCCGTCGTCGCTCCTGTTCCGGCCCCGACCTCCAAAATGCGCAGCGGCTTGCCTTCGTGTCTTTGGGCGATTTGCTGCAAAAGCAGGCACATGCAACGGTTGAGATAACTCGCCATGATATGCTCAATATACAGCGTATGGACGTGATCCCATTTCCCCTCGGGGAACAGCAACGCGACCGGGTCCTCTTCGCCAGTCAAAAGCTCTGCCAGCTTTTCTGCGTTTTTGCGAACGTAAGCGGTAAAGCCGTCCGTTCCCAACATTTTCGTCCAAATGCCCTCCGCGGACGCCCAGCACTCGCCGACGAGCTGCTCACTGACAGTCTGTTCGCTGCGATACTGCTCAGCAGAAAGCGCGGTCAGCAGCCCTGCCTGCTCCAGCCTTGCAACCCAGCGGCGTACCAGCCAGTGATATTTCGGCAAAATTTTCTCTGGATGCAAAACCGCTGCCAACGGCTCGACCTGATTCGCTGCAAAAAACCCGAGCTTTTGCAACGCATGAAGCATGGAATAGAGCACAGCCTGATCCAGGCTGGTCATCGCCGCTTCGATTTCCTGCACGCTGATGTGCGCCGCGATCTCCCCTGCCGTATCCCCGATGCCGCTGACTATTTGGGCAAATTCGGCCGCTTCCGCGCTGCGGTCGCGTTCCGGTTTGCGAGCTGGCTCCACGATTGCAAGCAGCGTCGGCTCGTCGCTCGCTTCATCCAGGACCACTCCGGCGGCGGCGACAGCAGGATGCTTGAGCAGAGCAGATTCGATTTCTCCCAGCTCGATGCGATGCCCGCGAATTTTCACTTGGTTATCTTCACGGCCAAGGAACTCAATCTCGCCGCCCGGCCGATAACGTCCCAAATCTCCGGTGCGATAAAGTCGCTGCCCATCTTCGGGGTGCAGGAAGAAGCGTTCCTGGGAAAGTCGCTCGTCACCCGCGTAGCCTTGGGCCAGGCCATCTCCGGTAATGTACAGCTCGCCTGTGACCCACACCGGGCAATCGCGCATGTGCGCATCGAGCACCCGGAAGCCCTGGTTAGCGAGCGGCTGTCCGTACGGAATGCTGCGCCAGTCGGGCAACAGTCCTTTGTACACATGATAAATCGACCAAATCGCCGCTTCCGTGGCTCCCCCCAAGCTGACTGTCTGCGCGAACGGCAGGCGCTTCGTCATCTGATCCGGCAGCGACAGGGGAATCCAATCGCCTGAGAGCATAGCCAGCCGCAGCTTGGACAAGCATACTTCCGGCGTGCCTTCCAAATAGGTGACGAGCATTTGCATCATGGCGGGAACAGAATCCCACACGGTGACTTCGTGCGCAAGAATCAGCTCTACCCAATGCGACGGGTCTGTTTGCCTGTCCGGTTGCGGCAGGACAAGCGCGCCCCCTACCGACAACGGGCCAAATATGTCGTAGACGGACAAGTCAAAATTGAGCTGAGCCAGTCCGAGCACCTTGTCATTCTCGTTGACCGCAAAGCGGCGATTGATGTCGACAATCGTGTTCGCCGCAGCGCGGTGGCTGACGACGACGCCTTTTGGCTGCCCGGTAGAGCCTGACGTGTAAATGATGTAAGCAGGCAAGTCAGGATTCGTGTCAGGCAAAATGAGCGGCGTCTGCTGCTCCGCCACCTGGTCGACGTCCACGCGTTGAAGCGCCTGCGGCCACTCTGCGTCTGATCCAGAAGCAGTCAGCACAAAACGAATGTCGGCTTGTTCGGTCATCGCCTGCCTTCGCAACAGCGGTTGCTTGGCATCAATCGGCACGTACACGCCCCCGGCAAACAGCGTGCCCAGCACGGCGGCTACCTGATCGACGCCTTTTTCCAGCGCAATCGCCACGCGGTCCTGCTCGCGGCAACCAAGCTCTTTCAGCTTTCCGGCGATCGCCGCAGCACGTCTGACCAGCTCTGCATAAGTCAGTTGACCATTTGCGGCAATCACCGCCGGGCGGTCCGGCGTCGCCATCGCTTGCGCCACGATCGGCTGGTGCAGCGCGTAGTCAGGCAGCGGAGCCTGTGTGGCGTTGATCTTTTGCCGCTCTGCTTGCTGCCATTGCGGCAGGGCAAGCTCGCCGCCTTCCTCCCAGCGCTGTTCCGATTCAACCAACGCTTGCAGCAAATCGGCGAATGCCGCAAACATGTCGTCTACCATCTTTTCCGGAAACACGCCTTCCCGCACGTCCCAGTTGACTTGCAACCCTTCGGCGCTGTCCATCGCCTGGCAGTCGATGAACACTTGTGGCGTCTGGCTGATGCCGTATTCGCCGATTTTGCCGGACAGCCGCTCTCCCTCTGCGATTCCGACAAGTCCGATCGCGCTGGTGAAGACAATCGGCATCAACGCTGCTTCGCGCCCGCGTCTGCGCGCCACCTCGCGCATGACCTCGACGCCGGAATAGAGACGATGATCCAAATCCTCGAACAATTGCTTCTGAATCGCTTTTGCCCGTCCCTGGAAGGAACGCTCCGCTCCCCAGTCTACGGCCAGCAAACTGACCGAAGTGAAATCCCCGACGATATCTTGCACGCGATCATGCAGCGGCTGGCGGTTCAACAGCGTCAAGTTCAGGCTGAACGCCCGATTTCGGCTCCAGCGCTCGATGACGGCGGCATAGGCAGTCATCACAGCGGCAGTCGGAGTCAGTCCCCGCTTTTGCGCCCGCTGCTTGAATACGTCCCATTTGGCCGCATCCAGGCGAATGAACTCCCGGCGAAAACGCGCCTTGCCCGCCTCAACTTCTCCCTTGGCAAGCGGCAAATCCGGGGTCTGCGGCAAATCATCGATGCGCGACAGCCAATACGCTTTGTCCCGCGAATAAGCTACTGTCTCCCGCAACGTGCGTTCCGTCAGCACGTAATCGCGGAACGTGATCGGCAGCTCGGGCAGCCTTTTTCCCGGCTCCTTGTAGAGCGTCTCAAATTCAGACAGCAACAGCCAAATACTCGCCCAGTCGGCAATGAGAAACTCCATGGAAACATGCAGCACGGCGCGATCTGCCGTTTTGGTCACGGCGATGCCGTAGAGCGGCCACTTGTCCGTGTCATAGACGCGATGCCCCATGTTCTCGCGGATCGCTTCCAGTGCACTCCCGGCTTTGGCTTTGTCCAACATGCTTGTGTCTGTATAAGGCACCTTGAAGCGCGGCACTTCTGCCATCACCCGCTGTTGTCCGTCGGAGTCAATCGTCGCACGCAGCATGTCGTGACGCGCAATCAGTTGATTCCATACTTCCTCGACCCGTACCGGATCAAGCTGTTCGTAATCAAGCTCCAAATAAATGTGGCACGCCACGCCGCCGTAGCCGAACAGCTCATACCGTCCCAGCAAGTAAGCTGATTGCACATCTGTCAGGGGAAAAGGCGTAAAGCGGGCGGCCGGATCAGGCACAACCTCGACTGGCTGCGCCTCTTTTTGCAAAAGAGCCACGATTTCTGCTTTTTGTTCGCGAAGCATCTGCAAATCTTCGGGGGCCAGGCTGCCTTTTGGCGCCTTGTAACGCAGGTTCCCCGCTTCTTCCCAGATAGACACACCTTCCTCGCGAAGCCGCGTCAAAAGCTCGATACTACTGATCTGGATGTTTTGGGACATTTGCACACACTCCTATTTGGTCAGCTTGGCCATATCGTTGCAGTTGTCGGTGAAAACCAGTTCCCGCTCCGTTTTTTCTGCCTCTTGGCCTTTTTGGATGACAAACAGCTTCTGGCCGAGCAAAGCCAGCGGATGATCCTCGCCGGGCAGCACCGCAAGCTCGCCCACACCAGCGCCATGAAACACATCGCGCCACTGCTGAACAGTCATGAAGGTCGATTGCGTCTGTTTCCGATCATCGACAGGAGGCGTCATCATGAACGCCTGGGAGATCAGCATTTCCGTAAATTCTCTGGTCGGCTCGGTAATGAGCATCCACCCGCCAGGCACCAGACTCTCCATCAAACTGCGAATGATTTGATCCGTGTCGCGGGCATTGTTCAGCATGCCAGCCGCCACGACGATATCTACACTCCCTGGCTCCACACCTTGTTCAAACAAATTTTTGTCAATATCGACCACCGCAAAGCTCATCCACGGGCAATCCTTGAACCGCTGGCGGGCAGCCGCAAGGAAAAAGTGGGACACGTCCGTGTACATGTAGTCGACACGCAAACCTTTGGCAACTAGCGGTCGCAAGCGCGCGACGACGCCGTCCGTCGTGGCTCCTGTCCCTGCGCCTACTTCCAAGATGCGCAGCGAACGTTTGCCGGAAGCGATGCGGCTCGCCGCCTCTGCAACCGATTTGTTCAAATACTTGGCGACGAGCGTATCGCGGTAGAGCGCGTTGGCGACATCCATCCGGCCTTCCGGGAAAAGCAGCAAAGCTGCTTGCTGAGTGTCATTCATCAGCGCGGGAAGCTGATCGGCGTTGCTTTTCAGGTAGTCGATGACAAGTGGCGAACCAAGCTTGCCACTCCACGCTTCCTTCGCCATCATCCAGCGGCGTTCCACCTCTTCCCGGCTCATCCGCTGTCCGCACTGAAAAGCATCTTCGCGGGCATCTATGTAGTTTTTGTCTTGCAAAACGTGCAGCCAGCGCCAGATGACAGGTTCGTGACGCGGTGCCACTTGAGCGAGCGAAAAAATGTCGGAGCTGCTGTATCGCCTATCGGGCTCAGCTAACGCCCCTTGCGATTGCAATGCCAACAGCATGGACGCCAGGGCAGCTTGCTCCAGACGCTCTACGCCCTCCTTCACCACTTCCGCATCCACGCCTGCCAGTTCGCTTTCCGCCACCGTCGAGCACGTAAACACATCGCGGTTTGCCTCTCCCCCCTGAACTGTCGACTCTTCCGGTTCAGGCAGGTCATCGGGAATCTGCAAAGCCGCCTGCCGCAGCACGTCCAGCGAAATCGGCTGATGCTTCCCGTTTGCGCGCAGCACCGGATAGCCCAATGCCTGCGTCCAGTCTTGCCAGCCGCGAGAGCAAAGCAGCTCCTGCTGCGCCCGCATGTCGATCGCCGCCCGATCCACGTTGCCCAAAATCATCTCCCGCATCGCCAGCAGATCACGCCCGATCGCTTGCGGCCATTGCTTGGTCAAAATATCGCGATAGCTTGCCGTCTCGTACGTCCCGAGCACTTCTGTGCTGCTTTCGAGCATATGGGCAGGCGGAGCGGCCACCAACGTTCCGTGAATATCCGGCAAATCAGGCACATGCAGGCGCGGCTGCCAGACGACCGGACCGTGTGTATCCGTAAGCGACAAGCTCCCTCCTGCTGTACCGATCGTAATTTTGTGCAACAAATGCAAATGATTGTCGGGATCATCAGGGTCGACTTCATTGTGGGCCAAAAGCGTCACCGGAATTTTGCCGAGCTGTCCGATCAGCACCTGAAAAGGCCCTTCGTCTTTGATCACATGGTTGATCTTCCACGGGCGGATCGTCGGCAGCGCCTCTTGCAAAATGTGCATCAGCGGATACGAAACTTGCGTGGCGCAAGCAGCCTCGATGTACAAGGCAGGCTGTTTGGCGAGCAGTTCTTTGGCGCAAGCGATAAATCGCCGGACCGCAGGAAGATGCACATACAAGTCACCCGTCATGAAATAAACGCCGGATTGCCGCGCTTGCTTCAGGCACGCCGCCAAATCTTTTTGATGAATCGGCTGCTCGGACAGGACGTGAATGCCGCGCTCCAAAAGCTCCAGCGCCAGATTCGTGCCCTGTCCGCCCATCACGGTCGAGCGGAGAACGACGCACGCGAGATCGAGATTGGCCGGAAGCTGCCCCACTTCTGTAAACAAGGGAACACCCAGACGCTCGGCGCACTGTCGCGAACGCTCGCTGCCTTTTGCCAGCAAGCCGACCAGTTCATACTGCTCAGGCAGCGCCCGCACTGCTTCCAGGTAAAACTGTCCAAAACGAGTGCCGCATACGACGACACGCAGCTTGCGATTTGCTTTTTGAGTCATCGGGCACCTCCCGCTGTTCTTTCGCTTCGTTCAAGCGCAAGCTCCACGCCTTGGCGGCAAAGCGCCTGAATCAAAGCTGCCTGTGATACGCCTTCGGATACGTAGTAGCAGCCCGCTTTTTTGTCCGCTTCTTCTGTCACGAGCTGGGCAACCGTCGCCGCCACGATGCCCGACAAACGGTTCCAGTCACCCCGGTACAAGAGCGTCGCTGTCAGCCGAACGGGAGCGCCGTCGCGAAGTCCGTCTGCATGCAGATGGAACATCGTGTAATCGTCTACGTTCGGCTTTTTGGCTGCGAACTGCTGCAACAAAAGCTTGGCAGAGTGCTGCTTTTGCTCCTCGGTTTTGTACTGCTGAAGAGCCTTGATCATGACAAACTGATTCAAGATGCCGCTATGTTGATAGCTGTTGTAAAAGTAAGCCGCCTTGATCTCATGGGCATGGGCCATCCGGCAAAATTCTTCGGTCAGGACGGGATACGTGTCCCGTTTGCCCGCTGGCTGGGGAAGCATGCAGCTTTTATGAAAAGGCCCGTCGATTTTGCGCACCTCTCCGTCACGGCAATAGCTCATCCCGTAGCCCGTGTCTTCCTCGATGCTGCACACGATGTCATAGGCAGCGTTCAGGGAAAAATCGCCCTGACCCGCAAAAAACAGTTCCAGCTGCTCGGTGCTGTCCAGCTCTTCCTCTGCTATGTATGAAGGGAATATCTCTGACAAGCCAGGGTACACTCCCGCTGAGATGACGAAGCGCAGTCCTTTTACCTCGATCTCCGCTTTTCTCGTCAACAGTAGCCGATACAAATGCTCGTCGCCGGATACATCGACGTAGTGAACCCCTTTTTCCAGGCACGCCACAGCCACTTTATCGAGCACTTGCTTGGCAGGGCCAGCGCAGTTGATCACGATATCGCAGCGGCTGCAAAAATCAGCCAGTCTGGAAGCGTCGAACACGTCCACTTCCCAAAAATCGCCTCTGTCCTCGCATCCCGCCAGCAGTCCCCGAAGCTTCTCGGGATTCCGTCCTCCTAGCAAGACCCGATGCCCGGCAGCTGTGAGAATTGTCGCCAAAGCTGCGCCGCCAACCACTCCGGTCGCGCCGAGAATGCCGATTGTTTTTTTCTCCACGTGTTCTCTCCCTCTCTCGCCTGCTCGCTGCATCGATTCCGGCAAAAAAGCCGGGCTGCGCCCTTTTGCGCCCATGTGCGCAGCCCGTGTTGCCTTTTTTGCTGGTTGAGCTATCCTTCGCTCAATTTGATGCTTGGCAGGCTTTCTTTTCCTAAATGGTTCCCTCGTCGTAGTTCATATCCGGCTGCTCGGCATCGGTTGCATTCGCCTCGATGAACGCGGCAAGCTGTCCGAGCGTCGGTGCTTCAAACAAATGCTGCAAGGACAATTCCACCTGATGCCGTTCCTTCAACAAGTTCAGGCACTGGATGGCGCGCAAGGAGTCGCCGCCGCGCATGAAAAAGTTGTCGTGGATGCCGATATCGGAGCAACCAAGCACTTCTCCCCAGATGCTGGCGATCATTTTCTGCGTGTCGCTTTCCAGGACAGCAGGCGCTTTGCCTGGCGAACTCGTCTTCTTCTTGCCGAGCTGCGCCAGCGCTTTGCGGTCCACTTTTCCATTGGCGGAAAGCGGCAGCTGGTCAAGCTGTACGAACTCTGCCGGAACCATGTAGTCCGGCAAGTTTTGCCGCACGGCATCCGCCAGTTTCTCCGGCTGGAACAGCTTCACGGCAAGCGGGGCCTGCGCCACGAGCAGATGTCGCTCGAATGTCTCCGCCGTCTGTCCGGCCTGCGGGAACGCTTCGACGCTCGTAAAGCCGTGTTTGTCCAGCAGCTTCTGCCATTGCCCGACGGCGAGCAGCGGGAGCTTGCTTGCTTTTCGCTCATCCTCCAGATGGGAGAAGCCATCTTCGAAAAATCCGACAGTGGTGAGCAGCAAACGGCTGTTGCGGGTGGCCTCGACGAGCAGCAGGATGCCTCCTGGCGCCAGGAGCGCTTTGAGATAGTCCAGTGTCGCGTCGAGGTTGCGGGAACGGTGCAGCGTGTTATCTGCCACGATCACGTCAAAGGAATGCAGCTCATAGCCTTGGGCAAGCGGTGCCTGATTCATGTCAAACTGACCGTATTGAAGCGGTTCCGCCTCGCCAAAAGCTTGCTTCGCCCTGTCTGTAAAGAAGGTCGACTCGTCTGCGTACAAATACTTGCTTCGCTCGGCTGGCAACACCGATACGAGCGCTTGGGTCATGCTGCCTGCCCGCGTGCCGATCTCCATGATGCGCAGCTCGCGCTCTGCGGGGTGGCTGTCTGCGATAGTTCCGAGCACCTGTGCAGCCAGGCCGTGGTAGTAGTCGCGCGTCAAATCAAATTGGCTCAGGCCGGCAGGAGTGAGAAACGCCTCTTCGGCCAGGAACAGCTCCAGCGGGTCAAGCTCTCCGGTCAACAGTCCGATAAAGAGCGGATAATCCCGGCGATAAACGGCTTCCAGCGCCTGGGCAGCCTCGGTGCGGAACGAAATGTCGAGCATCGCGTCACTCAAGGAGCGGACGCAACGATAGACGCCGTCCTCTGTTTTTTCCAGCAGCCCTTCTGTGCGCAGCGCCTCCAGCCAATGTTGCAGCAAGCTTTCGAAACGCGGGTGAATTTGCAAGTGTCGCATCAGCTCAGCCGTGGAGTAGCTCTCCTGCTCGCGGGTGAACACACCCATATGCTCCAATGTTCGGCACATGTACATGGTGCTCACCGCTTCCGCTTCGCCGAGGAACGTCTGCACAATCCCCGCATCCAAGGCAGACGGGATACGGGCGGCCTGCTTTTTCCCCGACTCGCTGATTTCCTGCAAGCGAAGCGAGCACGCAGCCGGATCGGCTTTGGCTGTCACCAGCAGCTCGGTTTCCTGTTGGCCATCGAGGACGACGTAGCCGACGAGACGCTTTTCTTCCCCTGATTCATCCGGTACGGCTACGATCGCTTCCTTCACGCCGTTCTGGCGCTTGAGAACTGCTTCGATCTCGCCCAGCTCGATCCGGTGCCCTCTGATTTTGACCTGGAAGTCCTCCCGGCCGAGAAACTCCAGATTGCCATCTGGCAAGTACCGTCCCAAATCGCCTGTGCGATAGAGGCGCTCGCCTGTCCGCGGGTGGCGGATGAACTTGTCATTCGTTTTTTCTTCATCCCGCCAGTAGCCTTTGGCAAGGCCAATCCCGGCAATGTACAGTTGCCCCGGCACCCAAACCGGGCAGTCGCCCATCCATTCGTTCAGCACGTGGAAGCGCTGGTTGAGCATGGGGCGTCCGTACGGGATGCTCTTCCATTCCGGTTCGACCTGCTCGATCGGGTAAAAGTTCGACCAGATCGACGCTTCTGTCGCTCCGCCAAGCCCGATCACTTGCGCATGCGGGAAGTAGGCTTTGATTTTGTCCGGCAAATCGAGCGGAATCCAGTCTCCGCTCAACAAGACGAGACGCAGGCTTGGCGCTACGCTTGCCTTTTGGCCGGAAGCGTACTCGATCAGCATCTGCATCAGCGCCGGAACCGTGTTCCAGACGGTCACCTGCTCTTTTTCCAGCCACTCGATCCAATGCGCAGGGTCTTTTGCTTTGGCGGCATCCGGCATTACAATCGTGCCGCCTGCGGCAAGCAAGCCGAACACGTCGTACACAGACAAGTCGAAGTTCAGGTTGGACAGGGCCAACACTTTATCGGTTGTGCTTACGGCAAACCGTTCGTTTATGTCGAGGATCGTGTTGACCGCGCCGCGATGGTCGATCATGACTCCTTTTGGCGCTCCCGTCGAGCCGGATGTGTAAATGACGTACGCCAAATCTTCCGGTCGTTCAGGGAATGACAGCAAGCTGGAGGCGCTGCCTTCGACCCGATCCACAGCCAGGCACTGGACATCGGCAGGCCAGCCCAATCGCTCCGCAAGCCATGATTGCGTCAGCACGAAGCGGACTTGCCCGTCACGCAACAGCTGGGCGCGTCGCTCTTCCGGATGAGCGGGATCAATCGGCAAGTACGCAGCACCCGCTGCCATAATGCCCAAGGTGGCGGCCACCTGCTCCCAGCCTTTTTCCATCACGATCCCGACCAGCGTGCCAGGCTCTGTTCCATGCTGCTTCAACCATTTGCCGATCACGCTCGCCAGTTGGGACAGCTCCGCATACGTCAGCGTCCGTTCCGCCGAAATGACGGCTGGCTGGTTCGCTTTGGCCGCGACTTGCTTGGCAAACAGTCCGCCAAGCGTCTCGTCAGTGAGCGGCGCGTCGGTGGCATTGGCTGCCCGTCTTGCTTCCAGTCGCGGAATGGCGATCAGGCTTGGCGCTGTCTCTTGCCATGCGGCCTGTTCTTCCGTCAAGCGGTGCAAAAGCTGGCAATAAGCGGCAAACATGTCAGACAGCATGCCTGCGGGGAACAGCCCTTCCACGGCGTCCCAAATGAGCAAAAGCTCGCCGTCCTGCTCGACGACTTGATGATCCAGCCAAATTTGCGGGGTCTGGGTAATGTTGTAGACGAGCTTGCCCAGCCATTTTCCGTCCGTCCCGCTGCCGCTCCACTCATCTACGCCAAGCGCGCTCGTAAAGACGACTGGCATGGAAACGCCGTGATGCTCGCCGCTTCGTCTCGCCAGCTCCCGCTGCACGGTCACCCCGCCCACGAGCGGATGATCCAGGTCGCGCCACAGCTGCTGCTGCAAATTGCGGCCCCGTTCCAGCAGAGTCGCCCCTTTGGACAGCTCCACAGCCAAAAGCGTCAAGGTGGTGAAGTCTCCGACGAGCGCATGCACCTGCGGATGCAGCGGAAGACGGTTGAACTGCGTCAGGTTGATCGTAAAACGCGAGCTTCTGCTCCACGCTCCGAGCGTCTCGGCATACGCCGTCAGCAAAATGCCCGATGGGGTCAGCCCAAACTCGGCTGCGCGCTCCTTCAACTTCCGCCATTTGTGGCGATCCAGCTTCGCTTCCAAGCGCTCAAACCGCTGTGCGGTCATCGTGTCGGGATTTTGCGCGAGCGGCAACTGCGGAGCTTGCGGCAAGTCATCCAAGCGCGCTGTCCAGTAGTCCAAGTCGCGTTGGTACAGCGCTGACGACTTCAACTCCTCCAGTGCGAGAACGTAATCGCGGAAGGACAGATCGAGCTTCGCGAGCGGCGCGTCCGGCTCATGGTACAGCCGCGTCCATTCGCTCAGGAGGTGGAACATGCTCCAGCCATCGAAAATCAGGTTGTCGAAGCTGATATGCAAGCGAACCCGACCGTCATGCAAGCGGGATGCCCGCACGTCAAACAGCGGCCAGACGTCAGGCGCAAGCACCTGGTGCGACATTTCCTCGCGAATCGCCAGCAGTTCTTTCTCCACGATCTCCGTTGGCTGCTGGCGCAAGTCCGTGATCGCAATCTGGTAGCGCGGCACCTGCGGCAAAATTTGCTGCTGCAAGCCGTTTGGCAAAACGACTGCCCGCATCATTTCATGGTGGTCGATCAGGCGCTGCCAAGCTGCGTTGATCCGCTCCAGATCGAGATTTTGCCCGTCGATCTCGAAATAGCAATGCGTCGACACATTCCCCAGAGCGTAAACGCCGCTGCGGCCCAGCCAGTACGCCTGCTGGATGTCCGTCAGCGCAAACGGCTGCTCTCTCTGCTCAGGGGCAGGCACAATTTGCGGCCAGACAGCGGTTGTCTGCGCCTGTTGCCCGTTTTCTTCGAGCACCGCCTGAACGTGCGCCGCCAGTTCGGCAATCGTCGGCTTGTCAAAAATTTTGCCCAGCGAAAGTTCCACGCCGATGCGGCTGCGCACCAACGCAGCAAGCCGCGTCGCCAGAAGCGAATCCCCGCCCAGCTCGAAGTAGTTGTCGGTCATGCCCACTCGCTCGACGCCAAAAAGCTGGCACCAAATCGCGGCCATCTCTGTTTCCAGCGGCGTTTGCGGTGCGGCGAACGCTTTCTCCGCTTTCGTCCGCGTCAAACTGTCCGGCGCAGGCAATGCCTGGCGATCCACTTTTCCGTTTGCCGACAGCGGCAACGCATCCAGCAGGAGGAACGCGGTCGGCACCATGTAATCAGGCAGTTTGTGCTTCAGGAAGTCAGCCAGCCGCAGCGGATTGAAGCGCTGTCCATGCTCGGGGGCTTGCGCCACTATTACGTGCTGTCCAAACACATTCGCCGCGTCGCGCTCGTTCGGAAACGCCGCTACTTGTGCAAACGACTGCTTCAACACGCGCTGCCACGCAGCTTGTGCCAAAAGCGGCTTCTGGTCATGGCGACGCTCGTCTTGCAACCCGGTGAAGCCGTCCTCCAAAAATGCCGTACTGACCTGCTGCAAACGGCTGTCGCGCGTCAGCTCCAGTATGAGCAGCACGCCGCCCGGTGCCAAAAGCGACTGCGCGTGGCTGAGCGCCACTCCGATATCCCGCGCCCGATGCAACGAATCGGCAGCGATGATGACATCGTATTGATGGGCCTCGTACCCTTGAACAAGCGGGTCTTTTTCCATGTCGAGCAACTGGCATTGCACATGAGGCAGCTTGCCGAATCTGCTCTTCGCCTCCTGCATGAAGAAGGTCGACTGGTCTGTGCACGTATACGCCGCTACCTCTTCAGGCAGGACCGCCAGGAAAGCCTCGGTCAAATCCGCGCTTCTCGCCCCGATCTCCAAGATGCGCAGCGGCTTTCCGCTGTCGGCAAACGGCGCAGCCAACTGTTTCAGCATCAGCTGCGCCAGGCGATCTCTTTCTTGGGCAAAAGGAAGCGTCTGCAACAGCTCTCGCGGAGCAAGACCTGGCTCCGTGGTGAAGAAATGGGTCAGCGGGTCCACCGCTCCGGTCAACAGTCCGGCATGGGCGCCGTCCAGCTTTTGCAAATACGCAAGCAGTGCTTGTGCGTACGTCTCCCATCCAGCCGGCGCTTCACTCGCCACAGGCGGCTCGAACCATTCGGCGCGAATCTCGCCGACCATGACGTATGTACCCGCTTCGCCTTTTTGGACAAGTCCCTCTTCCGCAAGCGAGTTCAGCCATTGCTGGACAAGGGCGCGATACCGTTCCAAAATGCCGCATTGCTGCATCAGTTCATCGAGGGTAAAGCTGCTGCCAGGAGCAAGCTTTGCGCCTGCTTGCTTCAATGCTTTGCACATATACCGGACAGCCAGTTGTTCCAGATACGCCCAAAAAGCTGCGAAAGCTTCCGGGGTCTGGATGTCCAGATCGCCTTGCCACTGCTTTGCCGAGTCGAGCAGACTCGTCCACACCGCTTCCTGGAAGGCTGGCTCCGCTTCCATCCGCTCAAACAGCCCGGCATCGGCTGCCCGATCGGCAACGAGATAGCCTACCAGATGACGATTGCCACGCGGATCGCCTACAGCGGAAACGACCGCATCCCGCACGCCCGGATGCTGCTTCAACGCTGTCTCGATTTCGCCCAGCTCGATCCGGTGACCCCTGATTTTCACCTGGAAGTCTTTGCGTCCGAGAAACTCAATCGTTCCGTCCGGCCAGTACCGTCCCAAGTCGCCTGTGCGGTACCAGCGGCCGCCCTGCCCATTTACGAAGCGCTCTGCTGTCAGCTCGGCATCGCCGCGATAGCCGAGCGCCACGCCCGCTCCGCCAATCCACAACTCGCCAGCCACCCAGTCCGGGCAATCCCGGCCTTTTGTGTCCACCACGCGATAAGACTGGCGCGCCAATGGACGTCCATACGGAATCGAGGTCCACTGAGCAGGGAGCGGCAGCTTGACGTCGTGCGCATTCGACCAGATCGACGCTTCTGTCGCACCGCCCATCGCCACCAGCTCGCTCGCTGGCGCTGCTTCTTTCAGCCGCCCTGGCAAATCGAGTCCGATCCAATCGCCTGACAGCATCGCCAGTCGAATCGGCAACGGCCCATGTCCCGCACTTTTCGCTGCAATCAGCAGCATATCGAGTAGCACAGGCACCGAGTTCCAGAGCGTAATCTGGTGCTCTTGGACAAGCTGCGCCCACTTGCTCGCATCCCGTCTGGATTCCTCGTCGATCAAGACGATGGAACCGCCTGCCGCCAAAAGTCCGAACACGTCGTAAACAGACAAATCGAAATCGAGCGAAGACACGGCCAGTACACGGTCAGAAGACGTGACCTGATAGCGCCTGTTAATCTCGCAAATCGTATTCCACGCCCCGGCGTGACTGATCTCCACTCCCTTTGGCTCGCCTGTGGAACCGGACGTGAAGATGATGTACGCCAGACTGTCGACCGCTGCCGTTACAGGCTCAGCCAGCGCTTCGGCTTTTTGCGCATCCGCCACCGTCAAGACTTGCGCCCCGGTCGGCCACTCCAGCTTGGCAGCGTGTTCGGCATCGGTCAGGGCGAAGCGAATGCCTGCTTTGGCAAAAATCCGCTCGCGTCTGCTCGCTGGCTGCCCGATCCCTACCGGAACGTAGCATGCGCCAGCCGCCATAATGCCGAGCACCGCCACGATTTGCTCAAACCCGCGCGGCAAGCTGACCGCCACTGGCTCGCCGTTCGCAATGCCCTGCCCGCTCAGAAAAGCTGCGACCTGCAAGGCTCTTTTTGCCAGTTCGCCATACGTCAGGGGCGTTGCGCCGTTCCCGTCAATAAGCGCCGTGCTTTGCGGGTTTTGCCCGGCATTGCGGAAAAAGGCTTCGTGCAAACATTGCGGCGCAAACGGCGCAGCGTGCTCGTCCGCTGGCTCCTGCCTCTGCTTGGCGAGATCAGGCAAACATTGCGGCGCTGCCTGCCAGTCGTTTTCCGGGGCAACCAGCCAATCCATCAGCTTGCCAAAAGCGGCAAACATCTGGTCGATCATGCCAGCAGGGAACAACTCTTCGACCGCGTCCCACGCCAGCAGCAATCCCCCGTTCATTTCGTACGACTGGAAATCGAGCCATACTTGCGGCGTCTGCGAGATCATGTAGGAAAGCTCGCCCAACGTATCGCGGCATTCCTCGTTGATCAGCGGCGTCCCCAAATTGCACGCGAACACTACCGGAGCGAAATCGCGCTCTCCCTGGCGAACGCGGGCAAGCTCACGCTGCAACTGCACGCCTGAATAAGCTGCGTGGGCCACATCCTCGTGGAAGCGCGACTGGATGGCATGCACCCGCTGCAAAAACGACTCCGGCTGCTTCATGTCGACCGCAAGCAGCAGCAAATTGGTGAAGTCAGCGACGACTTCCTCAATCCCCGGCTCACTGGCTTGGCGATCAAACAGCGGAATGTTGATCAAAAATTCCGAGTGCGTGCTCCAGCGATCGAGCACTTCCGCATAGGCTGTCAGCAAAACCATCGCAGGCGTGACTTTGTGCGATTGCGCCCGCTTTTGCAGGCGCATCCAGTCCGTTTCATCCAGTCGATGCGTTCTTCGCACGAAAACAGGCGACTTGACCATTTCCGGCTTCACGGCAAGCGGCAGGCCAGGCGCTCCCGGCAACGTCAGCAGCCTGTCGTGCCAGTAACGGGCAGCCTGTTCCACATCAGCCGCTCTTCGCTCTGACTCTTGCTGCAAATAGCGGGCAAAGCTCCACTCGGCAGGCGCCGCAGGATCAAGCTCGCGCCCGTAGGCCGCTGCCAAATCGCGCAGGATGATGTGCAAGCTTTGGACGTCAGCGACGAGCAGATCGAGGTCAAAGTGCAGACGAGTCCGGTCACCCGTGAGCAGGCTCAGCTCCAATCCGGCCACTTCGCCAAGCTCGACCGCCAGCTTGCGGTGGGAAATCCGCTCGCGAATGCGCATAAGCTCCTGTTCTTGCTCGTGCTCTGCAAGGGCACGCAAATCGTGGACAGGGATTGCCTTTTCGTAAGGCGCATCCAGCACCTCTTGCCGCCCATCTGCCAGAAACCTGGCGCGCAGCATCGGATGGCCGCGCAGCACTTTTTGCCACGCTGCCAAAAGCCGCCCATGCTCTACGCCAGTTCCGTCGATCTCCAGATAGGCGTGGCAGCCCACTCCGCCAAGCGGCTGATCATCCTGGCGGCCAATCCAGTACGCGTACTGCACGTCTGTCAAGGCAAACGGCGCCTTCCCTGCTTCTGCGGTCTGCGGCTTTGCCTGACTCGCTTTGGCATTCGCTGGCTCCGTCGCTCTCTGGCTGCTTTTTTGCAAAAGCGCCCACCAATCTCCCAGGCGCGGGGAGGCGATCAGTTCGGCAAACGTCACCTTCGCCCCTTCCTTGCGCCATTTGTTGACCATCCTCATCATCTGCAAGGAGTTCAGTCCAAGCTCAATCAGGTTTTGTTCGTCAGCAAACTCGACCGCCCCGGGCAGCATGGATTGAATCTGGCGGCGCACCGCGTCATAGCCCAGAGAAGCCGCCACTCCCGCGGAATTGCTGTCATCAAGCACTTGCTTCATCACGGTTTCCTCCTTTCTGTCAAAAGTGCCCCTATTGTTGCTTCACTGCCTCCAGCTCGCGGCTCGCCATGACGAGCTGACGGGAAAAACTGCTCAGCTTCTCGCGCGTCTCTTCCAGTTCGCGCTCAGGCAGCGACATTTCGACTACGCCAGCCCCGGCATGTAGCCACGCTTGGCCGTCTTTTTGGTAGATCGTCCGCAGCACGAGCGCCGCGTCCATCGCTCCGCTCTCGTCATACGTCATGACGCATCCGCTGTACAAATTGCGCGGTACGCTCTCCAGTCTGCCGATCGCTTCGATCGACTCCCGTTTCGGAATCCCTGACGCCGTCACAGCCGGGAACAGCGCCCGGAACGCATGCCAAGAATTGCGGCCTTCCATGAGTTTTCCTTTCAGCCTGGAAGCGATATGCTGCACCGTTCCTCTGCTCGCCACGGTCATGAAATCAGTCAACAAGATCGTCGAAGCGTCGCAGACGCTCCTCATCTCTTCAAAAGCCAGCTTGACCGAAACGGCGTGCTCGGCAATTTCTTTCGGATCGTTGAGCAGCTCTGCTTTCAGCTTGTCGCTCTCCGCTTCGCTGCCCCCTTTGGAACGCGTGCCCGCCAGCGGATAAGTGCTGACCCAGCCTTCGCTGTCCACCTCGACAACCGTTTCCGGACTGAAGCCCGCCGCATTCATCCCTTCCAGACGAACCAGGAACGAACGTGCCGGAGTGTTGACTCTGCGCCCGGCGACGTAGCTCGCAACCATGTCCAGCTCTTCGGACACCGGAATTTTTCTGGACAAAATGACCTTGTGGTATTTGCGCTCGGAAATTTCCCGAACCGCTTCCGCAACTCCCTGCATGTACGTCTCTGCCCCGTGCGTATCTGCCTGCGGAACAGCCAGCTTTTCTTTTCCTGCGCGCTCTGCCAGACTGCTCTGCGGTGCTTTGCCAGCCAACTCCGCGAACACTTCACGCAAAAGCTGCCCCAGTTGCTCGCTGTGCTCTTTTGCAAGCGTCCGCAAAAGCACCTCGCCCTTGTGGAATCGCACCTCTGCTTGCGGAATGAACAGCTTGAGCAGATTCGGGTCTTCGGTAGCAAGCGGCAGTCCGTTGTAGTAACGGGCCATGCCGAAGTTCACGGTGCCGTATGCGCGCCAGTCGGCCAGCGGCACAGCGGCGAAGGCTCGTTCGATCGTCTCGCCGAGCTCTGCGTTTTCGTAGGTTGCCGTCTCGCCGCCGCAAACCATTTTCGTCTGCTGCGCATCTACGGTAGCCAGAGCGTGGATGCCCATTCCGATCGACAGCTCATCCCCGTTTTCGTAGAGTACATAATCTTCAAAAAGTCCACGCTCGACGATTTCTGCCGCCGCCAAATGAACATCTCCTGCAAAAGCAAACGTTTCTTCCCGATAAGTGTTGATCGGCGCAGTTGCCTCCACTTGTTTCGCCATAGCCATCTCCTTGAGCTTGTTTTTATTGACCTTCCCCACACTGGTCAGCGGCCAGCTGTGAGCAAATTCCAACTGGTCAGGCATTTTGTAGCGCGCAACGCCCTTCTCCTGGAAAAAGGCGTGAATATCCGCCAGCGTCAACTCCGGATTGTCCGTGATGACGAATGCGCAGCTTCTCTCCCCCAGCGTGGAATCAGGCAGTGTAATCAGAGCGGCATCCCTGATGTCCGGGTGCAGACGCAAGTACGACTCGACTTCGGCTGGCATGATTTTTTCGCCCGCGCGGTTGATCATTTCCTTGATCCGTCCGCCTACCTGGATATTGCCTTCCGGCGTGAACCGCGCTTTGTCTCCCGAGCGGTAAAAGCCGTCTTCCGTGAAGCTTTCGCGATTTTGTTCCGGTGCCAGGTAGTACCCGCGAATCGTGTACGGCCCGCGGACGATCAGCTCTCCGTATTCGCCTGGTGCCACATCGTCTCCGTTCTCATCGACGATCCGTACCTCGTCTGCTTCGGAAATCGGCCGCCCCTGGGTCGTCATGATGACTTCGTCGGAATCGCCTAGCGACGTGCCGCAAATCAAGCCTTCCGCCATTCCGAACACTTGCTGGAGCTTGCACGTCCACTCCCGCATGATGCGGCCAGCCACCTTGTCATCGAGCATCGAGCCGCCCACCTGCAACACTTTCAGGCTGGACAAATCGCTCTCCGTATCCCATTCCAGAACTTCCAGCCAGACGTTGACAAGCGCAGGCACCAATGCCGTAATCGTCACTTTTTCTTTTTCAATCAGCGGAAAAGCTTCATCGCAGCTGGTCGTTTGACACAACACAACCTTGCCGCCGACCGAAAACGCGCCGAGAATGCCAGGGCAACACAGCGGAAAATTGTGCGCGATCGGCAGAACAGCAAGATAGACGCTCTCGTCCGTCAGCTCGCAGCGAGCAGCCATTGCTCGCGCATTGTAGGCGTAGTCGGTGTGTGTGCGCGGAATCAGTTTTGGCGTGCCCGTCGTACCGCCTGACAACAGCAGCAATGCCGTATCTGTATAAGCCGGGCCGTCGAACAACATCGGCGGGCCGCTGATCGTCGCCAGATTCGTGCCGATGCCGCTTTCTCCATCGGTCAAAACGAACTGCACGCACGCGTGTTTTTTGACCAAATGTTCCGCCAGCTTTGTATAGTCAAAGCCCAGAAACGTGGTGGGAATAATATAGGCAACGGGCTTAGCGAGCGAAAAAATCCCGTCCAGTTCCGCCTCCCTGTGGGCAGGCAATACGAGAATCGGCACTGCCCCGATGCGAAACAGGGCAAAGCATGTCAGGACAAAAGCAGTCCGGTTCGGAAGCTGGACCGCGACTTTGTCGCCTTTGCGGATGCCCATGCGGTACAGGCCAGAGGCAAGCGCATCTGCCTTCACATCCAGCTCCTGATAAGTCAGTCTCGCTTCATCCTCGACCAACGCCACTTTGTCCTGATACTTTTCCGCCCATCGGCGCAGTTGCTCCCCCAGAGTCAACGGCTCCCAAAACCCGCGTTGTACATACGTTTCTGCTGCTTGCTCAAACCAATCGGTGCTTGCTCTCATTCGTTCCTCCTCCAAGATAGCCGCGGGTGTATGTCCGTACCCCAAGCCGAATGATGCAGGTCATTGCCAAATTCGCTGTCGGTCATGCTGGTTTGTCTACCAACCAAAATATTGATACTGATTCTCATTGTCAATTCCTTATGTAGTCTATTTTTTCTACATTTTGGAAGGAAACGGCGCATTTTCTTCCACTTTCTCCCGTTTCCTTCATTTCTCGGGGATGATTTTACATTTACTTACATAAAAATAAGGACTTTCAAAAACCAAGCAAGTTGATATGTATAATAGAAGTTTCTCGTTTCCACACGGTTTTTCTCAGCGGCTAGACACGCAAAAACACCGGATGTATCTGCTGTTCTCCCTGATCAAAAGCAATCGCCGCGGAATATCCTGCTGCCGCGCTGAAATCCAAAATCGTCCATGTATTCCGAGCTGCTCCCTCTCCATTTACGCGAAAAATTCCCTGCTCGCCATCCTCTGCAATCCAAAAAGAATCGAGAGGGCGTGACAAGCCCTCCCCCGTCGCCTTGACAAACGCTTCCTTGCGCGCCCAGCAGTCGAAAAACATTTGCTGCTGCTTCCCGGCGGCAGCCGCATGCAGCAGCTTCTGCTCGACGGGATGGAATTGCTGCGCCAACTGCGGCCATTCGGGTATGTCCCGAATCCATTCCACGTCAATTCCCACGCTGCGCCCTCTCGCAAAGACAGCCGCAACCAGCTCCCCGGAATGGGACAGGTTAAACGCGAGCTTCCCTGCGCTGCGCTCTGTGCGCAGTTCGGGCTTCCCGCGATGATCCGCCGCAATCTGGACGCGCTCGACAGGCATGTCTTCATAGCGCCCGCACAAGGCACGCACGAGGGCATGGGCGACGGCGAATCGCTCCCGATCCGCCGCAAAATAAAACCGCTCCATCCGCTCGACTTCTTCTTGGGTCAGCGCCTCGCGCAGCGCATGTTCCTTCCCGCGAAAGGCAGGGACGTGCGCCAGCCAAATGTGCAGCTCCGCTTCTGCAAGATGCAGATCTGTCCGATCGGCATGACGATCCAATTGCCACTCCGCCACGATCACTTTCGGGCGAGCGTTATCGGCGTTTGACCTCATCTCCGCTCACTTGCTGCTTCGTTCCCTGCCATTTTCAGATGCCCCGCCAAAATCGGGGAGAGCTGCCGCAACAGTTCCTCTCTGTTCGTCGTCAGGAAAAAATGCTCGCCTTCGATGATGCTCATCGTAAAGTCGCCAGCCGTATGTTGCGCCCAAGCCGCCATTTCCTCCTCGCTCGCCTCTCGGTCATGTGTGCCGCAAAAAGCAGAGATCGGACATTCGAGCGGCGGCTCCTCTTTGAACAAATACGTGTCGTCCAGCGTGAAATCTGCGCGCAGCAGCGGCATGAACAGCTCCATCAGCTCTTTGCTGCGCAAAATCGCCTCCGGTGTCCCGGCAAACCGCCGCAGCTCCTCGACGAACAGTTCCTGCGGCAAATGGTACAGCGGATTCGGCTCCGGGATATGCGGAGCACGAGCCCCTGACACAATCAAACGGCTTGGCGCCAACTGCCAGTTTCTGCGAACGGAGCGCGCCAGCTCGAACGCAATTTTTGTGCCCAAGCTATGCCCGAAAAAAAGAAACGGCCGATCCAGGTAAGGCTGAATCGCCTGGCTAATCGCCGCAACCAGCGTATCCATCTCGCGGATGGCGGATTCCATCAGCCTGTTTTCTCGGCCAGGAAGCTGAATCGGGTACACCCCTACTCCTGCGGGCAGCTCTTGCGCCCATCCCCTGTAAATCGATGCTCCTCCCCCGGCAAAAGGGAAGCAAAAAAGGCGGATTTGGTCGTGTTGATCAGGCTCGGCAAGCAGCCATCTCTCAGCCGGTTTCACCATGTCCATAGTCATTCCTCCATTCGGTTTTACAGACGGTCAGCTATGTCGTGCGCCATTCGTCCATTGCTTACGTAACAAGCATGATAACGATTATCACCTTTTACAAATTTATACAATGTCCATTTGGCTGCTTTTTCGCCAGATCAGGGCTTGCTTCCTCTCTCGTTCTCGCCTTAGGTCGTTCACAGTCATTTTTTTACAATCGGGAAGGTACACCCATCCCTTTCCATGCCAAACGAACTAGAAATTTTAACTGCGGACGAGAAAAAAGGCAAAAAAAGGAGATTATTGGCGATATTTGAGAAAAAACGTCCCAAAAAATAGAAATTTTAGCTTTCTTTTTACTTTGATAACAATTATCATTATCAGTGTCTTGTACTTTTTCATACTTCCGTGACATCGACATACCTTGTGACCATGCTTTGTTGGATGGGGATTTTGGGAAAAGGAGGAGATTGAACTCGCTTGTCTCATCCGTCTGGTCAACTCGCCGACGGACACCATTTTGAAGAAGAGGAAGGATGCTACATGCAAGCTCAAACGCTGGCTGTCCCGAATAGATGGACCATGCGCGACTTTATTACCTTGGCTATTTTCAACGTCATCATGCTCATCATCATGACTTTTTGTCCCGCCGTCTCGGTTATTTCGCCCCTTTTGGTCGGCGGCCTTACCGGCTTGCTCAACGGCCCGTTTTACATGGTTATGTCCAACAAAATCAGAAAACCGGGAGCGCTGTTTCTCACCGCGATCATTACGGGTCTGTACTTCGTCGGTTTCGGCTATGCCAACTACATGCTGACACTCGCTGTCATCGGGCTGATCGGGGAACTGATCCTCTGGAAAAAAGATGTTTCCGTCCATTCCGCTCGCAATGCCATCGCTTACGGAATTTTTTATGTCGGCTATTCCCTGTGCGGAGTCGTTCCGCTTATTTTCTTCCGCGACTCGTACATGGCGATTTTGAAAAAAACGTACTCGGCGGCGGCTATTGAAAACATGCTTTACTATTTCGATACGCCTAAAATGATCTTGCTCATGTGCTCGATCTCTTTGGTCGGCGGACTGCTCGGCGCTTACTTTGGCCATCTGATGCTGAGAAAGCACGTAAAAAAAGCGAAGCTCGTATAACAACGGAGCGAGAAAGCAGCGACAAAAAGAACCTTGGCGGACAACGCCGCTCAAGGTTCTTTTGACATATTATGTGGGCATGCTCGGGCTTGGCAAATTTGCAAAAGCAGCTTTGTTGATGCCCGCCAGATTCATCGTTTTGCGCAGCTCTTGGGCAAACTCCATGTAGAACAGCTTCTGGTTGTTGCCTCCTGCATACTTTCTCAGCTCGTAATCATTGATCAGCAAAGGATACAGATCTGCTAGATCATGCACCAATACTTTTTGCATATCGTGCTTCGCAATCGATGGCTCAAGCCTGCATTCGTCCACTAAAGCCTGCAACGTCTCCGCCAACGCCTGTTCATCGTACGCTGGATGAGCCAGCAAGTAGTTCAAATCGTAGAGGTCTTTAAATCGCGGGCGCACGATCGTCTGATGCAGCTTCCACGCCACCTGGATCGACAGCGGCACCGTGTACGTTACGCAGAAGCTGTCGCCCAGCACAGGCCGGTACTCCAGTGAGACAGGCGCAAGCTGCATGTCGAGGTGAAAGGAAATGTCCAGATACAGCTCGTGATACCGATTGGCTTCGCGCTTTTCTCCCGCAAAATAGTAGGCGATATCGGTATTCACAGTCGGAAAATCGTCCGCCATCGCATAGTCGATCCTTCGCCAAAAGGCGTTCTCGCGGAAACTCCTGAACACGATGCCATCTTGCAAATCCATCTCTGTCGCCCGGATTAATGCGCTTGTAAACGTCTCGTGCGCATGCTCTGCATCGCGAATTTTCCCCGCGTACAAAAAATCGATGTCATCCACGTCCCGCATGTCCGGATTCGCCAAATACTGCCGTGTCAGCAAGCTGCCCTTCAAGACAAACGGCATGTTCACCAAAGCCATTCTTTTTAGCAACGCTTCCAACACGACAAGTTCCCTGGTATCCTCATCCAGGCTGCTCAGGTTTAGATGCAGCTTTTCATTCCCGTTCATAGTGCTATCCCCTTCCTTTCCTGCGCCCTACGAAATCCAGCCGCTGTCCAGTTCCTCTCTGCTGTCGTAAATGCACAACTCGAATTGTTCTTTTACAAGCGCGATTTGCTTTTCCTGCAAAGCAATATGAATCTGCTTGACCCGCTCGTAAAACTGCGCTTCGCTCTCGTACTCCCGAACCGTCACAAACCTGACTTTTCCGTTCGGATTGAGCGAGTTTCGAGAGATATGTCCACCGGATGGCTTGCACAGTTGTTTCAGTCCGTCGACATCCTCGATCTCCACTTTTCCATGCCATTCAAAATACGGCTTGAATCGCTCTGTAATCGGCGCGTGAAAATAGGCCGTTTCTTTTGGCGAAATCTCTACTTTTTTACGGACAACCGTAAATCCGCCCTCCTGAAACACAGCGGCAATCCTGTCCATCTCGCTCTTGGCTGCCTGAAAGTCCGGGCGCTGGATCACCCCCGTCATCATCGGCTGGTGGATGTAATTCCCTTTGTCGAGGACAATCATCAGCGGTTTTACTTGCTGCGCTTGGCAGATGCCGATAAACGCTGCTTTGTCGTCTAAAGCGACGTCGTCAAGTGTGACGTGAAATTCGAACTCCATGGAGTCACTTCCTCTGTTTGCTGATTTTTGCCTTTGTTTTTTCCACTTGGAAAAAGTGGCTTCTCTCTCCTTGTTAACGGCAAATTTGTCTCCAGATTTTAGGAGTTTACGAGATTCGGGCGCAAAAAACCGCCAGTTCCTTGGCGGGTTGGCGGTTTTTTATCGGTTGTTTTTTCGCTTTTGTCATTAACGCTCACGATTTTTGTCAAGTTGGAGCTCTAGCGAATAGCTTGGCCTTCGTCTTGAGCTTCCCGTCCTTGAGGGGCGTGCCTTCCAGCAGGTCATTTTTGCCGGAGCCGTGCAGGGGTCCGCCTCTTCCCTTTCCGCCGTCCGAATCACTATTAGCGTGCGGCTTTTTGGAACCATGCGGCGCATCCACGTCCAGCTTCGCCACCAATTTACCGCCTTTTAATGCTGCTGTGCCCATTCCACCGCTATACACCGTCAGTACGGCTTCCGCTACGACCATGTCTTTCTTAAATTCGTTTTGCCCTTTTGCGTAGCTTTCGTCGACCGAGCGGGTCCACAGACCGCCGTGCAAATTATCCTGTTTGTACTTCTCGTCTTTCACAAAAGGGTCGATGTAATCGTTGTATAATCCTGTCCCGATCGAGACGGCTGCTTCGCCTGCATCTTGGGCTACGTCCTGCCATGATTTTTTGCCTGAAGCCACGTTCTCTACATATTCGATTGTGTTCGTGGCGACTTCCACCGCTCCTTTGGCCAGATTGTTCCTCTCGGTCAGCGAACCGACTTCGGAGCCGCTCACAAACTCATACAAGCTTTGGGCTGGGCGTCATCGCCTCCCAAAACCCCTGTCACAACCAGGTCGCCCGCGTCTACCGCCGCCCCCCACAAACCAGCCAACGTATCCCCAAAGGCCGCAAACTTCCCTTCCACCTCGGCGGATCTGTTTATCCAAGGTTCGTTTCGTCATGACCGCGAGAGTCTCGTTTGCCGCTACATCCCACTCATACCTGCTCCATATATGCTCTTGGATGACAAAAAAGCTCATTCCTACTCATGATTCAAGTGGGAATGAGCTTTTGAACGTTTATTAGTGTCTGAATGGTTTAATGCTTGGTTTATTGGTTGTATTGTATGATCTTGTTGTTGAGGTTGTAAATAGGCTTACAAAAAAATCTGGATTCTACCCATTATTCTTAAATACTATATTTCTCTTTAATTCTCAATAAATACTCGTTAACTTCATCTTTTTTGTCTTCGTTCTTTTCAATATAGAAATTACATGCTACCTGCAAGTAATCATATAGTTCTTTATAACTGACAATATCATAAGTATCATCTACACCATAATAAAACAAAATGCAATTTTCACCAAAATACCCTTCATCCCCTACATCGTATTCATCTGAATAGATAACCGCCATATAATCTCGTCTCTCAACGTACTCGTTTAAAAAACCTTCTTATACGACTTGTATTCGTCACGCTTGACCATTCCCTGAATCCAAAGCGTCAACTCTCGCTCGTTTACCTGCTTCCGTATACTCCTAATAAACTCATGAGTCTTTTCTGACATAAGCAGATATGGGTGGCAATGCAGATAATTTGGCAGGAAATACGTGTTGTTCTTACCCTGACTGACCAGAATCATCTTCTTGTCTGCCAATTCCTTGATATGGCGTTCTACTGACTTTGAACTGCATCCGACATTTCGGGCAATCATTTCGATGGTCGGATAGCATTGACGTTTGTCGCTCATATAAGCGATTAGGTCAATCAGAATCAGCTTCTCATAATGTGTTAAGCCGTAGCACCGATGGATTTTATGCGGCACTTTTGTAAACCCTTTATGCTGTGATGTGAACTGACTCTCTTGACTTACCTTGTCCATTTACTCATTAGCGGCTTGACAATTCTGAATTTGAACAAAATCCTTCATTCCCTTTACCTTCCTTCTCGCAATTTAGTTCCGCCTCGGAGCGGCTATGAAGTTAGGAAGGCGGCTAGCCTACACGTTACCTTACCTGTTATATGTCAACTGGTCGTCACCAGATTCATTTCTTCACAGTAACAATCGCGATAACTTGCCATTCAGTTGCTGATAAAATCAAAAATATTTTCGATGTAGCCCCCACTACTATTAATTGTCGTGCTACACATCCTTAAAGGTGCGATTGGTTAGTTTCTCATCCTATCTATCAGAGCGACGTACCTTACAGTTGCGATTGATTTCAAAAAACTGTGAGAAAACGAAGCTAACAAAAAAACAGGTCAATCATGGTGGTATCTGACCATAATCGACCTGTTTAATGTATCGGAATAGCACTTTTTAGGGTATAAAGCTAAAACATTGATGTGCGTACAAATAAAATGAAAAAGTCTTTATACGAATTCAACTTGAGTTAAGGCTACTTAGATTCAACTGCCCTACTCATTCGGCACTGGGTGGGGTATTTTTGAATAGCCGCTACTTGTACGTTTGTGTTGCTTGGAATATAACAGCAAATGAAAAAGACCACAACACGGGCGGCTAGCTCGCATTGTGGCATTGTTGGTTGTATTGTATTATCTTGTTGTTGGTGTTGTAAATGAGCGTACACAAAATTCTTGATAGACCCGTTTCTCTATGCTTTATATGATTCTGATTTAATAAAGTTATCTACTAGAAATTTATCATTATCACTTAGATTCTCGAAAAGTTCATTGAATTTATCTTTGGCATCTTCATTGTCTAATAGCGCTAACGTTGCTAAAGCAACATGTCCCATTTGCCATGGTCCAAGAAATTTATTGTCTTTCAATAGTTTACTGAGTTCAGCTAATCTATCAACTATTCTTTGATTACTATAATTTCTTTCTATCGATTTAAACATCGCCATAACAACAACTCTATAACTGTAAGCCTCCATACAAACAATTAAATCTTCATTCTGGATTGTATCATTTTCAAGTTCTTTTACTAATTCAGCTATTGAAGCCACTATTCTTCTTCCTTTCCTAATTGTTATTACTCATCTATCGGTTTAAACCTGTCGATAATGTACTGTTTCTCATCCTCAAAGTTCTTTTGAAGTTGTTCCACAACATTATCTAATCCTAATCGTTTCGCTTCTTCAATTTCGATAGTGTAAGCTTTAAGTTCGTCGGCAATTCTTCCTTCCCAATTTTGATATGATTCAGCAGCAGAAGGGAATCCATTCGCTTTAGCTTCTAAAAAATGACTGTACTCATGTTTTAAAGCACTCATAGATGCATTAGGATCTAATAAAACCTGACCTGGTTCTCCTTTTCTAAGAGGCCCATATCCTAATCCACCTTCCCTATAAACCACCTCTACTCGATTTTCTTCAAGATCTTTAATTAGTTTATTCCATTCTTCTGGATGCGACTTAGAACCTGCACCCAATACATCTCTAAACGGATCGGCAGGATTATCAAAGTTTGTTATCTTTTTACCCTTTTCTATAATATCATCAAGTTTAGCATCACCCGTCCCCTCATTATCATTATCACTCCGACGATGATTCCCTCCACCACCGCCTCCATTACCAGGCAAATCATCATGCCGAACAAAATAATACCTATATTGACCCGAATAAACGTCTCTAAAAACAGCAACTCCTCCAAGCACGTTCCCCATCTGCTTGAGAAGCTTATCAACCATTTCTTGTAATTCCTCGATCGATTTTGGAAAACTCTTAGCCTGCGTCTTTAGCTTTCCACCCTTTAGGGATGCACTACTGTTCCGGTTGTTATCTACGCCATCGAGAAGTAATCCCGTTCTATTTCCACCGTCTCGTTTTCCACGTTGGTCATCCCCATCTGGTAAGTCAATTGCCTTTTTTACTCCCTGCTTATAGGCAGACGCAGCCCCACGGCTGAGTAGCAGCTCGGCGATAACTAAATCTTGCTTGCCTCTATTTCGGCCTTTTTCGTAGCTTTCTTCAATCGATCTGGTCCACATGCCGCCTTTTACAGTGTCATCCCACATGTATTCCGCATCTTTTACAAAAGGTTCTACGAAGTCGCTGTATAATTCTTTTGCGCCCGACTTGCCTGCTTCGTACAAGTCTGTTCCCATTTCTCTCAGCGATTTATCCCCTGAAAGTACCTGCCCCGCATAATTAATGGTATTGGTAGCGCTTTGCACGACTCCTTTTGCCATTTGATTTCGCTCTGTTAGTGATCCTACCTCTTTACCACTTACCCCTTCATAAATTTCTTCGGAGTTGCCGAGCATTAATGCGGTAAACGCAATATCTGCTGTATCGACCACAGCACTCCAAAGCGCAGACAAATTATCCTCCCAGTATTGTTTATTCGCTGCAGTTTCTGCATCCAAATTGGCCCGTATTCGGTCGTTCTTCACCGCTTCAATACCTTTAGCCTGCACTTGTTTTTCAAATTCACTAAACAGCTGGTCGTACTTCTTTCGTTTGCTAGCCTCCAGCTTAATCTCCTCACTACTGGATTTGTTTTCCTCCAACAATTCTATCGTATCCGACGCCGTTTTTACGTTCAAGCTCTGCGTCCCGGACAAAGACACGGCTGCCCCTTTCAAGGTCAGAGCACCACTCGCACTGATATTCACATTCGAGGTACTTTTCAGACTGATGCCTACATCCTTGTTCATCGAGATGTAAAGCATCCCTTCCTTGGCCGTCATCGTCAGCTCTTTATCCCCGAGCGTAAACTCTTTCCCCTGCGGATTCCCAAACGTTTTCACACCGGGGTCCTGCATTTGCCGCTCTTGCTTCTCGACAGCCGCTCCTTTAGGCGCATGGCGCACGGAGTTCATGACCATGCCGTCGTCTTCATCGTCGCTCGGGAAGTACAGCTTTACCTTTGAGCCGAGCTCGGGCATGAGGTACAAAATTTGGTTGCCTTCCGCTGCATACGGGAACCACTGGGCCTTGCTTGGCTCTTGTTTTTTGTCCATGTTCAGGTGGAGCTTGACCTGGTTTCGTCCGATTTGAATCACTTTTCCGTCGATCGCCGCACCGATGATGGCCTTGTTGTACAGCTTCGTTTGCTTGACGGCTTCCGGCACGGCGCAGACGTAGCTCCACCTCAGGAGTCCCTGCTCCAGCTTCCCAGTCACTTTTGTAATGACAAACGTTTGCCCTTCCCGCTGCACCTCATCCCCGATTTGCAGCAGGTCGTCGTAATCGAAGGCGTACGTCGTGTACTGGTACTCGCTGACGGACGAGGAGCCGTTTGCGGCTTTTTTCATGTACGGCGCGATGGCCCGATTGACCTCGTATGACGATTCTTCTTCCAGCTTGATTTGCTTGCGTCCCTCGGGCATGCCGATCCACAAGCGTACCTTATGCGCACTCAAATCTGGTACGAGAATGGCTCCAACATGGGACGCGATTCGTTTTAAAAAAGTCCAGTCTGTCTCCAGTGTCAATCCTGACCGTCTTTTTCAATCGTGATATGATGCCTGAACGATTGAAAACGAGCTGCGACTTGCTTAGCAAGGCATGCTCGTTCTCGATGAGCACATCGTGTTTTCCATCTGTCCATTTCGAGAGCGTCTGTGGTACACACTCCCCCTCCTTCTGCCGCCTTTCTCCACTATCAACTCATACTTTGCTTGTGCCTGAGTAATTAAACCTAAGTATCTTCTCTCCTTCCTGTCCGTTTTGCCATCTTCCTTTTCCTCTCTTAAATCTGAGCATGCATAAAAGGCTCATTCCTCCTCATCGCTCAGGTGGAATAAGCCTTTGAAAGTTTATCAAGTGTTGTTAAGTTTTTTAGTGTTTGGTTTGTTGGTTGTATTTTACGACTTGCCGTTACGCTGTAAACATTTTTTATGAATTGTACGTGTTAAATGATAAGTTTATCCAGAGGTTAGTAGCTCTACCACTTCATTCTTTTTTCAAAATAAAAAATTATAGAGCTTCAGTATCAACTTGCTCAGTGAATCCCGAATCTGCCCAAATTATATCAAGATTTATTTAGTTATTTCACTCAAATAAAGTTGAGTCAAGTAAATTTAAATTTCTATCACTTATATCTTCCGGTGAGTTCGTTATGGCGTCTACATACCAATCTGCAAGCGGAATTATCTCTGATCCAGCAATAATATTGTTATCCATAAGGATGACTTTCCCACCCCTTTCAAATAATTTAATCATAGGCTCATATAGATTATAATACTTTCGAGCTTTTAGTACTTTCTGATCTACTAACGCTGATAGTTCTAAATAATTTATACAAACTGACTTGATTAATTCACTTTCAATTGATTGAATAGCCGGACATACTTCTTCTATCTCTAATGTATATGAATACCCCAGCGCTTCTACAGCATTAACAAACGGACTATCGATACTTAAATATAAAAATCGTTCAAAATATGCCGCCCTTCTTAAAAATTCATTTATTAAGATTACATGGGATTTCTTTTCTGGTTGTTCAAGCATAAAATTGATAGACGTAATTCTATTTTGAGCATACTCTAGGTAGCTTGTAATAATCAGTCCGTCCTCATTTTCCCACTTTATCTCCATGTCTTGTTCTAAATCCGATTGATCTAAAGATTGCTCACTTATATCATTCTGTTCCATAATTACCTTGTCACGATAAGTAGGAAGATGGAAGGTAGCCTCACCAACAATCATTGAATTTTGACGAATATTAAAACTCCCTCCTCTTTCTAATAATTGTATCAACGGTTCATACAAATCCTTATGTTCTAACGCAACTGATATCCCTTTATCTATTAAAGCTGACCATTCAAGATAGTATCGACACATATATTTAATAGTACCATTATGAATTTCTTCAAGTTTTGGACACCATTGAAGGACATCTATGTCTAACTCTCTATCCATTACATCATATGCAGAAATAAACGGATACCTTAAAGTCTTTAAAGTAATTGAATATTCGTGAATAACACGTGCAGCCCTTCTAAGGAATTCTTGCACTAATAAATGATGTGATTTGTAATTCTGATTACGAATATTATCAAAATCAATAATGAAATTCTTTCTGCGGCACTTATTAAGCTATTATTTTTCATTTTGCTTTATACTCCCACCGTGGAATTTACTCTCTATTTCTTATTCTGTTTGATTTGAAGTGCTGTAACTTCGCGAGCTTGAGCTTAATTACGCCATACGTCTATTCCTCAATTACAATATACACTTTTAAATTCGCGCGAACAAAAAAGCTCATTCCTCCTCGTCGTTCAGGTGGAATAAGCCTTTGAAAGTTTATCAAGTGTTTCAATTGTTTTGTGTTTTGTTTGTTGGTTGTATTGTACGATCTTGTTGTTGGAGTTGTAAACTAGTTTACTCAAAATATTTGGCAGACCCCAACTTGATTATTTAGATTTTCTCCTCTATATTTAGATTTCTTTTCATGTCCTCAAGATACTTTTCAACTTCTTGCTCATCATGAGGATTTTGTTCAATATACCTATTTGCTGCTAATTTAAGATAATGAAAAAGAATATCATAATAAATAATTACTGAATTGTCTCCGTATTCAATCTCAGTACCTATAAATTCTTCTTCATAAAAAGTTTTATCGTATTCATCTAAATCGCTCCAAAAGGTAAATCCACCAAAATCAGTTCCGAAACCAATTCCTGTACTTAAACACTCCACTGCTCTTTTAAAAACCCCATAAGTGTAGCAAAAATTTATTAAATCTTGTACTGGTAAGTGTTCTAAACTAATTAAGTCACTAGAATCTAATAATTTTTTCATAAATATTCCTCCTAAGGTGAAGTTGGGAAAAACGATGTAACTTTCCCATTTTTATAATATCCAAGCCATGTGACTCCTTTTGAATCCACTCCTGTCCACGTATGTGGTAAGACGCCAGATGGCTCTTTTTCTAGCGCATTATTTACAGCCTCTATACCTCTATCAACATATTCTCTATCTGAAATTATATTCGGATCATAGATGGTTTTTGTGTTGGTACTTTGATTGTAATTTCCAGTTGGCTTTTCTGTTTTACCATCAATTTCAGGCATACTATATTCGATTTGCCTAACCCCTTTTACTTCATTTCCATTTATATCATAAACTTTATTCTCACTTCTAATTAATACATCATTTTTAAAGAATTCATCGCTGTTATGTGCACCAACAATTCCTTTTTTGTTTTTGTGTTTCTTTCCATTTTCATCCACGTATTCTCTGTATTTTAGGTGTTCTTCTAATTCGGGTGTTGAGGTTATTTTATTTGGTATTCTACCACCATTACCCGTCCCCTCAGTCCTCCTCGTCTCCCCTCCCTTATCTTTACTACCCCCACGTCCCCTTTGATCCGCCTCAAAGAAAACATGGTACCCTCCCACACCGCCTATCCCGTCTGCGCTGGTCTGCCCAATTACAATTCGACCATCAAGCTTCCTGTTCATTTTTAGGATAAGCAAATCAATCACATCTTGCAA
>NZ_JARXWC010000005.1:0-388559 GCF_029892995.1 Brevibacillus sp. 1238 | reverse complement strand
GCAAAAACACCTCCAAGGTTGTCCCCATATCTTACGACATGGTCAGGTTCTCTTAAAGGTGTTTTGATTTGTCTCACATTACGGGGTCAGTCCCAACAGCCTGGGCTTTGTTTTTTATGTACTGCCATTATTTTGCCGATTCCTGCTTGTTTTGTTATACTTATAATTTAAGAGATAAACAGTTCTCTGTTACATCGGTGCATGATTGTTTTCCCATCTTATAAGGTTAGAAGGAAACGAAAAAATGAATGAAACCTATTCGCTAAAAGAAAAATGGCGACAGTTTTTGACTGTATTGCTTCCTATCTTGATATCGCAACTGGCGCTGTTTTCCATGACGTTCGCCGATACGATTATGTCAGGGCATGCGAGTCCGACAGATTTGGCGGGTGTAGCGATTGGGGCGAGTCTGTGGACACCTGTTCAAGCAGGCTTGACCGGGATTTTGATGGCGGTCATGCCAATGGTTGCACAGATGGTTGGGGCAGGGAAACGAGATCAGGTGCCTTATACCGTGATGCAAGCCTTGTATTTGAGTGTAGCGATTGCAGTTGGTGTCATGATCGTCGGCGGTTTGCTGCTTGATCCGATCCTGAACTGGATGCAACTGGAGCCGGAGGTGAGCACGATTGCGCGTGGCTTCCTGCATGCAATTGGCCTCGGAATTATTCCGATGTTCCTCTATACTGTGCTCCGTTGCTTTATCGACGCATTGGGACAGACACGGGTAACGATGTTCATTACCTTGCTATCTTTACCCATTAACGTGCTATTGAACTACGCATTTATTTTTGGTCATTTTGGCTTGCCTCGACTGGGGGGAATCGGTGCCGGGTACGCTTCTGCCATTACGTATTGGTGTATCCTGCTCATTAGTCTGGTCGTCGTGAATCGCGTCCACCCTTTTGTCGAATTTGGCATGTTCTCTACATTTTATCGCATTTCCATGAAGGCATGGAAAGAGCTGCTGAAGCTCGGGCTGCCTATCGGATTTTCCATCTTCTGCGAGGTCAGCATTTTTGCTGCCGTCACATTGTTCATGAGTGAATACAGCACGATTACGATTGCGGCGCATCAGGCAGCGATGAACTTCGCGTCATTCCTGTACATGGTGCCACTGAGCATATCCATGGCGTTGACGATCGTCGTCGGCTTTGAGGTCGGAGCCAAAAGGTTTCAGGACGCGAAGCAGTACAGTTATTTGGGCATAGGGATTGCGCTTGGCATCGCCCTGATGTTTGGGGTCAGCTTGCTGATGTTTAGCAAGCAAGTAGCCGGTTTCTACACGACGGACATAGAGGTGTTGGAGCTTGCCCAGCATTTCTTGATGTACTCGATCCTTTTCCTGATCTCTGATGCTGTCGCTGCCCCGATCCAAGGGGTGCTGCGCGGGTACAAGGATGTGACCGTTCCCTTTATCGTAGCGCTGGTATCCTACTGGGTGATTGGCTTGCCTTTGGGATATATCCTGGCGAAGTTCACTTCGCTCGCCGCATTTGGCTACTGGATTGGTCTGATCACGGGATTGGCTGCCGGAGCCATCTTCCTTTTTGGACGTCTGCTGTCGTTACAAAAACGCATGATTCGCAGTCATTCATAAAGCAAAAGCGAAGCGGAAAATCCCTGGCGAGGGGGTTTTCCGCTTTTTGCATGAAGACAGAGGGGCCGGATTACAATAGGAGCAGCAGATGAAAAATTTCTCTCCTATTTTTCAGGGAGAGCGTATATACTTTCTAATAGAGTGATGGAAGAAAAGCTGACATTAAACGAGAGGGGAGGAGAAACGAATGGCTTATGATTTTTTGATGAAGCTGGGGATTGCGATGTTTCTGGGCTTGCTGATCGGGATGGACAGACAGTTGAAGCACAAGCCGCTTGGCGTGAAGACAAGCATGGTCATATCGGTGGCGAGCTGCTTGATTACGATTGTTTCGATTGAGTCTGTCCATCGGTTCTCCTTGCCTGGGCACACCAATATGGACCCGTTGCGACTTGCTGCACAAATTGTCAGCGGGGTCGGTTTTCTCGGCGCCGGCGTCATTTTGCGCAGAAGCAACGATGTGATTTCCGGGCTGACGACAGCTTCCATGGTCTGGGCGGCTTCCGGACTGGGTATTGCGGTGGGAGCAGGTTTTTACTTTGAGGCTGTGACCGCGACAGTCCTGATCATTTTGGCGATCAACCTGTTTCCGCTCATCCTCAAATGGGTCGGACCCGAATCTTTGCGGCAACGAGATTTGTCGATCAAGATCGTGGTCGAGAGCGGCGGCGATCTGGATGGCATTTTCAAGCAGATTAAGCACATCGACCTGCAGGTGAAGCGGGTCAAGGTCAAGGACCTGGAGAACGGACTGCAAAAGCTGGAGATGATGATTACCGCTTCGGAGAATACATATACGACTGATATTTACAGCTTGCTGAAAGCTGTGGATCACGTGATGTCCGTCGAGGTAGAAAGCAGATAAGCACTTGGACAAGAACCGCAGTTTGCCACACAAGAGGCGCTGCGGTTTTTTATATACACTTCTCCTCTTGATAACAAGAATGAAAATCATTATCATTTTAATTGAATACGTCTGCCTTTATTCCAAAAGGGAAGAAGTGGACATGATAAAAGAGGCAATCATTCATAGAGGAGGATGCGAGATGGAATTTCGTATTGAAAAAGACACGTTGGGTGAAATGAAAGTGCCTGCCGACAAGCTGTGGGGGGCGCAAACGCAGCGCAGCTTCCAAAACTTCGAGATCGGTGAAGAAAAAATGCCGCTGGAAGTTGTCCGCATGTTTGCCATTCTGAAAAGAAGCGCAGCTTTGGCTAACCAAAAGCTGGGCAAGCTGGATGCGGAAAAGGCCGAAGCGATCGTGGCAGCAGCAGACGAAGTCATCGCAGGAAAATGGAACGAGCATTTCCCATTGGTTGTCTGGCAAACGGGAAGCGGCACCCAGTCCAACATGAACGTCAACGAAGTCATCGCGCACCGCGCCAACCAACTGCTGGAGGCAAAAGGCAGCAGCGCGCGCATTCACGCCAACGACGATGTGAACAAATCGCAAAGCTCCAACGATACGTTCCCGACTGCCATGCACATGGCTGGACTGGTCGCAGTCGAGGATCAAGTTTTGCCTGCACTCGCCCTGCTGAAACAGACGCTGAAAGAAAAGAGCGAAGCATACATAGACATCATCAAAATCGGCCGGACTCACTTGCAGGATGCTACCCCGCTGACACTCGGTCAGGAAATCAGCGGCTGGGTGCGCATGCTGGAAAAAACGGAGAAAATGATCAAGGAAAGCAACGAGTATTTGCGCGAACTGGCGATTGGCGGTACCGCGGTTGGAACAGGCATCAACGCACATCCGCGCTTCGGTGAGATGGTCGCTGCGGAAATCAGTGAAGCGACCAACAAAAAGTTTGTCACGGCGGAAAATAAATTCCACGCGCTGACCAGCCACGATGAGCTGGTGCATGTACATGGCGCGTTGAAGGCACTGGCAGCCGACTTGATGAAGATCGCCAATGACGTCAGATGGCTGGCGAGCGGCCCGCGCTGCGGCATCGGTGAAATCGTGATCCCTGCCAATGAGCCGGGCAGCTCCATCATGCCAGGAAAAGTGAACCCGACGCAAAGCGAAGCGATCACGATGGTAGCTTGCCAAGTCATGGGCAACGATGCCGCTATCGGTTTTGCCGCTAGTCAAGGCAACTTCGAGCTGAACGTGTTCAAGCCGGTTATCATCTACAATTTCCTGCAATCCGCACGTCTGCTTGCAGACTCGATCAAGTCGTTCAACGACCATTGCGCGGTAGGCATTGAGCCGAACCTTGCTGTTATCAAGGAGAACCTGAACAACTCGCTGATGCTGGTAACGGCGCTCAACCCGCATATCGGCTATGAAAATGCGGCAGCGGTAGCGAAACTGGCGCACAAGGAAGGCATTACGCTCAAGGAAGCAGCGATCAAGAGCAACCTTTTGACAGAGGAGCAATTCGACGCGGTAGTGCGTCCTGAGCAAATGATTCATCCAAAAGAATAGAAAGCAGTCGGAAGCTTGCGCACGCCAGTGTGTGAGTCGACTGATCCAGCCGATGGCGCGAGTGCCGTCGGCTTTTTTGTTTGGGAAGGCGTGTAGAAGCGGGCGAACTCGCTCCAGGACTTGCGATTTTCGCCGAGCATTTGGGCTGCCTGACGCAGCTTTAGCTTTTCTTTAAACATTTTTGCTATAGTGGTCAGTAACGACTCGGATTCGTGCGGAGGTGCGGACAATGAGAATTTTGATCGTTGATGACGACAAGGAAATTGTGGACTTGCTGGCGATTTATTTGGGCAACGAAGGCTACGAAATCGAAAAAGCCTACGACGGCTTGCAGGCGCTGGAAAAGCTGGCGCAAAAAAGCATGGATCTCGTCATTTTGGACGTGATGATGCCCAATATCGATGGACTGGAAGTGACAAAACGCATACGCAAAAATTCCACCATCCCGATCTTGATGGCCAGCGCCAAGACGAACGACATGGATAAAATCATGGGACTGATGACAGGAGCCGACGACTATGTCGTCAAGCCGTTCAATCCGCTGGAGGTCATTGCGCGGGTGAAGTCGCTCCTGCGGCGGGCGAACTACGTGCAGCAGCAAAAACAAGACCATGTGATCGAGGCGGGGCCGCTTATTATCGACAAGCAAAGCCACGTCGTCCAGACGAAGGACGGCATCCCGATCAAGCTGACGGCGCTCGAATTTTCCGTGCTGTTTTTGCTGGCGAGCCACCCCAACCGGGTATTTTCTTCCGAAGAAATTTTCGACCGCTGCTGGAAAATGGAGAACTACGTGTCCTACAAAACCGTCATGGTGCACATCAGCAACTTGCGGGAGAAGCTGGAGAAAGCGACGAAGGGCGAGAAGGTGATCCAAACGGTCTGGGGGGTGGGCTATAAAATTGAAGCTTAGTACCAAGTATTTTTTTCGCATTCTCGTCGATCTGTTGCTCAGCTTGCTGATTTTTTACGCCCTGTTCCAGACAGCCGCTTATTTCGCCAACAAATATTTGTACAGCATTCCCCAGATCAAAGAGTACGTCTGGATGCTGAGACGCACATTCGGGACAGATTCTTTCAAAATCCCGATCATTCTCTTGGCGACAGGCTTGTTTGCCGCCTGGACGATCGTCCGTATTCGCAAATACGTCGAGCAAAAGCAGATGGAGCAAATTATTTCCGAGCTGCACTACATTGCCAAAGGAAACTATGAGCACGTTATTTCCATACGCCCCGAAGGCAATTTGGGGAATGTCGTGGACAGCATTCATGCGCTGGTGAAAAGCACGCGCGATGCGATGGAGGAGGAGCGGCGGCTGGAGCAGTCCAAAGATGATCTGGTGACCAACGTTTCCCACGACCTGCGCACTCCGTTGACTTCGATTATTGGATATTTGGGGCTGATCGAGCAGAACAAGTACACGGACGAACAGCAGATCAAGCAGTACGCCCATATCGCTTATGAAAAGGCCAAACAGATGAACGTGCTGGTCAACGATCTGTTTGAATATACCAAGGTGCGAAACAGAGGAGCGCATGTGAGCCACACGCAATTTGATCTGGTCGAGCTGGTCGAGCAAGTATCGGTTGGTTTTCGCATCGACGCGCAGGAAGCGGGGCTGTCTCTGCACGTCGATACGCCGGATCAAAAAATCGAAATGACCGGAGACACCGACAAGCTCGTGCGCGTGTTGGAAAATCTCATTTCCAACGCGGTAAAATACGGGCGTGACGGTACGGACATTCTCGTGCGCGTATTTGTTGAGGGGCGGGGAGTGGCTATTACCGTTGCCAACAACGGGGCGCCCATCCCGGCTGAGTATTTGCCGAGCTTGTTTGAACGGTTTTTTCGCGTGGAAGGCTCGCGCTCCAAAGAAACAGGCGGATCAGGTCTTGGACTCGCCATCGCCAAAAGCATTATCGACTTGCACCAGGGCACGATTTCTGTGGAGAGCACGCCGGAGTGGACGACGTTCACCGTATGGCTTCCCCGCACTATAAGCGGAACGTTATAAATCCTTTACTCTTTCTTTACCATTGGTTGCGATTTTTTTAAATATGAAAGCCTATCCTTATCAGCATGGATGCAGAACGTGTCATGCGGGCAAGGAGGGCTTTTTTTATGAGGAGAGGCAATTTGCTGCTGTTGTTGGTGGCTCTGGTGGTCGGAATTGCGTTTTTTCGCGATACGATTTCCGTAGAGGCTGACCTGCGGCTTAATCAAGTCTTGGGGAATTTGCGGGTGCTGGACGCCAATGTAGATGCGCGGGCAGCCATCCTGATCGATAGTCAGACAGGCGAAGTCTTGTATGCGCAAGACGCCGATACAGCATATCCGGTGGCGAGTATGTCCAAAATGATGACCGAGTACCTGCTGCTCGCAGCGATCCAGGAACAGCGGGTAACGTGGGAAGACGAGGTGCCTGTTTCCGTCAATGCTGCCAGCGCCGAGGGAGCGAGAGTCAGTCTTGAGCCGGGGCGCAGCTATCCGTTGAAAGACTTGTACGAAGCCATGGCAGTCGGCTCAGCGAACAATGCGGCAGTGGCGATTGGCGAATATTTGGCAGGCAGCACCCCGGCCTTTGCTGAGCAGATGAATTTGAAAGCGGCGGAGCTTGGTTTGACAGCCTCGTCATTTGTGAATGCGACCGGACTGGATTATGATTATGGACAAAACGAAATGACAGCGAGAGACGTGGGAATGCTCGCTTACTATTTGATCCGGGATTTTCCCGAGATTGTGGATTTGACCGCGCAGCCGTCTGTGCGGCTTACAACAGGAGAAAGAGTGAAAAACACCAATCTGATGGTGCAAGCAGACGACCATTCGATGAGCGTGCTCGGACTGGATGGGCTGAAAACGGGCTTCACCGATCAGGCAGGCTACTGTTTCACCGGAACCGCCAAACAAGGCGATAAACGCTTGATCTCCGTAGTGATGGGCGCAGAAAATGAGGCGATTCGTTTTACGGAGACGAAGAAGTTGTTGGAGAGGGGATTCGACCTTGAGTCAGACCGAAAAAAAGGGTAACCCGCTGGGGCTGGTGACCATCGTTGGCTATATCGTGTTCGCCCTGTATTTGTTTTTGGTGGTCAAAATATTGCTGTTCAAATTCGGCAGCCTGGACAGAGAGCTGCTGACAGCGCAATGGGAGATTGTGCGCAGCGACCCCGGAGCCATTTTGGAGCGTTTTCACACGCGAGCCAATTTGGTGCCTTTTCATGAAATCCAAAGCTATTTGCACGCGATTCAGCAACATCGCAGCGGGCACAGTCTGGTGAACTTTGCTGGGAACATAGTGGCTTTTATGCCGTTCGGCTTTTTGCTGCCGCTTTTGTTTGCCAAAAAGGCGAGCGGAATGGGAAAAGTCGTGTGGCTCTCGTTCTTGCTGAGCCTGCTGCTGGAGACAACTCAGCTGGTCATGAGTTGCGGGACATTTGACGTCGACGACCTTTTGCTGAACACGTCAGGAGGGTTTTTGGGTTATGTCATGTACAGACTGGTGCGGCTGGCCTTTTTTCCGCGTGTCCAAAACAGGAGAAGCTCCGTGGCTGTTCATTCCACAAGAAATTAACCGATCAGGCAAAAAGCCGTTGACCTTAGGTCTGACCTAAGGTGTAAGGTTAAGGTAATCCTGGCCGGGAGTGGTGTTGCATGAAAAATGAAATCACAATCAGCGAGCTGGCGCGCATTATGAATGTGTCTGTGCATCAAATTCGCTACTTTGAAGAGAAAGGCATTTTCCAGCCTGCCTATATCGATGACAACCAGTACAGAATGTACAGCATCGAGCAGATTTACGAGCTGTCTCACATCTTGCTGCTGCGCAGACTGGGGGTATCCGTATCTGCCATCAAGGATTGCCTGACAGCTTTCACCGCAGATCAATATCAGCAATTGCTCCGCCAGTCGTTGCTGGAAACGAACGCGCAAATTCGCAAGCTTTTGGAACTGCAAGCATTCATTCAAAAAGTATTGCGAGAGCAGCATGATTTTGCGAGTCGGCCCGATTCCTTTCAAATAAAGCGGTACGAACCTGTCCGTCTCATGCGCTGGCTGGAAATGGACGAACAGACACACATTCAGGCGAGACAACTTGCTGAACAGGCCAGGCTGGTGCCAGACCTGTTCGAGACAGACGTCCACTATTTGTACGACGGTTCGGGAACGGTGTCCTTGTGTCTGGAAGCGCCGGAGTCTGGAAACATTACGTTGCCTGGCGGCTCATACCTGTCTTTTCAAGGGCTGGCGAATGGCGATGCGGCAACCGACCAGTTGATCGAGCGCTTTTACGAGTATCTGGCGGCTCAATCTCTCGTCGCGACCGGACCGCTTGTGCTGATTGAAAAATCGTATTTGTCTTTGTTCAGCGGCCAGCACTTGCATTACGAGCTACGGGTACTGCTGGACGCTGCTGACTTGTAAAAAGGAGGTGCAGGCATTATGAATGTCTCACCGATCACGCTGGAACCGATGCAGGCGAAGTACAATCAACCAGTCAGCCGTCTGCTTGTTGAGAGCTTTCGCAACAAGTTTCAGCCATTAACCAAAATGAGCGACAGTGAGTTGGCGCGGTGCTTTGAAATTTTGCTCCATCATTTTCCCGATGAACCGGCAAGTCAGCGAGCCGTTGCCGTTCAAAACGGAGAGGTTGTCGGGACGCTCTCGCTCAAATGGAAGACCGCCGAGGAAGCGAAGCAAGAAAGTCTGTTTCCTCCGTGGGATGAGTTCAAAACATTCGGGAAATGGCAGCTGTTGAAGCTGACTATCGGCCTGTACTGTCTCACCCATCAGTTGAAAGTGGGCGAGTGCTATATTGCCGATGTAGCTGTCCACCCGCTGCACCAGGGGAAGGGAGTCGGCAAACTTTTGATGCAATGGGCGTTGAATGAATGGCAAGACCGCCCGCAGCTGGATCAGCTCAGTTTGCATGTCTCCGGGAAAAACCAGCGTGCCAAGCAATTGTACGAACAGCTGTCTTTTCGCACCCAAACCAGGCAACAAAGCTTGACCAGCTTGCTTTTGTTCAAGGAATACGAATGGGAGTATATGGTGCGAACACGGAGAGCAGGGGAAAGTGCATGAAACGCAAATGGATGATCAGTATCATGAGCACCCGCCGAGGTGCTCTTTTTTATGCTGACAGTTCCCCTTGTTTTGTCCCAACGCCTATGTTTACACTAATAATTAGTTGAAAGCTACGACCTATTCTATCGAAAGAGAAGGTGATTCTCTTTGCTGCATAAAGCGCAAGAAGTTTTGCAAAAATACTTTGGCTACGAAACATTTCGCGAGGGACAAAAGAAAATTATCGAAAGCCTCCTGGAAGGACACGACACGGTAGGCATCATGCCGACGGGCGGGGGAAAATCAATCTGCTACCAGGTTCCGGCGATGCTTTTTGACGGGGTAACCATCGTCATCTCGCCGCTCATTTCCTTGATGAAGGATCAGGTTGACGTACTGGTCAGCATGGGGATTGCCGCTACGCAAATCAACAGCTCGCTCGATTACAGCGAGGTGCAGGAGCGCCTGCGGATGGCTGCGCGTGGCGAATACAAGCTGCTCTACATTGCCCCGGAACGGCTCGAATCGGAATCGTTTCAACAACTGATCCGGAATATGCCGATCTCCTTCATCGCTGTCGATGAGGCGCACTGTGTCTCCCAGTGGGGGCATGATTTCCGCCCAAGCTATCTGGAAATCGCCCGTTTTTTGGACACGCTGCCAGAGCGTCCGATCGTCGCTGCCTTGACTGCGACAGCGACACCGGAAGTAACCGCTGATATCAAGCGCCAGCTGTCGCTTGCAGACGAGCGGCTTTTCATCACGGGCTTTGGCAGGGACAACCTCATCCTGTCCGTGCGCAAAGGGGAAAATCGCCGCGAGTTCATCCAATCTTATTTGAAGGCGAACAGACAGCAGGCCGGAATTATTTACGCTGCGACGAGAAAAGACGTCGATGCCCTTCATGCCGATCTGGCAAAGCGCGGCTTTCCGGTCACCAAATACCACGCCGGACTGTCAGAGGAAGAGCGTGCTGCCAATCAGGAAGCTTTCCTGTTCGACGACGTTCGCACGATGGTTGCCACCAATGCGTTCGGAATGGGAATCGACAAGTCCAACGTGCGCTATGTCATTCATTACAACATGCCGAAAAACCTGGAGGCGTACTATCAGGAGGCCGGGCGCGCCGGGCGTGACGGCGAGCCGAGCGAGTGCATTTTGCTGTACCAGCCGCAGGATATTCAGACCCAGTCGTTTTTCATTGAGCAAAACCAGCTGACGGACGAGCGCAAAGATCACGAGTACAAAAAGCTCTACGCCATGGTCGATTACTGCCGGACGCCGAGGTGTTTGCAGCAGTATATCGTGCAGTATTTCGGGGAAGCCGATGCCCCGGAGTGCGGCCGCTGCCACAACTGCACCGATGAGACAGAGCTGAGCGACATCACGCTCGAAGCGCAAAAAATCTTTTCCTGCGTGAAACGCATGCGGGAACGCTTCGGCGCGGCACTGGTCGCACAGGTGCTCAAAGGTTCGAAAAACAAAAAGGTGACCCAGCTCCAATTCGATCAGCTTCCCACGTACGGTCTGATGAAGGAGTACAAGGAAAAAGAAATTGCCGACCTGATCCAGCTGCTGATCGCGGAAGGGTACTTGCAGGTGACAGAGAGCCAATACCCGATCGTCAAGCTGGGAGAGCGGGCATTGCCCGTTTTGATGGGCGAAGAGCGCGTCGTGCAAAAAATCTCGATCCGTCCGGTTGCCCTCACGGAAGATGATGAGCTGTTCGAACAGCTGCGAACGCTGCGCAAAGAAATTTCGCAAAAAGAAGGCGTGCCGCCGTACGTCATTTTCCACGACAGCACTTTGAAGGAAATGAGCAGCCTTTGCCCGACTGACAAACAGGCCATGCTCAAGATCAAAGGTGTGGGCGAATCCAAATTCGACAAGTACGGGCAGCTCTTCCTTGAGTGCTTGCAAAACTACGCTGCCGTCAAGCCGTGACTTCTTTTGTCGCGGCTTTTTTGTGGGGAGAATCAGCAAAAATCGTCCCATTCGCCGGCACTGCCTGCTATAGTTAGAGAGAAAGCCAAAATTTTCTTAGAATAGAGAACAGGAGGAGCGAAAAGCTTTACCAGCGCACGGGATCTGACAGAATGAGAGAAACAGAGGGGAAACTATGAAAAAGAAGGTAGCTTTACTGGCAAAAAGCTTGATGAGCGTAGCGATGACCACAATGGTGCTGGGCAGTGCCTTGGCGGGAATCGCTGCACCGACAAAAGCGGCGGAAGCGCCGACCAAAATCACGCTGTTGGGCACATCTGACATCCACGGCCGCTTCATGCCATGGGATTATGCGCTCGACGGCCCGAATACAAACGGCAGCCTGACGCAGCTGTTCACCATGATCAAGGACATTCGCAAAGAAAATCCGAACACCGTGCTGGTCGATGCAGGTGATTCGATACAAGACAACTCCGCTGAACTGTTCAACGACCAGCCGCAGTCGCCGATGATGGTCGCCATGAACGAAATGAACTACGACGCCTGGGCGTTTGGCAACCACGAGTTCAACTTCGGGCTGGATGTGCTGGACAAGATCAGCGGCCAGTATAAAGGGGCAGTTCTCGCAGGCAACATCTACAAAGAAAATGGCGAGCGTTTCTTGCCTGCTTATACGATCGTAGAGCGCGCAGGCGTAAAAATCGGTCTGATCGGCATGAACACGCCAATGATTACCGATTTTGAAAAAGGCACCGACCATCTGGATGGCCTCGTGGTCAAAAATCCGGTAGAAGAAACGAAGAAAGCCGTAAAAGAACTGCAAGGCAAAGTAGACGTCATGATCGGCGTCATGCATATGGGCATCGAGAACGAAAACGGCATTCCAGGCACAGGCGTAGCCGATATCGCCAACGCCGTACCGGAGCTGACCGCCATTTTTGCGGGCCACATGCACAAACTGGTGAAAAAAGAAGAAATCAACGGTGTGCTGATTTCCGAGCCGGACAAATACGGTACGCACCTGTCGCGCATTGACCTGACTTTTGAAAAGAAAGACGGCAAAGTTGTGCTGACCAGCAAGGAAGCGACTGCTTTGCCTGTAAAAGGCGCTGACGGCACTCCGGCTGTTTCCGATCCAGAGCTGGAAACGAAGCTCAAGCCGTTCCACGAATTTGCCCGCGCAGATGCGAACATCGTTGTTGCCGAGCTGAAAGGCATGAACCTGGTGCCGAAAAACGAGGTAGAAGGCATCCCGACTGTGCAAATTCAGGAGACGCCACTGTCCGACTTCTTCCACGAAGTGATGCTCTACTACAGCAAGGCAGACGTCGTCGCTCACCAGATCGACAACGACAAGGCAAAACTCGATGTCGGCCCGATCAAGAAAAAAGACATCGCCTACAACTATCAGTACACATTCGGCGAAATCACGGTATACAAAGTGACCGGAAAAGATTTGAAAGATTACATGGAGTGGGCAGTAGGCTACTTCAATTCCACTCGTCCTGGCGACGTAACTGTCAGCTTTGACCCGAAACGCCGCGCTTCCAAATACAGCACCAACGACTTCTTCGGCGGCGTGAAATACGAGATTGACCTGACCAAGCCATACGGCAGCCGCATCACCAACTTGCGCAAGCTCGACGGAACACCAATCAAGCCAGAGGACAGCTTGAAGCTCGGCATGAATGCGTACCGGATGGAAGCCCTGCAAGCAAAAGGCGGCGCGCTGGAAGGACGCAAGTTCGATCAGCTGTGGACGTCCAAAGCAAATGATGCTTTTGGAGAAACAGGCGGAACAATCCGCAACCGCGCTATCGCGTACTTGCAAGAAGTGAAAAAAGGCGTATATGAGCCAAAAGTGCAAAACAATTGGAAGATCATCGGCGTCGACACCTCTGCTCCTGAGCGCAAAGACGTAGTAGAGCTGATCAATGCTGGCGTCCTGAGCGTTTCGAAAACAGAAGACGGCAAATACACCAATATCGCTTCGATCAACATCAAAGATGCGGTGACCAAAGAAGAAATCGCGGAACTGACAGCGAAGGCAAAAGTCGACGCAGCGAAATTCGCGAACGTGAAAACAAAAGGCGAGTTTTATCGCCTGCTGAACGAAACGAGAAAAGCAGCGGCGGCCAAGGAAGCGCAAGCAACCCCTGCCGCCCCTGCGACGACTACGCAACAGAAGAAATAACGCAGCTTGGTCTCGAACCGCACCAAAAAAGCCGTGACGCTTACAGTCACGGCTTTTTGCTGTTCAGGCGGTCTTCTTTTCGCAGCTTTTTCAGGAACTAATCGACTAACCGACGATTCGCTTGCGATGCTTCACCAGGTACAGCAAGAACACGAGCAGCAGCAAGCCTTGGCCGACAATCGCTGCGGAGATGGAAGCGCCGAGGTAAACAATCAGGTAGTAAATCCCCGAGCCGGCTGCCATCAGGAAATTTTCGATAAAATTTTGAATGGCGATGGTTTTCCCGGAGCCGACCATCTTTTTGCCTTCTTCTTGCAGGACGGTGTTCATCGGAATGATGAATACTCCTCCCATGAACCCGACCAAAAGCAGCAGGGAGATGGCAATGCCGATTACGTGAATCCACGGGAACAGCACGATGATGAGAAACATGCCGAAGCCGTAACCGACCGAGCGCGTGAAGCGGGACAGCGGAATCAGCTTCGGTGCGAGAAACGCGCCGATGATGATTCCGATGGAAGTCGTAGCCAAAATCAGCGAGACGGAGAAGCTTTGCGGATTGATCCCCAGAGCGACGGGAATCCAGGCAAGCACAGCTACCCGCAGCACAGCGGAACTCATCCAGAACGCCCCTGTGCCGATCAAAGAAAAGCTCGTTTCCGGGCGGTTCATCAAGTGCTGGAAGTCGATGAAAAAGCGGCGAGCCTCCGCACCGTAGCGAATCAGGCTGTTTCCTTTGATGCGCGGGATGAAAAAGGTCATGCCCAGTGACAGCAAGTAGAGAGCGAGACAGATGCTCGACGACAAGAGCGGTGCGGTCGTGGAGGCAATCGCTCCGCCTCCGCCGATTCCGGTCAAAATGGCGACGATCGTATACGCTTCGATGCGCGCATTGGCCTGGAACAACTCATTTTCATTGCGCGTCAGCTCTGGCAAAATGCCGTACTTGGCAGGCGAGTATACGACGGCTCCCACGCCTACCGTAAAGTAACTGAGCATCAACAGCAAAATGCTCGAATGATCGATCACAAACAAGAGTACGACGCCGAGTGCTTTGATCAAGTTCCCGATCACCAGGACAAACGATTTGGCATGTTTGTCGGCAAAAGGTCCGACGAGCGGAGCCAGAAATACGTAAGGCAGAAAAAAGGAAATCGATACGAGTGCGAGCATCGCGGGAGAAAAACCGTTCTCCCGCAACAAGTTGGCGATGACAAACAAAATCATGTTGTCTGCAAAAGCCGAAAGGAATTGCGTGAAATACAGAGCTTGCAATGGTTGTAGTCGCGTTTTCACATCAGTTTCCTCCACTTTCTGCGAGTTGCTTCAGACTGACGTAATCGGTTTTCCCGCTCCCGAGCAGCGGCAATGTCTTGATGAACTGCATGGTGCCAGGGATGAGCAGTGGCGAGTATTGCTTTTCGGTCAAATACGAGCGCAGTTGACCGAGCGCCACATTTTCGTCTGTCGTAAACAGCAGGACGCGCTCGCCTTTTCGCTGATCATTGACGGTAATCGCAGCGAAGCCGGAATGTCCAAAGCATTGCATCGCCAATTCTTCAATCAGATTCAGCGAGACCATTTCGCCGCCGATCTTGGCGAAGCGTTTCAGTCTGGACTGGATGCTGAGAAAACCTTCCTGGTCGGCTGTCACCAAATCTCCGGTGTGATACCACTCTTCTGCCGGAACGAAGCCTTTTCCGTGGATCAGGTAGCCTTTCATGACGTTCGGGCCTTTGACGAGCAGTTCTCCGCCTGCGTCGATTCCGGCAACAGGGTCCAGGCGATACGACATGCCAGGCACCAAGCGTCCCACCGTACCGGGTTTGTTCGCCAGCGGCGTGTTCAGAGCGAGAATCGGTGCCGTTTCGGTTGCCCCGTACCCTTCAAAAATCCGCACGCCGAATTTCTCCATCCACAGCTTGCGAACATCGTCTTTCAGTTTTTCCGCTCCTGCGAACACATAGCGTAGCGAGTAAAAGTTATACGGGTGCGCCATTCGTCCGTAGCCTGCCATAAACGTCGAGGTGCCGAACAAAATCGTCGCGTTCTGGTCGTACACCAGCTCCGCAATCGCCTTGTAGTGCAGCGGGCTAGGGTACAAGTAGACGGGAATCCCTTTGACGACTGGCAAAAGCGTGCCGGCAGTCAAGCCGAAGCTGTGGAACATCGGCAATGCATTGAAAAACTTGTCGCGGCTCGTAATGTCGATCATGCTGGTCACCTGCTGGATATTCGCATACAGGTTGGTGTGCGTCAGCACGACGCCTTTTGGCTTGCTTTCGCTGCCGGAAGTGAACAGGATCAGCTCATTGGCGCCGTGCGCCGCTTTTTTGCCAGTCAGATAGGAGCCAAAGGCAGCCAGTTTGTCAAAAGCGGTCGCCGATGCTTTCAAATCTTCGAGATAAATCACTTGCATGCTCGGCGACAGGCCAGCGATGATGTGATCCAGCTTGCCTTTTTCGATGAAGGCGCGCGATGTCAGGATCGTGTCGATATGAGCCGTCTCGCAGCAGTCCAGAAGCGAGCGGATGCCGAGCGAAAAGTTCAGGATCGCAGGCGTTTTTCCGATCGAAAACAAGGACAGCAACGTAATCAGGTGACCGACCGAGTTCGGGAGGAACACGCCGACCACTGGTTTTCCCGTCAGCGGCTGCTGCAATTTTTTGCCGAGCAAGTAGCTTCCGATCAGCAACGTGCGATAGTTGATCGCTGTGGTCAAGTCTTTGGCGATTTCCATTTTTGATCCGTTAAGGCGCGCGGCTGCAATCGTTTCATCGAACAGGTTTACATTTTGCTTCATTCGGCTTTGAAAAATTTCATCTTGCAACGTGCGGAGGATCAGGTCATTGGCTGCTGCTTTTTGCTCGCGCATCGAACGGTTTTCTTCGCGTGCGATGGTGAACGGGGTGCCTACGGTCATGGTGATGGTCGGGAACAGCAAGAGACGCAGCTTGCCTTTCAGATAGGAGAAGATCGAGCGCTCCAGTCCGTTGATCGCGATCGGATAAACAGTCGCGCCCGTTCTCATGGCGAGGTAGCCTACGCCGCTGTAAATTTTCATCAGGCCGCCAGTCGTCGTGATGCGGCCTTCCGGAAAGATCACCAGCGTCTCCCCTTTGCGGATCACCCGCAGCATATGGCGGATCGAGTAAGGGTTCAGCGGATCGATGGCGATGTGCTTGCGGAAGCGCAGGAAGAAGGCGAAGCGCTTGGCGATCTCCGTGTTGACGACGAAGGTCGCTCCTTTTGGCAAACAGAACGACAGGAGCACCGCGTCCAGCAGGGAGACGTGATTGGGAATGATCAGAGACGGCTGCGTCAGATCGATTTTGTTTAGTCCGTGAACGCGAGGTCGAAACCACAGCATTAAAATCATTTTCAGGAAGGAATGAATGAGGACCATGTGGACCACACCTTTACAAGGAATAATGGCGTTGCTTTATGTTTTCATTGTAAGGAGTGGGGGAAGTAAAAAAAGTACCAACATTCATTGGTACCTGGTAATAAGACCTAGAACAGCTTCTTTTGGCTGGCTTTGGAGGCCGCTTCCTTGCTCGTTTTCACGCCCATTTTTTTCAGGATGCGGTTGATGTGGTTTTTGATCGTGCGCTTGGTGATGTGCAAGGATTGTTCGATTTGCGTCTGGGTTTTTCCTTGGTGAATCAGTTGGAGGATGTCCTTTTCTGCCGGGGAAAGCAGCTTTTGGTTCTCCTCGTTTTTCAGGCGCAAAAACTCGTTGCGCAAAGCGGCTGCGGCGGTCGGGTGAATCGCCGACTGGCGGTTGTGGGCAGCGCGGATCGCTTCGGGAATTTCCTTGAAGCTGGATTTGCTGATGTAATTGACGGCACCAGCGGAAAAGGACTCGACGATGACGTCCTCGGCTGTCAATGACGTCAGCATGATGATTTTACAGTCCGCTTGCAGGGAAATCAGCTCCATGGCCGTTTCGATGCCATCGAGATTGTTTTCGGTCAGGTTGATATCCATGAGGACGATGTCAGCGCCTGCGTTCAAAAACCGCTCCACAGCTTCTGCTTTGGTCCCTGCCTCGCCGACCACGGCCAGACCCGGCTCTTTGTTCAAGTAATCGATCAGACCTTTTCGCCAGACGGGATCATCTTCTACGAGAAATACTTTGATGGCTTCCATGCCGATAGCCCCCTTCCTGCTTTCATCAATGTGTTATGACGCGTTTTTTCGGGAAGAACAGAAAGACGGTCGTGCCTTTTCCCTGCTCGCTGTATATTTCCAGCATTCCTTGATGTTTTTGCATGACATTGTAGCAATAAGACAGGCCAAGCCCGAAGTTTTGTCCGGTTCTTTTGGTAGAGAAAAACGGATCGAGGACATGCGGCAAATTTTCTTTGGAAATGCCTGTTCCCGTGTCCGCGACGGCGATGACGAGATGCCGATTGGACAAAAAGAGCTGCACATGGAGCTTTCCGCCCGAGCGCATCGCTTCGATCGCGTTCATGCACAGATTGGTCAACACTTCCCGCAGCTGCACGGCATCGCAGCGCAGACGAAGGCTCTCATCCAGCTCGGCTTCCACTTGAACCTGATATTTTTCCGTGTACGGCTTCAAATTGTGGATGACTTGTGTGACGATTTCGCTCGGCGCAGTGGGGGACTCTTGCAGCTCCACGTCGCGCAACTGGGTTTGGATGCGGTTCATCATGTCCAGCATGTGCTGGGACGATTGCAGGAGCACTACGGCATCTTCCTGTAAGCCTGGCTGGTTTGTTTCCTTTGCATACGTTTCGATGCGATCCGCGTACAAGGAGATTTTTCCTGCTTCGTTTTTGATCGTATGATTAATGATTTGCGCACCGGATGTGAGAGCACGCAGCGTGCTGTCCAGGCGTCTTTTTTCTACGCGCAGCCGGACGCCGAGGAACCCGTATTTCAGGCTGATGGCGACAATCAGAATGAACTGGATGGCGACGACGAGCATGTTGTACCGCCAGGCTTCGTAATCGTTTTGGATGCGCATGACGTAAATAAAAATAAAGACGAAAAAGAGCGGGACGATAATCAGCACGTTGGTGAAAAAGCTGTTCTTTTTGACCAGCGGGTCTTTCTCGCTCCGGTACTGTACGATGAGCAGCGTGCACGAAACCAGAAAAAAAGGAATGACCCAGGCGACCATGATCCAGTAGTTGAAGGCCAAAACCGGGTGGATCGGCGTAATGGCAAGCATCGAGACCGGGAAGCAGAGCGCAGCAAACTGCGTGATGAGTTTGGTTCTGCGCGCAAGAAACTCCGCCGAATGCACGGCGAACATGAGAAACGAATAAGGCAGTCCGACCTGACAAATAAAAGACGACAGGCGGCTGAGAAAAAGCAAGGTTTGTTCTGTACCAGGCGTCATGGTGAACATCTCCGCCCAAAGCGGCATGATCGTTTCATCGATGACCGCAGAGAGAAAGCCAGCCCCTCCGACAAATGCAGTGGCACAGGCCCAGCGGATCGACGTCCGTTTCGGGTCGGTGAACAGAGCCAGCAGGCCCAATGCCCACATGGTGAACAAGGTGAAAACCATCATGGCAATCGTGATCTCCTGTCAGTCATGATAAAACCATTATATCGTACCTGCGGAGAATGAAACGAAAATTAATCAACTGTCCATGAAAAGCGAACAGAGACGATCTGCCGGGAAGAGTGAAAAAATTGTGACAGATATGGGTATTTTGAACTATATGCTCTGTTCCTGATTCCAAAAATCGCCTATGATGGTATTCATGCAGATAGTCATACAGAACTCATTTTTATTGATCATGAGACGCGGAGGAGAAGCAGACGAATGATGTCATTTATGAAAAAGCATCTGATTGTTCGTATTTTGTGTGTCATCATCTCCGTCTTGGTTCTGGTCGCTGCGGGAAACATTGCCACGCAGATTGTGCAGACGAGAGATGCGGTTGAAGAAGGAATCAACAATTACAACATGCGCATTGCAGAAAGCTATGCTGCTCAAATGAAGCCGGAGCAGTATGCTGATTTTCTGAAGCAGCCGAAGGAAACGGACCTGTACTGGGAGCTTAGACAGGAGCTGGATGTGTTCCGCACACAAATCGGAGCGATTTACGTCTACTTCGTGCGATTTGATGAGAATCAAGTGCCGAAAATTATGATTGATGGACGTCCGCCCAACGATCCGGCTGCTTCTCCGATTGATGAAGTGACAGATATGCCCCCAGATGCTGTGAAGGCGATTATGGCGGGGAACAAGGCAAGCTCGCCCATTATCGAAAATCCGGAGTACGGGACTTACATATCGGCGTATGTTCCTGTCAAAGACAAAAGCGGTGCAGTGCTCGGGGCGTTGGGGATTGATACCGATGTAAAGGTGTACGAGCAGTTGGCGACCAACGTGCTGTGGAAAAGCGTTCCGATCTACATCCTGATGCTCGTTGTCATGTTCGCGGCTGTGCTCGCGATTGTCTGGTTTGTCCAGCGGGCATTGCGTCCGTTGCATGTCGTCAAGGAGAGCGCGGAGAAGCTGGCTGAGGGCGATCTGGCGGCAGCCGGAGTCATTTTGCGTTCCTCTCCGGTAAAGTCCGTGGATGAAATCGGCACCGTCTATCAGTCTATGCTGACGATGTCCGAACATCTGCACAGCCGGGTTCGCGGACTGGTAGTGAATATGGACAAGACGTCCGATCATTTGGTCCTCTCATCGAAAGAACTGGCAGTGAGTGCCGATGAGATGCTGGAGATGGGAGAGAGCATGAATGACAGCGTCAAAGTCATTTACGACGGAGCGCACGCGCAAAAGAAAAGCGCGGACGACAGTGCGAATGCGATTGAAGAGATTGCACTTGGCATAGCGCGGATCGCTGAATCTTCCGCTACGGTGTCCGATGCTTCCATTCACGCTTTGGAAATCGCCCAATCCGGTGACGCGGCAATGAAACGGATGAGCCAGCAGATGCAAGACATTTCGCTTTCGGCTGAGCAGACTTATGAGATCGCCAAAAAATTGAAAGCGTATTCGCAGGAAATCGAGCATGTGCTAGGCACGATCCAAGGCTTCACGGAGCAGACGAAAATTCTCGCGCTGAACGCCTCGATTGAAGCGGCGAGAGCGGGCGAACACGGACTCGGCTTTACGATTGTGGCGCAGGAGGTAGGCAAGCTGGCGAATGCCTCGGCCGCTTCTGTCCAGCAAATCACTGCTTTGTTGGGCAACATCGGAAAAGATTCGGAGAAAATCAGTGTCGAGATGGAGACGGTCACGACAGAGATCAAAGAGGGCGTAGAGTTGTCGACTGAAGCAGAGCGATCGTTTTTGCATGCGGTCAAGGCGTTCATGCTGGTCAGTGAGCAGGTGCAGGAAGTATCCGTCACGACAGAGCAGCTGTCTGCCGGGTCTGAGGAAGTAGCGGCTACGGTCAACAGCATTGCGCACATCGCTTCCGGTGTGAGCGAGCAGACGGAACAGATTCGGACGATGACGAACAGGCAGCTGGAGATGATGAAGCAAGTGTACGATGCTTCTGCTGTCCTGAATGCCAACACGCTGGACATGAGAAAAGCGATTCAGCAAGTCAATGTATAGCGACTGTACACAGCCACCCTGTCTGTTTGGAAGGGTGGCTGTTTTTTCGTGATGAGGCATGTACATCCATCATATTCATGGGTAAGCAGGTTTTTCCAAAATATTGTTGAAATGAAAACGGACAAGTTGTGAGGCAGGTGATCGCAATGAAACGAGTGGATTTCATTTACCAGAAGCTGCTTGATTCAGGTCCTGATACAAAGCTCAGTGCAAGCGAACTGGCTGAGCTGCTGGGTCTTAGCCGCGCCAACGTAAGCAGTGATTTGAACCGGTTGTGGAAGGAAGGCCGCATCGAAAAGGAGGAGGGGCGTCCTACCCTGTTTTATGTCAAACAGGCGAAGGATTCGCTCTACCTGGCGCAAACCGCATTGGACAGGCTGGCGAAGAAAAACAAAAGCCTGATTACGCGCATCGAGCAGGCCAAAGCGGCTGTGCTGTATCCGCCGCGCGGCATGCATTGTCTGATTCTCGGGGAGACGGGAGTGGGCAAGTCGTGGTTTGCGGGCATGATTCACGAGTTTGCTGTGGATATCGGCCGTCTGGACAAGGGGGCGCCCTTCATCGTCTTTAACTGCGCTGACTACGCCAACAATCCGCAGCTTTTGATCAGTCAATTGTTCGGAGTCAAAAAGGGCGCATACACCGGAGCGGAAATGGATCGCAAAGGCTTGGTAGAGAAGGCGGACGGCGGCATTCTGTTTCTCGATGAGGTTCATCGGCTGCCAGCGGAAGGCCAGGAAATCTTTTTTACCTTCATGGACAAAGGGACGTTCCGGCGGGTCGGCGAGACGGAAGTGGAACGTACGGCTCAGGTGCAAATCGTCATGGCGACGACCGAAAATCCGGAGTCGAGCTTGCTCAAGACGTTCATGCGCCGCATACCGATGGTGATCAAGCTCCCCTCATTGCTGGAGCGGGGGATGGAGGAGCGTCTCGGGCTCGTCATGGAAATTTTCCGTGAAGAAGCGTTTCGCTTGGGCCGGGAGATTCAAATATCAGCGAGCGTGTTGCAGGCGTTTCTTTGCTATCACTGCCCCAACAACATCGGACAACTGAAGACCGACATCCAGCTGACCTGCGCCAGCGCTTATGCCGAGTATATCTCCCTGAAAAAGCATGTTTTGCACATCTCCATTCAGGATGTGCCCCATCACGTCAAGCAGGGACTGCTCATGGCAAAAGACTACAGGCAGGAGATGGACGAGCTGATTGGCACCGAGCACAAATGTTTTGTCGTGCAGCCGTCCGAGGAAAGCATCTGGTTTGGCGGCGAGCAGGAGGATGCTGCCAACAGCGTCTATGAAAAGATCGAGCAGAAAATATACGAGCTGCAAAATCAGGGAGTCAGCGAAGAAGAGCTGGAATTTGACATAGAAAACTACTTCACGACCTTCATCAAAGGGGTTCATCAGCGAATCAACAAAGGAGATATGGCACGTATCATTGATCCGATCATTATCCACCTGGTCGAAGACATCGTGCGCTATGCGGAAGCGAAGCTGGAGAAAATTTTGAGCCAAAAAGTAATCTTCGGGCTGGCGCTGCACATCCAGACGTCAAAGGAGCGATTGTCGCAAGGGAAGCAGATCGTCCATCCGCATATCAACAGCGTGCGGCTCAAGTACAAAAAAGAGTTCGCTGTAGCATTGGAATGCGTGCGGATGATCGAGGAAGCTTTGCTCATGGACTTGCCGATTGGCGAAGCGGGCTACCTCACCATGTTTTTCGTGCTGGATGACGAGAGCATGCAAGAGGAGCGGGAAACGGTGGGCGTGCTTGTCATTACACACGGCAGCGGAGGCGCGACAGCCATGGTCGATGTGACCAATCGGTTGCTTGTCACCCAATACGCGCGGGCAATTGACTTGCCGCTGGAAGAAGACTCCATGCTTGTGCTGGAGCAGGCGATCAAGACAGCGCGGGACATCGGTAGCGCATCCGGCCTGCTTTTGCTCGTCGATATGGGCTCGCTGCTCGGTTTTGGGGAAATGATCGAAAAGGAACTGGGAATCCCGGTAAAGGTAGTGCCGATGGTGAGCACCCCGCACGTCATCGAAGCGACGCGCAAGGCCATGCTCGGACATTCTTTGGAGGATGTGTACCGCGATGTCGTCAGCATATCGATGCTACATCGGGAGGAGCTGCCCAAGGAGCCGCCAGCCAAGCTGTCGCCAGCTTTGACGATTGTAGCAGCCTGCCTGTCGGGCGAGGGCAGCGCGCTATTTTTAAAACAACTGCTGGAATCGCGGCTGCGATATGACGAAAAGCTGTTGGAATTTGTGCCGCTGCAACTGCTGGACAAAGCACAGGCCAAAAGTCGGCTGAAAAAAATCAAGGAAGAACGGACCGTTTTGTGCGTCGTGAGCAATTACATGCTCGATCGCGGCTTGCGCTGCTACAGCATGGATGATGTGATGAACGGCGAGGCGCTGTCCGATATCCAGCAGCTGATCGACCTGGAAGAAGCGTACGTGAAAATGAAACAATCGCTCAAAGAACATCTGAAAATGGTAAAAGGGCAGGACATTCTCGATGACGTCAGGACGTGTGTGACCCGCATGGAAGAAAGACTGGGCAACACGCTTACTTTTGATACGAGAATCGGAGCCTATTTGCACATTTGTTGTCTCGTCGATCGGCTGAAAGCAGGAGAGCATTCCATCGCGTATACAGACAAAGCCGTATTTTTAGCGGGCAATCGCACGCTGCACAACCTGATCCGCCATGAGTTGCAGCCGTTGGCAGACAAATACGACGTGACTTTTAGTGAGGACGATGTCTGTTTCGTCATGAATTTCTTCATACACAATAAAACACTGGTGTAGCTAGTGTTTTATTTTTTGCCAAATTGTCCCTGTTTCCCAAACACTATAGCGCTTTCATTCAAACACTTTTGGCGCAAGCTGACTTTGCGACTCTTAAAATGCGACAACGGTGCCCTTTTTGGTGAAAGCGCATACAAACAAGGTGTTTTGGCACGCGACTTGCTATAGAAAAAGGACATAACCAACTGAGGGGAGGAAGTTATATTGAATATCTTGCTATGCTGCGCAGCTGGGATGTCAACGAGCTTGCTGGTACAAAAAATGGAGCAGGCTGCACGGGAAAAAGGGCTGGAAGTGAAAATCTGGGCGGTATCAGCAGATGACGTAAAAAGTCATATTGACCAAGCCGAGGTACTCCTGCTGGGGCCTCAGGTGCGCTACAAGCTGGCGGAAATGAAAAAAGTAGGGGAAGAAAGAGGGATTCCAGTCGATGTAATCCGTACGGTTGACTACGGTTCTCTGAACGGGAAGAACGTGCTGGAATTTGCTCTTCGTCTAAAACAGTAGAGGGGGATGCGTATGGCAGGGTTCAATTCTTTTCTGGAGGCCCGCGTGATGCCTGTGGCGGGCAGGATCGCGGAGCAGAAGCATTTGCAGGCAATTCGTGACGGGATCATTCTCACCATGCCTTTGCTGATTATCGGGTCTCTTTTTCTCATTATCGGCTTCATACCTATCCCTGGTTACAACGAGTTCATGGTTGGGCTGTTTGGCGACTTGTGGCGAACCAAGCTTTTGTATCCGGTGAATGCCACGTTTGACATCATGGCGCTCATCGTCAGCTTCGGAGTAGCGTACCGATTGGCTGAAAAGTACAAGGTTGATCCGCTGTCGGCAGGTGCGATTTCTGTCGCTGCCTTCTTGCTCGCGACCCCGTACAAGACGATGTTTACCCCTGAGGGAGCTACAGCAGCCCAAGAGGTAGGCGGAGTGATCCCGGTCGCCTTGATGGGAAGCCAGGGGCTGTTCGTGGCGATGCTGTTGGCGGTGCTGTCCACCGAGATTTACCGCAAGATCATTCAAAAGAAAATCGTCCTGTCGATGCCCGATGGTGTGCCTCCCGCTGTCTCCCGCTCCTTTGTCGCTTTGATCCCTGCTTCGGCCGTGCTTCTGGTCGTCTGGCTCTTGCGCATCCTCATTGAAAATACTTCGTTTGAAAGCATCCACAACATCGTGAAAGATTTGCTGGTCGGCCCGCTGAGTGCATTGGGCAGCAGCTTGATTGGAGCGATTGTCTGCGTGTTGCTCGTCCATCTGCTCTGGGCGCTCGGTCTGCATGGAGCGGCGATTGTCGGCGGAATCATGAGCCCGATCTGGCTCACTTTGATGGATCAAAACCGGGCGGCGTTCCAGGCGGACCCGAATGGAGATTTGCCGAACATCATCACCACCCAATTTTTTGATCTATGGGTGTACGCGGGCGGCTCAGGTGCGACCTTAGCGCTCGTGGTGCTCATGCTGTTCCGTGCGCGCAGCGAGCAAATGAAAAACATTAGCCGACTTTCCATCGGTCCAGGCTTGTTTAACATCAATGAGCCTGTCACTTTCGGGATGCCGATCGTCATGAATCCGATTCTGATTATTCCGTTTATTCTTGCGCCCGTTGTGCTGGTCATTGTCAGCTATGTGGCGATGTCACTGGGCTGGGTAGCAAAGCCAAGCGGCGTGGCAGTTCCCTGGACGACTCCTGTCATTATTAGCGGCTATTTGGCTTCCGGCGGGAAAATCTCGGGCAGCGTCCTCCAGCTTGTGAATTTCGTCATTGCGTTGGTGATTTACTATCCGTTCTTCCGCTTGTGGGATAAACAAAAGGTGAGCGAGGAGCAGGCGAATGCCGCTTCGAACCAAGCCGTAAACTTGTAATTTACCAGAGGAGAGGCGCTTTATGAAGCTGATTGTGAATGCGGACGATTTCGGTTATTCGAAAGGGGTGAATCTGGGGATCATCGAGGCGCACCGGGCGGGCGTCGTCACCTCTACAACGACCATGGTGAACATGGGCGGTTTCGAACACGCGGTACAATTGGCCAGGGAAACGCCGACACTCGGGGTGGGCATCCATCTGGTGCTCACCTGTGGCGCTCCAGTCAGCCACGATGTACCATCCCTGACAGATGAGCATGGGCGGTTTCACCGTGGATACGACTATTTGGGCACGACGTCGCCGGAGGATGTAGAAAGGGAGCTGCGCAGCCAAATCGAAAAGTATTTGGCGACGGGACTTACCCCGACGCACATCGACAGTCATCATCACGTCCATGCTCATGCAGCGATTTTGCCGATCGTTTTGCGCCTGGCACAAGAATATCGGCTTCCGGTGCGCAATCCGTGGGGGTTTCAAGCAGGGAAAAGGGAGAAGCAGCCGGATGTGCTGACCACGGAAGGCTTTTCCCACCGCTTTTACGGAGACGACCTGTCTGTTCAAACTTTCTTCGATATTGTCGAGGAGCTGGCGGACTGCTCTGTGGCCGAGATGATGACCCATCCCGCATATTTGGATGAAGCGATTTTGACAGGCAGTTCATACGCGCTGCCGCGTACACGGGAGCTGCAAATTTTAACGGCAAAAGAGATAAAAGAGTACGTGCAAACACGGCAGATACAGCTCGTGACATTTAAAGAACTCGGATAGGTGGAGATCTATTTGGACCATACAGACGTTATTTTTCAGCTGATTTTACACGGAGGGAACGCGAGAAGCCTGGCGATGGAAGCAATCGCACTGGCGAAAAACAAAGACATGGCGGGCGCACAAGATGCGCTGAAACGAGCTGGCGAAGAGCTGAGCCGGGCCCATCACCACCAAACGACTTTTATCCAAAAGGAGATTGCGGGTGAGAAACCGGAGATCAGCATGCTGTTGATCCATGCGCAGGATCATTTGATGAATGCGATGACGATCAAGGATTTGGCCAGCGAGTTTGTCGAGCTGTACAGCCATGTCCACGCGGCAAAGGAGGCGGGAGTGTGAGCGGAATCAAAATCGTAACGATCGGTGGGGGATCGAGCTATACGCCAGAGCTTGTGGAAGGTCTGATCAAACGATACGACGAGTTGCCTGTACGCGAACTGTGGCTCGTCGATATTCCCGAGGGTGAGAAGAAGCTGCAAATCGTCGGTGCTCTGGCGAAGCGGATGGTGGAAAAGGCCGGAGTACCTATGAAGGTGCATCTGACGCTGGATCGGCGCAAAGCGCTCGCGGGCGCGGATTTCGTCACAACGCAAATGCGCGTGGGGCTGCTGGACGCCCGAATCAAGGATGAGCGCATTCCGCTGAAGTACGGGGTCATCGGTCAGGAGACGAATGGGCCTGGCGGACTGTTCAAAGGGCTGCGCACGATTCCGGTCATCATGGACATTTGCCGCGATATGGAAGAGCTGTGCCCGGATGCCTGGCTGATTAATTTCACCAATCCGGCTGGCATGGTGACGGAAGCTGTTCTGCGATACACGAACCGGAAGAAAGTAATCGGGCTGTGCAATGTGCCCATCGGGATGAAAATGGGAGTCGCGACCATATTGGGGGTCGATCAGTCGCGGATACACATTGACTTTGCCGGGCTGAACCATATGGTGTTCGGGCTGGGAGTCTACCTGGACGGAAACAACGTCACTCCGCAGATCATCGACAAGCTGACTGGCGAACAATCGGGAATTACGATGCAAAACATTCTCGATCTTGGCTGGGACAAAGATTTCATCAAAGCGTTGGGGATTCTTCCTTGCCCGTATCACCGCTACTACTACCAGACTCGCACCATGCTGGAGCACGAGCAGGAGGAAGCGAGCAAAAACGGCACGCGGGCAGAAGTGGTCAAGCAGGTGGAAGCGGAGCTGTTCGCGCTGTATGAAGACCCTGACCTGAACATCAAGCCGCCGCAGCTGGAAAAGCGCGGGGGTGCCTATTACAGCGAAGCAGCCTGCAATCTGATTTACTCGATCTACAACGACAAACGGGATATTCAGCCAGTGAACGTCCGCAACAACGGGGCGATTGCGAGCATTCCTGACGACTCTGCTGTGGAAGTAAACTGCGTTATTACCCGGGAAGGGCCAGTCCCGCTTGCCGTAGGGGATTTGCCAGTGCCTGTGCGCGGGTTGGTGCAGCAGATCAAGTCGTTTGAACGAGTGGCGGCGGAAGCGGCTGTAACGGGTGACTATCACCAGGCTTTGCTCGCCATGACGATCAATCCTTTGGTGCCGTCCGATGTGGTAGCCAAGCAAATTCTCGACGAGATGCTGGAGGCGCACAAAGAGCATTTGCCACAGTTTTTCAAGCCAGTAACGTAAGGATGGAAAACCGTGGAACAAGCTGAGAGAAAAAACGAGAGCGCGAGATACAAGCTGCTCGCCCTGGATGTGGATGGGACCATTCTGATGTCGAATCATTCGATGGCAAAAGTCACGCAGCAAGCGATCAGCGGGCTTGCAGACAGAGGCGTGTTCGTAACGCTGGCTACCGGACGGGCGTATCCGTCAGCGAAAGCTTTGGCCCGACAGTTGAACATCAGCACTCCGCTCGTGTCGCATGACGGGGCGTATGTGGCTGATCCGCTGACAGACGAGGAACTGCACGTCAGTCGGATACCTGTTGAAACGACCGCTTCGGTGACAAACATTTTGGCGAAGTACGAGCTGGATGTCATGCTGCTGCACGAAGCTTATACGCTCACCAATCGGCGCTGGAAGTGGAAGGACTTGTATCCGTTGGTGAACACGCGCACCTTGCGCCAGCTTTGGCGGGAGCGCTATCCGGTCAAACTGATGACTTCCGCTGATTTGATCGGGCACGTCCAGGAGCATGCGGTGCGCGTACCGAAAATTTTCGTCATGGGCGAGGAAAGCGAGATTGCGGTAGCCAGAAAAGAGTTGGAGACAACCGACTTGCCGGAAATTCGGGTAACGACTTCCGGTGCACGCAATCTGGAGATATTGCCAGAGGGAATCTCCAAAGCGAGCGGGCTTGCGCTTTTGGCAAAAAGACTGGAAATCAGTCCGGAACAAATTGTGGCTGTCGGCGACAATTACAACGACTTGGAAATGTTGCAATTTGTCGGGATGGGCGTCGCCATGGGCAATGCTCCAGACGAAGTCAAGCGGCTGGCACGACATGTGACAGACACGAACGATCAACATGGGGTGGCGGCCGTCATCCAGAAATTTTTCGGCATACACGATGCAGAAAAGGAGGTGTGAAATGGTCCGATTTAATGTAGAAATCACCGTAAGCGGCGGCCTTCATGCCCGTCCGGCTTCTGTACTGGTCAACTTGCTCAATCAATACCGCTCGTCGGTCAAAATGATTTACAATGACAAGCAGGCCAACGGCAAAAGCATCTTGAGCGTCATGGCGCTGGGGGCGAAGACCGGCGATGAAATGACGTTTGAGGTGGAGGGCATCGACGAGCAGGAGACAGCGTCGGCTTTGCAGTCGCTGTTTCAGCGGAACTTTGCCGTATAAAAAATCGCAAAGCCAATGCCTGACAGTGCGGGCATTGGCTTTTTCATGTTCGGGCAACGGATTTTTATCGATCAGAGGCTTTTTCGAAACACGACCGTTACTTTGAAGTAATCGCCATCGATTTCCAGCAACAGCTTTCCGCCTTGCAGCTCCACGATGCTTTTGGCAATCGCCAGCCCCAGTCCGGAACCTTCCGTATGGCGGGACTGATCGGCGCGTTTGAATCGTTCAAACAGTTCCTGGGCATCGAAGTCGATTTCGTAGGCCGAGACGTTTTTGAAGGTCAGCACGACTTCATCCTGTTTTTCGATCAAATCAATCAAGACGCGCGTATTCGGCATGGAATACTTCAAGGCGTTGCCAATCAGATTCTCGAAAACGCGCCATGTTTTTTTGCCATCGAGCGGAGCCATGATTTTCGGCTGCTCGGTTTGGACGCGAAACTTGAGAGAGGATTGCTCGATCTTTTCGCTGAACTCTGCGATCGCCTGGTTGAGCAGTGCCGAGAGGTTTACTTGCTCAATGTGCAGCTCGACAGCTCCGCTGGACATTTTCGCGGCATCGAACAGGTCATCAATCAGCACTCGCAAACGGCCCGCTTTTCGGTCCAGCACATCGACGTAGCTCTTGATCTCTTCCGCCGACAGGTTATCCCGTTTCAACAGGTCCACGTAGTTGATAATCGAGGTGAGCGGCGTTTTCAAATCGTGCGAGACGTTGGTAATCAGCTCCGTCTTCATGCGCTCGCTCTTCATTTGTTCTTCCAGCGCGTGTTTTAAGCCCAGCTTGATGTTGTTGAGCGAGTGCGCGAGATCGGAGAGGCTCCCTTTATGGATTTTTTCAATCGTGGCCTGCATATTTCCCGCTGACATCTCGGAAGCTCCGCGCATGATGCGGTTCATGAGTGCCAAACGGCGAAAAATGTACGGAACGACGGTTGCCAGGTAGAACAAGCCGTACAGAAAACTGAGCACGAACAACTCTTCCGAGCCTTTCGCGATGGAGACGAGGCCGAGTGCTGCGCTCATGCCGAATCCGACAGTCAAAATGAACAACAGGGAAGACTTGAAGAACAAGCCTTTGTGCGCGTAGCTTTCACGCAGAACAAGTTTCAGTCGGGCAAACAGGCTTCTTTGCCACTGTTGCGAAAGAGACTCAGGTTGCTGATACATATGCCATGCTTCCAGAACTTGCAGCAGCCAATAGGCGGTAAACAAAGACATGAATCCGAGAGTGAAGAAATGCTCGACATCCACCGGCAAAAAGAAGAAGCGCAGACTGAAAATCATAGCCAGGTAAGTAGCGCCTAGCGGAAACAGCAAGAGGATGCGGATATCGAGCGGGATACGCCGGAACAGTCTCAGCGTTTTGCCGACAATCGGTTGCTCAATGCCTTTGTTCCGGTGCAAAAACCAGCAAAGGACAGCGGTAGAGAGCAATGTCACGATCAACAGGACGACTTCTCCGCGCAGCCGATCCCTTTTGGCATCGAAGTAGGCAGCATCTGCATGTACTTGGCTGTAGCCATCAGGAATTTTCGGAACAAAAAAAGTGCCGGACCATTGATTCAGTTGATACATGCGGTTAATGTCGGCAAAATCGCCGTACCTTTGATCTGAGTTTTCCGGAAAGCGGATTACGTAGCGGGCATTCTCGCTTAATTCTGCATCCGTTGGCGTGTGGCTATTGGAGTAAATTTTCCCTGTCTTGTAGTCGTTGACATAGTAGTGGAACGATGGGTTGCGAAGGGCAAGGCTGTTTTTCCGTTCTTCGTACTCGGCATCTTTTTCCGCGACCATTTGTTTGAATTTCGCATCCCATTCGGCTGTTGCTTCGTCAAGCTCGCGGATCATCTCGGACTTTTTCGCTGCAGCATCGTCGGGGTGCATGTCAGCATACCGCTGCCTGATCTCTTGATAAGCATTGTTGCGGTCTTGCTGGAACTGCTCTACGGCTGCTTTCCCTAGCTTTTGTTCTGGCGTCTTGCGTTCATAGTCGGCAAAGTCGACATGAACCGTTTTCACCAGACCTACAAACAGTCTGACTTCGCTATTGAAGCTTTCGCTCTGGAAGTAGTTGTCCCGTTGCAAATACTCGCGGTTGCGGTAAATATCCGCCATAATCAGTACGAGAAGCGCGACGCTGACAACCAGGGCGAGCAGCGCTGGCAGCGTGAAGCGGCTATTTTTCGATCTTGTATCCAATTCCCCATACCACCTTCAAATATTTCGGTTCTTTCGGGTTGATCTCGATTTTTTCCCGAATGCGCCTGACGTGAACAGCAACCGTGTTTTCTGCATTCAAATATGGCTCTCGCCAGACGCGTTCGTAAATTTCCTCAATGGAAAAGACCCGGCCCTTGTTTTCCATCAGCAGCTCCAAAATCTTGTATTCGGTAGCGGTCAAGCGGACTTCGTTGCCATCTACAGCGACGGACTTCGTACTTTTGTTCAGCGACAATCCACGCACCTGAATCTCGTCTTCGGTTGCCTTGTAATTGCCGAGATTGGTATAACGCCTGAGTTGGGACTTGACCCGCGCCACCAGCTCCAACGGATGAAAAGGCTTGGTCACATAGTCGTCGGCCCCGATGTTCAAGCCCAGAACTTTGTCGGTGTCCTCCGATTTGGCAGAAAGCATGATGATCGGGATATTTTTGTCCTGCCGGATTTTAAAAGTTGCCGTAATTCCGTCCATCTGAGGCATCATAATGTCCAAAAGAATGAGATGAATCTCTTCCCGTTCCAAAATATCCAATGCTTCTAGACCATTGCTCGCTTGATGCACAATCAGAGACTCGTTTTTGAGATAGATTTCGATCGCATCTCTGATCTCTGCCTCGTCGTCGACTACGAGGACATGATAGTTCGCCATTGTTTTCCCACCTTATGAATGCATTCATGTTTTTATCTTAACGAAAAGCTTTGACAAAACAGCATAGAAATCTCTTACAAATTTCTTAATAGTTGTCCGAGATAGGAACTGGACGAAAAATAGGGTAAGATGTGAGGAAGTAAAAACGAGGAAATGGTGATGACCTTGCTGGAATGGACCGGGGAGAGAATCATCCCCAAGCTGCTGAAGCCGACGAATGGCATGCTTCTGGAGCACATCGCCCGCTATTACTTTGCTACTCCTTATATTAAAGGAAGAGTGCTTGATATTGCATGCGGGACAGGATACGGCTGTCATATGGTTGCCAAGGATCGGAAGCGGGAATTGACCGAGTTGATCGCTGTCGATATTGATGACGACACGATTTTTTACGCGAATCGGGAATATCACCATCAAAAAATTACGTACCAGAAAGCCGACGCTCTCGATCCCGCCCTTCCCGAGAAGCTGGGCTTGTTTGATACGATTTTAAGCTTTGAAACGATTGAGCATGTAGCGGACGATCTGTTGTTCATGGACAACCTGTATCGCATGCTGAAACCGGGCGGAACACTGGTTTTGTCCAGTCCGTTTGGCCGAGGGAGAGGCAAGGAGACGAGCGAGCCTTTTCATGTGCATCAATTGACTCCCCAAGAGTTTGAGGAGCTGTTTGTCCGGTTTTCGCAGGTGGAGATTTACTATCAGCGAGGGCCGACGTTTGAAAAGCCGCGAGATGGCGTGCGCTACTTTATCGGTGTGGCTGTTTGTACGAAATGATCCTGCTCGGATACATGATGATTGGAGATGGCGAAACTGACGGATTTTTTTAGATTGGGCATACGAAAAGAATGGATAGATGCGCTGCAAGCAAATGGAATTACAGAGCCGACCCCGATCCAGGAAAAAGCGATTCCTGCGCTGTTGGCAGGCAAGGATGTGATTTCCCAGGCGCAGACAGGAACGGGGAAGACGCTTGCTTTTGTCCTGCCGATTTTGGAGAAAGCGGACCCGGACTCAAACGATGTGCAGGCGCTGGTGCTCACACCTACCCGCGAACTGGCTCTGCAAATTACGGCAGAGGTGAAAAAGCTGACGGCTGCCACAGATGATCTGCACGTGCTGGCCGTATATGGCGGACAAGACGTCGACCGGCAACTGCGCAAGCTGGCGGGCAAAAAGCAGGTGGTGATCGCTACTCCCGGCAGATTGCTGGATCACATGAGACGAGGAACGATCGATTTGTCGACCGTCTCCATGTTTGTTCTCGATGAGGCAGACCAGATGCTGCATATGGGCTTTTTGCCAGAGGTGGAAGACATCGCGGCGAGCCTGCCTGACAAGCGGCAGACGATGCTGTTTTCCGCGACGATGACGCCGCAGGTGCGCGCACTGGCGCAGCGCTTCATGCAAAATCCGGAAGATATCCGGGTGCAAGGCAAACGGATTACACTGGCGAATATCCGGCAAATCGCCGTGGAAACGACGGATCGTGCGAAACAGTCTGCCTTGCGTACCTTGATTGATGAAGAACGCCCGTTTTTGGCAGTCATCTTTTGTCGCACGAAACGCCGGGCGAGCACGTTGAATGCCGCCCTGCAAGGCTTTGGCTATTTGTCGGACGAGCTGCACGGCGATTTGTCGCAGGCAAAACGCGAGGATGTAATGAAGCGTTTTCGGGAGGCGAGAATCCAGCTACTGGTGGCAACGGATGTAGCAGCGCGCGGGCTTGACGTCGAGGGAGTCACTCACGTGTTCAATTACGACATCCCGGAAGATGTCGACAGCTACATTCACCGGATCGGCAGAACGGGCCGGGCCAAAGAAAAGGGCATCGCTTATACGATGGTGGCGGCCAAGGATCGGGCACAGCTCGCAGAGATTGAAAAAGGAATCGCCATGACTTTGGAGCGGCGTGCGAGCGAGCGGGCGGCGGATTACGGGGAGAACGAGGAGCATAAGCAGCACAAGACAAAGCATAAGGGGCAGGAGCGCGCAGGCAGAGGCGGTCAGCGTGGAGGCAAACCAGCCAGAACAGAAGGCGAGCACCGTGGGAGCAAGCCAGCCAGAGCAGAAGGTGAGCACCGTGGAAGCAGGCCAGCCAGAGCAGAAGGCGAGCACCGTGGGAGCAAGCCAGCCAGAGCAGAAGGCGAGCACCGTGGGAGCAGGCCAGCCAGAGCAGAAGGCGAGCACCGTGGAAGCAGGCCAACCAGAGCAGAAGGCGAGCACCGTGGGAGCAAGCCAGCCAGAGCAGAAGGCGAGCACCGTGGGAGCAGGCCAGCCAGAGCAGAAGGCGAGCACCGTGGAAGCAGGCCAACCAGAGCAGAAGGCGAGCACCGTGGGAGCAGGCCAGCCAGAGCTGAGGGCGGTCAACGTGGGGGCAAACCACTTAAAGCCGAGGGTAAGCAACAGGCTGGAAAAGGGAAGCGCGAGACGGGAAAACGCGGGCAGCACGGAGCCGATCGCCAGCAGCAAACCGCTCGCTTGGCCCCAAAAAATGGGGATGACCAGCGAACCCAGGAACGGATGACGAAAACAGGGCAGAGCAGCGAGCGAGCGGCAGGCAGAAGCGATTTTGCGGGCAAATCCGCAAATGCTTCGCGCAAGCCGGGGGCTTTTTCCCATAAGCGAGCAGAGAAGCAGCATGGTGGCAGCGCTCGTTTTGATGGCCAAAAACAGACAGGCAAACGGCCAAGTCCGGCGCCAGCAAAACGCGGCAGCACCGCTCGAAGGACCAAGAAGCGCTGAATGAAATAAAGCGATGAAAAAGAAAGACCGTTCCGCCGGGAAAAAGGCAGGAACGGTCTTTTGTGTATTCCGATCAGCTGTCTGGAAAGACGCGCGAACGTGTAAGGAAACGCACTCCTTCGGGCCCTTCGAGCGAGAACATTCCGCCACGACCCGTGACAACATCAATGATCAGCTGAGTATGCTTCCAATACTCGTACTGCGCTTTTCCCATGTAAAACGGGCAGCCGCCAATTTCGCCCAGCAGCACATCCTGTTCCCCGACGAGAAATTCACCTAGCGGGTAGCACATAGGCGAGCTTCCATCGCAGCAGCCCCCTGATTGATGAAACATCAAGTCGCCATGCTTGGCGCGCAGCCGTTCGATCAGCTCCAGGGCAGCGTCTGTAGCGAGCACTTTCTCAGGCTGGCTCATCGATCAAAAGAAGCCCAATGCCTGCTCGCTGTAGCTGACCAGCAGGTTTTTGGTTTGCTGGTAGTGGGCGAGCATCATTTTGTGATTTTCGCGGCCAATACCGGACATTTTGTATCCGCCGAATGCGGCGTGCGCCGGGTAAGCGTGGTAGCAGTTGGTCCATACGCGGCCAGCCTGGATTTCACGTCCTACGCGGTACGCGGTGTTCACATCGCGCGTCCACAAGCCGGAGCCGAGGCCGTACAGCGTGTCGTTGGCGATAGCCAGCGCTTCGTCCGTGTCTTTGAAGGTCGTCACGGAGACTACCGGGCCGAAGATTTCTTCCTGGAAGATGCGCATTTTGTTGTGTCCTTTGAAGACGGTAGGCTGGATGTAGTAGCCGCCTTCGAGGTCTCCTTCCAACTGCGCACGGGAGCCGCCGATCAGGCAATCTGCCCCTTCCTGTTTTCCGATATCGAGGTAGGAGAGAATTTTTTCAACTTGCTCCAGGGAAGCCTGGGCGCCGATCATGGTGTCGGTATCCAGCGGATTGCCTTGCTTGATGCTGGCTACGCGTTTCAGAGCGCGCTCCATGAACTGGTCGTAAATGCTTTCGTGAATGAGGGCGCGGGACGGGCATGTGCAAACTTCGCCCTGGTTGAGTGCAAACAGCACGAAGCCTTCAATTGCTTTGTTCAAGAAAGCGTCGTCTTTGGCACACACGTCCGGGAAGAAGATGTTCGGAGATTTTCCGCCCAGCTCCAATGTGACCGGAATAATATTTTGGGAGGCGTACTGCATGATCAGTCGACCTGTAGTCGTCTCTCCGGTAAATGCGATTTTGGCGATGCGGTTGCTGGATGCGAGCGGTTTGCCAGCTTCCAGACCGAAGCCGTTTACGACGTTCACGACGCCCGGAGGCAGCAAGTCGCCGATCAGCTCCATCAGCACCATGATCGAAGCAGGAGTCTGCTCTGCGGGCTTGAGGACAACGCAGTTTCCTGCTGCCAGAGCGGGAGCGAGCTTCCATGTAGCCATCAGCAGCGGGAAGTTCCAAGGAATGATTTGTCCGACGACACCGAGCGGCTCGTGGAAATGGTAAGCGACTGTGTCGTTGTCGATTTCAGCCAGCGAGCTTTCTTGGGCGCGAATCGCTCCGGCAAAGTAACGGAAGTGATCGATCGCCAGCGGGATATCGGCAGCCAGCGTCTCGCGGACGGGCTTTCCGTTTTCCCACGTCTCAGCCGTTGCCAAAAGTTCCAGATTGGCTTCCATGCGGTCTGCGATCTTCAAGAGGATGTTGGATCGCTGTGTAACAGAGGTGCGTCCCCAAGCGTCTTTGGCTTCGTGGGCGGCATCCAGTGCAAGCTCGATATCTTCTGCAGTGGAGCGAGCTACTTCGCAAAATGCTTTGCCGTTTACAGGAGATAAGTTTTCAAAATATTCACCCTTCACCGGCGGTACCCAATTGCCCCCGATGTAGTTTTCATAGCGATTTTTGAAAGTCACCTTGGAACCGGCTTGACCGGGTTGAGCGTAGATCATGCGAACGCCTCCTCTAATATCACCTTTTTCTTTACGGCTTTTTCTAAAAGCAAATCCTGTACCAACTGCCGGGAAGCTGGAAATGACAGCGTTTTCGAAAAAGTAAGACAGCAAAAATGCTCCATAATGGAGCAAAAGTTGTTCCGTTTTGGGACACCTCGTAAATATTTGGGAGCGTTAGACAAGGAACTGCTTTTTCCGCCAAGATTCGCATACTTACTCGTGCTATACTGGTAGTGAATGATTTTTGGGGGAGGGAAGAGTGTTGTCAACGATTGTCAAGCAATCTTGGAAGCGCTGCCAGGAATCGAACCTCAATGCTTGGGAGAAAGCCAATGACCAAATCATTTCCAGCAAAAGAATCAAAGAAATCATTCAGGAAAATCACCCTCTGATTCAGGAAAGCCTCCCGCTGTTCAACAAGCTCGCTCCCTTTTTGTTGTCGACAGAGCACATCGCTTTGTTGTCGGATCGGGATGGCAATATCATTCACACTGTCGGCGACCCCGTGTTTGCCAATCAGGCGCAAAAAGTGCAACTGCAAATCGGGGCGAATTGGACAGAAAATTCAAAAGGAACGAACGCGATCGGGACGGCGCTGATCGCGCAGCAGCCTGTTCAAATACAAGGAGAGCAGCACTACTTTTTGGAGAACCGCTTTCTCACGTGCTCGGCGGCGCCGATTTTTTCACCGACTGGCGAGTTGCTCGGCGTCATCGACATCAGTACGCGCAAGGAATACTCCCATCCGTTTGCTTTGACCATCGCTTGCATGATTGCGGAAACGCTGCAAAACCGCTTTTTGTACGCCGATGCACAGCGGGTCATCGCGCTTGGCGAGAGTCCGGTTGTGAAAGGAGAGCCGGGAAAAGTGCCACTGGTCGGTCTGGATCGGGACGGACGACTGATCGGCTTCAATGAGCCTGCCAAGCAGCAGCTGGGAACGGAAGCACTTGGGAAAAGGCTTCCGCAAGAGTACGAGCGCGCAGGACGAGAGGTGCAGGACAAACGCCCGCGCCTGTTCACGTCAGGCTCATGGACAGATGCTTCATCCAAGACGTCGGATGCGGATGCTTTGAAAAGTTTGAAAAAGCCAAAGACGCAGCTCAAGCCGTTTCCTCGTCTCGCAGGTTCTTGCCCGCTGTTTTTGCAGGCGAAAATGCTGGGGCAAAAGGCGGCGCAGGTCGACTTTCCCGTGCTGATCCTGGGGGAGAGCGGCACGGGCAAAGAGCTGTTCGCGCAGATGGTTCACGAGACGGGACCACGGGCGCAGGAGCCTTTTATCGCCGTGAACTGCAGTGCGATATCAGAAAATTTGATCGAAAGCGAATTGTTCGGCTACGAAAGCGGGGCATTTACCGGGGCGAATCGCGAAGGAAGGATCGGCAAGTTTGAGGCGGCGAAAAAAGGCACGATCTTTTTGGATGAGATCGGCGATATGTCTTTGCGCGGACAAGCCGCTCTTCTGCGGGTGTTGCAGGAGAAGGTCGTCACGCCAGTAGGCAGCAACCAGTCCCGGCCGATTCAGGCGAGAATCATTGCGGCAACGCATCGCAATTTGCCGGAAGAAATCAAGGCGGGACGTTTCCGGGCTGACTTGTACTATCGGCTCAAAGGAGTCTCGATTCACTTGCCGCCGTTGCGAAAACGAAGCGATATCATCCAGGTGGCGGAGCATCTGATGCAGCAAATTGCCCCTGAGCAGCCAAGCGAATTGCTCCCGAGTGCGAAAGCGAAGCTCGTTGCCTATTCCTGGCCGGGAAATGTGCGCGAACTGCAAGGAGTGCTGGTGCAGGCCGCTTTTTTGTCCGATGGCGATGATATTGGCGAGGAGCACATCCAGCTGGAGGGCTTGACGGAAGAAGCGGAGCATGAGCAAGGGATTCCGTCTTTGCGGGAGACCGAGCTTGTGGCGATCAGACGCGCGCTCCATTCGAGCGGCGGCAACGTCAGCAAAGCGGCAAAGCTGCTTCAGATCGGGCGGAATACGCTGTACCGCAAGATGGCGGAGTATCAGCTTGGGGCGCCTTTTTATATGGGGGAGTCATGACGAAGTGGTACAAGTTTGATAAAAACTCGATCAGATAGCATTTAGCAAATAACGTGAACTCTTCTGCATTAACTTGAAGCTGTAAAATCACAACTCATTGGAGTAGGGAAATGATAACTAAACAATACGATTTGCATTACAAAAAACGGCACCCGGTATTATCGGGTGCCGTTTTAGTATTGTATGGCGTCTTAACCAAGACTAATATTTTTTCTCCTGGTGCTTGAACACACTATTCGTTTTATCGGAGCCTAAATTAGCAGGTGTAGCATACTGTCTTACTTCGGGTTCATCGGCAAAAATCACCCTTGCTCCAAAGGATGGGAGTTTGCCATAGTGAGTGGTAATAGATATGATGTCGCTGCCTTTATATCCTTTCATTGTAAAAGATATTCTTCAACATCTCTTTTTAACTTATATTTTTCGAAGTTAATGAAACCGACAAATAAAAGAACTGCACAAATCGCAACTGATGCAGAAATGATTAACCATTTTTTCATAAATATCTCTCCTTTTTCTATCAATGCATGAATAGGTAGTATCGGCAATGGAAATGGCCCAAAATTAAGAAGTAGGAAGAAGATATGCGATGGGCTTGGCCAACAACGAGTACAAGGATCACCGATGATTATGGTGATGTTGGTGACCGTTGGCATAAGGGAATTGACATTGGAGTTAAAAAGAAAGATGTATATTCAGTGGCCGAAGGTAAAGTCATTCAAAGCGGGCATTTTAAAGATGGGGTTACCTATGCTATTACCATTGAACATAACGATAGAGACCCAGATACCAATAAGAAGCTAATTACGAGATACCTTCACTTAGAACCTAAAGAGCTTTACTATACAACGAATGAAAAAGTAAAAAAAGGCACAACGATTGCTATGTCTGGAACCAGTGGAGCGACTGGATATCATTTGCACTTTGATGTAAATGCAAAAGGTTTGGAAAAACCGGGAGATCGGGATACTTTTTCTCCTTGGGTATTCTGGCCAGAAAATAGGCCAAACTCGTTAAGTGCTTTGGATGTACAAGGACATGGAGAACATGAACAGGAAAATGGGCATACTCATCCTGAAGATGAAGATTTCTTTGACTTCCTGGTTATTTCTTATGTCGGGTCGGATGCGTTTTATAGTTGGTTCTATTCAGTCGAAGAGTCTGAAAGAACGACGGAAAATTTCAAAAAGCAATTTAATTTAAGCGATAATGACATTGAAGAAATTATGAACACGAAGTTGACACAAGAGGAAAAAGCAGAGGTTATTAACGCATCTGCAAATCAGTAAAAAATCTACACTCCCGTGATTTGAACATGGGAGTGTAGATTTTTCCAATATCAAGTAAGGAGGAATAACATGAAGAACAAAAAAGGGTACCTACTCATTCTCGGATTGCTGGTAGTTGTATTCGTTATTTTATATTCAACGGGCATTATTGGACGCTCCGTTAGCATACAAGAAACTCAGTCGATCAGTGCTAATGATGTGATTAATGAAGTTGAAAAAATAAAGAATGAAGTCAAGATCGGTCTAACGATGAATGAAATAAAACAGCTTTATGGTAGTAACTATACGTTAGTTAACGACAACGGCGATCTTGAGAATGGGAATGACGAGCATTGGACGTATCGATTCCTTGGAGATGTCAATTACAAGCCTGCGGGCCCGGATCATATGATAGACGAAGAAGGTATGTTAAGTGGAAAAGCAGGAGTGGAGCTATTCATCGGTTGGAAAAATGAAAAGATAACGTTGTTTACGATCACTTATCTAGGTACCGACAAACATATTCATTTTTACAGTAACGTAAATGGAAAAATTGAAGAGAGTGTTATCAAATAAGCTGAAAGTGGAATGTAGCTTAATTTATAGCCTACGTTTGAAGCGCAACGTTTGAATGAGGAAACCCCTTGCAGGCTAAGTCGGCATTGTACGACGAATAGAGTGGGGTTTCATCGAAGTAAATCAACTCGGCGGAAATACTGACGAATTGCTTTTCTCTGCATGGGAGAAAAAGAGTTCGTCTTTTTTAGAATGAAAATCCAATGAAGGAGTGCTTCGCTTGAAAAACGACCTGCAAGTAAAATGTCACATTATGGAATGTAGGAAAGGGCATGAACGGAGCTGCTTGACCAATTAAAAACTGCCGACAGTCTGAGTGTTGCAACATTTTGTTGCAACACTTTTTAAAAAAAAATAAGCATGACTTCCAAATTATGATATAAAAAATAAAAAGACTGAATGTTTCGGGTATTTCTGTGCAAAGATGAACGATTGGCATTAAAGGTGCATTAGATCAGTGCATCCGATTATTCTTTAAAATTGAATTAATTCAAGGAGGGAGACGATTGCTGCAATATTCGATCGCAGTCATACCAGGAGACGGCATTGGTCCAGAGGTGATGGACGAGGGATTGAAGGTGTTGACGGCCGTAGAGGAAGCGCATGGAGGGATTCGTTTTACCCGCGAGATTATGGACTGGAACTGCCAGTATTACCTCACGAACGGCAGGATGATGCCGGAAAATGGACTGGACATATTGAAAGACCACGATCTGATTTTGCTGGGAGCGATTGGAGCGCCAGAGGTGCCCGATCACGTATCGGTGTGGGAGTTGATTTTGCCGATTCGCCGCAGCTTTTCGCAATATGTGAACCTGCGGCCTGTAAAGCTGCTCAAAGGTCTGGAAAGCCCTCTGCGCTACAAAAGCCATGCCGATCTCGATTTTGTCGTCGTGCGGGAAAACACCGAGGGCGAGTATTCCAACATGGGAGGGCGGATGCACCAGGGGACGCCTTACGAGATGGCGGTGCAAAACAACGTCTTCACCCGGTATGGCACGGAGCGCATTCTTCGCTACGCGTACGCGCTGGCAGAGAAACGTCCGACAAAAAGCGTGACGGCAGCTACCAAATCGAACGGAATCAACCATTCCATGCCGTTCTGGGATGAGATCGTCAAGGAGATCAGCCTGGAGCACCCGGACGTTCGCACCAACTTATATCATATCGACGCATTGGCCGCCTATTTTATCACCAGACCGGAGACGTTTGAGGTGGTGGTTGCGAGCAACTTGTTTGGAGACATTTTGACAGACCTGGGGGCAGCCATAGTCGGCGGGCTTGGGCTGGCTCCGTCGGCCAACATCAATCCGGAGCGCCAATACCCGTCGATGTTCGAGCCGATCCACGGATCAGCCCCTGATATTGCCGGAAAAGGGATCGCCAATCCGATCGCGCAAGTATGGAGCCTGAGCATGATGATGGATCATCTCGATTTGCCGGAAATCAGTGCTGTCATCATGAACGCAATCGAGCAAGTTGTCCAGGAGGGCAAGGTGCTGACGCCTGACCTGGGGGGCAAGGCGTCCACGAGAGAGTTGGGGGACGAGATTGTCCGGCACATTTATTTGGGGACGAGATAAAGAGACAAGGGAGGAAGAGAGTATGGAAGCGAAAGCGTATGATTTGTACATCGGCGGAAAATGGATCAAAACGGGCAGCTATATCCCTGTTTTGCACAAATACACCGGCGAGTGCATCTCGCAGATTGCCCGCGCCGAACGGCACCATGTCCAGACAGCGGTAGAGGCAGCGTGGGAGACGTTTCGGAACGATCGGTTGACGCCGTTTCAGCGCTATAAAATTTTGCTGAAGGCGTCTGAGCTGATGGAAGCGCGCCGGGACGAGATGGAGCTTTCCCTCATCCGCGAAGTCGGGAAAACGCGCAAAGATGCGATGAACGAACTGGATCGTACGATTAATACGCTTCGCTTGTCTGCGGAAGAAGCCAAAAAAATTCATGGCGAGATGATCCCGCTGCAATCGACGGAAGGCTCGGAAAATCGCCTCGGGTTCACGATCCGCGTACCGAAAGGCGTCATTGGCGCGATTACGCCTTTCAACTATCCGCTGCTGCTCAGCACGCACAAGATCGCTCCGGCTCTGGCGGCAGGCAATACGCTGGTGGTCAAGCCGGCGACTGTCACGCCGCTCGCGACCTTTTTGCTGGTGGAAGTATTGGAGGAGGCAGGGCTGCCAAAAGGCTATGTGAACATCGTGACGGGGGCTGGCAGCGAAGTGGGCGAGTGGCTTTTGGATGAAGAACGCATCGCCATGTACACCTTTACCGGGTCGGGCGAGGTTGGCCGCCATATCAAAGCGCGCAGCGGCATGCGGCCTGTCGCTCTGGAGCTTGGCAACAACTCGCCCAATATCGTTCACTACGATGCGGATGTGGAGCTGGCGGCTCGGCAGACGGCTGCGCGCAGCTTTCATAATGCAGGTCAGGCGTGCATTGCCGTCCAGCGCATTTACGTGCACGAAGATGTGTTTCCGGCATTCAGCGAGCAGTATATCGCGCACGTCAAGCAGTTGAAGGTAGGCGACCCGGAGGACCCGGCCACAGATGTCGGCCCGATGATCAGCGAAAAAGAGGCAAAGCGGACAGAAGAGTGGGTACGGGAAGCGATCAGCGAAGGAGCGACAGCGCTTTTGCCCATCAGGCGGGAGGGCGCTCTGTTTTATCCGGCGGTGCTTGTGAATACGAAACCGGATATGAAGGTAGTGTGCCGGGAAGTGTTCGCCCCGGTAGTGACGATTATTCCGTACAGCGATCTGGAGGATGCTTTTGCCCAGGCGAATGATTCGGAATACGGCTTGCAAGCGGGGATTTTTACCTGTGATCTGAATGTCGCGATGAAAGCAGCACGCACGCTGGAGTACGGCGGGGTAGTCATCAATGACGTCTCTACGTACCGCAATGACGTGATGCCGTACGGAGGCGTGAAAAACAGCGGACTCGGCAAGGAAGGACCGCGCTATGCCGTGGAAGAAATGACCGACGAGCGAATGGTGGTGATCAATCTATGAGCGGTCAACTGCTGCAAGGAAAGACGGCGATCGTCACAGGCGCTGCTTCCGGAATGGGAAAAGCGACTGCCAAGCTGTTCGCGGCGGAGGGAGCGAATGTCGTCCTGGCTGATTTGAACAAAGAGGCGGCTGTGCAGGTCGCTCTGGAATTGCCGGACGGGAGGGGCCATGCCGTGCAAGTCGACGTGGCCGATGACGAAAGTGTAGCCGCGCTGATTCAAGAGACAGTTGCCGTCTTCGGTGCGCCTGACGTGTTGGTCAATTGCGCCGGAGTTCCGCAAGCTTTTACTCCGATTGAGGAGCTGACATTGGAGCAGTGGGATCGGATCATGTCCGTCAACGCGAAGTCGCTCTACTTGACGGCCAGACATGCGGTTCCGCACATGAAGGCGAAAGCGAGGGGCAGCATCATCAACATCGCCTCCATCGCGGGCATCCGCGCGCGTCCCGGCCTGAATGCCTACTGCGCTTCCAAAGGCGCGGCGATCATGTTGAGCAAGGCTCTGGCAATCGAACTGGCTCCTTATCAAATCAGAGTCAATGTCATCAATCCTGGCCCGGCGGAGACTCCCATGCTGGGCAAGTTCATCAACGGAGACGAGCAAGAGGTAGAAGCCGGGAAAAAGGATATTTTCATCAGCAGCGTTCCATTGGGCATGCTGATTCAGCCGGAGGATATCGCGCAGGCCGCTCTGTACCTGGCTTCCGATCTGTCCAAGATCGTGACTGGGGAAGTCATGAACGTTGATGGCGGGAGGGGAATCTAGTCTATGGAGAAGCAGCAAAGGAGAGAGTGTGTGGATTATCGGCAGCAACTAGCAAGTTTGTTGGGAGAGGACAGAGTGACGACCAATCCGACTGTCCTCATGAATCATAGCCATGATGAATCGTACCATCCCCCTCATCTGCCGGATGTTGTCGTGTTTCCGCAGTCTGCGGATGAGGTCAGCGCCATTTTGCAGCTGGCTAATGAACAGTGTATTGCCGTGACACCGTTTGGCTTGGGTACCAGCTTGGAAGGCCATGCGATTCCGTACGCAGGGGGAATCAGTATGGACTTTTCGCTGATGAACCAAGTGCTGGAGGTGCGTCCGCAAGACTTTTTGGTCAGAGTACAGCCGGGGGTGACGCGTACTCAGCTCAATCGCGAGTTGAAAAAGCACGGTTTGTTCTTTTCCGTTGATCCGGGTGCTGACGCGACATTAGGCGGGATGGCGGCCACCAATGCGAGTGGCACCACTTCCGTCCGCTACGGTGTCATGCGCGACCAGGTCCGCGATTTGCAGGTCGTTCTCGCAGACGGGCGGATCATTCATACGGGCAGCATGACGGCCAAATCATCGTCCGGGTATCACCTGACAGGGCTGTTCGTCGGATCAGAAGGGACATTGGGCGTGTTTACAGAACTGACGCTACGTGTGTACGGGATTCCCGAGGCGACGATGGCAGCGCGGGCCAGCTTCCCAACCGTTCAAGACGCGGTAGATACGGTCGTGGATATTATGGGGGCGGGGATTCCCGTTGCCCGCATCGAGCTGGTTGACGAGCGTTCCATTCAGCAGGTGAATTTGTACAAGGAAACGAGCTATCCGGAAAACCCGACGCTTTTTATTGAGTTTCACGGCAGCGAGCAAAGCCTTGCGCATGACATTGAGTTCGCCCAAAACATCAGTGCCGAGCACGGTTGCACGCAGTTTCTGTTCGAGACTGATTCCAAAGCCCGTGCCGCGCTTTGGGATGCGCGTCACAATCTGGCTTACGCTTTTCTGCACAAATCGCCCGGCAAAAAAATGATGGTGACCGATGTATGCGTGCCTTTTTCCGAACTGGCGAAGGCAGTCGTGGACGCCCGGCAGGCCATTGACCGCTCAGGTTTGGATGGAGCCGTGCTGGGACATGTCGGCGACGGAAACTACCACGCGATTTTGATGATCGACGTACATGATGCACAAGAAATGGCCCGAGCCGAGGAACTGAACGCCTATCTGGTAGAGTACGCGCTGAGCCGCGGCGGGACGTGCACCGGAGAGCATGGCGTAGGAGTGGGCAAAGTCAAATATCAGCGCAAGGAGCACGGAGCGGCGCTGGACGTGATGCGGTCGATGAAGCAAGTTCTCGATCCGAACGCCATCCTGAACCCGGGGAAAATATTCGCAAACTAGCAATGGCCTGCATTCTGATCTGGCATGATCGAATGCAGGTTTTTCTTTTTGGCGAAATATGGCGAAAGGTAGAGGAGAAAGGGCGAGGATGTGGAATGTAGGAGATTGGTAAATAAACATTTCGCAAGGCAGGGAGGCAGGCATGCATGAAGTCGATTGTTGAGATTGCCCAGGCAGCAGGGATCGATGAGCAGGATCTGGAGCTTTACGGAAAGTTTAAGGCAAAAATATCTGATGAACTATGGAATAAGATAAAAGATCGACCTGATGGCAAGCTGATTCTCGTCACCGCGATGAATCCGAATCCGGCCGGAGCGGGTAAAACGCTGACGACGATCGGTCTGTCGCAGTCGCTTAATTTGCTTGGGAAGAAAACGATTGCCGCTCTCAGGGAGCCATCTCTGGGGCCGTGCATGGGCATCAAGGGAGGCGCTACCGGAAGCGGCAAGGCGCAAATTCTCCCCGCAGATGAAATCAACCTGCACTTTACCGGAGACATTCATGCGATTACAGCTGCGCACAATTTGCTCGCAGCGATGATTGACAATCATATTTTCCACGGCAATCCGCGCGGCATCAATCCGAAGAAGATTGTCTGGAAACGGGCGATGGACATGAATGACCGAGCGCTCAGAAATATTGTGGTCGGACTCGGCGAAGGCAACGGCATGACACGCGAGGACGGCTTCATGATTACGACTGCTTCGGAGATCATGGCTATTTTGTGCTTGAGCGAAAACCTCGCCGATTTGCGCGACCGACTGAATCACATCATCATCGGCTACGATTATCAGGATCAGCCGGTTCGTGCGGAGGAAATCAACGCGGTAGAAGCAATGTGCGTCCTGCTCAAGGAAGCGATCAAGCCGAACCTGGTGCAAACGATTGAAGGCACGCCTGTCATCGTCCACGGCGGTCCTTTTGCCAACATCGCCCATGGTTGCAGCAGCGTGATCGGAACCAAAACCGCTCTCAAGCTTGCAGATTACGTCGTAACCGAAGCGGGCTTCGGCGCTGATTTGGGCGCAGAAAAGTTTTTTGACATCAAGTGCCGAAAAGCGGGACTGACTCCATCGGCGGCCGTAGTGGTGATTACCGTTCGTTCGCTGAAATACAACGGCGGGGTGAAAGTGCCTGATCTGGCGGAAGAAAACCTCGCTGCATTGGAGGCAGGCTTTGCCAACGTTCGCCGCCATCTGGAGAACCTCCAAAAGTTCGGCGTACCAGCGATTGTAGCCATCAACCATTTTGCCACAGATACGCCAAGAGAGATCGACGCAGTCGTGAAGCTGTGCCAGGAGGCCGGAGCGGAAGCGGCGCTATCCAAGGCTTGGGCAGAAGGCGGCGAAGGTGCGGTCGAACTGGCTGAAAAAGTAACGCGGGCGGCAGAGCGTCCTTCGCAGTTCCGCTTTTTGTACGAAGAAGACCGCAGCGTGAAAGAAAAAATCGAGACGGTCGTGAAGGAGATTTACCGCGGTTCTGGCGTAGTCTTTTCCCCATTGGCATTGAAGACGATCCAAAAGATCGAAGACATGGGGCTGGCCCATCTGCCTGTCTGCATGGCGAAGACACCATACTCGTTTACAGATCGCGCTGACCAGCTGGGAGCACCTGTAGACTTCACCATTCAGGTGAGCGAGGTGCGGATTTCGGCGGGGGCAGGCTTTATCGTGGCGCTCACCGGAAGCCTGGTGACGATGCCTGGACTTCCGAAAAAGCCGGCAGCCGAGTCGCTGTACGTGGATGAGCACGGCCATGTAGAGGGACTGAGCTAAGCAACACAAAGGCAAAAAGCTGACACGGGCAACAAAGTGTCAGCTTTTTTTCGCGCTTAGGCAGAGCTAAACAAGCCTGCAAACCCGGTTGTAGTTGATCATGGGAGCTTTCTTTCGTTATCATAGAAGAGAACACCTATCTGTTTTGGAGGTTTTGCTGGAAACCAAAATTTTACCAAAAACAGACGGTGTTTTTCTATTTTTTTCTCGAAAGTTGGGAAAATTGCCTCAGATTATCAGTTGCATAGCGGAAAGGAGGCTCACAGCTACTCATTCATCCATCTTTTCCATACTTCTAAGATGAAGAGGAAGGTGCCATGTGGATCAAAAAACATTGATTACCAAGCAGCGCAATAAAATTGTCATTTGCATTGGATGGCTTATGGTAGTACTGCAAGTAGCGATCGATATAACACGAGGTTTAAGCCTTGCTTTTGTCATTCAGTGGTTCGTGTTTGCCGGGATTTGTTTGCTGCTGATGTGGATGAACCGCGCAGCGAAAACCATTTTGCTCATTCCGTATGTCTTGGTTGGCGTCCTTTCTCTTATTTGTGTTATGCATTTGCTTACTTTTCCCCGGACAGCCGAGAGGAGTATGCTAAATTTGTTCGAGTACCTCGCTCTTGTATCTCTTTATCCCAACTATCGCCCTGTTATCGCGATGTCAGTTGTAGCCATCATTACTGCGAATCTAGGTCAATATCTGAATGTTTATGCAGATGCAAATAATGTTCCGCTCGTCGTGGTTGCCATCATCACGATCTATGTCGCAAAGCTTAACGAGAACGTGTATTTGCAAGCGGAAAGCCGGCATAAGGAAACGCTGTTTGCTAAACAGCAAATCGAGCAAATTTTTGGTAAGGTGTTACATTCGGTGGAGACGCTTAAACAATTCAGCTTGTCGCTAAAAGATAATGTCCTTTTTACGGAACGCGTCTCTCGGGAAGTATTGACGTCTTTTTCCGAGGTGGCTAAAGGCGTGCAACTGCAGGCAGCAAGTGTCGGCGATATCTCCAACTCCGTACAAGATTCAAATCATGGAGTTCAGCGAGTAGCCGCCAGTTCGCAGCGCATGAAAGATTTAACATTAGCGACTGTGAAGGTAACGGAAGAAGGAAATGAACAGGTGTCGACGCTAACGAAACAAATGGCTCATATCAGTACGATCATCGATAAAACCGTGACGTTGATGAACGAGCTTCATGAACGAAATCAGCAAATCGGTTCTGTTCTTTCCAAGATTAGCGAGATCTCCAACCAAACCAACCTGCTGGCCTTGAATGCTGCCATCGAAGCAGCGCGTGCGGGAGAGCACGGGCGGGGTTTTGCCGTGGTTTCTGATGAAGTGAGGAAGCTGGCTGTCCATTCACAGCAATCGACGGAAGAAATAGCAGGCATATTGGTGGATATCCAAAATAAAACAAGCGACCTTGCCAAGCAAATCATTACCGGACAAGCCGCTGTTGTAGACAGTCAAAACGCTGCGCAGCACACAGAATCCATATTAAAACAAATTACAAATAACGCGAATAGCGTTGTCATTCAAGCGGGCGAGGTTGAGACGCTCATTCATGCGTTGGAGAATGGCTCGCTGCGGATTGTGGATGAAATCACCCAGATTTATAGCGTAACGGAACAATCGAGTGCGTCGGTAGAGCAAGTATTGGCGAGTGTAGACGAACAAACAGAACGGATCGAACAAATTGTGGCAAGCTTTAGAGAGCTGGAGCTGCTTACCGATACGTTAAGCAGCTTGGCTGTGGAGTCTGGGAAGTAGCTATGATCTGATAGTATCCCCTTTAAGTAGACATGGCGTGAAAAGCGCACAATGGTTTACTTGGAGGGGCTTTTTTGTAATTTTATGCAAGAAAAGTAGTTTAGCTATCAAACAAATCGGGTAAAGATTTCGTGTGGAAAAAAATCCAAGGCATTATTTGAAAGTTAACCCACATTTTTACTTTCGTGTGCTATAGTAAATTTATAAACAAAATACGACAAAAAATGACAAAGGCAAACCTGTTGAAAGGCAGGGACGCAAAGCCACGGGTCTAAGGCAAGCAGATTGCATTTCTCTGCTGCTACGATAGCCGGGTTGCCATGCCGAACGCAAAAAGGCTGTCCGGGTGGCAGTCTTTTTTGTTGTGAAAAAAAGGATAGGAGGTACACCGTGTGATGGAATCAAGTCTAAAGAAAAAGTTAATTGTCGTTATGTGCCTGCTTTTGATCATCAGCTTGGGCACGGTATGCGGGGCCAGCTACTACAGCTCTTCGCAATTGCTATCATCGAGCCTGGACAAAGAAGCGGAACTGACAGCCAGCAATCTATCCATCCGTATCGACAGCTTCTTCCAGGAAAAAATCGGAATCGTGGAAACAGTCGGGGAGATGATGTCCTCAGACAACAATTTCGAGCATGACTTGAGGCTGATTCAGGAAGCGCAAAAGAAAAACCCTGAGTTTGAAACGTTTTTCTTTTCCTATGACTTGAGCGGCAAAAAGGTCATCAACTTCAAAGGAGAGGAAACCAATCCTTCCGACCGTCCGCATTTTCAGGAAGCAGGAAAAGGCGAAGGGAAAATCATCGTATCCGAGCCGGTTGTTTCCCAACGGACAGGCAATAACATTGTGACGGTCATTTTGCCATTGATGAAAGACAACCGCCAATACGGCTATGTCGGCTCTACTATCCCAATCAATGAGATTCAAAAAACGGTTTCCGAAGAGAAATTCGGGCACAGCGGCTATGCTTTTCTCGTCAGCAAAAAAGGAACGTATATCTGGCATCCGAATAGCGAGTTCATTTTGAAGCAATCCGTGCTGGAAAGCGACATTCCCGAGCTGAAAACGGCATTTGAAGCGACGCAGCAAGGCGGGCATGGAATTATTCAATACCAGCAGGAGCAAACAGCGCAGTTCTCCTCGTACGCATCGACGAAACTGAACTGGGGCGTATTCATCACGGCTCCGGTCAAAGATTTGCACGCTCCGGTAAATGAGCTGTCGATCAAGCTGCTTGCGATTTCACTGGTTGTGTTGGCGCTCGGGATCATTTTCGTATACTGGCTGTCTGTTCGCCTGGTGAAACCGATTCAGCGTCTGAACCAAGTGGTCAATGTGGTGGCGCAAGGGAATCTCACGCAGACCGTTACGGTAGACGGCAAGGATGAGCTTGCGGTGCTTTCCCGTGACTTCAACCAGACTGTTGCCCACTTGAAAGGTCTGATTGAGGGGGTATCGCAATCTTCCGAGCAGGTGCTGCGCTTTACTCAGGAAGTATCGGCAGGCATTGAGCATGCGACGGAAAACGTCAATCGCATCGGGCAATCGATCAATCAAATTGCAGGCGGAGCGGAAGCGCAGGCGACCAGCTCCAAAGATGTCGCGCTGTCCATGAATGATATGGCAGCAGGGATCGTGAAAATCGCCGAGACATCTGCGCATGTTTCCGAGGCGGCGCGCGAGGCTTCGGAACAGGCTGAGCAAGGAACGACTGTCGTGGAGCAGGCGGTGCGGCAAATGGGCAGCATCGGCGAAGGAACGACCAAAGCAACTGAGGCCATCGAACGTTTGAACAGCCGCTCCAAGGAAATCGAAGGGATTCTCGATACGATCAGCCAGTTGACGTCGCAAATCAACCTGCTCGCTCTCAATGCGTCGATTGAGGCTGCGCGGGCTGGCGAGCATGGACGAGGCTTTGCCGTCGTGGCCGGAGAAGTGAAAAATCTCGCTCACCAATCCGAGGAATCGGCTGCGAAAATAGCGACACTGATTCACGAAATCCAACAGGATACCCGTCATGCCGTCGAAGTGATGAACACAGGCAACCGCGAAGCGCACGAAGGAATCACGATGATTGAAGAAGTCCGGGAAATTTTTGCGCATATTTTGGAGTCTTCCCGCAATGTTGCTGCCCATATTTTGGAGGTGTCAGCAGCATCGGAAGAAATGTCCGCAGGCTCCGAGCAGGTGAGCGCCTCGGTGGATGAAATGCATCATATCGCGAAGCTCGCTACTTCTGATGCCCAAAAGGTTGTGGAGGCAACAGCCGAGCAGCTTCAGGCCATTCAAGATATCGCCCGTTCCGTCGAGCATTTGAACGCCGTGACGGAAGAACTGCAACAAGGGGTTGGCAAGTTTAGCCTGTAGGTCCCATCCCTGTTAAAGGGGGGATGCGATATAAGGGATGAGACAGTTTGAACAAAGCAAGACAAACAAAGAGAGCAACAACCAGGAGGAGAAGAAACCGATGAACAAGTGGACCAAAAGAATGGTGGCGAGCACACTCGCTGCAACATTGCTGATGACTGGAACCGGAGCGTTTGCCGCAACTGCGGGAACACCGAATGGACAAGCCGTGGCGGTAGAAGCGGCCAAAAAACAGGACAATAAAAAGTTTGAGTCCCGCCTCGACGAGATCATCGCACGAGGATATATTGTGGTGGGAACGCCTGGGGACTACAAGCCGTTCACATATTTGAATCCGAAGACGAACGAGTTTGAAGGCTACGACATTGACGCCATGAAAGAGTTCGCCAAAAGCCTGGGCGTAGAGGCGCGCTTTGTGCAGACTTCATGGCCGACGATGATGGACGATCTGCTGGCAAACAAATTCGACATCGCGGTAGGCGGCGTGACACGCAACACGGATCGGCAGAAAAAAGCGCACATGGGCGATCCGTACATCGAATTTGGCAAAGCGCCGTTGATTCGCGCGCAAGACAAGGACAAGTACAAGAGCCTGGCCGACATTAACAAGAAAGAAGTGCGAATCGGGGTAAATCCGGGCGGCACCAATGAAAAGTTCGTGCGTGACTATTTGAAAAACGCGACCGTGACTGTCGTGCAAAACAATCTGGACATCCCGGGCCTTGTCGCAAACGGCACGTACGATGTCATGATCACCGATACGATTGAAGCGATGGTTTACTCCAAAGCAGACTCCCGCCTGTACGCTGCTTTGACCGACAAGCCGTTTACCCGCAGCGAAAAGGCGTACATGATTCCGCGTGGCGACTTTATTTTTGCCAGCTATCTCGATGTGTGGATGGACGAAATGAAGCTGCAAGGAAAATTCGATGAGCTGTTCCACAAATGGGTAAAATAAGCGTCGAGTCGAATAATCGATCGCAATGATGCAAAGCAGCAGCCCTGTCTGGAGTGTCCCGGCAGGGCTGTTTTGTTTTTTATGTGTTTCGCCGTATATTCTGACAAAAATCGGTTGATACTAAAAGGGAAATGGGCATAAATCCCGTTTGCAATTTTTCCAGATGCATGATACGATTACAGCTATGTTCTTTGTAGGGTGCTTATGTACAATCGGAGATAAAAGGGCATGTTCCGGCTGTAAGGAATAGTGCCCTTTTTTAGTGAGAATTTTATAGAAGAAGGTAAAGTAAAAGGAGACTGACGTTCATTGACTACTTTTTTTGATTTTGGATTGCATCATTCTATTGTGAGAGCTCTTGGCAACATGGGGTTTGAAGAGGCGACAGCCATTCAGGAGCAAACTGTTCCTGTAGCCTTGCAAGGCCGCGATTTGATTGGACAGGCGCAAACAGGTACAGGAAAAACCGCTGCTTTCGGTATTCCGCTGGTTGAGCGCCTGGATGAAAACAACGGCAATATTCAAGGGGTTGTACTGACACCGACCCGTGAGCTGGCTGTGCAGGTAGCAGAGGAAATCAACAAAATTGCCCAGTTCAAAAACATTTCCGCTCTGCCAATTTACGGCGGTCAAGACATTACCCGCCAAATCAAGGCGCTGAAAAAGCGCCCGCAAATCATCGTAGCGACGCCTGGCCGTTTCATGGACCACATGAGAAGAAGAACGATCCGCCTCGATGCGATCGAGATCGTTGTTCTGGACGAAGCAGATGAAATGCTGAACATGGGCTTCATCGACGATATCAAGGAAATTTTGCAAGAAGTTCCTGACAATCGTCAAACCTTGCTGTTCTCTGCAACTATGCCGAGAGCGATTCAGGAAATTGCTCAGCAGTTCATGAGCGAGCCGACGCTGATTTCCGTCAAACCGAAAGAAGTAACGGTGCCAAACATTGAGCAGCAATACATGGAAGTTGCCGAGAAGCAAAAATTCGACGTTCTGTGTCGTCTGCTTGACATTCATTCCCCTGAATTGGCGATCATTTTCGGTCGTACCAAGCGCAGAGTGGATGAACTGTCCGAGGCTCTGACCAAGCGCGGTTACGGCGCTGAAGGAATCCATGGCGATTTGAACCAGGCAAAACGCGACAGCGTGCTGCGCAAGTTCAAGGAAGGTACGATCGAAGTGCTGGTTGCGACAGACGTAGCTGCCCGCGGTCTGGATATCAGCGGCGTTACGCACGTATTCAACTTCGACATTCCGCAAGACTCGGAAAGCTACGTTCACCGTATCGGCCGTACTGGTCGTGCCGGGAAGACTGGTCTTGCCATCACGTTTGTCACTTCCCGCGAGATCGACCACCTGCGTCTGATCGAGCGCGCGACAAACCGCCGTATGGAGCGTCGTTCTGTGCCTAGCATGAGCGAAGCGCTGGAAGGTCAACAACGTTTGACCGTGGAGAAAATTTTGGAGGCGTCTGGCCGCGATGACTTGAGCGCCTACAAAACATTGGCCGAGCAATTGCTGGAAGATATCGATTCCGTGACGCTCGTATCTGCTGCACTCAAGCTGCTGACCAAAGAGCCGGATCAAACTCCGGTTCGCCTGACAGAAGAAGCGCCTCTGCGTGTCGGCAAGAAAAAAGCGTTCCCGAAAGGCAAAGGCGGATACGGTTCTGGCTCCGGCTTTGGAAGCAAACGCCCACCTCGTCCACGCGGTGGAGAGTTCCGTCCTCGCAGCGGCGATTCCCGTCCGCGCAGTGGAGAATCTCGCCCACGCAGCACAGAGTCCAGCGGAAGACCATACAGCAACAAACAACGATAAGAATGCAAGAGCCGATGCGACGAAAAGCGCATCGGCTTTTTTTGCATACAAGCGGGGCGGCAGGGCAAACTACTGATTGATTTGGAGGAAGGAGTGAGTGCAATCATGAAAAAGTCGATTGGCTGGACCACAGCCGTTGCGCTGGCAAGTGTACTTGGAACAGCCATGCCAGCCCCGCTGCACGCTGAGAAAGCACAGGCAACAGACGTAAAGCCGATGCGAATTACAGAGGAGCAAGCGAAGCAAATCGCTTTGCAGCAAATAAAAGGACGCGTGCTGCACTCGGAGTTGGATACGGAAAATGGCGTGCTGGTCTATGAGTTTATTATTCTTACCGACCAGAACCAGGTGTACGAGGTAGAGGTCAATGCAGAAACGGGAAAGGTCATGAAGGTGGAGAGAGAAGATTTTTGAGGAAAAAGAGACTTCTGCTCGTCGGAGCGGGAGTCTCTTTTTTTGCTGCTATTAAGTTTTGGCAACAACGAGAACGACAAATGCGAGCTTTGATTTTGTTGTGGCGCGTATGTAAACGCTTTATATTTGAGGTGTGCACATTATCTGTTTAATCATGTCAACATTTTTATAGAAAAGGTAAAGGAGGGTCCAGTATGGAGAATTTGGCGACAAAGAACCAGTCTTCTGGTGGAGTGCGCGTCTCGGTACAAAAATTTGGACGGTTTCTCAGTGCGATGGTCATGCCAAACATCGGTGCGTTTATTGCCTGGGGATTGATTACGGCATTGTTCATCCCGACAGGATGGCTGCCTAACGAAAACCTGGCGAAACTGGTCGGGCCGATGATTACGTATTTGCTGCCGCTGTTGATCGGATACACGGGCGGGAAAATGGTTCACGATGTACGTGGTGGTGTCGTGGGGGCTGTCGCCACGATGGGGGTCGTAGTCGGGTCAGATATCCCGATGTTTTTAGGGGCAATGATCATGGGGCCTCTGGGCGGTTGGGTCATGAAAAAAGTCGACCGACTGTTCGAAGGCAAAATTCGCTCCGGTTTTGAAATGCTGGTCAACAACTTTTCCGCAGGGATTATCGGTGCATTGCTGACGCTGCTCGCTTTCCTGGCGATTGGTCCGGTCGTGACGGGTCTTAGCAAGGCGCTGGCATCAGGCGTGCAGGTCATCGTCAATGCAGGGTTGCTCCCGCTGGCGAGCATTTTGGTCGAACCGGCAAAAATGCTGTTCCTCAACAACGCGATCAATCACGGTATTTTCAGCCCGATTGGTCTGGATGAAGCGGCGCGCACAGGAAAATCGATCTTTTTCCTGCTGGAGACCAACCCTGGCCCAGGTTTGGGAATCCTACTGGCATACTGGCTGGCAGGTCGAGGCAATGCCAAGCAATCGGCGCCAGGTGCTGTTATCATTCACTTCTTCGGGGGGATTCACGAGATTTACTTCCCTTACATTTTGATGAATCCGCGTCTCGTTTTGGCGGTAATCGGCGGCGGGATGGCAGGGGTCTTCACCTTTACGCTGCTCGGCGCAGGGCTGGTGGCACCGCCATCGCCAGGCAGTATCTTCGCACTCAGCGCCATGGCTCCGCGCGGCGGATTGCTTCCGGTATGGGCAGGGGTCGTTGCCGCAACCGTTGTCTCGTTCCTCATCGCTTCGGCTTTGTTGAAAATGAGCAGCAAGACCGAAGAAGACGAGTTGGACAAGGCGACAGAGAAAATGCAGGAGCTGAAAGGCAACAAGCAGCCGGCAGCAGCAGGGCAAGAAGCTGCGGCAACAAAAGAAATCGCGGCAGCGGACGTGAAGAAAGTGGTGTTTTCTTGCGACGCCGGAATGGGTTCCAGCGCGATGGGAGCAGCTTCCTTGCGCAAAAAGTTCAAGGATGCCGGAATTAGCGAAATCACCGTCATCAACACAGCTATTAACGATATCCCCAATGATGCCGATATCGTGATTACACACAAGTCGCTGACAGAGCGGGCGAAGGCAAAAGCACCGACTGCCGAGCACATCTCGATCGATAACTTCTTGAATAGTCCGGAGTATGACAAGTTGGTCAAACGACTGGGGTAAAAGGGGATCAACGCTAGTGAAAGCTAGCGTTTTCCCTCTTTGGCGTTAAGGAGGGAACACGGCATGCAAGTATCCTCGCGACAGCGATCCATCATGGAGATTTTATTGCAGGAGGAAAAGGGCATCACCGTGGCGCAGATCGCCGAGCGAATCGGCGTAAGCACCCGGACCGTACACAGGGAGCTGGACGCATTGGCCCCGCTCTTTGCGAAAAACGAACTGGAGCTGGTGAGAAAGACGGGGGCCGGGGTGGAGGTCGCAGGGACAGCGGAGCAAAAGCTTGCTTTGAAAATGTCTGTTTTGCACCAAACGACGACCGAATTTACCGCAGAGGAACGCAAGGCGATTATTATGTGCTCCCTCTTGGCAGCCACGGAGCCAGTCAAGCTGATCTCGCTCGCCATTGATCTGAAAGTGACGACTGCTACGATCAGCCACGACCTGGACGACCTGGAAGAGCTTTTGGGACGGTACGACCTGACTCTTTTGCGAAAGCGGGGATACGGCGTCGAACTGCTGGGAAATGAAGCTTCCAAGCGAAGGGCGATCAGCCGTTTGATAGCCGAGCACCTCGATGACCATGAGCTGATCGGGGTGATCAAGGAGAACATTCAAAACAAGACGACACGGGACATGGATTCGATTTCCCGGCGTCTGCTCTCCCTGATCGATCGGGATAAGCTGATCAAGGTAGAAAATGCTCTCAGTCATCTCGAAGCCGAGCTGCCGTACCCGCTTGCAGACAGCGCCTACATCGGTCTGGTTGCCCATTTGGCCTTGGCGATCGAGCGGATTGAAAAAGGCGAGAAAATTCGCTTCGACGAGCATACGTGGAACGAGCTAATCGGAACGCCGGAGTTTGTGATTGCCGAAAACATCATGGAACGGCTGCGGCACATTTTTCAGATGGAGATTCCTCGGGATGAAATCGGGTATATTACGATGCATTTGCGAGGAGCGAAGCTGCGCCATTCCCACGACGATTACGTCTGGCCGGAAAATACGGAGCTTGCCGCTCTGACTGGGCGATTCATCGCTTTGTGCGAAGAACGGCTCGGGCTTTCGCTGCGAGACGACTCTTCCTTGTTTCACGGGCTGTTGACGCACTTGGAGCCAGCCTTGTACAGACTCAGGCGCAAGATGGAGATTCACAATCCGATTCTTGGGCAAATCAAACAAAACTACCCGGAGCTGTTTGCGGTTGCCAAGGAAGCGATGGCAGCGCTTTTGCCGGAACTGCCAGTGCCGGACGAAGAGATCGGTTACCTGGTCATGCACTTGGGAGCAGCGCTGGAACGAGGCAGGCAGGAGCAGCAGCGATACCGGGCACTGGTCGTCTGTTCAAGCGGAATCGGTTCCTCGAAAATATTGGCGACGCGCATCAAAAAAGAGATTCCCGAAATCGTCAGCTTGAAAAACTTGTCCATGTTCGATGTAGGAAGTGTGCCGCGAAGCGATTACGACTTGATTATTTCTACCTTGCCGCTGTCGTTTGATCCCGCGGAATACGTAGTCGTCAGCCCGCTTTTGCCGCAGGATGATATTCAAAAGATCAAGTTTCATTTGCATAACCGCCCTGTTCAAGTAGAGCCGATGAAAAAAAGCAAGGGAATGCCGCCACTAGGAAAGCAAGCGCAGGCGCAGTTGAAGTCGATGCAGCTGTATGCCGCTTTTGCCAACCAGATCATCGACGGTTTACGGCAAAGCACAGTGAGCAATGTAGCGCGCGATATGCCCAGCGTCCTGCACGATATTTGTTCGGAGCTGGAACAGCGAGGGGCGATATACGCTGTCGATCCGGTCGTGCAGCAGCTGATTGAACGCGAAAAGCTCGGCGGGCTGGGAATACCGGGAACCGCAATGGCCCTGTTTCACGGCAGGAATGAGGCGGTAACGACAGCCTCGTTCACGATTCATTTTCTGGAGCAGCCTGTGCGGCTAAGATCGATGGATGAAGAAGAGATGTCCGTTGATTTGCTGTTGCTTTTGCTCGGGCCAAAAGAAGTGCCCAAGGAAGGGCTGGAGGTGCTCAGCGAGGTCAGCTCGCTTTTGATTGAGGAAGAGATGCAGGAATTGTTGAAGACAGGAGAAATACAGCACATTGCTGATTATATAGCAGGCAAGTTGTATGCCTTTTGCCTGAAAAAGACTGGATGGGAGAGAGTGTAATGAAAAACATACTGACTACAGAAAAAATCATGCTGAATGCCAAAGTAGCAAACAAGGAAGAAGCGATCAGACTGACGGGCGAGCTGTTGGTGCGCGCTGGTCACGTCACGGCGTCTTACGTTGAAAAAATGCAGGAACGCGAAGGACTGGCAACTACTTATATCGGCAGCGGTGTAGCGATCCCGCACGGAACGAACGAAGCCAAGGCAGATATTCTTTCCACAGGGATTTCTGTCGTGCAAGTGCCGGACGGAGTTGATTTTGGCGAAGGAAGTGTGGCGTATTTGCTGGTGGGAATTGCGGCCGTAGGAGATGAGCATCTGGAGGTGCTGTCCAATATCGCTATTCTGTGCTCCGAGGAGGAAAACGTGAAACGGATCGTCCATGCTTCCTCTGCTGAAGAAATCATTGCGATGTTCACAGAGGAGGTGTAAGCGCTCATGCTGGCAGTCCATTTCGGAGCAGGGAATATCGGTCGGGGCTTTATCGGACAGTTGCTGAGCAAGGCTGGCTACGAAGTCGTGTTCGTCGACGTCAATACGGCATTGGTTGATGAGCTTAACCGCAGAAAAATGTATCAAGTGCAGCTGGCAACGGCAGGAAATCCGCAATCCGTCGTGGAAGGAGTGCGTGCGATTCACGGTCAGGATATGGAAGCGGTCGCTGCTGCCATCGCTTCCGCCGACTTGGTGACGACTGCTGTAGGGCCAAATGTCCTCGGCCCGATTTCCGGAGCGATTGCGGCGGGAATCGAGAAGCGGCTTGCCGACAATCCGCAGCCATTGAACGTGATCGCTTGCGAAAACATGATTGGCGGAAGCGCCAAGCTGAAAGAGCACGTTTTTGCCCGGCTTGCGGAACCGCTTCAGGCGAAAGCAGAGCAGTTGATCGGGTTTCCGAACGCGGCTGTAGACCGCATCGTGCCGATTCAGCAGCATGAAGACAAGCTGCTGGTTACTGTCGAACCGTTTTTTGAATGGGTCGTAGACCGTTCGCAAATGGTTGGAGAGGTGCCGCAGATTGAAGGAATCACTTATGTGGATGACTTGGCTCCGTACATCGAACGAAAGCTGTTTACCGTAAATACGGGCCACGCTGTAATTGCCTATATGGGCTACCAGTTGGGGATGACAACGATTGATCAGGCTATGCAAAACGAAAAGGTCGCCAAGGCTGCCAGAGGCGCTCTGCAGGAAACGGGTGCCCTGTTGACCGCCAAGTACGGTTTTGACGCACAGGCGCACGGGCAGTACATCGAGAAAATATTGGGGCGCTTTGCCAATCCGCTGCTCTCGGACGACGTTGTCCGTGTGGGACGCTCGCCGCTTCGCAAGCTCTCACGGCATGACAGGCTGGTTGGCCCTGCTCTGGAATGTATGGACAGAGGAATCAGTCCGGAGCATTTGGGGATGGCGATTGCAGCGGCGCTGCTGTTTGATTATCCACAGGACGAAGAGGCGGCGCGCATTCAGTCAGATTTGAAGCTGTACGGTTGGGAATATGCATTGCACAATTGCACAGGCATTCCGGCAGGCCATCCGCTTGAGGAAGTCGTTCGCAGACAGGCGCGGTTGATGCAGGAGTGGACAAGTACCAAGTAAAGAAGGGTGGGTGCGGGGGATGTCCCAGAAAATCGTAGGTGTAAAAGCTTCTGTGGGGATTGCCATTGGCAAAGCGTTTTTGCTTGCGGCTCCTGACATGCAGATCAAGACGGTGGCAATTGAAGATGCTGCCAGCGAAATTCATCGCTTCGAGGCAGCGCTTGCGCGGGCAAAGGCAGATTTGCAGGAAATTGCCCAGCGTGTGGAGACAGAAATGGGCACAGAGCAAGCCGACATTTTCAGAGCCCATCTGCTCGTCCTGGAGGACCCGGAGCTTGTCGATACCGTCAAGGACAAGATTACGCAGGAGATGACAAACGCGGAGAGCGCGCTGCATGATGTGGCGCAAGCGTTTATCGGCCTGTTTGAACAAATGGACAACGACTACATGCGGGAACGTGCGGCGGACATTCGCGACGTCACGAAGCGTGTATTGGCATATTTGCTTGGAGTGAACTTTTTTCAACCCAGCTCATTGACGGAGGAAGTCATTATCGTGGCGGAAGATTTGACGCCGTCGGATACGGCTCAGCTTAACCGCCAATTTGTAAAAGGGTTCGTGACCGACATTGGCGGGCGCACCTCGCATTCGGCTATCATGGCGCGTTCCATGGAGATTCCGGCTGTAGTCGGGACGCAGAACATTACGAGTGCTGTCCAGACTTCTACGCTTATGATTGTGGACGGGCATGAAGGTGTCGTCATCATCGCTCCGAGCGAAGAAGAGGTCGCGCACTATACGCGCAAGCAAGCAGAAGACGCAGAGCAAAAGGCCGAGCTGGCAAAACTCGTTCACAACCAGACGGTTACGGCGGACCAGCATCACGTGGAGCTGGCAGCCAACATCGGAAGTCCGGCAGATGTGGCAGGAGCGCTGGCGAACGGCGCAGAAGGAGTCGGGCTGTTCCGCACCGAATTTTTGTACATGGGCCGGGATGATTTCCCGACCGAGGAAGAGCAGTATGTTGCGTACAAACAAGTGCTGACGAGCATGGGAGACAAGCCTGTTGTCATTCGCACACTGGACATCGGCGGAGACAAGCATCTGTCCTATCTGGACATGCCGGAAGAGATGAATCCGTTTCTGGGCTATCGCGCGATCCGGCTGTGTCTGGACAGACAGGAGCTTTTCCGCACGCAACTGCGCGCCTTGCTTCGCGCCGGGGTGCATGGCAACCTGAAAATCATGTTCCCGATGATTGCGACACTGGAGGAGTTCCGTCAGGCGAAAGCGATCCTGGAAGAAGAAAAGCACGCCCTGCAAAATAGCGGTGTAGCTGTATCCGATCGCTTCGAAGTGGGTATCATGATTGAGATCCCTGCTGCTGCCATGATGGCAGATGTATTCGCGCGTGAAGTGGACTTTTTCAGCATCGGCACCAATGACCTGATTCAATATACGATGGCAGCCGATCGAATGAACGAGCGGGTTGCGTATTTGTACCAACCTTACCATCCGGCTGTCCTGCGGCTTTTGCGCAATGTGATTCAAGCCGGGCACAAGGAAGGAAAATGGGTAGGAATGTGCGGCGAGATGGCAGGCGATCCTGTTGCCGTACCGATTCTGTTGGGACTCGGCCTCGATGAGTTCAGCATGAGTGCGAGCAGCATTTTGCCCGCCCGCAAGCAGCTGAGTCTTCTTTCCCGAGAAGAAATGGAAAAGCACATCGACACCATTTTGCAAATGAGTACGTCCGCGCAAGTAGAGGCGTTCGTCAAAACAACGATCATGAAAGATGGCATCTAAGGAGGCAAGATCATTATGGTGGAGAAAAAAATCGTCGTTCAACTGGCGCACGGCTTGCACGCCAGACCAGCGGCCAACTTCGTGAAAACAGCCACGACGTTTTCCAGCGAGATCAAGATTGTCAAAAACGAGAAGACGGTCAACGGAAAGAGCATCATGGGCATCATGGCCTCGGCGATCGCTAAAGGCGAAGAAATTACGCTGATTGCTGATGGCGTAGACGAGAACGAAGCGATTGCTGCTTTGGAAGCGGTGCTGACTTCCCAGGAATAGTGTGAATAACGTGCAAAAGCTCCCTTATCCGGGGAGCTTTTTTGTTTGGTTATCTACTGTTGAAAAAGGGGTCAGGCGTTTGGCTTGCCGCTGCTCATTGAGCAAAAGCTCTAATTGAGTGCGGACTTGTTCGACATAGGGAGTGGACAGGGCAGGGAAGGCGAGGTTGTGCATTTCCCACGGGTCTGTCGTGAGATTGTACAATTCGTATTCCGGTTCGATCGGCGGGGGAGGCTGGCCCGGTGCAGAGGGTGCAGCAAAATAACGGGAGTATTTCCACAGCTCCCAATGCCCATCTGTGGGCAAGTAAGCTATTACGCTTTCCAACAAGTTAGGCTCGATCACAGAGTGGTAAGGCTGACCGAGCAGACTGACTTGATGCTGGCCTTTTGTCACATCATCCTCTGACATGAAGTAAAGCGGGCCGAAATCATCTGGCTGTATCTCGCCGCCACTGACAATCAGCGATGAAAAATTATTTCCCACGAAAGGGCGGGTTTCGCTGTGAGTAAGCTGCAATTGTTCGGCGAGCGCGGGCACGTCGGCTTGCACGCAGCCGAGCAAGGTCGGGAGGATATCCACATGGCTTGTCAGCATTTCAGTAGACAGCGACTGTGGAAAAAGCAACGGATTGTGGATAATGAGCGGAATGTGGATGGCTTCTTCGTAGGCGCAATACCATTTTTGATGGAGATTTCCGTGGGCGCCGAGCAGTTCTCCGTGGTCCGCTGTGAAGACAACGAGCGTTTCCGGGTAAAACGATGTCGCCGTCAACGCCTGCAGCACGCGCATGACCTGCTGGTCGGCGTTTTTTTGCAATTGAAAGTACAGACGGCGGTAAAAGTCGTCGTCAGAGATGGGCTGGAATGCTTGTGGATAAACATCGCGGTAGCTCGCCTGGCAGCGAGGTTTCGTCAACAAAGATTCGTTTTGCGTCGGCGAAGGCGGAATGTCGGGGATGGAGTCATCCACATGAAAGCGAAAAAGCGGAACTTGAGCGGAGATATCCCCATAAAGAGCGATATCGTGTGGATTGACGAAAGAGGCGACGACAAACCATGGCTGATACTCATCAGGGTGCGCCAACTGTTGTTTCTCCTGTTCGAGCCAAAACAACAGATGGATCATCTCGCTGCCGTACACGACGTCTCGCCCGTTTACACCGATGGCAGCGGAGGAGCCGGAATTGTGTGGCGCTCTGCCGTGCGGTTCAGGGCCGATCCAGCCGGAAAAGCCGTATCCGTCCAGCCGATCCGCCAGCCAGTACAAGCTTTCCTTTTGCAGATCGGGAATCCCTGTGACGGAGTCGTAGCTCAGAACAGGGACATGCGTGCCCGGTATCCAAATATCGCCGTCAGAGATGTGCCACTTGCCTTTGTAATACGTTCGATAGCCCGCCGCACGGAAGTAGTCGCCCATCGTCGGCACGGTGTTGGGATCGAGCCAAAACATGTCGCTGTCCGGGGAGAGTTTGGCGACGCCGCTCGTCTGCGTGACCCCGTGCAGAGAAGGGTATTGGCCTGTGAACAGCGTCGTTCTGCTAGGCGAGCAGGCTGTTGCGCCTGCATAGTGGCGCTTGAACTCCATGCCGTGCCTGCGCAAAAACGAGTGGGCAGGCAGAGCTTCCTCGCGCCATGTGCGCAAGCTGCTCTCCTCGTACGCTGGCGGAAACCGTTCCTGGTCGACGATGATCAACAGGATGTTCGGACGTGTCTTGAAAGCACAACTCGACATATCGACGCCTCCAGATGAGATGTACACACTGTTATCAACATATGGGGATAAGCTTTGTCCTTATCCACAAAAAATCGCCTCGCTGTGCGCAAGGCGACATGATTGTTCCACAGTTAAATCAACACGTAAGAGAGCAGTGACAAAAGCACGGAGGTGATCGACATGGCAATCAGCGGTTTCGCTGCTTTCGTGCGCAGGGCACGCAGATTGACGTTCAGCCCAAGACCGACCATTGCCATCGTGAGGACGAAGGTGGTCACGTGGGCTACTCCGGTGTTGAAGGACTCGGAGACGGGAATTTGTTTTCCCAGCACATAGCTTCCAAACAGGCTCATGACGAGAAAGCCGATCAAAAACCAGGGGAACTCGACTTTTGCTTCTCCTTGCAGTTTGCCGCTGCGTTTCATCCAGAACATCAGGAGAAAACAGAGCGGAACCAGGAGGAGGACGCGGCCCAGCTTGGCTAAAAGCCCGATCGCCAGACCATCCTGCCCGGCGGGAGCAGCAGCGAGTGCAACGTGGGCGATTTCGTGCAAGCTGATGCCGGACCACATGCCGTAATCAATGGCAGTCAGCGGCAAAAACGGGCGAAGCACCGTGTAGAGAATCGCAAAAATGGTTCCGACCAAGGCGATAATGCCTACGCCGATGGCGGTGTCTTCCTCTTTGGCCTGAATGATCGGGGAAACGGCGGCAATCGCTGCCGCTCCACAGACTCCTGTCCCGACGCCGAGCAAGAGGGAGAGGGAGGCGTCGGCTTTCAGCCATTTGGCGAGCAGCACAGTAAGCGCGATAGCGAATACGATGACTCCGGCGTCGTAGACGAGCAAGCCTAAACCTTGGTGCAAAACGACATCGACATTCAGCTTGAGACCGTACAAGATGATGGCGAGCCGCAGCAAGCGTTTTGCCGAGAACTGAATGCCAGCGCGCAACGCCTCCGGATAGCCCCAAAACTGGCGATACGCGACCGCAATCAGGATGGCACAGGCGAGTGGCCCGACCCGGTCAAAGCCGGGAACTTGAGCCAAACCGTAGCCGAGCACGGCAACGAGAAACGTAAAGGCGACGCCCGCTATCCACAGCGGAAGCGAGGCGGGAGTGTTTGTATGCTTGCTTTTGGATTGAGCAGATGGATGATGGCTGTCGTTCAATGGCGCGCTTTCGTTAAGCGGGGAAGCCATTGCAATCACTCCTTGAAAAGTTTTGACAACCAAAGCATAAAACAACTGTTACAATAAGAAAAATAAATGATTGATATAATGACAATAAGTGATTTTGTATAGTAGAGACAATCGAGGGAGGGATGCTTGCGTGGATCAGCAATTGCGTGTGTTTGTCACGGTGGCAGACAGGCAAAATTTTTCGCGGGCCGCAGAGGAATTGCACATGACCCAGCCTGCGGTTAGCCAATACATTTTGTCGTTGGAGCGGACGATCGGAACCAAACTGTTGGAGCGCAACAACAAATACGTCCGGTTGAACAAGGCGGGCGAAATTGTTTACCACCATGCCCGGGAAATATTGGGGCTGTACACGCGCATGCAAAGCCTCGTCGATGACTTGATGAACACGCCGAGCGGGCATTTGACGATTGGCGCCAGCTATACGTATGGCGAGTACGTCCTGCCACATGTGATCGCCAAGCTGCGCAAGGACTATCCGCTGATCACTCCGACGATCACGATTCACAATTCAACCGTGATTGTGGATCTGGTGGCAACCCGGCAGCTTGATGTAGGGATCGTCGAAGGGGAGTACGTCAATGACAAAATGTGCATCGAGCCATTTGCCGACGATCGCATGTACGTGATTATCTCTCCCGGTCATCGGCTGGCGAGCAAACAAGAAGTCAGCATCCATGATTTGATGGAGGAAACCTGGATCGTGCGGGAGGAAGGCTCAGGAACGAGGGAAGCGGCGGAAAAAATGTTTCGTCAGCTCCAGTTTCAGCCACAGAAGCGAATGGAGTTTGGCAGTACCCAAGTCATTAAGGAATCGGTCGAGGCTGGCTTGGGGATCAGTCTGCTCTCGTATTGGGCGATTCGCAAAGAACGTCAGCTCGGCACGCTCTGTACGCTGAAAATAGCGGGAACGCCCGTGACGCGGGACTTTTCGCTGGTGACGAAATCGAACGAATTTCAGACGCGGGCGCTGGAAATTTTCATGGATCTCATTCGTTCCCATCTGCAAGAAGGATCGCACGTATAAAAAGGGAAGCAGCACCGTCGATCAGACGCGCTGCTTCCTTTTTCATATGTTCGATATATGCGCGACTTTCAGCGGGCGGGGGAGCTTTTCGGAGAGCAGATTGCTTTCACTCATGAGTTTCCGCCAGAGGGCAGAGCGAGCGTCAGGCGGAAGGTGGTGCCAACCGAGCCGCTCTGTACCAGCGTCCCGGAATTGTTTTTTGTATTTACTCCCAAAAATGGTAGACTGTAAAAATTGTGCTAATGACAAAACTTATGGCTACGTAAATGATAAAGTATCTTATGTTGAACAAAATCTTTAAATTATGTTGTTTCGTTAAGTATTCATAAAATGTAGTAACAAAGTGAACAAGCAAAGCGATTGACATAGCATAAAAAAAATTTTTCAAGAATACGCTTATCATGCTGAATCCTTTCTTGTCCCAGAATATTTATCCTATGTTATCATTTTATCCATTCTATCGGAAGAGCGGCGTGAGCTTTCAGTTTTCTCAGGTCTTTCTCTTTCTTTTTCCCTTCTTTCTTCTCTAAAAGATGTTTTATTATCGAGAGTTTCATTAGCATGAATTGGAGTAGTTATGATGGACTTATTGAGAAGCTCCAGTCCGACACCCTTTACGCCGTTTTGTTTGTAAGCATTCTCTAAATCTTTCACGAGAGGTTTTACAATGGTTTCTGCTCCTATGTAAACCCCTACTCCAACTAAGCCCCCTCTAATTCCTGATCCTACCGTATCAGGTTTTGGTACACGTGGACCAAGGTTCTGATTTATTTTAGATGCAGCCTGTGCAGTTTTTGACTTTTCATTATATATTTGCGTACTCTTGTAGATCTCTCTGCCAGCACCAACAGCAGCAGCTACACCAACCCCTTTATAATTCATGCCATAGGCTTCTTTATCTTTGTCGGCTTTAGAGTTTGACGAGGAGCTGTTTGTGTGTTGATTACCGCTTGGACTATATCCATGGGCTTCTTTATCGTTCGTAGGTTTTGACGAGCTACCACCGCCAGCAGATGTACTTTCAGCATTTACACGGGTTTGCACTGTAGGTTTTTCTAGTTCTTTCTTATAAGCTTGTTGAGCGGCTGGGCTAATTTGAACCGAGTCACTTTTCGGTTTTGCTGGCGTAGATGCTACATCATTTCGAGGTGGAGTACTAGTAGTAGGGCTAATAGCTTTAGAACTCTGAGGAGTACTATTCTTGCTTGGCGTTGGTGTGTAATCACGAATAGATATATTTTTCATGCGAATATTCACTTCTGTAATATTCAATTTAGATGTACACAAGGATTTTCTTATGAAAACCCAAAAATGTAAATATTTAGTTATCTACTAAATTCGACATTTTGTCCTATTTCATAGAATTTAACTAGCTTCCAGTAAGGTAAAATAGTATTGGTTTTGTCGAAGCTTGTCTAAGTTTTTTTGGTTTTTACAGTACTCAACTTTCGCAGTGCGAAAATCGGCTTAACTTTAGGTACAGCTTAGATTTAAGATCAATTGGATGTACTGCTTGAAAAATAGAAGGACACCGCTTCGTTTGGTAAAGTGATGCAGAAGTACGTGGACAGCCAACCGTTGTACAGACAGGAGCAGCAGTTTGTCCGCATGGGGCCGCCCATCTGCTCTACGATTACCGGACAACGCGCGGCGGTGAGCATCCCCGGAACTTTCTGGCGGGGTTTGGCGGCTATCTTCACGTGGACGGCTATGCCGGTTACCACAAGGTGAAGGATGTCACCCCTCGTTGGATGCTGGGCGCATGCGCGTCGCAAGTTTGACGAGGCGTTGAAGGCGCTGCCCGCCTCCCCAGACAAAGACGAAACAGCAGTTCAGCAAGGGCTTCAATTCTGCAACCAGCTCTTTGCCATTGAGCGGGAACTGAAGGACGTGACACCAGAGGAACGTTATACCGTCCGAATGGAGCGAAGCAAGCCCATTTTGGACGCTTATTTGGCATGGTTGCGTCAGTAACGCCCCCGAATGCTTCCCAAAAGTCTGCTGGGGCAGGCGATTGCCTACAGCCTGAATCAGTGGGACAAGCTGACGACGTTTTTGCAGGATGGGCGGCTCGAGATTGACAACAACCGCAGCGAGCGGTCGATGAAGCCGTTTGTGATCGGACGAAAGAACTAGCTGTTCGCCAATACGCCTCGCGGTGCAAAGGCGAGCGCAATCATCTACAGTGTCATCGAAACAGCCAAGGAGAATGGACTGAACCCGTTCAAGTACTTGACGTACCTATTCGAACAACTCCCGCAGCTTCCCGTTCTGAAAAATCCAGAAACCCTGGATAGTTTGCTGCCTTGGTCGCCGTCGTTACCGCTAACTTGCCGCGTGTTCAACTCTTGACCCCAGCATAGACCAGCAACAAGGTGGGGGCTATTTGACGCTTACGGCTTTCTGTCATTTTCCTGGCTCATGCATTTTGGGCCTTTTTCTCTATGCCTAAACAGATCATCTTCGTTCTTTTTGAAATTACGATTTAGGTAAAATGGGGCATTTGCATAATTTACATAATATGGTAATATTAAGTGATAATTCAAATTGTATGTTCATTTTCCATAAAAGTATGCATTTCCTTTTTTGTTGAGGGGATGCACTTATAAAGGAGATGTCACCCTTGAAAAAATTTTATATCCTTATTTTATCTCTCATCGGAATTATTGCACTCAGTAACCTCGTCTATTTTCCTGGATTGAAAGTCTGGGCATTTGATGAGCTAGCCTTATTTGATAAGCAAAAGATAACCTCGCTTACTATTCATAACCATGAAGAAAATGAAAAAGTAGAAATTACTGACCCAAAAGAGATTCAAAAAGTACTCAATGATTTTTCCAAAATGGAACTTCGCAGAATTAAAAGCGAATCTGATGCAAATAACTCTGGTGCAAAAGAAGTAAAAGAAAATGTTCATACGTATACCATTGATGTTTATGCAAATAAACAGGATATCGGGACAATTTATCTCTCTGGTACTACATACATGATATTTTACGGAAAATCATCATCTGACGATATCCCTGTTTATAAAATTGAAAATAATCCTGACTTAGAAATCCACGAAGTGTTCAATTCAGCAAAAAAAAAATAATTTGACACCATGCAACTTATTACTCCCTGTAATATTAAGATCAAAAGGAGATATTCGGCTATTGAACCGAATATCTCCTTTTGTATTAATTACGGTTGTTCCCAACGACCATTTTTATCCTGTAGTCGAAGAATATTTCCTTTACCTGTGATTAGTCGAATGTCTTCATAGTCCATAAATGGGAATTCCAACTTAGCCTTTCTGTATCCATTTCGTTTCATGAAACGACGAGTATCATGCATATCGTCGATCGCAATCCGAATATTATCTTCTAATTGTTTCTTCAAATTCGGTGATAAGGATGCAACCAAACCAACAACACCTACCGCGATACTGAGAGGTCGGACAAGATTAAATACGATCCCAATTACAGACGCCGTAAGTGAAGCCATATTCGCCAGTTTATTATCATCCATTTGGATTACACCGTATTTGAGAACGTCCGACATAGCTTCGGCAAGATCATCAAGGTCGTCTTGGTCAACAGTAATCGTATCAACGTATTGTTTCAATTTTGTACGTGCCATAATTTATCTTCCTCCGAAAATTTATTCCAAGCAATTTTCCGCGCGGTGATTAACTTGGTATTCATTAAAGTGAATCGAAGGTAAAAAATAACAACCCGATCTCAAAATTTTTTCTTTGCTTATCATAAGCAATTTTTTGTGCTATAGGTTTTGACAGCTCTAATCATCCGAAAGACTATTTCTTGACGTATGTCCTCACGTACACCTATATCCGTGAATTTCAACGACTTGCGAATCTTTGGCTCAAATCTTTCTATGATCTCTACCATTGCACTTTCATCATTATTTTGCGCTCGCTTTACCAGCGTTAACAGGCTCATGTATTTTCGCCTCCCAATAGCTGTTTTCTAAGCTTCAGTAACGCTCGTTTCTTTGTTTTAGAAACTGCTTGCTGGCTTGTGCCTAACAGGGTCGCAGCCTCCACCTCTTTGAGATTCCTCAAATATAGAAGTGCAAGTATCTCCCTTTCCTTTTCTGTGAGAGTTTGAACAGCATCCAAAACTCGTTTGTCAGCTATTACATCCTCCCACTTAGCTTTGTTTTCCCACTCACTTTTGCCAGTGTCACTAACAAAGCTGTCTATCACCCTTTCAATTTCATCTGTAGGTTGGAATACCTTTCCTATCTTTTGAGTACGAACAGCTAACTCGATAGCTGTAAAACGGATGAGTGATGAAATATATTTGATTAGTTGAAGCTCAGCGTAAAACTCCTGAATCCTACTATTCAATTCATCATTTCTCTTCTGCGTATCGTCCGGTGAAGCAATCACTCTTTGGCATAGTTGCTGATTGTCTTCTTGAGCTAGAAATGCATCCAAAAACTTTTGATTTGATAAGTTAGTAGGCCTGAACAAAAAATCCCTCCCAAACAAGATCGTACGTTCTCTTTTTGAACAAAAAATAAAAGTGCCAGATTCTCACTGACACGTCCCGTTCTACAATATCCATTTTACTAAATAACTAAACCTTGCATTGGTTTATTCCTTAAATGTAAATTTTTGTAATTAAGTGTAAGCTTACGCACTCTCACCTTCCCCTTTACGCTGTAACAGATGATGAAAAGGTACGTTTCTTTGGTAATGGCAAACAAAATAAGTACATGAAGCGTAAGTTTCGTTCTGAACGCCAAGCATTAGGCAAAAAGAAAAAGGGAAATGCGATTCGTAGTTCAAGGTCATTTTATCGCCTGTCTCAGTTCATGAAAAATTCCTCCTTGGGTTTCGGTTGTATCGTGCTCATTGCGCCGGCTTGCAGGCTTGCCTGTCCCGGCTACACACCAAGAATAGTCAGGGCTTGTGTCCGCCAAATGACCGGAATATGGAAAAGTCGTGGAATACCGAAAACGCTTGCATTTTTTCCTGCCTTGTCATACATTAGAAGCAGGAATAAGATCGCAGAATTGGCGTGATTCTTATCCAAACAAGTGAATAGACAAAAGGCAAAGGTGCCCTTGAACACGAGTCTTGTTCTTTCGTGTTTAGGCACCTTTTTTTGCGTTTTGAAAAGGGAAGTTGTCTGAAAGGAGTGTGACACGCATGGAAAAACCAATTCGAGCGACGCCGCTTGCGATCCGAATGATTCCCAACGTCGATCCACAATTTGCGGAGAAGCTGAATCTGCCTTCCCATATTCGCAGTGTGGGGATGCTTACATCCACCATTGATGATGTGGGCTATACGGCCATTGATGAGGCGACGAAAAAGGCAGCTGTAGAAGTGATTTACGCCAAGTCGTTTTATGCAGGATCTGGAAATGCGTCTGGTCCGTTGTCCGGCGAGTTCATCGGGATGATCGGTGGAGCGACGCCATCGGAGGTAGAGAGCGGTATCGATGCAGCCGTTGCATTCATGGAGAGTGGAGCTTGCTTTTACTCGTTAAATGAAGAGGGGACGCATGCGTATTACGCACATGTCGTGTCGCGGACGGGCAGCTACTTGTCTGGGCTCGCCGGAATCAGGGAAGGGGAGCCGCTCGCCTATCTGATCGCTCCGCCGCTTGAGGCTATGTATGGCATTGACGCCGCCCTCAAAGCAGCAGATGTGCAGATGGTGCAGTTTTTTGGCCCGCCCACGGAAACGAACTTTGGGGGAGCGTTGCTTACTGGAAGCCAATCGGCATGCACTGCCGCAGCAGATGCTTTTGCCGACGCTGTAAGAAGCGTTGCCCGACAGCCAGTCAAACGATAAAAGGGATTTTCCCTCTTGAAGGGGAGGAAATGTAAATGCGCGCTCATGCATACTCACTGGGCATGATTGAAACACTTGGCTTGCCCGCTCTTATTGCGGCCGCTGATGCTGCTGCCAAAGCGGCAGACGTCAAGGTCGCCACATATGAAGGCGCGGACGGCGGGATCGTAACGGTCTACGTAATCGGAGATGTCTCTTCGGTTCAGGCGGCTGTTGACGCTGGCGCTGAGGCGGCAAAACGCGTTGGACGCTTGCTGCACTCCCACGTCATACCGCGTCCTGATGAAAATGTTCCGAAAATGATTAAAAATCTGATGCGTTCGGAAGCGCAGGAAGAAGCGAAGCCGCAGCCTGCACAGGCAAAGGCAGAGCCGACGCTGGCAGAGCAATCGATCAACGATCTGCGCAAGCTGGCTCGCTCGTTTGCTGATTTCCCGCTCTCGACCAATGACATCAATACGGCGAAGAAAGAAGACCTCATTCGCCTGATTGAAGAAAAGCAACAAGGCGGAGGTGACAAAGCATAATGACACTCGACGCTGATTTGTATTCCATTCAGGAAGTGCGTACGTACCTCGCCCAAGCGAAGGAAGCGCAGGCGAAGCTCGCTACTTACACGCAAGAGCAAATCGATCGGATCATCACTGCCATGTCCAAGGCTGGGGTGGAGAATGCCGAGCGTTTGGCGGCTCTTGCGGTTGAGGAGACAGGCTTCGGAAACGTCCCGGACAAACGGATGAAAAACTTGTTTGCTTCCCAAGATGTTTATGCTTCGATCAAAGACGTGAAAACCGTCGGCATCGTTCGCAAAGACGAGGAAAACAAAGTGTGGGAAGTGGCACAGCCGGTAGGAATCGTCGCCGGGATCGTACCATCCACCAACCCGACATCGACCGTTATTTTCAAGTCGATGATCGCGCTCAAAGCGAGAAACGCAATCGTCTTCAGTCCGCATCCGTCGGCAGCCAAGTGTACGCTGGAAGCAGCGCGACTGATGGCACAGGCGGCTGTGCAGGCTGGGGCGCCGGAAGGCTTGATCCACTGCGTCTCCAAGCCGACGCTTCCCGCGACGAATGAGCTGATGAAGCACAAGCTGACCAATGTGATCCTCGCGACTGGCGGTACGCCAATGGTGCGGGCTGCATACAGCTCCGGAAAGCCTGCTTACGGTGTCGGACCAGGAAACGTTCCGGTCTACATCCACCACAGCGCTGACCTCGCTGCTGCTGCCAAGCGCATTGTGCAGAGCAAAACCTTCGACTACGGCACCATCTGCGCCTCCGAGCAGGCACTGGTGATCGAGGAATCGGTCAAACACCAGATGATTGCTGCCCTGAAGCGCGAAGGAGCGTACTTCCTGGACGAAAACGAGAAGGCAAAAGTAGCCGCCATTATTATGGTGAACGGCTCGCTCAACGCCAAAATCGTTGGACGTTCCCCGCATGTGATCGCGCAAATGGCAGGCATCTCGATTCCTGCCGAAACACGAGTGCTGATCGCGGAAGAAACCGGAGTAGGCAAAGAGTACCCGATGTCGGTTGAAAAACTGGCACCGATCCTCGCTCTCTACACCGTTTCGGGAGACAACGAAGCGTTTGCCCGCTGCCGGGAGCTTTTGACGCATGGCGGATTGGGGCACACCGCTGGGATTCACGCGCAGGATGACAATGTGATTGCATCCTACGGTCAAGCGATGCCGGCTTCCCGCATCCCGGTCAATACCGGAACGACTTTCGGGGGAATCGGAGCAACGACTGGCGTGCAGCCATCCTTTACACTCGGATGCGGTTCTTTCGGGAACAACATCACATCCGACAACATCGGTCCGAAGCATCTCTTCAACATCAAGCGCGTCGCTTTTGGCGTGAGAGAAATGCCTGAGTCCACGCCAGTGCAAGCTGCTGCAACGACACAGGCGGAAGAAGCTGTGCTGCAAGCTGTCTCGTCCATGAATGTCGGCCTGAGCCGGGATGAGATCAAAAACATCATTAAATCTGTTTTAACTGAAATGACGTCCTAAAACGTTAAAAATTTGTCCATATAATTAAGGAGGAACGAAAACATGGCTGGAGAAATGTCCGCATTGGGAATGGTAGAAACAAAAGGTTTGGTAGGAGCAGTTGAAGCTGCTGACGCAATGGTAAAAGCAGCTAACGTTAAATTGATTGGCAAAGTACACGTAGGTGGCGGTCTCGTAACAGTCATGGTACGTGGTGACGTAGGTGCAGTAAAAGCTTCCACGGACGCAGGCGCCGCTGCTGCCGAAAAAGTAGGAGAGCTCGTATCTGTACACGTTATCCCACGTCCACACGGAGACATTGAATTGATCCTGCCTAAGCTCGAAGGGTAATCCCCTATGGCAGTTATTACAGAAGCATCTTTGAGAGCAATGCATAAGACAGGCATCCCAAACCCCTTTCTCATTGAGAAAGGGGATAAAATCACACCAGCAGCGGCAGATTTCTTGAAAGGAAGAGGGATTCAAGTGAAATCTTTTGAAGAACAACAACAGCAACCTTCCACCAATCAGACTGCCGAGGCAGTGCGGGAAATTCCCCTTGGTGTATCGAATCGCCACGTTCATTTGTCGCCAACCGATGTAGAAAAGCTTTTTGGAGCAGGACATCAGTTGACGCCAATGCGCGATCTGTCGCAGCCTGGTCAGTTTGCTTGCCAGGAAACCGTGACAATCGTCGGGCCAAAAGGCAGCATTCACGGAGTGCGGATTCTGGGGCCAGCGCGTGGCGCGACACAAGTGGAAATCTCTCGTACTGACGGTTTTGCGCTCGGTGTGCACGCACCTGTGCGGATGTCCGGAGATATTGAAGGAACACCGGGTCTGGTACTCGTAACAGCAAAAGGCACAGTTGTACTCGACAAAGGTGTAATTGTAGCCAAGCGGCACGTTCATATGTCGCCTGCGGATGCCGAGCAATACGAAGTGAAGGATGGCGACACGCTGATCCTTGCGACGCAGAGTGACCGCCCTGTCATCTATCCGGATGTAGTTGTTCGCGTACATCCACAGTTCGCACTCGATTTCCACGTCGATTTGGATGAAGGGAATGCCGCCAATTTGAAAACGGGCGACCGGGTAAAAGTGATCGGCAAAAACGGCCAGTTTTACTCCGGCTAACGGAGGTAGAGCTTTGATGGACATCAGAGAAATGGTGGCATCGATTACAAAAGAAATTTTGCTGTCGATGAATACAGAAAAGAAACCTGAAGCACCTCGTGTCCTGTATGTCTTTTGCGACAGCCAGGCTCATGAGGCGTTTCAGGATCATTTTATCCAGTTGAAAAACCACGGCATCTGCCACGACATTCTCTTCCTGGACGGGGAAACCTCGTCCTGGCTGGGAATGCACAAGATCGAATGCGGGGGAGCAGGCAAAGTCCTGACTGCGGATGAGTACGCTCCTGCGCCATTGGAAGTGCCAAAAGATTACGCTGGTATCGTCATCCCGGAAATCGATCTGGACAATGCGGCAAGAATCGCATCCGGGTTGAAAGGCACGATCAAGGCAGAAATCGTCTTTTCCGCACTCGTGACAGGCAAGTTCGTCATTGCAGGCTCCGATGTGCCGGGCATCAAGCGCGCCGACCGTCGCACCCTGCAAACATTGACGCTGACGCCAGCCTATGAAAAGCTGTTCGAGCGCCACGTGGAAGCGATGAAAGAGCTGGGCGTAGAGTTTGCGGAACAAAAACGTTTGGCTGATCGCGTAGTCTCCAAGCTGAAAGCCCAGTTGCCAAAAGCGGAGGCAAAGCCTGAACAGCCGACATTGACTGCGTTGGACGAGGCAGAGGCGGTTTTTTCCGGCAAGCTGCTTACGGCTGACTGGATCAAATCCCAACCGGAACTTCGGGATACGACCTTGCATGTGAAAAAAGGAGCGATTGTCTCTCCTTTGGCTTACGACAGCATGAGGGAGCGCGGCATTACGGTCAGCTACTTAGGAAAAGGGTGATCGCATGTTTTTGGGAAAAGTGATCGGCAGCGTTTGGGCAACCCAAAAGGAAAACGGCATGGAAAATTTGAAGCTGATGGTTGTTCAGCCGATTGACTGGCGCGGCGAAGAGAGCGGGCAAACCGTGATCGCAGCAGACCGGATCGGGGCTGGGATCGGCGAGCAGGTCATCGTTTCACGAGGAACGCCTGCCCGGATTCTTTTCACGGGCAACAGCGTGCCGATCGATGCGATCATCGTAGGTATCGTGGATTCGTTTGAAGTGCCGGGGGCCGCAGGAGGAGAGGAATAGCGATGGAACAGGAACGTTCGCGAGTCATACAGGAATTTGTGCCAGGAAAACAGGTCACGTTGGCTCATGTGATCGCAAATCCTGACCCTATGCTTTACACCAAGCTGGGGATCAAGGAAGCCGGGGCAATCGGCATTTTGACCCTGACACCGACAGAAACAGCCATTATTGCTGCGGATATCGCGACAAAGGCTGCGGGTGTCGAGCTTGGATTTCTCGATCGCTTCACAGGCTCACTGATTGTCGTTGGGGATGTTTCTGCTGTGCAGATGGCAGTGGATGCGGTCAATCAGGTGTTGAGTGAAAAACTGCGGTTCACACCGGCGCTGGTGACGAAATCATGACAGGCCGTGTCATGATCATCGGTGCTATCGAAGCGGGCAAGTCTTCTCTGGTCAAAGCGCTGTTCAACGATGAACAGCCAGCCAGGAAGACTCAGGCGCTTGAGTATCGGGACTGGGTGATTGACACGCCGGGCGAGTATAGCGAAAATCCGATGTTTTACCGCACGCTGATGGCTACCTCGCTGGAGGCGACCATCGTCGTGATGGTTCAGGATGCCACTCGCGACCGCAACTACTTTCCCCCAGGTTTCGCGCAAGGCTTTCCCCAAGCTTGCGTAGGGGTCATCACGAAAGTCGACCATCCCGATGCCGATGTACAACGAGCGGAGGGCTACTTGCGCCAGTCTCTGGGCGACGCGAGAATATTCCCGACGTCTTCCTACACGAGCGAGGGAGTGCCGGAATTGCGTGCGTATTTGCAAGAAATTGTCAGCGAATAAGCCTCTTTCCGCCGTAGCGAGTCTGTGAGAAAATGAAGTCAATATCAAACTCCTAGCAGGTGAAAAGAGGTTCGCATGCAATCCATACGGGAACTGTGCAAATCGTCTACGATATTGAGTGAGGACGACATCCAGATCGTGGAGGACCTTGCTTCCAAACTGCAAATTTTTGCCGATCTGTCGCAGGCAGACATGTTCATCGACTGCCCGACCGTAGATCGAAGTGCTGCTTTGGTTGTTGCGCAGGCCAAGCCGGGCACGGCGCGTTCCATGTACAGCGGTTCAGTCGTAGGCCATTTGGCGACTGCGATCAACGAGCCAGCCGTCATGTACTGCCTGACTACAGGCAAGCCGGTCATTGGCTCCAGAGGTGTATCGCAAGAGCAGGTCGTCATGCGTCAAAGCGTCGTACCGATCACAAACGCCGAGGGCAAGACGATTGGCACGCTGATTACCGAGCAAGACATTTCCAAGCAGGTAGAACAAGAAAAAAACGTCGAAATGCTCAAGGAAACGACCGAGCATCTCAGCGAGACACTGATTCAGTTTGCTGTGCCTGACATGCCGATTTCTTCGCTTCTGCATGAGGGCATGATTTTGTTTGATCAGAGTGGAATCATTACGTATGCCAACGGGCGTGCCCACAAGCTGCTCTCCATGATCGGCTTTGATCGGCCGGAAAAGGGAGAGAGCATCGAACGCATTTTTTCCTGGAGAGTTTCCCCGGAAAATTTCGTGCGCCATGGCGGCTACATTCAGGATGAGTTGTCAAAAGGGAAGCATTTTATCATGATGAAAGCGGTTTCGTCCGTTCGCAAGCTCGACATCATCGGGGGCATTATTTTGCTCCGGGACATCTCGGACATCCGCGAAAAAGAGAAGCAGCTGATGATCAAGTCGGCTGTCATCAAAGAGATTCACCATCGCGTCAAAAACAATTTGCAAACTATTTCAAGCCTGCTGCGCCTGCAAATGCGGCGATCGCAGTCAAACGAGATTGAGAAAGTATACCGGGAGAGCATCAACCGGATTAACAGCATCGCCATTATTCACGAATATTTGGCGCAAGATGGTCTGGAACAGATCGATTTCAAAGAGATTCTCACCAAAATATCGAAAATTATCGTCTCCTCGATGAGACGTTCAGAGCAAGCCATACACGTCGTCGTGACGGGGGAATCCGTGTACCTTCCGTCCAACAAGGCGACATCTTTTGCTTTAATTGTCACGGAGCTGATTCAAAATTGCATGATTCACGGATTCCGCGAGCTTCATGAAGGGCGCATCTCGATTGCGCTCGTCTCGAAAGACGATTTCGTCAGCCTGTCTGTTACGGATGACGGAGTGGGAATCGAGGATATGGAGCATATTCATAAAAAGGGACACCTTGGCCTGAAAATCGTCGATACGCTCGTCAGGGAAGACCTGGAAGGAACCATGCATTTCCGCAACACAGGCAACGGAACGGAAGTTACCATTCTCTATCCGATCCAAAAGGAGGATGAAGATGACACAGCCGAAGATTATGGTGGTTGATGACGAGCCGATCATCCGCATGGACTTGCGCGAGATGCTCGAAAACGAAGGGTATCAGGTAGTGGCCGAGGCGAAAAACGGGGAAGAGGCAGTCGAACTCGCTCATCGCCACAAGCCCGACCTCATCATCATGGACGTCAAAATGCCGGGCCTGAATGGGATCAAGGCGAGTGGGATCATCCGCACCTTTTCGGACTGCTCCATCCTTCTTTTGACCGCGTACAGCCAGAAGGAACTTGTCCTGGATGCGCGCAAAGCCGGGGTAACGGCGTATCTGGTAAAGCCTGTATCCGAAGATGACCTGATTCCTGCGGTCGAGATTGCGCTCAGCCAAAAGGAAAAAGTGGTGTCGCTGAAGAAAGATATTAGTGATCTGAAACAAAAGATCGAGGATCGCAAAGCAGTGGAAAAAGCCAAAGGCAAGCTGATGAGCGCGCTCTCCCTAGAGGAGGAGGCCGCTTACAAATGGATGCAGCAAGTAAGCATGCAACGGCGCATGCCACTTGTGAAGCTGGCGGAAGAAATTCTTTCAGGCGAGCAAACGATTTTGACTCAGGGGTAATGTCTCTGAGCAGTTTTTTCATAAAAAGAAACGAACGCAACAAGTAGATAGCAAGAGAAGCAAAGGCGCTTGTATCAGACCGGAAGCGATTATTTCGGCTGTTCAAGCGTCTTTTTGCTTGCCTCGTCTGGCACGCCAATGGTTCAAGGAGGTTCATTATGGATGAACAGTGGATCCAAAGCGTCGGCATCGATGTCGGAACCAGCACAACGAAAATGATCGTCAGCCGATTGCGGTTGGGGCGCATGTCCAGCACGTTTTCGCTGCCGCGCTACCAGATCGTGGAGCGGCAGCTGCTGTATGCGAGTGAGGTGCATTCCACCCCGTTGATCGGGTTTGACGAGATTGACGCTGAAGGAATCGGTGCGATTTTGCAAGAGGAGTACAGAAAGGCCCAAATCAGTCTGTCGTCCATCAAGTCAGGCGCCGTGATCATTACCGGAGAGACAGCCAGCAAGAAAAACGCGCAGCACATCGTTCATCTGCTGGCGGAGCGATCCGGCGATTTCGTGGTAGCAACTGCGGGAGCGGACCTTGAAGGCGTGCTGGCAGGCAAAGGCGCGGGGGCGGAAAAACGCTCGCAAACGATCCAGGGAACGATCGTCAATGTCGATATTGGCGGCGGGACGGCGAATGCTGCTTACTTCCAGCGCGGCCGAGCGATTGCGACGGTGACTTTTCACGTCGGAGGCAGGCTGATTCGCCTGGACCAGCAAGATATGGTTACGTACGTGTCGCCGAACATCCAGGCATGGCTTTCTGCGAAAGGCTTGCGCATCACGGTCGGTCAAAGAATCAGTCTGGCCGAGATTTCGGAAGTGGCGCGGCAGATGGCGTGCAGCATGCTGGATTACTTGACGGGAAAAGAGCGGCAAATATCGGGCTTGCTGGTAGTAGGGCCTCAATTGCGCGGCGATTTCCCGGTGGAGGAGCTGACCGTTTCCGGCGGGGTCGGGAAGCTGATGGAAGGCGCTCCCGTAAGAAGCATGGCAGATGTGAGTCGCTACGGCGATTTTGGCCCGCTGCTCGGTTACGTGTTGCAGCAGGAGCGGGAAAAAGGGACGTACGCGGTTAACTGGCTCGATCCGGAACAGACGGTGCGGGCTACGGTTATCGGGGCAGGCATGCAAAGTACGGAGATCAGCGGATCGACTGTGCATATCAAGCCTGAGCTGCTCCCGATCAAAAACATTCCGATTCTCAAGCTGGAGCTTACCCAGGAGCAGTTGGCGAACCCGGCGCAGCTTCATCAGGAAGTGGCGGCGATTTACCAGCTGGGGGAACGGCTTTTTGATAAAACGACAGGAATCCCGTTCGCACTCGCGATCTCGGGCATCGGCTATTGCTCGTATGCGTTGCTGCAAACGATATCCCAGGAGCTGTCCGACCAGTATCGGCACTATTTTGCCGAGAGCCAGACGATGGTCGTGATCTGCGAGACGGATATGGCAAAAGCATTGGGGCAGGCGCTGGCGCTGCGTTGCAAGGGCGCACCGGAAATTATTTGCATCGATCAGGTGCGGGTAGAGTATGGCGATTATATCGACCTGGGCGAGCCGATTTCGGGAACGATTATCCCGGTCGTGGTAAAAACCCTCGCTTTTGACGAGAAGGCGTAACGTATAAAGGGGTGGACAAAATGAACACGAAAACGACTGTGCTTGGACAGACCTATCAATTTCGCGATTTGAAAGAAATTTTCGCGAAGGCAAACGAAGACAAATCAGGAGACCAGCTGGCTGGGATCGCTGCTTCCGATTCACGGGAACGCGTAGCTGCCAAGCAGGTTTTGGCTGACTTGACTTTGGCCGACATCCGCAACAACCCCATGCTTCCTCCAGAGGAAGACGAGGTCTCTCGTGTCATTGAAGAGGGGATTAACGAGAAAATTTACAACGAGATCAAAAACTGGAGCGTTGCCGAGTTGCGCGAGTACATTTTGAGCCACAATGCGGGCGAGAACGACATCAAGCGGATCAGCCGCGGCTTGTCCAGTGAAATGATCGCCGCAACAGCAAAGCTGATGAGCAACCTCGACCTGATCACAGCGGCGGCGAAAATTCGCAATGTGACCCACTGCAACACAGCGATTGGCCAGCCAGGCGTACTGGCCGCACGGGTACAGCCAAACCATCCGTCGGACAACGTGCAAGGGATCAAGGCAGCGCTGTACGAGGGGCTTAGCTACGGAATTGGCGACGCGGTTATCGGGATCAACCCGGTTATCGATACGGCAGACAGCGTCAAAGATATTCTCACGATGACCAAAGAAGTGATGAACAAGTGGGAGATCCCGACGCAAAACTGTGTTCTGGCGCACGTCACTACCCAAATGCGGGCAATCCGTCAAGGTGCGCCTGCCGACCTGATTTTCCAATCACTCGCAGGCAGCGAAAAAGGCAACAACGCTTTCGGTATCGACGTCAAGCTGTTGGATGAAGCAGATGAGCTGATGCGCAAAGAAGGTACGTCCTACGGGCCGAACTTCTGGTATTTCGAGACGGGGCAAGGCTCCGAGCTTTCTTCCGAGGCGCATTTCGGCATCGACCAGGTGACGATGGAATCCCGCTGCTACGGATTGGCTCGCAAGTACAACCCGTTTATCGTCAATACGGTTGTCGGCTTCATCGGACCGGAATATTTGTACGACAGCCGCCAGGTCATCCGGGCAGGTTTGGAAGACCACTACATGGGCAAGCTGCACGGGCTGCCAATGGGTTGTGACGTATGCTATACGAACCATATGAAGGTTGACCAGAACGATATGGACAACTTGGGTATTTTGCTCTCGGCGGCAGGGGTCAACTTTGTCATCGGGGTAGCCATGGCGGACGACGTCATGCTGAACTATCAATCGACCAGCTTCCACGATATCGCTGCGTTCCGCGAAGTTCTCGGCCTGCGCCCGGCGCCTGCCTTTGAAAAATGGCTGGAGAAAATGGGGATCATGGAAAACGGCAAGCTGACGGCAAGAGCGGGCGATCCGACAATCTTCATGTAAGAAGAGGGGGTGTATGACGGATGGAACAACAATTGGATTTTTTAGTAGACAAAGTAGTGGCAGAACTGCAAAAGAAACTGTCTGAGCTGGGAGAAAAAGCTCCTGCGCAAGCGGTGGAACAGGCCGTGGATGAAGTGGTTGAAGCAAGCATGCAACCAGGCGCACAGCCAAGCGTGGAAGTGAATGGGGCAGCAGCTTTCCAGTCCGACGTATCGGAGGAGCCGGAGAGAACGGCACAAATCCCGAATCCGCAATGGAAAGAAGGACTCGATGAGCTGTTGACAAGTACGCCAGCCCGGATTGGCGTATGGCGTACAGGCGTCCGACCATTGACCAAAACGATGCTGCAATTGCGTCGCGATCACGCGGCAGCCGTTGATGCCGTATACGGCGAAGTCCGCCAGGAAGTGCTCGACCAATTCTCCCTGTTCACAGTGGAAACGCAGTACGACAACACCGAGAACTATTTGAAACGCCCGGACATGGGACGCATTCTCACAGATGAGGGAGTACGCCTGCTGCAAGAGCGTTGCCAAAAGAAACCGCAGGTGCAAATCGTCGTGTCTGACGGTCTGAGCGCCAGCGCGGTGGACGCCAACCTGAAAGATGTGCTGCCGTCCTTGCTGGACTCTTTGAAAAGCTACGGGCTTAGCTGCGGCACACCGTTCTTTGTCAAAGGCGGCCGCGTAGCAAGCATGGACCATATCGGCGAAGTTTTGGAGCCGGAAGTATTGGTCATGTTGATCGGCGAACGTCCCGGTCTGGTCACGGCGCACTCGATGAGTGCCTACATGTGCTATCGTCCGCGCAAAGGGATGGTAGAGTCCGAGCGTACCGTTATCTCCAACATTCACCGTCAAGGCACATCGCCCGTTGAGGCGGGAGCACATATCGGCACGATTCTCTCCAAAATGCTGGAGCAAAAAGCAAGCGGTGTGAAGCTGGTCTTGTAAGATACGTGGAAAATGACCCGAGGAGGAACTACCATGACATTCCGCAGAAAAAAAGTAGCCGTCATCGGAAGCGGCTTTACCGGAGCGACCACTGCGTTCATCATGGCGCAAAAAGAGTTGGCTGACATCGTGTTGGTGGATATCCCGCAGCTGGAGAATCCGACCAAAGGAAAAGCGCTGGATATGATGGAATCTTCGCCGGTTCTCGGTTTTGATTCCTCAATCACAGGCACATCCGATTACAAAGACATTCAAGGCTCCGATATCGTCATCATCACCGCAGGGATTGCCCGCAAGCCGGGCATGTCCCGCGACGACCTGGTGGCAACAAACGCTGCCATCATGCGTTCTGTAGCGGAGCAAGTGAAAATTTACGCGCCGAACTCCATCGTACTCATCTTGTCCAACCCGGTTGATGCGATGACGTACACGTTCTTCAAAACGTCCGGCTTCCCGAAACACCGCGTCATCGGTCAATCCGGTGTACTCGACACCGCCCGTTTCCGCACCTTCGTGGCCATGGAGCTGAACGTTTCTGTAGAAGACGTCACAGGCTTCGTACTGGGCGGACACGGTGACGACATGGTTCCGCTCTTGCGTTACTCTTACGCTGGCGGCATCCCGCTGGACAAATTGATCCCGCAAAATCGCCTCGATGCCATCGTCGAGCGCACGCGCAAAGGCGGCGGTGAGATCGTCGCCCTGCTCGGAAACGGCTCCGCCTACTACGCGCCTGCCGCTGCCCTGGTGGAAATGGCAGAAGCGATCCTGAAAGACAAGAAGCGCATTTTGCCATCCATCGCATATCTGGAAGGCGAGTACGGCTACCACGACCTGTACCTGGGCGTGCCTACTCTCCTAGGTGGAAACGGCATCGAAAAAGTCATCGAGCTGGATTTGACTGCCTCCGAGAAGGCGGCACTGGACAAATCGGCTGACTCTGTTCGCGCGGTTATGAAAGTAGCTGTGCAGTAAGCGCGCGTGCTAAAGAAGAAGGAAGCCCTGCCATCCGGATTTGGCGGGGCTTTTTTCGTGGGAATGCAAAGAAAAGCCGCCCCTACTGGCAGGGCGGTTTTTCGCGCTTTCGGTTCTTATTTGCTGATCAGTTTTGGCTCTTTTTCTCCCAGCTTGATCGTAGTTTCGCTCGGAATCCACATGCCTGTGTTTTCGTCACGGCCTTGCAGTACAACTGTTGGATTGGCTTTTCCAAGCTGTTCGGCTGCTTTCGCTGCTTGCTGACCGATTTTGCCGCCTTTGACGCGGTTTACGACCAGTGACAGTTGTACGCTGTCCAGCTCGGTCATCATTTCAAAATCGCCGTTGCTGTCGCCTGCGATCAGGATTGGGCCGTAGCCGTACTTTTTCGCGAGTACGCTTTGGATGACTTCTGTTTTGCCGTGACCGACAGTAATTGGATAGTTTGGCTGGTACACGTTCGTGATCAGGCCATTCTCTGTCTTCAAGCGCATACCGATAATGTTTTCAGTTGGCAGGTTGTATCCGTATTTTGGCAGAGTGGCAAATACGCGGACAACGTCCTCAAGCGATGCCGATACGACGTACACGTCGATACCGTTGGCGCGCAGAGTGTTCATCAGGTTTGCCACTTCCGAAGTCAGGCGCAGTCCTGTTGTGTGAGAAGCGGTGACCACGCCAGCTTTGCCAGCCAATGCTTTCGGGCTTGTCCAGGTCACTTTTTCAATCGCCATGCCCAGACTGACGTCATTGGAAGTCTCGGCAAGCTGATGAACTTCGTCGATCGTCATGTTGGTGAACAGGTAGAGCACCCATGGATAGCCGACGGAGTTGCTGTGTGTATCGTTGATCGCTTCGTACAGGAAAAACAGCTTTGTCTTGAAGTCAGCGAATTGCTCCGTTGCTTTCACTTCCTCCAATGTCTTCGTTCCTTTAAAGCCTTTGTAATTTTGGTACAGGTACGTGTAGTCGGCAACGAGATCGCTTGCGATCGCGTCGAGCGTCACTTGCTTGCCGTCCACGTTTTTGTACGAATCGGAAAAAGGTCCTTCTGGCACATTGGTGCGGATGACTTTGCCGAATTGTTCTGGCGTCATTTTGTAGGCGAGGTGGTTGATCTGGTAGACGAAGAGAGCTTCCTCTGTGTCGTGCATGATGCTTGTATTGTCCCAGTCAAAGACTGCGTACGGTTTTTTTGCAGCGTTGTAGGCAGGATTTTGCATGCCATTTTTCTCAATCAATGCGTTGACAGCCTGATAAGTTGCAGGCGCCCATTTCCCCTTGTCGAGCGCTTGCGCGGCTGGTGTGGCAGCCTGTGCGGACACAGTAGTCGCGAGCAGAACAGCGATCATCAGCAGTGTCAGCCACCAAAAGCTGCGTTTTGCCAGTGTGTGAGACATAGTTGTCATCCCCTCTTCTTTCTGTAGTTTCGTCGATTTGTCAAATGAAAACGCTATCATTTTTCGGGAAGTGGACCAAAGGCAAAAAAAACAGGACCCTTCCCGGCGCTTGACGCAAGCGCAGAAAAAGACCCCATTGTCTTTTGCGTTTTTATTTGTACATCCATCATACTAAATTCAGCCAAAAAATCAAGAAAATTTCGCCAGTTGTTTGCCAGGCAGGAGTGGATGGAAAAGAACGCGAAGTCAAAAAGGTTTGCAGGTTCGTGATGGACATAATGAATAAAGAGATGTTAGGAAAAGGATGATGAACGGTGAAGCTGATCGAGACGAGCAAGGGCATTTTGACCAATTGCATGGCGTTAAAAGCAAACGAGTCTTTTCTGGTAGTCGCGGACGAACCGAAGCGGGAGCTTGGCGAGGCGCTATGGGAAGCCGGCAAGCAGCTGGGGGCAGAGTCAGTGCTGATGGTGATGACAGAGCGTGAAAAGTCCGGGCAGGAGCCGCCTGTGGCGGTAGCAGCGGCGATGAAGAGTGCCGACGTGGTCGTGTGTGTGACCAAGCATTCCTTGACGCACACCAAAGCGCGCAAAGAAGCAGCGGCAAACGGGACGAGACTTGCCACCATGCCAGGCATCACCGCAGACATGTTCCTCGAAGGGGCGATTTCTGCCGACTATGCGCAAGTGAAAGTGCTGACAGAGAAAGTGACCGAGCTGCTGACCGCAGCCAGCACCGTGCGGATTGAAAAGGCAGGAAAATCGCTCACTTTTTCCATCGCCGGACGCAATGGCGTGCCGAGCACAGGCATGTATGTCAATCCGGGTGAATCGGGCAACCTGCCTTCCGGAGAAGCGTATGTGGCACCGCTGGAAGGAACGGCAGAGGGACAAATCCTCGTGGACGGCTCGATCGCCGGGATTGGCAAAATCGACTCGCCCCTTTTGTTGACGATTGAAAAAGGACGGATCACGCAGGCAGAAGGCGCATCGGCTGAGCGACTGCTGCAAACTTTGGGCGATCAAGACGGCCGTCTGCTCGGCGAATTTGGGATCGGAACGAATGACAAGGCACGAATTACGGGAGTCGTGCTGGAAGACGAAAAAGTGTACGGAACGATTCACGTTGCGTTTGGCAGCAACAACACATTCGGCGGCACAATTGTGGCGGGAGTGCATATCGATCTGGTGGTCAAAGACCCGGATGTGTATTTGGACGACACATGCATCATGAAAAGCGGGAAGCTTTTGGGACAGTAGCCGACTTGACCCGGGAGCCAGGATGAATCCCGATCACAAATGGTGTATGATGGGAGCATATCCTTTGAGGCGGATGTGATGTGATGTTGTTGCTGGAGCAAATTGTGGCGGTCATTACGGCAGGGAACCTGGTTTTGGCCGCTGTTCTCATCTTCATGGAGAGGCGCAACATTGCGGCTACCTGGGCTTGGCTGATGGTTCTCCTGTTTTTGCCGGGTATCGGGTTTCTCTTCTATTTGATTTTTGGGCAAAGACTGAGCAAGAAAAAGCTGTATCGGCTCCGCCAGGGAGAGTTCTCGCATTTTCGGGCGGCTGTCGACAAGCAGAAAAAGCTTCTGGAACAAGGCGAGCTGCAAGTGAACGATCTGGCGATGGAACGGCATCGGGACATGATTTTCATGAACGTGGTGAGCGACGGTGCTTACTATACGCAGGATAACGCCATTCAGGTGTTTGCCGAAGGGCACAGCTTGTTCGACCTTATGTTCAAGCAGATCGCAGAGGCAAAAGAGCACGTTCATTTGCTCTATTATATTTTCAATGATGATGAACTCGGAACACAGCTCGTGCAGCTGCTGACGAAGAAAGCGCGCGAAGGCATAGAAGTCAGGCTGCTGTACGATGCGGTAGGGTCGGCAGGCGTCCCTTCGCGGTTTTTCCGGCCGCTGGTGGAAGCGGGCGGGGAGGTCGTCTCCTTTTTCCCTTCGTCGATCCCGTTCCTTAATTTCCGGGTCAACTTCCGCAATCACCGCAAGCTGACGATCATCGACGGGAAAAGCGGCTATATCGGCGGCTTCAACATCGGGGATGAATATTTGGGCAAGGACAAAAAGCTGGGGTATTGGCGAGACACCCACCTGCTAATCGAGGGGAAAGCCGTCTACATGCTTCAGGCCCGCTTTTTCCTGGACTGGAATTTGTCCGCTCCCAAGCGAATACAGGAGTCGTTTGCCTATTTCCCGGAAATGAATGAGCCGCAAGGGACGATTGGTTGCCAGATCGTGTCCAGCGGGCCAAATTCGGAGAAACAGCAAATCAAGCACGCGTTTCTGAAAATGATCTACAAGGCGCGGAAAAAGATTTACTTGCAAACACCGTACTTCATTCCGGACGACAGCATGCTGACAGCGCTGAAGATGGCGGCGATGTCAGGAGTGGACGTGCGCGTGATGGTGCCGGGAAGGCCCGACCACCTGATGGTTTTCTGGGCGACCCACTCTTATTTGGGGGAGCTGTTGAAAAGCGGTGTCCGCTGCTATTTGTATGAAAAAGGCTTCATGCACGCCAAGACGATGGTGGTGGACACGCAGCTTTCTTCTGTAGGGACAGCGAATGTGGATATTCGCAGCTTCAAGCTGAATTTTGAGACGAACGTGTTCCTGTACGATTCGCAGATGGCCAAGCAACTGGAGGAGCTGTTCGAGGCTGATCTGGAGGATTGCCGGGAAATGACGATGGAAGAGTATTTGAACCGTCCGCTCCGTTCGCGGATGCAGGAATCATTGACACGGCTGTTGTCACCGATTTTATAACAAGAAAAAGGACCCGCTGGCCCTGTGAATCTTTTTCACGGGTTGGGGGTCCTTTCGTTTTTTGCGCGTCCCGGGCGTCACTCCCAGTTCAGCGAGGTACTTTAAGGCTTTTTCGCGCCTGTCAAATATTCCACAGCTTCATCCAGCTGTTTTTCAATCAAAATCGGATCGTAGCCAAGCCATCTGTCTACATCGACGATATACACATGATTGTTTTTCACAGCCGGGAGGTTTTTCCACAAGTTGCTGCTTTCGATTTCTTTCAAGTAGGAAGCGGCATCTTCGCCCGGGAACAGCATCAGGAAAATATGGTCGGCCGCATACTCTGGCAACAGCTCCATGGAAATGTCTTTGGACCAGAAGTTAGGGTCTTTGTCCAGCTCGGCCTTGATCGGAGCGGGCGGCGTCAGTTGGAGCGAATTGTACAGGACGTGGCCCATATTGCGCGCGCCGTACATTTTGATTACTTTCGCGCGGACGTTCAAGGCTGCGACTGTTTCGTTCTTGCCGATTTTGGCCTGCACCAGTTTGCGGGCTTCTTCGACTTTGGCGTTATGCTTGGCGATCCACTCTTCGCCCTCTTTTTGTCTTCCGAGGACGTCAGCAACTTGCTTCGTGTGGCCGATGAAGTCGGTTTTATCGAAATCGATTGCGACTACAGGAGCGATTTTTTGCAGCTTCTCAAAAACTTGCTGCTCCACCTCAGTGTCGGTCACAATCAGATCGGGCTGCATCTCCAAGATTTTTTCGAGATTGTAGGAATCGTAATCGCCTACCACTTCGATGCCTTTTACGAACGGGGCCATGTCAGCCCCTTCCATGTGACCTTGCACCGCGCCAATCGGTTTTACACCGAGGACGAGCATATTGCTCAAGTATTGCAAGGCAATGACGCGCTCTGGCTTGACTGGAATCGTTGCTTCGCCTTTTGCGTGCTTGATGACACGCGTCTCTTTTTTGGCAGGCTCAGAAGCAGGTGCTGGTGAAGCGGTTTGCTGCTCGGACTGGCTTGGAGCCGTTTGGGAGCATGCTGTCAAAAGAAGCAGGGCAAAGAGCATAATGCCGGACAGACACGCTTGTATGCGAGATCGTTTCATGAATACCCTCCTGAATGAAAATGATTCTCAACAACAAGCTTCATCTTACCGTGAACCGTTGGACTCATCCATGGAGGATATTCCGGTTTTCTTTGGACAATCCGGCGGTCAGGAAGTTTTCTGCTGCTCCAACAGCTGAATCGCTTCGTCCAATTGGGCGTCAAGCGACAGGGGATCATACGCGAACCAGACGGGGCCAAGCAGCACGACTTGTCCTTTTTGTACGGCAGGAATGCTTTGCCACTCTTTGCGCTGGGTCAGGGCTTGAAAATGAGCGCGCGACAGGTCGTCGTCAAAAATGTGGACGAACAGCCAATCGGCAGCGTAAGCGTTCAGTTGATGTTCCTGTACGGGAACGGCCCAAAAATTCGGATCGCGCTTGATGTTGTCCTGAATGATCGGGGGCGGCGTCAGCTTCAGCGATTTGTACAAGACGTGCCCGAGATTGCGAACCCCGTAAGCAAAGGTGTGCGCCGGACGGACATTCAGGATCGACACCGTCTCCTCTTTGCCGATGCGTGCGTCCACGTATCGCTTCGTTTTCTGCACTTTTTGCTCATGCTGCTTGAACCAGAGCAGCGCTTTGTCTTTTTGCCCGAACAGGTCGGCAATTTGCTGCAAATGACCAAAGACGTCGTCATCCGTCCAGGACAGTGCGCACGTAGGGGCAATCGAGGAGAAGGCCGCACAATCTTTTGGATAATCGGTCAAAATAAAGGACGGTTGCAGTGGCTTGATCAAATCCGGGCAAGCTTTGGACAGCGAAATGATATCTGACGCCTCTTGTAGCCGGAGCTGTTCCCGCATGTGAGAGACTTGGTCTTCCTGCGCCCCCACAGGCTTGATGCCGAGAGCCATCAAATACTCGGTGTACTGGAAAGTGACAGGGGCGATTTGCCGCTGACTCATTTTGACAAAGACAGTCGGAGAGACGCCAACCTGCTGCTTGAACCGTCTGCTGAAGTAAAACTCATCCTCGTATCCGACAAGCTGCGCTACCTCACGCAAACGCTTTTTCGAGTCCCACAACAGCTTTTTTGCCTGATCCATCCGATACCCGGTCAAGTATTCAATCGGGCTTTTTCCTACGTTCTTTTTGAATAGCTCCGTGTAGTAGCGAGGCGTAAGCCCGGCCTTGTTGGCCAGATCAGCCAGCGAGAGCGATTGTGCGTAATGTTCATGGATGTAGGAGAGAGTCTGGTCGATGGGGTGCGACGATTCCACGACTGCTTGCGCGGCAGGGGCCTCCCAGATCGTGAGCAACAGCTGCTGAAAACGAATCTGATTTTGCAACATATCCAGTGGATTCGCTGCCTCGTGCTTGTGCTCATGGTCGGCAAGCAAGGCGCGGGCCAGCTCCAGGCAGACGTGCAGAGACTGGACGTGATAGCTGTCGGCCGGAGGGTGCCACAGGCCATCCGGTGCATAGCTGTTATGTTGCCTCATGTCTTGTTGCAGCGCGTCAAAAAAGAGGGCGAAAAAAGACAGGGAAGCACCACGCCCAGCTACGATGGAATCAGCAGCTTCCGGTGCGAAAAATCGTACACTCCCGGAAGACAGGGGCGGGGCACTAGCGGTGTCGTCGCCCTGCCAATATCCGCTGCCTTCCGTAATCATGAGCAAGGCGTGTTCCGGGCAGCCGGGAAGCGACCATGCTTGATTCGGAGGCAAAGCGATTTGCCGGATGCTTTTCAAGAGGAAAAAGGTTGTCGCTGCGTGGTTGTCGCCCATGATGACCTCTCATTTCAAATGGAATAGCGTGGAGTTAGCGGATTACGGTACAAGTGGCACAAGTTCGAACGACTCGGTGACGACGATGCTGCCTTTTACCGACTGTACCATCGGGCAGTTTTTGCTGGCGGCATCGACGGCCTTTTGCACTTTTTCTGCCTTCAAGTTTTCTCCGGTAATGATGAAGTGAAGGTGAATTTTTTCAACGCGGTTTGCTTCTGCTTCATTGCGTGTGACGTCTGCTGTGATTTGCATATCTGTGCAAGGCATGCGCATTTTGTCCAACACTTTGCGCAGGACACCGCCACTGCAAACGGCAATGGAAGAAACGAGCAGCTGGTAAGGGCGAAAGCCGTACGCCTCATCGCCAGAGACGTGCAGATCGCCATATGATAAATGGGTGACGAACCCTTTTTCTTTTGCTTCAAAATTCATGTCCCGCTCTCCTTTGCGATAGCTTTTCTTCATTATAAAGAAAAAGTGGGGAGGTAGGCAGAAAAAAGCATTTTCCAATAAAAAACAAAGGCCCTTACGCGACAGCCATGCTTCATGCCTCGCCGTAAGAGCCTTTTTTCTATTGATGTGTTAGTTACTCGCTTGCCCGCCCATTCCGCAACAAGGACTGAATGCATTTCGGCAGCATGTCTTTCAATGTATCAAACGCATAATCAACGTCCAGGCGCTCCGTCCATTGGTGCGCATCGCGGCCGACGGGGCCGAGGTTCATGACAGGGACGTCGAAGGCTTCCAGCTCCTGGAGCGGAATCGAGTAGCCGTTGTCCCACAGCGGCATGTTGGCGACCAGCGGCTGCATCGACGCGGCCGGGTATTGCAGGCCGACGTAGCTGAGGTCGGAGATTCCGCCGAAGTAGTTTTGCTTGAGCAAGGTCACTTGATGCTGTTCGCGCGCGTACGCTTCCATCTCCGCGACCGTTTGCTGGATCAACGGATGGTTGCGCGAGCTGACGGCCGGGTAGAAAGGCGGGGCAAAGAACAAAATCATCATCGGGGACAGCTCTTTGCACAAAATCGCCAGCTGATCGACCAGCTCGATTGTCGTGTCGCGGTCGTCCTTGTCTTGGCGGTTGGCGATGACATCTGCCTCCAACTGACGCAGCTTGTCTTCTCCGTGCGTTTTCAGGGCGTAGGCGTACAGCTCCTCATAGGTCATCACAGAGATCGTCAGGTCGCGCGGGCTGAACGGAGCGAAATTGGCGAACTGGCTGGCGTGGCGAAGGTAGTTTTCGCGGATGCGTTCCGCTACATTGCGGGCTGCGCCAAGCAGCGGCTCCACGACTTCCTCCATTTGCTTTTCCAGCAGGAACAGGTTGAAGAGCGTCACGGCACGATGCGGGATTTGCACCGAGTATTCTTTTTTCAAATCTTTCTGGATCAGGTTGGTAGGCGGCGGAGAAGCTTCGCCGTCCACGACTTCGCAAAAAGAAGTGTTCAGCTCCAGCTCGCACGTAATTTGCGACGCCATGTAGTTCCCGTTCAACCCGGCAAAAGGCTCGCCTACATGCGTTTCTTTTCCGTAGCAGAGGAAGCCTGGCAGGACCTTTCCGATGGAGCCTGTGTACACGTAGGTGTTCTGGTCGCCCGGATAGCGGGTGAACATCGGCTCGGAGTTAAGCACGGTCGTGTAGTGCAAATCAAACTCTTGGGCAATTTCCAAAAGACGAGGAACAGCTGCCCGCATGCCGACGGAGTTTACTTCTTCGTCCGGAACCGTCAGCAAGAGGATGTTGCCGTCAAACTCGCCCGCGCAAGCTTGCTCGATCATGGACATGTGCAGGGTCAAGCCGCATTTCATGTCCATCGTCCCGCGTCCGAACAGCCAGTTGCCGGAACGCAAGTCTTGCTGCACATCGGCAGGCATGTCCGCCTGGTTTTGCTGAAACAGCGGAGTGAGCGTCTTCGGATCAAAGGCATGCTTCATCCAGCCGCCGTAATCCTCCACATCGACTACATCGAAGTGGCTTACCAAAATGACGGTGTCGCGAACGCCCGGTTTTTTGACGAGCGCCGTGACAAAATGACGTCCATCCTCGGTCGGATTGGCCTGAACGTGGTCGGGATTCGCCTGGTAGTAAGGCAATGAACGCAGCTGCTCGACGATGTAGCCAGGCAACTCTTTCTCAGCAGGCGATCCGGTAATGCTCGGGATGTTCACCAAATTGCACAGAAGATCGACGAGTTGCTCTTTTGTTTGCCATTTTTGCATGGGGTATGCCTCCGTTTTCCGTATAGTGAAAACCATTTCCGTTTAGTGGGCAAAAAAATTACGGAGTTGCTCCGATTCTTTTGGAAATTTCCTTGGCGCTTTGCTTGGCGCGATCGATCAAGGTAGCCAATAGCTCCTCTGTGATCCGATAAGTGGGAACACCGATGCTCAGGGCGCCGACCACTCGCTGGTTATAGCCGATGATGGGGGCGGCGATGGAGGCGGTTCCTTCCGTTTTCTCCCCGTAGCTGACAGCGTAACCATTTTCGCGGATGGCGGGGAGTTGCTTCATAAATTCACGCTGCTGCTCAGGATCAGGAATCAGTGCCATGACGGTTCGTTCCGCTTCCCGAGGCTCCATGTTCGCCAAAATCGTTTTGTTGGCCGCGCCGATGTGCAGCGGGATGCGCTCTCCCAGATTGTCGATGCTTCTGACGGTCATGGAGCTTTCCACCCGTTCAAGCACGATGGCGTCATGCCCATCCGGAATATTCAGGTAGACCGACTCGCGCACATCTGCCGCCAACTGCTCCATAACGGTTCGGGCGACTGCCCGCATGTCGATTTTGTCCAGGATGCGCAGACCGATTTCCATCCAGGTGATGCCAAGCTTGTACTGCTTGGTTTCCGGGATCTGCTGAATCAGCCCGTACTTCATGAGACTGCTGATCAGGCGGTGGACTGTACTGATGGGGAGAGATGTCTTCTCTGCGATTTCTGAGATAGACCAGTGCGTCTTGCTTTCGTCAGATGTCAGGACCAAGATGATGCTCATCGCCCGGTCAATCGATTGTACCAAGTTGTTTCCCTCCTGGCTTTCGTTTTGCGAATGACGATTTGTCAGATGCTTCGCCAGCTTTTTATGAGATCAATCTATCAGAATTATTCGGACGAATCAACATCATTTCATGCAGACAAAAATTCATTGACAAAAAATTTAAAACTATTTTACATTAGGAGTGTAATTTTGTATTGTAGAAGTCGTTCCACAATACGGAATAACCGATGGCAAAACGAAGCGATGCATCATCGCCTCTGAAACATTTGTTCCACTGACGAGATTTCAAAACAGAAGGGAGATTTTATCATGAAATTTTCTCGTGCGATTGTAAGAAAACCGGGGCAGAGCTACGTGAACGGTCTGACGACTTCCGATCTGGGCAAGCCGGATTTCGCTCTTGCTTTGGAGCAGCATGCTGCTTATGTAGAGGCGCTGAAGCAAGCGGGTCTGGAAGTGACCGTTTTGGAAGCGGACGAGCGTTTCCCGGATTCCACTTTCGTAGAAGATACAGCGGTTCTGACCGAAAAGTGCGCGGTCATCACCAACCCTGGCGCGGACAGCCGCAACGGTGAGATTGAGGACATGAAACAAGTGCTCCCGCGTTTCTATGACACGATTGAATACATTCAGGCTCCGGGCTTCCTTGACGGCGGAGATGTCATGCAGGTAGAAAATCATTTCTATGTGGGCCTGTCCACGCGTACGAACGAGGAAGGCGCGATCCAGTTCCGGGAAATCCTCTCCAAATACGGCTATGAGGTTACGATCGTTCCGCTGAAGGAGTTTTTCCACCTGAAAACGGGCATTGCTTACCTGGGTAACGACACGCTCGTACTCGCAGGCGAATTTATCGACTCCGAAGTGTTCAAAGACTACAAGCATCTGGTAGTGGAAAAAGAAGTGGAGTATTCCGCCAACTGCATCCACATCAATGACCATGTAATCATTCCAAAAGGCTTCGACAGCACGAAAAAACAGATCACGGATGCTGGCTACCAAGTAATCGAGCTGGATATGTCCGAGTTCCGCAAGCAAGATGGAGGATTGAGCTGCCTGTCCCTGCGCTTCTAACGCAGGCAGTTCCTTCCCGGCTTACTTTTTACACATCTATTTTCCACTCACGAGCTGGGGAAAGAGAGGGATTATATGAACGCTGGGAATGACAAGGACAAACAACTGCAACGCTCGATGAAAAGCCGCCATCTTTTTATGCTGTCGCTTGGCGGAGTAATCGGAACGGGGCTTTTTCTGAATGCCGGGTATACGATCAATCAGGCGGGGCCGGGCGGAGCGCTCGTCGCGTTTGTCGTCGGGGGCATTCTGCTGTACCTGGTGATGACCTGCTTGGGTGAGCTTTCCGTGAAAATGCCCGTAACAGGTTCTTTTCAAACGTATGCGACGAAGTACATTGGCCCGGCAAGCGGCTTTACACTCGGATGGATGTACTGGCTCGGTTCAGCGACGACGGCTGGCGTGGAGTTTACTGCGGCCGGCATGGTCATGCAGCGATGGTTCCCGGATACGCCGATCTGGATTTGGTGCGCGCTCTTTATCCTTTTGCTCTTTACCTTCAACGCTCTGACGACCAAAGGATTCGCGGAAACGGAATACTGGTTTGCGGGCATCAAAGTGTTGGCCGTTCTTATCTTCATTATTGTCGGACTAGGTGCTATTTTCGGTATAGTCAGTATAGAGGGGAGGGAAGCTCCGTTCTTCTCCAACTTTTCCGCGGATGGCGGGCTGTTTCCGTTCGGGTTTGCGATTGTCTTCGTCACGATGATGAACGTCGTGTTTTCGTATCAAGGCTCGGAACTGATCGGGATCGCTGCCGGAGAAACGGAAAATCCGCACAAAAACATCCCGCGGGCCATCCGCAATGTCGTTTTCCGCATTTTGGTGTTCTATGTGGCTTCGGTCATGATCTTGTCCGCTCTTTTCCCATCCAGCGAGCTGGGGTTGCTGGAAAGCCCGTTCGTGACCGTATTTGATTCGGTAGGCATTCCGTTTGCGGCGGATATTATGAACTTCGTCATTTTGACAGCGCTTTTATCTGTCGGAAACTCTTGCCTGTACGCCGCTACCCGTTTGCTCTGGGCATTGTCGCACAGCGGGATGGCGCATCCGGCATTCGGCAAGCTGACCAAGCGGAGCGTTCCACTGAACAGCTTGCTTGCGACTCTGGCCTTCTCGCTTTTGTCGCTTCTGACCAGCGTGATCGCGGCTGATACCGTGTACGTTTTACTGATGTCTGTTTCCGGGATCGCGGTCACGTTTACCTGGATGGGCATTGCCCTGTCCCAATTCAACTTCCGCCGGAAATATTTGCAGGAAGGCGGCAAGCTTGAAGACTTGCAGTTCGTGGCGCCGTTTTACCCGGTGATGCCGCTGTTGTGTCTGGCTTTGTGCACGTTCATCCTCATCTTCCCGGCGTTTGATCCGACGCAGCGGGTAGGGTTGTTTTACGGGATCGGCGCTTTGGCGCTGTTCTATCTCTACTACTATTTGCGCTATGGCCGCAACAAGAAAATCAAGCCGGATATTCCGACCCAAGGCTAGACGATCGGTCAAAATGAAATGCCCCTGCCAGTTGCCGTGGCGGGGCATTTTTGCGTGTCGTGTCAGGTATGGCTGGTTGTTTGGGTCAGATTCAGGTCAGCCCAAACAGTTCAGACAAATACGGATTGACGAACATGCCGTCAGGATCAAGCTGAGCGCGGATCGCGAGGAAGTCGGGCAGGCGCGGGTACACCTGATGCAGATGCTCTGCCGTCATGTTGTGCATTTTTCCCCAATGCGGGCGACCGCCAAAGCGGCGGAAAATTTGCTCCATGCGCGAAAAGTACGCTTCATATGGCATGCCTTTGTACATGTGCACGGCGATAAAGGCGCTGTCTCGTTCGTAAGCGGGACTGAGCCAAATATCGTCCTGTTTCACGTAACGGCATTCCAGCGGAAAGTGCACGGCAAAGCGTTCCTGCTCGATGGCTTGCCGCATTTCCTTGATGGCTTCGCCCATATGCTCGGCGGGAATGCAATACTCCATCTCGTAAAAACGGACCAGACGCGGCGTGGCAAACAGCTCGTGGCTATAGCCGCTTTCGTTGACGTTCGGGACGCTTTGCGCCGACAGCTTGCTCACGGATTGGGTAAGCGTCGGGCGCAGCCGGCAGCTCTCCGAAAGTAGCCAGAACAGACCGTTTTCCACCACCATTTTTTTCATGTAGCTCCATTGCTGATTCGCGCTGGATGGCTCGGAGGTTTCATTCATGAATTTGACCTGGACGGTATCGGAGTACGGGAAGGTGTAAAATTCGAAATGACGGTGCGATTGCTTGAATGTATCGAGGGAAGACAAGCATTCATCAAGCGGCATGCGATGGCTTTGGTAGCGAAGGCGGTAAGCAGGCAGGACGCGAAGTTTGACTCGAACGATGATGCCGAGCAATCCAAGGGAGACTTGCATCGCTTTGAACAGATCGGGATGTGACTGCTCTGACACCTCCAGCACTTCGCCTGATGCGGTAACGACCGTCAATCCGACGACTTGTGTCGAGACGCTTCCGAATTGAATGCCCGTGCCATGCGTTCCGGTGCTGACGGCACCTGCGATGGACTGGGCGTTGATATCGCCGAGATTTTCCTGGGAATAGCCCGCCTGATGGAGCAGCGCGCCAAGCGTCTTGAGCTTCGTTCCCGCCCAGACTTCCACGGTTTGCTGCTCTTGGTCGACGTGGACGATTCCTTGCAAGCGATCCAGGGAAAGCAGGCATTCCTCGGTCTGGACGAGTCTGGTAAAAGAATGCCCGGAACCAACGACGCGGATGCGCGTTCCGTCAGCTTTGCAGGCGCGGACGACGGAGATGACCTCATCCAAAGATTGCGGCATGGCAATGTGCCGCGGCTGGCTCTGAACGTTTCCTGTCCAGTTGCTCCAGCGGTTTGTTTTTTTGCTTACAGTGAGCATAGTCCATCCCCCCGATATGTCGTCACTTCATCAACAACGTTTCCTCCTGAGACACAATAGAGCCGCGAAAAGCGCTCGCACAGCTCGCCCGCTTTGGCATGGCGAAAGAAGACGGGGTCACCCAATTCCAATGTTTCCAACCCGCGATACTGGATGGGGGTTTGCACTTCTCCGGCGCCTTCGTTGGAAATGAGCCGGACACCTTGCGGCAAATACGGTTTGGGCAATCGGTCCGCTCCGGCCGAACCGGAAGCGATATAGCCGCCGCCTGCGCAAGTGTAAATATGCTCGGTCGGCTTGCGGATGATTTCCAGGGCAAAGCCGGCTGCTGGCTGGAAATGAAAGTCCTGATAGTAATCAAAAAGTCCGGGAGAAAAGAAGCCGGAGCCAGCCGTGAGTTCTGTAACGGCGTCTTCTTTTCCCGTATGGTGCAAGCTTCCTGTCCCTCCGCCGTTGACGAAGCGCAGCGAGATTCCCATTGCCGTAAGTGCCTTCATCAGTTCCGCTCTGCGATGTGCCACCTCCTTTACCGATCGTTGCTTCAGCAGTCGAATCAGGCTGTTCTTCATAAATCGCCGGGGATAGCGGTCGCCGACGCCTGCAATTTGCGCTTCGTAGCCCATGATTCCGTCCAGGCGGAGATGCTTGGAGGAAGCAACGCGGGAAGCAAGCGCAACGGCCGACTCCAGAGAACGCAGAGGAGAGCGCCAAACGCCGAAATGCAGGCCCAACATATCGGACGACATGTCTATATCCAGGCAGACGGGAAAAATCACGTCTTGCTCGCGGGCGATTTGTTCCAGATGTTCCACATGGGAGACGGAATCGATCATCAAAGTGATGGTACGGCCTTGCCTGATCTGTTCGCCAAGGGCGAGCAGCCAGCTTTTTTCCCAGACGGGATACCCCAGTAGCAAATCGTCAAAGCCTGCCGCGCACAAATGGAGCGCTTCGGGAGCCGAGAAGCACATAAGCCCGGAAAAGCAGTCATCGAACTGCAACAGATGCTTGAGAAGGGCGACACTGCGGATTGACTTGCTGGCAATCCGAATCGGCTTTCTATTGCTTTGCAAAGCGATCTGCTCGGCATTTTGCTCCAAAAGGTCCAGGTCGACGAAAGCGAATGGCTTTGGAATCCCTGCAAAGGCAGACTGGTAATAACGATAATCCCGCATGGGCAAGCCCCATCCTTTTTGTATGAGTGTAGTAATACGAAAATATTTCTTAAAATTCTACATATTCTATCTTTTTATGTCGTTTCCTTCCAACTTTTTTGGGGGAGTTCCTTGGAAATTACGAACGTTCGGATATAATGTTCGGTTTTTGCTGAATGTAACCGTTTCAAACAAGCTGTTTTCATGTTAAAAAATTGTAAACACGAATAAATGGATGATCGTATATTGACTTGATTCAGATTATGCGCTACTATACATATGGTTGTTAGCAAGATGAACTGGCTTGATGAATCCTTAATAAATTCGTATATCCTCGAAAATATGGTTTGAGGGTCTCTACAGGGAACCGTAAATTCCCGGCTACGAATGAGGTTGTTTTTTGACATACCTTATTCGTCGGCCGGGAATTTTTTGTGTTGTCGTCCATACAACAACTCAGGGGAGACTGCGCAAGAGTGACTCATGCTTGATAAAAACCAAGTATTCAAACGTGTTTACAGGGAGGAATTGCAGATGAAAAAATACGATGCCATTGTAGTAGGAGCAGGACCAGCCGGAATTTTTACATGCTATGAACTGACGCGAAAAGCGCCGAATGCGAAGGTGCTGCTCATAGATAAAGGCCACGATATTTACAGCAGACGCTGCCCGATTTTGGAAGAGAAAATCAAGCTCTGCCCGCCTCCTGCCGGGAAAAAGGATTACGCAGGCTGTCTTCCGGCCTGTTCGATCACCAGCGGGTTTGGTGGAGCAGGCGCTTACAGTGACGGCAAATTCAACATTACGACGGAGTTCGGCGGATGGATGACGGATTACCTCAATCCTTCGACTGTGCTCGGCTTGATCAAATACGTAGACGAAATCAATCTGGAGCACGGCGCGACCGAGACGATTACCGATCCGACGACAGAGACGATCAAAAGCATTGAACAGCGCGGATACGCGGCAGGGCTGAAGCTGTTGCGCGCCCAGGTTCGCCATTTGGGCACAGAGCAAAACCTGGAGATTTTGCAGTCGATTTTTGAATACTTGAAGGAACGGATCGACATGATGTTCAAGACAGAGGTCGAGGATATTTTGACGGTCAAGGAAGACGGAGGTCATCGGGTCAAAGGGGTTGTCCTGAAAAACGGGGAAGAATACGAAAGCGATTTTGTCGTGATCGGCCCTGGACGGGACGGTTCCGCCTGGCTGACCAGCATTTTGAAAAAACGCCGCCTGAAAATGTACAACAATCAGGTGGACGTCGGGGTGCGCGTAGAGACATCAGATGTCGTGATGCGCGAGATCAACGAGCATCTGTACGAGGGCAAGTTCATTTTCAACACGTCTGTCGGCACACGGGTTCGCACGTTTTGCAGCAATCCGTCCGGGCACGTGGTCGTGGAAAACCACAGCGGGGTGATGGCGGCAAATGGTCACTCCTACAAGGACCCGGCTCTCGGCTCGCCGAATACGAACTTCGCGCTGCTCGTATCCCACACGTTTACAGAGCCTTTTGACAAGCCGAACGAGTACGCGCGGGAAATATGCAAACGGGCAAACGATTTGTCCAACGGCGGCGTCATCGTGCAAAAGTACGGCGATATTTTGCGGGCGCGCCGCTCGACTGAAGCGCGGATCAGGGAAGGCTTCCTGGAGCCGACCTTGAAGGAAGCGGTACCGGGCGACCTGGGACTGGTCTTGCCGTACAACACGATGAAAAGCTTGATCGAAATGGTAGAGGCGCTCGACAAGGTTACGCCGGGAATCGCCTCGGAGCACACGTTGTTTTACGGGGTGGAGGCGAAATTTTACTCGGCTCGTCCGAAGCTTACAGAGGAGTTTGAAACAGAGATCAAAGGACTGTTCTGCGGTGGCGACGGCGCGGGAATCACACGCGGCTTGGCGCAGGCGGGAGCGGCAGGCGTCTGGATGGCGCGCAGCATGGTCAAACGGATGAGCTAATAAAAGAAGAAGGGCTTCTACCTGAACAGCGATGTGTTTAGGTAGAGGCCCTTTTATGCAATCGTATTCAAGTTTTCCGTCATCTTTTTCAGCACCCGATTAAAGACAGCCAACTCGCTCTCATCCAAATCGCGCAGGGCGACGTCTTCCAGATCGCGGGCAGCTTGCAGCCACTCGGGGAAGCGCTCGATAGCGGCTGGCGAGAGCGAGACGTACCGTTCCCGCTTGTCGTCACCCTCGGAGCGGATGATCCAGCCCATTTCCTCCAGCCGGGTCAATGTCCGCGTAATGGTAGGGGCCTCCACGTTCAAGTAATTGCTCAACTGCACCTGCGTCAGCGAGCTGCGATAGTGCAGGCAGAGAATGATGCTCCATTGCGAGCTATATAATCCCATGGGCGACATGATTCCATTCAAGGTTTTACTGAAAACTCTGGCAGTTTGGCCGATCTTGTGACCGTAGTGTTGCATGAATATCAGACCTCCAGAAAAAACTGGTTCGATACGATGCGCTTGATTGCTTAAGTAAATATGTACAAATAAAATAGTAGCAGGTAATGACATATAAGTAAATGTTTATTCGAATGTAAAAAAGGCATTTTTCCGAACAAAAAACAAAGCTGATGACAGTCGTTCCCCGTCGCTCAGCTTTGTGCACACACGATTTTGCGTTCAGTTGTTCACTACTTTTAACTGGCGGACAAAATGCCGAGCGGGCCAGATTCGTCTATAATCGACTGCAAGTCGTAGACGGAGATCGGGAACATCGGAAACCCGACGTAATAAGGCGTGATTTCATACAATTGGAAATAAATAACAAGCGATTTGTCTGCGAGATAGAAGTCCTGATCTGGCTTGATTGTGGTAAAATTACCTAAAGTAGGAATATCGCGCTCTTTGATTTGTCGCTTGATGTTTTCCGACAGGACCGTGACGTAGTCGCTGCCCGGCTTGAACAGATCGCGCAAGGTGTAGAGCTTGCCTGTCTGGGTATTGGCTGTTACAGACCCGAGAAAAGTCATTCCGTGAGCCATTTGCGGGGTGTACGCGTAGTTGCTGAGTGTCACGCTGAAAATGCCGCGTTCATTCGTCTTGATTTCAAAGCTGCCTTGCATCTGTGTATTTCCCGGCACCTGCACTCGTTGCTGCTCGTGGATCAAGCCTTGCACCGTTTGCAAAATGGCCCGGTTGATGTCTTTTTCCGCCTGCTGGTTGGCCAGCCCTGCCAGCTGCGGGTAGTAAATCGTGGTGTTCGGACGGTTGATGGTCCGCGTCAGCACAGTGGCTGGCAACAGATTGAGTTGTTCTTCCACAGTTCCAGTTCCTTTCCAAATAGCTTAAAATAAGGGGAGATGATAGTAGCCTATTCTCCAATCGTTTTGGCTGTTCTCACTTTTTTCACAAATTAGTCAATCTGCACGCGATATAATGGTTAAAGAATCCGATACATAAGTAACAGGAAAAGGGGGGCACTTATGATTCAATTGGTTCGTAACACCTTGACGGACAAAGAAGGCTTTATGATTTTTATCCTATGGAACCACCTGTGGATGGCGGGACTGATTGCTTATCAGGTCGATGCAAACTTCTGGAAAGTGACGTCCCTCGGATTGCTGGTCACCCTCATTGTGTCACCGTTTTACTTCATCAAAAGGGACAGTCATGTCATTCGTTACCTGGTAGCGATTGGACTCATGTTTTACGCGATCTCATTCGATCACTTTACTACCTATCCAGAGGTAACTTTTCTCGCATTCATTGTCATGGGATTTTTGGCAGCCTACCTCGACTGGAAGCTGGTAGTGTCGGCGGGAATCGCGCAGATTGTTGTGACTCTGGTCGGCTTTTATACAGGCTCCTACGAAATTTTTAGCGGCGACTTCACGGAACTGAATCTGGTGCTGCGGATTGTAGCGATCCTCATGATGATGGGGGCTGTAACGTACCTCTGTCTGGCTGGACAAGCTTCTCTCAGCAAGGCGAATATCGCCCGACAGGAAGCAGAGGAAAAAGAACGCCGTCTGGGAGAAATGCTCGTACATATTCAACAGATGACGGGGCAGATTGACCGCACGACAGAGCATGTGCACGAGCATGCCGAAGGAACGAAACGCAATACGGACGAGATGATGATTGCGTTTCGCGAAGTTGCGACTGGCATGGAATCGCAGGCCAATTCGACTGTGAAGATCGAAGAAGAAGTGCAGTCGATCGACCAGGAGATCGTGGCGGTAACGACGCAGACGAATGCGATGAAGAGCGAGTCCGATCAAAACAACCAGCGCCTGAAAGACAGCGTGGGCATGATGAACGAGCTTTCGCAGCAAATGGAACAGATCGTGTCTGCGGTCAATGTGGCTGCTGCGACGATTCACCAGCTCAATCGCCAGGCGAACCGGGTAGAAGAAATCGTGGGAGCGATCAACCAGATTGCCACGCAAACGAATCTTTTGGCGCTCAACGCCGCCATCGAGTCAGCGCGGGCTGGCGAGCATGGACGCGGTTTCGCTGTAGTAGCTGACGAAGTGCGCAAGCTGGCTGAGCAAAGCGCGACCGCTACCCAGGAGATTACGGAAATTCTCAAATCGCTCCATCAGGAGAGCGAGAACGCTGTGCAGCAAATCAGCAACGGAGAGGCGTCTGTAGCCAAAGGACAGGAGCTGGCTGTAAAAACGGTGGCTTCGATCGAGGCAGTGCGCTCCGGCATGGTGGCATTCCTGCAAGCGGCCGAGCATGTCGGTTCCAGCATGAACCGGGTCAAAATGCGTTCAGGCGAAGTGGCGATGGAGATGTCGACGATTACGGCCGTCACCGAACAATCGGTTGCCAACCTGGAAGAGCTTTTTGCCACCGCAGAAAATCAGCATCAAAAGGTGCGGGAAATTACCGAAGAGCTGGGTGAGCTTAGCAACTTGTCGCATCGACTCCAGCAAACCTTTCAAACGAAATAAACAAACTGGCGGAAACAATCTGAAAAAACAATTGCTTTTTCAGAGCGTTCTGCTAGAATAAGTTCATTGTAACTCAATAGATGATCTACCTTATCGAGAGCGGCGGAGGGACTGGCCCTATGAAGCCCGGCAACCACTGGACATGCGAGACATGTACAGAAAGGTGCCAATTCCTGCAAAACCTGTACCGGGGTTTTGACAGATGAGGAAGAGGACGGCTTCGGACGCAAACTCTTCCTTCGGGAAGAGTTTTTTTTTCGTTAGAAGGGGAGGATGGATAGAGGAGGAATAACGAACGATAAAATAATTTTAATGTGAAATATTCGTGTTTAGTATTGATCTTTTTGTCGAAAAACCGTACATTATGGTTAGGATAGAGAAAACGGAGAACGTTCAGATAGGGGAGAAAGACACCATGAAGAAGTTGTTGTTGGCATTGACTACTTTTGCTGTTTTGGCTGCGGGTTGTTCAGCAGGCGGGAATGCACCTGCCGGGAACGCATCGACTGATAAGCCGAAAGAGCAAGCGGCAGGACAAGAAGGTGCAGCGAAGAAACGCGTTGCCTTGATTTTGCCGGAAAAAATCGGCGTGAACCCATTCTTCCAGCAAATGGACGAGGGCGCGAAAAAAGCAGGACAAGAATTTGGCGCGGAAGTAAAAAGCATCGAGTCGACTGACCATGGTGCGATCGAAGAGAACTTGCGCGTAGCCGTAGCGGAAAACTACGACCTGATCATCACTTCTTCTTTTGAAGCAGAAGACGCACTGAAAAAAGTAGCCGCAGAAAACCCTGATCGCAACTTCGCGATTATTGATACAGTAGTGGACTTGCCAAATGTGCGCAGCGTTACTTTCCGCGAGCAGGAAGCAGCTTACCTGATGGGGGCGGCGGCAGGTCTTGCCACGAAAACAAACAAAGTCGGCATGGTTGTCGCAATGGACATTCCGCTTCTGAAAAAATGGACAGGCGGATTCCAGGAAGGCTTGAAATCGACCAATCCGAATGCAGAATTTCTGGTAAACTACGTGGGCAGCTTCACAGACCCGGCAAAAGCGAAAGAGCTGGCTCTGCTGCAAGCATCCAAAGGCGCTGACTTCATCAACGGAGCAGCTGCGGTAGGCGATCTCGGCGTATTCGAAGCCGCGAAGGAAAAAGGCTTCTTTACAGCAGGACAAGACGTTGACCGCACGACGATTGACCCTGAGCACATCGTATTGTCCCAGTTGAAAGGGACAGACGCAGCAGCGTATGAAACTGTGAAATCGTTTGTGGAAGGTTCTTTCAAACCAGGTGTCGTCAACTACGGATTGAAAGAAAAAGGCGTAGGCGTAACGTATGTGACTCACGAAAGCAAAACACCGCTGAACGCTTTCATCGGCCAGGAAGTTGTGGACAAAGTAAAAGCGATCAGTGAAGAGATCATTGCTGGTACCCGCAAAGTGCCGGATTCGTTCTAAAAGCTAGTGCACAGAGCTTGATTGTGACCGACTACGGCTGTGTAGTCGGTCTTCCTTATATGCGAAAGGAAAGCGTAAAGAAGGGGGAGCAAGGATGACCTATCGTTTGGAAATGCGCGCCATGACCAAGAAATACGGAGATTTTATTGCAAACGACAAGGTCTCGTTCTCGCTTGCTGCCGGAGAAGTGCACGCGATCGTCGGTGAGAACGGAGCGGGCAAGACGACGTTGATGAGGATGTTGTACGGCATGGAGCAGCCTACGTCCGGCGATATCGTGCTAAACGGCAAGCCGGTCGCTTTTCGCGGGCCACAGGACGCCATTGGCAACGGAATCGGGATGGTGCACCAGCACTTCATGCTGTTCGGCGAGTTCAGCGTGGCCGAAAACATCGTGATTGGCTACGAACCGCAGCAGGCCGGGTTTTTCCGCCGCCATGACGCTGTGCAAAAAGTGCGCGAGCTAAGCGAAAAGTTCCGTATTCCGATTGATCCACAGGCAAAAGTGTCCAATTGCTCGGTGGGAGAACAGCAGCGGGTCGAGATTTTGAAAGTGCTGTACCAGGGCGCAGACATCATCGTGCTGGACGAACCGACCGCTGTGTTGACTCCGCTGGAGGTTCGCGACTTGCTGCAAACGATTCGCAATCTGGCGGAGAGCGGGAAAAGCGTGATTTTGATTACGCACAAGCTCCAGGAGGTAATGGAGGTAGCAGATCGCATCACGGTGCTGCGCGGCGGCAAGGTGACGGGTACGGTTGCGCGTGAGCAGACAAATGTGGACGATTTGGCCCGGTTGATGGTCGGCCGCGAGCTGCAAGAGCTGAGTGAGCGCGTCGCTTTGGAGCAGGGGCCGCTTTTGCAGGTGGAAAATTTGTCGGTGCGCGAAAAGCAGACGTTGCTCGACCGGGTCAGCTTTACCGTCCATCACGGCGAGATCGTGGGAATTGCCGGAGTTTCTGGCAACGGTCAGTCCGAGTTGCTGCAAGCCGTGAGCGGTTTGCGGGCGGCACAGGAGGGAACGGTGCGGTTGGGCGGCAAGGACGTCACCAACAAATCTGTGGCGACAATCCGGGAAGCGGGTCTGGCCCATATTCCCGAGGATCGTTATATGTGGGGAACCGCCAAGCTGGAAAGTGTCGAAGAGAACGCGTTGATGGGCTATCAGCGCAAGCCTGCATTCAATCGGCGCGGCATCGTACTGCGGGAAGCGTTTCGCCAGGTTGTGACTGGCTGGGTGGAGCGATTCGCGATCAAGACTGGTTCGCGGCAGCTTCAGGAGCTTGCCGGGAATTTGTCGGGCGGAAATTTGCAGAAGCTGATCGTCGCGCGGGAGCTGGGGCATGAAACCCCGTTTTTGATCGCGGCTGAGCCGACGCGCGGTGTCGATATCGGAGCGATGGAGTACATCCATCAGGCGCTGATCGACAAGCGCAACGCAGGAGACGGAATTTTGCTGGTGTCATCCGAGCTGTCGGAAATTTTGGCGCTGTCGGATCGCATTTTGGTGATGTACAAAGGGCGGATCGCCGGAGAGCTTTCGCGCAAAGAGGCAACCGAGGAAAAAATCAGCGTGTTAATGGCGGGAGGAAGCGTTCATGGCAGCAATCAAAGAGCTGTGTAAATCACTGGTTCAGCCGCTTTTGGCGATTGTCATCGGCCTGTTGATCGGGGCGCTCGTCATCGCATCGGTAGGGGAATCGATCTTGGGCACCTATCAGGAAATGTGGAAGGGAGCATTTGGAAGCTTTTACTTCTTCGTTTCCACGTTGGCGAGAGCAACACCGATCATGCTGATCGCCCTGGGGCTGTCGCTTGCTTTTCGGGCGGGAGTATTCAATCTGGGGGCAGAAGGACAGATGGTGCTTGGCGCTATCAGTGCTACGCTGGTAGCCATTTACTTGCCGGCGCCGGGAATCGTGAAGCTGGTGGCTGCGATTGTGACGGGAATGGTCGTTGGCGGGCTTTGGGGGCTATTGCCGGGCATCATGGAAGCGCGGTTTCGGATTCCGCTGCTGATTTCTTCCTTGCTGTTCAACTACATTGCCGTCTTGTTTGCCAGCTATCTGGTCACGGAGCCGTTTCGGGACAGGACTGGTTCGGCAGCTTTGGCGCAAACGGTCATGCTGGACAAGAGCGTCTGGCTTCCCAAGCTGTTCGCAGGGATGAGCGTGCACGCCGGGTTTTTGTTTGCCATTGTCGGCGCTTTGATCCTGTTCTGGGTCATCCGCTTTACGCCGTTCGGCTATGAAGTGAAAATGCTCGGGCAAAACCCGTTGTTCGCTCAATACGGGGGGATCAACCGCATCCGCGTCATGCTGACAGGCATGTTTGCCAGCGGTGGTCTGGCGGGCCTGGCAGGGACGGTCGAGGTGCTGGGGGCGCACTACCGTTTTGTCGATGGCGCTTTGACTGTACCGAACTTCGCCTGGACGGGCCTGATGGCGACGCTCTTGGCAAACTCCCATCCGGTCGGGATTATTTTTACCTCGATCCTGCTGGCTGCTTTTCAGACTGGAGCGATGGGCGTGGAGCGGAACACAGACGTGCCGTTGGAGTTGGCAAGCGTCATCTCGGCAGTGCTGATCCTGTTTATTTCGGCAAAATTCAGCTACGACTGGTGGAAACAGCGGAAAGCAAAAGGGGGAGAATCGCATGGAGCTGCTTGATTGGTCCCTCGTCAGTTCTACCATTCGCATGGTGACACCGATATTGCTGGCTGCTTTGGGCGGAGCGCTGTGCTCGCGTGTAGGCATTTTTAATGTGGGGCTGGAAGGCATGGTGCTGGCCGGAGCCTTTTCCGCGATCGTTGGCAACCACTTTACCGGGAATTTGTTTCTGGCGATCTTGATTGCGGCGTTGACGAGTGTTTTGTTCGCTCTGTTGTTTGCCTATATGACGATCAAGCTCAAAGCAAACGAGATCGTCGTCGGGGTAGCGATCAATTTCCTCGCGCTCGGTCTGACGACGTTTGCGCTGCGGGCGATTTTTGGCGTCAAAGGGGCTTTTTACGATAAAGATATGGCGGGCTTGCCGAAGTGGGACATCCCTGTGATCAAAGATATTCCGGGTGTCGGCGAGGTATTTTCCGGGCATTCTCCGCTTGTTTATTTCGCGTTTTTGGCTGCGATTGCGCTTTATGTGTTCTTTTACAAGACTGTCACTGGTTTTCGGGTTCTTGCCGTCGGATCGAATCCGGTTGCGGCTCGCAGCCTCGGGTTGAAAGTAACGGGCTTGCAGGTGCTGGCTATCGTCATCTGCGGCGCTTTGTGCGGGCTTGCAGGAGCACAGCTTTCGTTGGGCCAGGTGACGATGTTCTCCGAGGGCATGACCGCCGGACGCGGCTTTATCGCTTTGGTGGCGATGATGATGGGGCAGTCCCATCCAATCGGAATACTGGCGTCGAGCTTTTTGTTTGGCTTGATGGATGCGCTGAGCATTCGTCTGCAAGGCTTCTCGCTGCCAACGCAATTCACTTCCATGCTGCCGTATTTGCTCACGGTTGCCGCGATGTTCTTCCTGAAAGAGCGCATGCAGGCGGCGAGCAACAATCAGCAGAGCACCCGTTAACAAAGAACAGTCAGCGAAGAAAAGGGGGGACGCAACATGAACAAGGCAGATCGGATCAAACGGATGAAAGTGCCCGCAGTCGACCCGGCACTGGCAAAAAGGCTTCCGCCAGGACAAATTTTGACCGAGCGCTTTCCGATTTTGCATGAGGGAGAAGTCCCGGTTTACGACATGAAGGAATGGACATTGCGCGTGTTTGGCGAGGTAGATCGCGAAGTTACACTGAGCTACGAGCAAATCATGGAGATGCCGCAAGTCACCGTGACCAGCGATATTCACTGCGTGACGCGCTGGTCGCGTTTTGACAATGCGTTTACAGGCGTGCGGTTCCGCGACTTTTTGCAGGCAATCGGTGTAGTGCCGCAGGCATCGTACGTCATGCTGCACGGCGATCACGACTATACGGCGAACGTACCGCTCGCTGACTTGATGCGCCCTGACGTGCTGTTGGCCCACTCCTTCGACGGAGAGCCGCTGACGGACAAGCATGGCTGGCCTTTGCGCCTGACTGTGCCGCACCTGTACTTCTGGAAAAGCGTGAAGTGGCTGCGAGGCATTGAGTTTATTTCGGAAAACACCCCCGGATTTTGGGAGCAAAACGGCTTTCACCTGATCGCAGACCCGTTCCGCGAAGAGCGGTTCTCCGGTGAAGCGCTGCCGATTCCCGAAGACGAATGGGAGAAAAAGGAGTTTGATTGAGATGCTTACGAACCTGAAAGTAGATCCGGAACAGTTGCCGAAGCGCGTCATCGTATGTGGAGATCCAAAACGGGCTGCCTTGATTGCCGCCAAGCTGGACAACCATCGGTCCATCGGAGAAAATCGCGAGTATCACAGCTATGCCGGGACGTGGAAAGGCACGGAGGTTGCCGTAGTCAGCCACGGCGTCGGTTCGCCGGGTGCTGCCGTATGTTTTGAGGAGTTGGCAAAAGGTGGCGTGCAGGTCATCATTCGCGTAGGTACGGCAGGATCGTACCAAAAAGAAATCGAGCCTGGCAGCCTCGTCATCAGCTCGGCTGTCGTGCGTCAGGACGGACTGACCAGCCAGCTCGTTCCTCCGGGTTTCCCGGCAGTCGCCAATCGCCGCGTGGCGGATGCACTGGTGGCAGCAGCAGAAGCAAACGAGGCCGGACTTCCCGTAGCAGAGGGAATTACGCTGACGCTGGATGTGTTCTACAGTGGCGTTCTGGAGTTTCCGCACAAGCTGTACCAAAAAGCCGGGGTACTCGCGGTCGAGATGGAAAATTCCGCCCTGTTCGTCATCGCGGCATTGCGCGGAATGAAGGCCGGAGCGATTTTGGCGATTGACGGCTATGCGGATGCCGATTTGCTTGCTTCGTACAACCCGCATACCGATGCGATGGCAAAAGCGATTGAGGCGGAAGCGTTGATTGCGCTGGATGCTTTGGTGGCTGTTTCCTAATCTAATCACATAAACATGCCCAGGACTGTGAATGGTCCTGGGCTTTTTTTCTGGAGCTTTTCCGGAGTGAAAAGCTATTCTTCGTTGAAGCGATCCAGCATCGAGATCGTATCGATCAGGTGGTTGTTGAAAATTTGCCGGGCGACGCCCAAAAGCTCGATAATCATCGGGTCGCGCAAAGAATAAGTGACTTTGTTGCCGTCTTTTGTTCCGTACACGATATTGTTGTTGCGTAAAATGGCCAGCTGCTGGGAAACGGCCGAGCCTTCACTGCCGATCAGCGTTTGCAGCTCGTTCACGTTTTTGTCTCCCTCCGCCAAAAGCTCCAGAATCCGAATCCGCAGGGGATGACCCAGCGCTTTGAAGAAGTTCGCTTTAAATTGCTGTAGCTCCAAATTCAATAGCAGGTTCCTCCGATCTTTTCGTCATGTGGACGTAGTGGATGTTTGTTGTTGGGCGCAGCTCTGTTGTATGCGGGTGTCGGACAGGCTCGTGCATTCCCGGAACGCAAAGTGCTTGCAGCCCAGGCATTTGTTCGTATCCAGCCGATGAAGCGCATATTCGATTGCCTCTCCGGTGTGGTCGAAAAAGTGCGTTTCCCCGATGCTTGCATACAGACCCGTGCGCTGCAAAATTTGTTTGGGAGCAGGTTGAATGCCCGAGATCAGCACGGTCGTTCCCTGACTCATGGCTTGCTTTACCGTCCGGGACAAATTGGCTTCGCCTGTCATGTCCAAAAATGGCACTTTGCCCATGCGCAGCAACAAGACCTTGGGGCGGTGCTGCAACGTGTTCGCAAGCGAGCTTTCAAACAAGTCGGCGTCCCCGAAAAACAGCGGCCCTTCAATCGTGTAGATGTTGATTTGCGGGCAATCGTGCTGGGACGACACCATATGCGGCATGACTTTTTCGTGCTTCAAAGAAGGGTCGGGCAGCACTTTGGCGACTTGCAGGCTGTCGCGCATCCTTTTGATAAACAGCAGCACAGCAAGCACCAGTCCTACCTCGACAGCGGTAGTCAGATTGGTGAAGACGGTCAAAACAAACGTGATCACAAGCACGAGCGAATCGCTTGTTTTTGCTTTGAGGATGTGGGCAAATTCCTTGCGCTCACTCATGTTCCAGGCGACCAGCATCAAGATCGGAGCCATGCTCGCCAGTGGAATGTGCGAGGCGTAAGGCGCCAGCAGCACGAGGATGAGCAGTACGACCATCCCGTGGATGATGCCGGACATGGGCGAGGCAGCGCCGCTGCGAATATTGGTCGCGGTCCGGGCAATCGCGCCCGTAGCGGGAATCCCGCCGAAAAGCGGCGTCACGATGTTGGCAATGCCTTGCCCGATCAATTCCTTGTTGCTGTTGTGGCGACTGCGGGTCATGCCATCAGCTACGACAGCAGACAGTAAAGACTCTATTGCTCCTAGTATAGCAATGATTAGGGCAGGACTCAGTAATTTTTGGACGCGCTCCAGCGTGATTTCGGGAAAATGGAAGCCAGGCAGTGTGCTCGGAATTTCGCCGAAGGTCGAGCCGATCGTCGCGACCTTTCCTTCGAAAAAGAAAAAGGCAATGACGCTGGAGATGACCAGACCGACGAGCGAGCCAGGCACATTGCGCACAAAACGCGGTGTAATCAATATAATCGCCAGACTGAGGCAGGCGGTTGCCAGGCTGTAGAAGCTGGTTGTATGCAGGTGGACGACGACTTCTTTCATGTTGGACAAAAAGTCCTCGTGCCGTTGTATGTCCGATAGACCGAGGAAATTGGCGAGCTGCCCGGTAAAAATAATGACGGCAATCCCTGCTGTAAACCCGATCGTGACCGGGCGAGGAATGAATTTGATCAGTCCGCCCAGCCGCAAAACGCCCATCAGGACGAGCATAATCCCCGCCATCAAGCCCGCGAGCAGCAAATCCGCGTAGCCGTACTGCATGACGATGGCGAACAGGATCGGGATAAAGGCGCCAGTCGGCCCGCCAATCTGATAGCGGGAACCGCCGAACAGCGAGATGAGCGTCCCTGCGATGATGGTGGTGTAAATCCCGTACTCCGGCTTGACACCGGAAGCGATGGCGAACGCCATGCCGAGCGGAATAGCGATAATGCCTACGATTAATCCTGACACGCAGTCTTTTCTGAATGCTTGCGTATTGTAGCCCTCAAATCTAGCGGCCCACTTCATGGTAGCAACCCTTCTTTTCGTATATTCGAATATTTGATTATTTGAATATAGATGGATCATACTCCCGTTTCATGATTCTCGTCAATTGCATCCTTACACGATCTTTGCCCTTTTTTAACAATTGCTTCAAGTTGTCTTAACGCTGAAGGAGTACCATTCAAAATGACAAGTGAACATTCCCCTTCGGTTGGAGTCATGGAGAAACCCCCGACAGCCTTTCCAAGCACTTTCCTCAAGTATGCTTGTGCAATTGTCATGTCGTTGGGTTTTTTTGTCGTTCGCAAAGGAGGCTTACGAATGAATCAGGAGCAGTTTCACGGCAGGTTGGAAGAGTACAAGCTGATTGCTTCCGTAAAAGAGGCGAAGTACCTGGAAAAAGCGGCAGAGGCCAATGTGAGCGCCGCCGTGCTCTCTATCGGCAACATCGGGGTCATCAAAGGCTATGTAGACTTTTTCAAAAACAGAAAGATCCCGGTGTTCCTTCACCTCGAAAGAATCGGGGGAATCAGCTACGACCGGGAAGGCATCGCCTTTTTGGCGCATTACGTGAAGCCGGACGGGATTGTGACCACGCGCAACACGCTGGTCAAGCTGGCGAAAAAGCAAGGCTTGCTGACAATCCAGCGCCTGTTCCTCGTAGACAGCGACTCGCTCAAATCCGGGCTGTCGTCTCTCGCTGAAACCCAGCCTGACGCCGTCGAGCTGATGCCGGCACTGCTGCCAGAGTATATCGAAGAGTACAAGCGCGTGATTGATATTCCAATCATCGCTGGTGGTTTGATCCGCAAGCGGGAGCAGATGGAGGAAGTATTGCAGCATGGAGCGACTGCTGTGTCAGTCGGTAACCCCCTTTTGTGGAAGGAGAGTTTTTTGCATGATTCAAGCGTTGCTGTTTGATCTGGATGGGACCCTGCTGGACAGCCGGGATGCAGTCATCGATGCAGTCGCCTATACAGCAGAAGAGTACGCACCGGGTCACTTCAGCCGGGAAGAGCTGCTCGCGCGTTTTGGCGAGTCGTTCGACGATTTTTTGGCAGCTGTCGCACAAGCGGCAGGCGTGCCCGACAAGCAAGAGGTGCTGGAAAAGTATTTTGCCTACGTGCGTGAGAACCACGCCCGACATGTTCGGCTGTTTCCTTATGTGAAAGAAGGGCTGGAAAAATTAAAGCAGGCAGGCTATCAGCTGGCGGTGGTCACCAACAAGCAGCGGGAATTTGCGCTGGCCGGACTGAAGCAGGCGGGGATCGACAAGCTGTTCGAAGTCGTAGTGGCCGTGGACGATGTCGCCAAAGGAAAACCGTCAGCCGAGCCTGTATGCAAAGCGCTCGCCAGTATGGGCAGTCGTCCCGAGCAGGCGATGATGGTCGGCGATAGCCGCTACGATGTGCTCGCGGCAGTCGCGGGTGGCGTCTCGTCCGTGGTGCTGGAGTGGTACGGGCAGGAAGAGTGGCTCTATGCCACGCCTGATTACCGCTACGCCGATTTCGAATCGTTTGTCACCGACATGATGGCTGCCAAGGCGCAAGGAGGAAGATGAAAAAGATGGCAAGAGTGGTGCTGCAACAGATAACAAAAACGTTTCAGAACCAGAAAGTGGTCAAGGGGCTTAATCTCGTGATTCCCGACGGCTCCTTTACGGTGCTGGTTGGCCCGTCCGGGTGCGGAAAATCGACGACCTTGCGGATGATTGCCGGTCTGGAAACGGCTACAGACGGGGAAATTTTCATCGGGAGCCAGTCTGTGAACGCTCTGCCTCCGGGAAAGCGCGATGTTGCCATGGTGTTCCAAAACTACGCGCTCTATCCGACGATGAACGTCTACGACAACATCGCCTACGGCTTGAGAAACCGGGGAACGTCGAAAAAAGACTGCGACGTGCTGGTGAAGGAAATTGCCGAGATTGTCGGCTTGGCGGACTTTCTTAAAAGAAAGCCTTCCCAGCTCTCCGGCGGTCAGCGCCAGCGTGTCGCCCTGGCGCGGGCCATGGTGAAAAAGCCAAAGGTGTTCCTCATGGACGAGCCGCTCTCCAACCTGGACGCGAAGCTGCGGAACCAGATGCGCGTGGAGCTGACGAGTTTGCACAAGCAACTGGGCAGCACGTTTATTTACGTGACGCACGACCAGGTGGAAGCGATGACGATGGGCGATCAGATCGTCGTGATGAGCGACGGCAACATCATGCAGGTCGCGGCACCGATGGACTTGTACCAGGAGCCGGAAAATCTGTTCGTCGCCCAGTTTATCGGTTCTCCCCCGATGAACATTGTGCCGGCAGAGGGCAGAAGTGACCAGTTGTGGGGATTCCGCCCGGAAAAGGCCGTGTTGTTGCCAGCCTCCGTCTCTCCGGTTTCTGCGGAAGAGATGTGGACGGCAAAAGGGCAAATCGTCTCACGGGAAATACTCGGCTCGGACACGCTGTTCTACGTGGAGACGGAAAAAGGCAGAGTCATCGTCAAAACGGAAACCGAGGAAATTGGACAGTATGGTTCAAACGTTACCGTAACGGTTGCAAAGCCGCATGTGTACATCTTTGATCGCGTGAGCGGAAAAAAAGTGGGTCGACTGGCTGAACGAGGTCAAGTATCCGCACTTGCAGGAGGGGTGAACTGATGCGAAAGGCGGCAACTGCCCACGAGCTGCCGGATACCGGCCAGGTGCGGGCACAAGCAGCTTCCAGGCCAACATCTCGCCCGGATATGATGACGCGTCTTCGCCCGTACTTGTATTTGACACCTGCCATGATCTGCTTCATTTTGTTCTTTTTTTACCCGATTGGTTCGATCATTTATTTGAGCTTTCAAGACTGGTCGCTGATTAATCTGGAAGCAATGGAATGGGTCGGGCTGCAAAATTACACAGAGCTGGTTGCTGACCAGGAATTTCAGCAGGTGCTGACAAATACGCTCGTTTTCACTTTTGCAACCGTGGGCATCAGTTTGGGAATCTCCTTTTTGCTCGCTCTCTGGCTCAACAAAAAGGCGAAAATGTACGGGATCATCCAAGCTACCGTATTCAGTCCGCACATTATTTCGTTTGTTTCTGTCTCCATGTTGTGGATGTGGCTGATGGACCCGCAATTCGGGCTATTGAACGCTGTACTCGAAGCGGTCGGGCTGCCAGGCTACACGTGGCTGACAGACCCGAGCAGTGCGCTGTTGTCGCTGATCCTCGTGAACGTCTGGAAAGGCGTGGGCTACAACACGCTGATTTTCATTGCCGGGCTGCAAAGCATTCCAGGGGATATTTACGAAGCGGCCGCCCTCGATCGTTCGCCGTGGTGGCGGACTTTGACCCGCATTACCATACCGATGCTGTCGCCCACCATGTTCTTTTTGTTCATCATCAACATGATTTCGTCGTCCCATGCTTTCGATACGATTGCCATCATGACCCAAGGCGGGCCGATCAACAGCAGCAACATGCTGGTCTACTACATTTATGAGCAAGGAATGGACTACTACAACGGGGGATTTGCTGCTGCCGCTTCTGTCATTCTTTTGCTCATCGTAGGAGTTTTGACTGCGTTGTACTTCCTGTTCATGTCCAAACGCGTCCACTACCGATGACGATTCCCGAAAGAAAGGAGGAGCAACATGAAACGAGTGGGTGCAATTTCTTTGAAAACAGTGGAATGGGCCGGGCTGTTGGTTGTGGCGCTGCTGTTCGTCTTTCCTTTTTTGTGGATGGCTTCCACAGCGTTCAAGGACATGTCGGAAGTCAGACAGTTTCCGCCGACCTTGTTGCCTGAGACGTGGGAGTGGGGCAATTTTGTCCAAGCCTGGGAGTCAGGGCCGTTCCTGATGTTTACGGTGAACAGCATTGTAGTTGCCGTGGCGATCTTGATCTTGCAGTTTTTGACCGCCGTACCTGCGGCGTACGCTTTTGCCCGCTACCAGTTTCCCGGCCGCAACCTGCTGTTTGGGCTTGTGCTGGTGGCCTTGATGATTCCGGGATACATTATCTTTTTGCCGATCTACGTGCAGCTGAGCGGCTGGGGGCTGGTCAATACGCTCTGGTCGCTGATTCTGCCGTACGCAGCCAGCGCATTCGGGATATTCCTGCTTCGCCAGGCGTTCATGCAGGTGCCGGACGAAGTCATTGAAGCAGCGCGACTGGATAATGCGTCAGAGTGGAAAATCATGTGGACGATCATGGTGCCGATGGCGAAGCCAGTGCTGGTCACATTTGGACTTTTCAGCTTTATTTATCACTGGAATGACTACTTTTGGCCGCTGATCATGACCAACAGCGACGAAGTACGCACATTGCCTGTCGGGATTTCCAGCTTGCGCATGTCGGACGGAGGCACTCTCTGGAACGTCATGATGGCGGGGAACATGATCCTCATCCTGCCGATTCTCGTTATTTTCTTCGTGGCCCAGCGCCACATTATCAAAGCGTTTGTCTATCAATCCAAATAATAGATAACCATGTGGGAGGAAACCAAATCATGAAGGCGATGAAAAAGACAGGAACGATTCTATGTGCACTAGCTCTAGGCTTGTCAGGAGTGCTTGCCGGGTGCGGTTCTACAGGCAAGGAACAGGCTGCAAGCACAGGAAACACAACGAAGCCGGCAACGGAAACAGCAGCAAGCAACGGGCCTGTCGAGATCGATTTCTGGTATGCGCTCGGCGGTGTTCGCGGCAAGACGATTGAGGACATGGTCAAAAAGTTCAACGAGTCACATAAAGATATTAAGGTAAAAGCGGCGTACCAGGGCGCGTATCAGGATAACCACTCCAAAGTTCTGGCTTCGGTTGCCGCCGGAAACAACCCTGATGTAACGATGGTAGAGATCGCTTCGATCGCTGCCTTCGCTGATGCGAAAGTGCTGGAAGATTTGACTCCGTACTCGCAAGGCGATGAGAAAAAGTACATTCCCGGCCTGATGAAAAACTCTTACTGGAAAGACAAACTGTACGCCGTGCCGTTCAACCGCTCCACGCCGCTTCTGTACATCAACCGCGACATGCTGAAAGCAGCGGGTCTCGATCCGAACGGGCCGAAATCCTGGGATGAGCTGATCAGCTACTCGCAAAAGCTGGTGAAAAAAGAAGGCGACAAAGTCACGCGCTACGGCTTCTCGACCCCTGTTGATATTTGGTTCTACGAAGCGCTCGTCTTCCAGAGCGGAGGCAACATTTTGAGCGAAGACGGCAAGGAGCTGACCTTGAACAACGAGTCAGGCAAAGCGCCGCTTGAACTTTGGACGAAAATGGTCAAGGAAGGCTTGATGAAAAACCCTCCAGGCGAAAACTACAATGCGTGGGATGTCGCCGAGCAAGATTTCCTCAATCAAAAAGTGGGCATGATTTTCACGACGACAGGTTCCTTGACGGAATTGAAGAAAAATGCCAAATTTGACATGGGAGCAGCCTTCCTGCCAGCAAACAAAAACTTCGGTACGCCAACGGGCGGAGCAAACCTGGTCATGCTGGCGAAGTCTTCTGATGCCGAAAAGAAAGCGGCATGGGAATTTATGAAGTGGATGACCGATACAGAGCAAACCGTACCATGGTCCATCGCATCCGGCTACATGCCTGTGACGACCGCTGCCGTAGATTCACCTGAGATGAAGGCATTCTATGAAAAAGATCCGAACTTCAAAGTAGCAGTAGACCAGCTGCAATACGGTTACCCGCGCCCAATGGCACCTGGTTACAAAGAATTGCAGGATGTCATTCAAAAAGAGCTGCAACGTGCGATGCTTGGACAGGCGACCATTGATGAAGCGCTGCAAAATGTGACGGACAAAGGCAGCAAGCTGCTGAAAAAATAAAGGCGGCACAAACAAGAGAGGAGTTTGCGACATGAATATATGTATGGCGCATCGAGGATGGTCAGGCAAAGCCCCGGAAAATACGATGACGGCAATTCGACTGGCGTTGGCAGAGCCGGCTATACAGGCAATGGAGATTGACGTGCAGCTGTCTTCCGATGGCGTTCCCGTGCTGATCCACGACTTTACGCTGGAGCGCACGACGAACGGAAGCGGTCTGGTCAAGGACCACACATTGGAGGAGCTTCGCCAGCTCGATGCGGGCAAATGGCTCGACGAAAAGTTTGCAGGCGAAAAAATCCCGACGCTGGAGGAAGCGCTGATTGCGGTCAAGGGCCGTTGCAGGCTGAATATCGAGTTGAAGGCGACGAGCGACATGTACCCCGGCATTGCCGAAAAAGTGCTTGCGCTGCTCGAACAGTACGGGATGAAGCAGGAAGTTTGCTTGACGTCGTTTGACCATGAGCTGATTCGTCATGTTCGCACTCTCGATCAGCAAATCGAGACGGGACTGATCGTCTACGGCCGTCCTGTGCTCATGCTGGAGCAACTGGAGGAGGCAGGTGCCAGCATTTTGTCCATGGGTTACCCTTTCCTGAACAAAGAGCTTGCCGTAGCCGCCATCGAAAAAGGCTTCAAGGTGATTGCCTGGACGCTGGATGAGCCTGCGCACATTCGCGAGGTCATGTCCTGGCATCCTGATGTACAAATTTGCACCAACCATCCTGACCGGATGCTGGAATTTGTGTAAGCCAGGCAAAAGGAAAAGCCGTCGGAGACATGTCCGGCGGCTTTTGGCATGAGAAAAGGGGGTACAGCCTGCTTGTCTGCTACCGGGCCATGTCCGGGTACAATCAGCGCTGGGCAGTCTTGCAGGAGAGCATCCAAAATGCTGATCCACTCCGGAACATTCCCGGTCATGATGCTTGGATGTGCGCCTGTGAACAGCAAATCTCCGGCAAACAGGATGTCGTCATCGGGAAGGAAAAGGGCGGAATCACAGGGACTGTGACCGTTTCCCAGCGAGCGCAGGACAGCAGAGCGCTTGCTGCCGTGCAATGTAATCGAATCGTGAAAGGTCAAGGTAGCGAGAGTGGGAACCAGTATCGGAAGGGCAGCGTCCATCGCGAGCAGCTCGCCCAGCTCATATTCTTTTTCTTGCCGCTTTTTAGCGTCCGTTTCTTGTTCCAAAGCTTGTTTGACCGTCAGCGGGTAATCAGGGTGCGCTTTGGCAAAGGTCAAAAATTGGGTCGTGCGCTCATAGGTGAGCGAACGCGTTTTGGCGGTGGAGAGAATCGGAACACCTGGAAATGCCTGATTGCCGCCAGTGTGGTCCAGATGAAAATGAGAGTTGATCAGAAGCGTGACGGGTTTTCCGCATAGCTGGACAGCCGCATCGTGCAATGCTTGGCCCGCCTGTGGCGTGTACATGGAGTCAAAGACGACTACCTGATCGCCTAAATCAATGATTCCGGCATTAGCCATTGCTCCGGTGCCACGGACAGCAATAGCGGCGTACACGCCTTCTGCAACAGGCTGCAAAGAAAAGTAAGGAGTAGAGATAGGACCGGAAGAACTCATCGTTTCCCCGCCTTTCGCGATAAGAATAGCTTTCTGCTATCAGCATTGCAGGAATAAAGTGGAAGCGCAAGCGCGAGTGTGCTTTTATCAGCTTGCTCCGCTATCGCTACCAGTGGCAGCTCATAGATTTTGTTGATCGCTTTGAAGCAAGAAAAACCGCCGGATGCTGCTGCCCGGCGGTTTTTTGATTGCCTCGCTATATTTTGAAGCGGCTTACGTGAGATTGCAGTTCTTCGGCGATGCGGGCCAGGGAAGCAGCGGAGGAGTTCACTTCTTCCATGGCAGCCAGCTGTTCTTCTGTGGCGGCAGAAACGCTTTGTGTTCCGTCTGCCGAATTTTCGGCGACTTCCTCAATGCCGCTGACCAACTCTACTACCTTCTGGGTTCCAGCCGACATTTGCTCGGAATACGTCTTCACTTCCTGGATTTGGCTGGCGACTTGTGCGACAGCATCCTGGATTTGCTCGAAAGACTTGCCAGCATTGTTCACTACTGTCAGTCCGATCGCAACTTCGTTTGTTCCTTGTTCCATCGACAAGACGGCTTGATTCGATTCAACCTGAATCGCCGTAATCAGTTCTTTGATTTGCTGGGCAGATTGGGCAGACTGCTCGGCCAATTTGCGTACTTCGTCTGCCACGACAGCAAACCCGCGTCCTTGCTCGCCTGCTCTGGCGGCTTCGATTGCAGCGTTCAAGGCAAGCAGATTGGTTTGCTCGGCAATAGCGGTAATGACCTGGACGATTTGTCCGATTTCCTGCGAGCTGTTCCCCAAGCGCTTCACGATGTCTGCGATGTTGCTGACCGTATTTTCGATCGATTGCATCTGGCTGATCACGACTTGCAAAGCTTGATTGCCTTCCACGGCGATGCGGGAGGCGCTCAATGCGGATTCGTCCGCGTGCTGTGCGTTGGTGGCGACTTTTTCCGCGCCCTGTGATACTACCTGCATGGCGTTCACGCTGTCTTCCACGCTTCTTACCTGCTTCTCGGCGCCGTACGCGACTTCCTGGATCGTAATGGCGATCTGCTCCGTTGCCTTGCTGGTATGCTCGGCGTTGACCGACAACTCCTCTGCGGAAGAGGCCAGATCAGTAGCCGTATCATTGACCTGCTGAATGATCGTGCGCAGGTTGTGGACCATGGCATTGACCGATTGAGACAGTTGACCGACTTCATCCTGCGAGCGAATTTGCAAGGCGGATACGGTCAGCTCCCCCTCGGAAATCCGGTTTGCTACAGCGGCAACCTCGACGATCGGGCGGGTGATTTGCCGGGAGATCGCATAGGCAATGGCGATGACCGCTGCGACTACGGCAAAGACGATCAGCATGACGTTGTTGCTGACAGCAGAGACGCCAGCGGTGATCGATTCAACAGGAATATGCAAGTACAGGCCAAAGTTGGTTTTGGGGATCGGAGAGTAAGTGACGACATACTCCTTGCCTTGATCCGTGTAGCTGTATGAGCCTTTTTCCGCAGCGCCTGTTTTCAGGATGTCCTGCAAAGGCTGGGGCAGGGCCGATTCCTCAAGCGGCTTTCCGATCAGCTCCTGGTTGGGGTGGTACTGCACCTGATGCTTGTTGTCCACCAGAATCGGATAGCCGTCATTGCCTACATTCAAATTTGCGAGAAACGTGGCTGCGAAATGATCCACGTTGACAAGTCCGGTCAATACGCCGAGCGCTTCATTGTTTTTTCCTTTGACAGGGGAAGCGACAATGATCGAGCGATTGCCCGTAGTTTTGGCGACGAGGACATCGGAGTAGCTGGGCTTGCCCTGCATGCCGTCTTTGAAAAATTGCCGCTCGCCGAGGTCGATCCCGACGCTTTTCGGGAAGGTGTCAGCGGTTACTTTTCCGTCGCTTGAAATAAACGTATTGCCATCGTACAGCTTCATTTCTTCGGTAAACTTGCGGATAAACTCATTTTTGGCTGCCGCGTCGACAGATTGAATATCAGAGGTGCGGGCCAGCACCTGAATTTCCGTCATGCGCCGATCGAGATACTGGTCCATAGCCATAGCTGTACTTGAAGTCAGGTCCACATAAGACGATTTTTGCTTATCGATCAAAATGGTTGAAAAGCTGTTTGTAATAAAAAAGGAAACGGCAGCAAGCGGGATGACCGCTACGGCAAGAAACCACAGGATCATTTTATTTCTGAGTTTGTTGAAAAAAGACATAGGCTCTCCACTCCTAATTGGTGGTTGATTCAACTTCGCGAGGCAAGGAACGCTGCCCGCACAGAGTAGACACAGCCAGACTGCTGAGAAGATTCAGCAGCCTGACCATCGGTTAATATCCCATTGCTGCGCCTTCCCCGCGAGGGTCTGCGCCGCCGAACTTCACGTTCGTTTGCGGATCGATCAAAATGGCGCCGGATTGTCCCATCGCATCTGTATAGGCTGCTTCCAGCTTTTCAACCGGATGTCCGCGCTTCACGAGTTCGTCCAACACTTCCTGCGGAATCCGGCTTTCGACTTTCAAATTGTTGGAGGCGGAGCCCCAGTTGCGTCCGTGCAGCCATCTTGGAGCCTCGATCGCATCCTGTACGCTGAAACCGAAGTCGACAATACGCGTTACGAGAGCTGCTTGCGTTTGTGGCTGTCCTTCGCCGCCTTGTGTTCCGTAAAGCAGGTAAGGCTTGTCCCCTTTGAAGAGCATGGCAGGGTTAATCGTATGGAAGGTGCGCTTTCCAGGCTCCAGGTGGTTAATGTGTTTCGGATCGAGAGAGAAGTAGCTTCCACGGTTTTGCAACAGGACGCCAGTGTCTTTCGCTACAATACCGGAACCCCAGTCAAAATAGTGGCTCTGGATGATCGAAACGGCGTTGCCGTCCTTGTCTACGACGCCAAACCAAGTAGTGTCTCCTTTTGGATCGAGCGGCTCTACTGCTTTTGCCGCTTGCTTCATATCGATGCGTGCTGCCAAATCTTTGCCGTGTTGCTTGGACAACAGCTCGTCCACCGGAATGTCGACGAAAGCAGGGTCTGTCAGCCATTTGTCACGGTCGGCAAAAGCTTGCTTGGTGGCTTCTACAATCGTGTGGTAGTAGTCCGGCGTCCCTTCGCCCATGCTCTTGAGGTCGAAGTTGTTCAACACGTTCAAGATCGAGAGCGAAGCCATGCCCTGGGAGTTGGGCGGTACGTTGTAAGCCTTGTAGCCGCGGTAGTCGACTGTAATCGGTTCTGCCCATGTGGAGGTGTGCTTTTCAAAGTCTTTCAAGGTGAGCAGTCCGCCGTTTTTCTGCATATCCGCTACGATTTTTTTGGCGACTTCGCCTTTGTAGAATCCGTCTGCTCCTTTTTTCGCAATGATTTGCAAAGTTTTGGCCAGGTCCTTTTGCTTGAGGATTTCGCCAGGCGCATACGGCTCTCCGTTCGGCTTCAGGAAGGTTTTGCGGAACCCTTCAAAGCGCTGGAGGTTTTTCAAATCGTTATCGTTCGGATCGATGGCGTATTTTGTCCAATAAACCTGGTTCGGTGAGACGGGATATCCATTTTCGGCGTATCCGATCGCTGGTTCGAGCAGCCTGTGCCACGGAAGCTTGCTGTTGCCCATGCTTTTGTGCGCGTAGTTGTACGCTTCCCACCAGCCGGAAACAACGCCTGGCACCGTATTGGCAGACTCGTAGCCGCGGGAAGGAATTTTTTCGTAGCCTTTGCCTTTGTAGTAGTCGATCGTTGCTTTTTCGCCAGCTCGTCCGCTGCCGTTCAACGCTTTCAGTTCCTTGGTCTTGGCGTTGTAGATGAGCCAGAAGTTATCTCCGCCGATCGTTGTGTAATGCGGGTAGACGACGGCGAGAGTAGAAGCGGCTGTGATGGCGGCATCTACAGCGTTGCCACCGTCTTCCAATGTTTTCAGGGCTGCTGCTGTAGCCAGATAGTGTGGTGTTGTTACCATTGCGTTTGGCGACATTGATGTTGGCCGATTAGCTGCTTGAACCGGAGACAGGGTTGCCAGGCCGATTGCAGTAGTCAATGCGACAGTAGAAAGTTTCTTCCAGAATGACATCGTATGAAGCCTCCTTGTATGTTTGATGAACGATTCCAACAATCCGACAGCTTTTCGCAGCCTCACCTCCTTAACTGAAAATGAATATTTTTACACATAAATACATAAATGGACAAAAATAGACAATTGTTGCGCAAAAAAAGACCAATGATATAGGATCATTGGTCCTGTCCTACACCAATACTTCGGTAGCTGGCTGGCATGCCCGCTTGTGCGGAGGTAGCCCCTCTAGCTTTGCGTCGCCGGATTTCCCCGGGTTTGCCGTTTCGATATCAATGGGTAACGCATCCAGTTGATAATAGAAAACTGATTCAATTGTTACAGGAAAATTTTCCTAATCATCCGTTTGTCAATAATATAGACTATTTGTCGATTGGGGTAAATAAGAAAAATTTTTTTAATCTAGAAAAAAAGGGAGGAACAGGGAGTTGTGTGTTTTTCCCGACATTCACACACCACTATTGGCCGAACTGCTTATGATGGTAAAAACGCACATTTGCCAAGGAGTGAATCAAGGCCATGATGCATCCCGATACGGAGCTTCGCTATATCAACGATGAAATCGGGTACGGTGTTTTTGCGACAAAATTGATCCCGAAAGGCACGATTGTCTGGGCACAGGATGACCTGGATCAGGTATTGGACCCGGCATATGTGGAAAAACTGGACCCATTGAGAAAGCAGGATGTGCAGAAGTATTCCTTCAAAAATCAGTTTGGAAAATACATCTTGTGCTGGGATAAGGCCCGATTTGTGAACCACAGCTTCCATGCGACCTGCGTGGCGACGATGTACGACTTGGAGCTGGCTGCCAGAGACATTTTGCCGGGGGAAGAGCTGACCGATGATTACGGTACGCTGAATCTGGATGAACCGTTTGATTGCTTGCCGGAGCCGGGCACGAATCGATCGCGGGTGATGCCTGATGACTTGCTGCGCTATTATCGGCAGTGGGATGAGGTCGCAGCTGAAGCTTTCGCCCGGTTCAATCATGTTGAACAGCCGCTGCTCCACCTGGTTCGACCCAAGCATTTGAAAATTATTCGCGGCATAACCGAGCAGCGTCGCTCCCTCGACTCTATCATTTCGTTGTACTGCCAGCCGCAATCCCAATGGCAAAAAGAGCAGGAATGGTAGAGACAGCGGGCCGGACAACGGCCCGATTTTGTTGAACTCTGGGAAGAGAATCAGTATTATGGAATGTAAAGGTGAAGTGAAAGGTTGATTTCATTGGAAAACAAGGTAGCGTCATCCAATTTTATCCGCAATATCGTGATTGACGACTTGCAAGAAGGCAAGGTCAAGGAAGTCATTACCCGCTTTCCGCCGGAACCGAACGGGTATCTTCATATTGGACATGCAAAAGCCATCTGCCTCAACTTTGAGCTGGCAAGCGAGTTCAAAGGAAAGGCCCACCTCCGTTTTGACGATACCAATCCGGTGAAAGAAGACACAGAGTACGTGGAAGCAATCAAAACAGATGTACAGTGGCTCGGCTTTGAATGGGACGGGCTGTTTTTTGCATCGGATTACTTTGAAGAAATGTACAAGCGTGCGGTGTTGCTGATCCAAAAGGGCAAAGCCTACGTGGATGATTTGCCTGCCGAAGAAATGCGCAAGCTGCGCGGAACTTTGACAGAACCAGGGGTAGACAGCCCGTTCCGCAACCGCTCTGTGGAGGAAAACCTCGACCTGTTTGCTCGCATGCGCAATGGCGAGTTCAAGGACGGGGAAAAAGTGTTGCGTGCGAAAATCGATATGAGCTCTCCGAACATCAACATGCGCGATCCGGTGATTTATCGTATTTCTCATGCGACCCATCACAACACAGGCGACAAATGGTGCATCTACCCGATGTACGACTACGCCCATCCGCTGGAAGATGCGATTGAAGGCGTTACTCACTCCCTCTGTTCACTTGAATTTGAAGACCATCGTCCACTGTACGATTGGGTCATCAGCGAGTGCGAGATGGAAAATACTCCGCGCCAGTACGAGTTTGCCCGTTTGAACCTGACCAACACCGTCATGAGCAAACGCAAGCTGAAACAGCTCGTGGACGAGAAAGTGGTAGATGGCTGGGACGATCCGCGCATGCCGACCATTGCCGGCTTCCGTCGCCGCGGTTTTACCCCTGAAGCGATTCGCACGTTTGCCCGCGAGATCGGGGTAGCGCGCAGCAACAGCACGGTAGACGCGAAAATGCTGGAGCATTTCATTCGCGAAGACTTGAAACTCAAGGCGCCGCGCACCATGGCTGTCTTGAATCCGCTCAAAGTCGTCATTACGAACTACCCGGAAGACCAGGTAGAAATGCTCGAAGCCGAGATCAACCCGGAGAACCCGGAGATGGGCAATCGCCAAATCCCGTTCTCCCGCGAAATCTACATCGAGCAGGACGATTTCATGGAAAACCCGCCGAGCAAGTATTTCCGCCTGTTCCCGGGAAATGAGGTTCGCCTGAAGCACGCGTACTTCATCAAATGCAACGATGTGGTGAAAGACGCCGACGGAAACGTCATCGAGCTGCACTGCACCTACGATCCTGAAACCAAGAGCGGCAGCGGCTTTACTGGCCGCAAGGTAAAAGGAACAATCCACTGGGTAGAAGCTTCTCAGGCAGTTCCGGCTGAATTTCGCCTGTACGAGCCACTGATTATGGATGACGAAGATTCGGAAGGAAGCTTCCTGGACAACATCAATCCAAATTCGCTGGAAGTGCTGAACGGATTCGTCGAGCCGAACATGAAAGAAACGCAGCCGCAGGACAAATACCAATTTTTCCGTCACGGATACTTCAATGTCGATCCGAAGCATACAGCGGCGGACAAACTGGTCTTCAACCGGATCGTTTCGCTGAAAAGCTCGTTTGAACTGCCAAAAGCGTAAGCATATCAAGCCTGAAAACCAAACGCTGTTGCGGCATGGGGAACCGTGTGCAACAGCGTTTTTTGGTGCGCAAACGGTGGAACTTTTCCCATTCGCGTGTATAATTATTCGTGTCGTGTAACAGAAGGAGGACAGACAGTGAATGGGAGTGCAGAGCTTACACGCAGCTTGAAGTTGTGGCATATCGTCGTCATTGGCCTTGGCTATATGGCTCCAATGGCCGTTTTTGATACGTTTGGCATCGTTGCCGAAGAAACAGGGGGGCATGTTCCTGCCGCTTACGCAGTGACCTTGCTGGCCATCTTGTTTACCGCGGCGAGCTACGGGAAAATGGTTCGCGTCTTCCCGTCGGCCGGGACAGCGTATACGTACACGCAGCAAACGATTCATCCGTATGCCGGGTTTTTGGTAGGGTGGGCCTCGCTGCTCGATTATTTGTTCTTGCCGATGATCAACGCTTTGCTGACGGGTGTGTATCTTTCGTCCGTATTTCCCGATGTGCCGACCACGTGGTGGATTATCGGGTTTATTGTCCTGATTACTTTATTAAACGTATTTCGCGTGACAGTAACGGCATCCGTCAACTCGTTTCTGGTGCTTTTTCAGATCGCCGTCGTTATTTTGTTCGCCGGACTGGCTATCCGTGGCTTGATCAATGGAGATGGGCTGGGCCAGGTGCTGAACATTCGTCCGTTCCTTTCTGCTGATTTGTCGGTAGTCGCTCTGCTGTCGGGGGCATCGATCCTCTGCTTTTCCTTTTTAGGCTTTGATGCCGTCACTACGCTGACAGAGGAGACGGTAGATGCGAAAAAGACGATTCCCCGGGGAATTTTGCTGGTTGCACTGGCTGGGGGAGCGTTGTTCATTACCGCTTCGTATTTCATGCAATCGTTGTTTCCCGATGTTTCCGTATTGTCTGACCCGGAAGCAGCTTCCGCAGAAATCGCCCTGTTTATCGGAGGCTCCGTCTTTCAGCTGATTTTTTTGGCGGCTGCTTTGTCTTCGACGCTCGCCTCCGGTCTGGTATCGGTGACGAGTGTAACGCGGCTGTTGTACGCGATGGGCCGGGATGGTTATTTGCCGAAAAAGTGGTTTGGCTACATACACCCGAGACTGAAGACGCCGCTGCTTAACGTGCTGCTGGTCGGAACGCTGATGCTGGCTGCCTTGTATCTCGATTTGCTGACAGCTACGTCCTTTATTAATTTTGGAGCGTTGATCGCGTTCAGCTTCGTCAATCTGAGCGTCATTGCCTACTTCCTGAGACAAAAACAAGAAAAGCGTGCGGCGGATTGGTGGGGATATTTTCTGGCTCCGCTGATCGGGACAGCCTTTCTCGCATTTTTGTGGGGCAGTCTCCATGCGAAATCGATGATATTGGGACTTTTGTGGACGTTTGTCGGGCTTGTGTATTTGCTTTATTTGGTCAAAATCAAAGGGGCCAAACTGGAACTGATGAAGTTTGAGGAATAGGACGATACTTGCTTGAAGAAAGCCTTCCTGTGCTGCGAGTGCGCATGGGGAGGCTTTTGTTTATTCAACTTTTCTATAACAAGTGCGGGAGCGGGTTTTTTGGTAGACGCCAAAAAAGGTGTGGAGTAAACTGGCATCAGGCAATATTCCAAACGTTAGCAATTGACATAAAGGAGGTACACTTTGATGCAGACTTCATTGTTTCGCCGCCAATGGACGACAGTCGATTACGTGCTGATTGTCGTTACAGCGGCATTATATGCAGTTGCCATTATCATGCTGGCTAATATCAAGCTCATTCCTTCCGTACCGATTCGTCCGGCGAATGCCTTGCAGCCTGTTTTCGGCATGCTGTTCGGCTTGCCAGGTTGCATTGGCCTTGCTTTTGGCAATATGGTCAGCGACCTGTTGACCGGAGGAGCACCGCCACATGCGGTTGCCGTCGGCTTTTTCTCCAACTTTTTGGGAGGCTTCATCGGCTTTCTCACGGTGAGTCACCCGGCGCTGAAAACCAAACGCAGCTTCCTGCAATATTTTGTGTTCGTCGTTCTGATCAGCTCTGCTGTCGTGGCGTGCGCGATTTTGGTCAATGTGGCGCTCGGTCTGACGCCGATGGCGATTGCCTCTCTGTTTATTCCTACTGTGTTTTTGAACCAGGCGATCTCGACGGCGATTCTCGGCCCGATCCTGTTGAAGCTGCTGTACCCGTTTGTGAAGCGTTCCGGTCTGTATCGCGGACGACCGTTGCAGGAATACAGCTATCTCGGGCCTGAAAGCAGGATCGCCCAGTGATTCAGGAACCGCTGTTGCAACTGCAAGAGGTACATTGGCACTACGAAGATTCTCCGACCCCGGCGCTTACGGATGTGAGTCTTTGCTTGTATCCGGGCGAAGTAGTCGGGGTGGTTGGCCCGGCGGCAGCGGGAAAGACGACGCTTTTGCTGGCGCTTGCGGGGTTGATCCCGGCCAATTACGCAGGCCAGTTTGCGGGAAAACGCCAGGCGCAAGGGCAGCAGGGCGTTGTCTTCCAAGACCCGGAGACACAGTTTATCGGGCTGACGATTGAAGAAGAGCTTGCGTTTTCGCTGGAAAATGTCGGGTGCTCCGATGAGCAAATCGAGCAAAGAATCACAGAAGTGCTGCAACTGGTCGGCCTTCCCGGGTTTGCCGATCGCTCTCCTTTTGAATTGTCAGGGGGAGAAAAGCAACGTGTAGCAATCGCGTCTGCCCTGACGAATGGCCCGCAAGTATTGCTTCTGGACGAACCGACATCCGAGCTTGATCCATTGGGAGCGCGAGAAGTATTCGCGCTCTTGCAACGGTTGAAGCAGGAAAGTCAGATGACCATCGTCGTATCCTCTCATGCGACAGAGGAGCTGGCCGCTTTTTGCGACCGTCTGGTGCTGCTGGCAAAAGGGCAGATTGTGCTCAACTTGCCTGTAAGAGACTTTTTTGCCCGGACAGATGTGCTCGATCAGCACGGCATTTTTGTCCCTGATGTCATCCGCCTCTACCATCTGCTTTGCCGCGAAGGCGTGCTTGTCGAAACGGCTGGCCCGTTGCCGCTTACGGTTGAGGAACTGGCTGCGCGATACAGAGAGGCACAGCTTGTTCGGGAGGGAAGCGTGTGAGCAGCGTAATTGAACTGGATGATGTCTGGTACGGATACGACCGGGAAAAGCCGGTATTGAACGGAGTATCCTTGCAGATTCGGCAAGGAGAGTTCGTCGCGATCATCGGGGGAAACGGCTCGGGAAAAACTACGCTCGCCAAGCATTGCAACGGTTTGTACAAACCGAGCAAAGGCAGCGTAAAAGTGAACGGCTGCGACACGAAAACGATGTCGACCGCCGAACTGGCCCGCACGGTAGCCTATTGCTATCAAAACCCTGACCATCAAATTTTCCACTCTACGATAGCGGCAGAGGTGTCTTTTGGCCCGAAAAATATGGGCTGGCCTGCGGAAAAGATCGAGCAAGCGGTGAACGAGGCGCTTGAAGCCGTCGGATTAGGCGGAATGGGCGAGGCAGAGCCTTACTTTTCCAGCAAAGGCACGCGGCAAAAGATTGCCGTTGCTTCGATTTTGGCGATGAAGCCTCAGGTCATCGTGCTGGACGAGCCTACTACGGGACTCGATTATCGGGGGATGCTGGAAATGATGGAGCTTGTCCGCCGATTGCATGCAGCTGGTCACACGATCATCGTCATTACACACGACATGCGGTTGGTGGCGGAATACGCCGAGCGTGTACTGGTCATGCATCGGGGAAGTCTGGTGTGTGACGGCGATCCGCAAAGCGTGTTTGCTGCGCCTGACATTTTGGCATCCGCGCAGGTGGAGGCACCCGCTGTTTATCGGTTTGGCGAAGCGGCGGGGATGAAAGGGCCGCTTCCGCTCACTTTGCAGCAAATGACTCAAAAAATCGCGGGAGGTGGGCAATGGCGATGAAGCATGCCCATCCGAGCTTCGTTTTGCTGATGTTTCTTCTGCTTGGCCTGCTGCCGTTTCTGTTTCAAGACCCGAGAGCGCTGGCTGTGGTCTGGCTGTGTAATCTGGTGCTGATCGCCAGGCTGGGGTGGAAACGCTCGATGGTCAAAGCGTACGCGCTGGTGGGCGGAGTAGGCGCGGTTTTCGCGGCGATTACATGGCTGCCGTTCACGAACGTAGGCGTAGCGTACTGGAGCGGCAGCGTTCCATTGATCAATTACCCGCTGCAAGTAACCGATATCGGCGTGCTCTGGGCGTTGGGAATGGGGCTGCGCCTGGCGAATGTGGCGCTTTTGTCGATGTACTATTTGCTCTCCACTTCGCCGAGAGAGATTGCGATGGGCCTGCGCGGGCTTGGCGTCCCGTTTTCCGTCAGTTACTTGCTGTCGCTTATTTTCCGCTTTATTCCGCTGGTGAAAAATGATCTGGCGACGATCCGCGAAGCACAGATGGTGCGAGGGATGTCGACGGTGGAAGGCAATGTTTTTGAGCGCATCAAAAAATACGGGTTTTTGCTAGTTCCGCTCATTTTCAGTTCGCTGAAGCGCGTGCAGCTGATCGCCAATGCGCTCGATGCCAAAGGCTTTCAGATCAGGAACAGCCAGCATCGGTTTTACCGCAGCAAGCGCTGGAAAAAGGCGGAGGTCGTCATGCTGTTGGCAGGTGTCTGTGCGGTTGCCTCGCTGTTTTACATCGCCCGGGTGCATCCCGAGCATATTGGCGTCCTCATTCCGGGACGAATTTGACAGGGGAGGAAGCCATGAAAGTTGAGCAGGTCAAACATGTAGAGGTCGAAGCCGGGCGACTAGAGTACAGTGTGTCAGGCCATGCAGATGCTCCGGCGCTTTTGCTGCTGCATGCGATTCGCAATACGCGGCACCTGTTTACTTCGCTGTTACCCGAGCTGGCAAAGCATTACCGGGTGGTGGCGGTCGATTTGCGCGGTCATGGCAACTCTACGGATCGCGGCCCGTTTACTTTTGAGCGGATCGTCGATGACTTGGCCTGTCTGCTGGAGCAGGAAGGGCTGAGCCAAGTGACGATTGTGGCGGCTTCGTTTTCGGCCGTGCCTGCGCAAATGCTTGCCGTCCGCGAACCGCAGCGGATTGCCTCGCTGGTGTTGCTCGATGGCGGTTACTACTCCCTGGGAGCGATGCCGGGCTTTGAGCATGATCCTACAGTTGAGCGCTTGTCATCAACCCGGTTTCAAACGGTAGAGGAAGCGGAAAGGCGATTTGCCAAAAGGTATGGCGGGAGGAAGCTTCCGGCAGGCTGGATGAGCACAGAGCTTGTGCGCAAGGAGGACGGCGGCTTTGGTTACCGTTTGCCGCGGGAGGCGTTTGACGGCTACTTTCATCAGTACGCGACATATGATCTGGATGAGCTGTGTCGGCAGCTGACGTGTCCGGTGCTGTTGCTTCTGGCAGATGAAAATCACTTGCCGGATGAAGCACAGCGGCCTTTCTTCCGGGAAGCGGTCGCCAAATACCGGAGCGCTGTGCCGCAAGCGCAGGTGAGGACGATCGCCAATTCCTTGCATTTGTTGATGGTGACGCATCCGGATGAAACCGTGAATGAAATCAACCTGTTTTTGCATCGCTAAAAGGGACAAGCATCTGCTTGCCCCTTTTCTTTTTGTACTTTTGTCTATCGTTTTGCCTCGCGGAACAGCTTGTCCAGCTCGTCCGCCATTTTGTTGTCCCCTTTTTTGTCCCGCAAATGCTTTTTGACTTTTTCCAATGCGTCTATGCCTTTTTTCGAGCTGACTGTCCAGACTTGCGCGTCTGTTCCATACGAACGTTCTACTACGGTGCGCGCCTGGGCAAACAAGGCAGAGCGATCGCTGGTGCCAAGCACGCCTGTCGTGTTGTTTCTTGCCTGCTGTCCAGCCAGCCCGCTCGGCGTGTCGTTTCCTCGGCTGCTGCTGCCCGTATAGCTGCCGAGCAAGTGGGCTTGCATCGGGTCGATGGAGTTGATGGAGGCTTGGTTGGCAGTGGTTGGGGCGAGGAAAACCCAATCGCCGACGATTAGCGCTTGTACACCGTGGACGCCTGCCGCGCCGAGTTGCGCCTCCAGCTTGGTCGAAGGGCCGCCGCTGTGCAGATGCGAGCTTCCGATCGAACTGTACAGACCGTGGCCCATGCCGCTAAATGTCGTGCCATGAGAGTTGGTTGTCAGCTTTTTGTCCCGGTCTACGCTGGGAATGACCGTCTCGCCCATTCCAGCAGGGTGTACAGTTTGGGTTCTGGCTGGCTCTTGCGGGGCGGCCTGGTTGTTACAGGCGGTGAGCAGCAGGGCAATGCCTACTCCGGCTCTGCCTGCCCATGTTCCAAAGCGCTTCATCAGTATCCCTCCAAATTATGCTTGCTGTATTGGTAACCATATCCTTTGAATGTGTTTTGGAAATTATGTGTGGTGCATGCTGGGAAAATTTCCGCGAAATGCGTTTAGCCTGTCGCGAAAATGCGCAAACCATGGGATAGAGACAACTGGAGGTGGTAGATTTGGCAGAATCCAACAACAAACATGAGCAGCCAGTGTCACGGAGACATTTTCTGAAAAACACAGGGCTTGTGCTCGGTGGTCTGGTCGTGGGCGGAGTGGCAGGCAGTCTGCTACGCAAGCCGGAAGCACCGCCACAACCGGGAGCGACACCGGCTCCTGCTGCCGATTACAATCAGGCGTTGATGTATTTCAGCCCGGAACAGTTCAAGGTGGTGGATGCCGCCTGTGAGCGGATTTTCCCGGAAGACGAGCTTGGACCGGGCGCAAAGGCACTTGGTGCAGCCTACTTCATCGATCACCAGCTTGCGGGCGATTGGGGCTTCAACTCTCGTGAGTACATGCAAGGTCCGTTTTATTCGGGAGAGGTGACCCAAGGCTACCAGGGAAGGTTGAAGCGGCGGGAGATTTTCGACATCGGCATTCAGGAGCTGAACAACTACAGCCAAGCTGCGCATGGCAAGCGCTTTTACGAGATTACGGCTGAGCAGCAGGATGCCGTGTTGAAGGCTTTTGAAAAGGACGATGTCAAACTGACGACGATTTCGGCCAGCGCCTTCTTCAAAATGCTGCGAGCCAGCACCATCGAAGGAATTTACTCAGACCCGCTGTACGGCGGCAATAAAAATATGGATGGCTGGCGATTGAAAAATTACCCAGGCAATCAAATGGCCTACACACAAATCATCGAACAAGACAAATTCGTGAAGATGGAGCCGCTCAGCTTGCGGGATCATCAACACTGACAGACGGGGTGAAGCATATGGCCAGAAAACTGCCCAAAGTGGATGTGGTAATCGTCGGTGTGGGCTGGGGCGGGGGCGTGATCGCTTCGGAGCTGACGAGGCAAGGGCTGACGGTCGTCGGACTGGAGCGCGGCAAAGAGCGGAAAACAGAAGACTATTTCATGGTGCACGATGAACTGCGCTACGCGCTTCGCTATGAAATGATGCAGGATTTGTCCAAGGAAACGATCACCTTCCGCAGCAATCCGAACGTGCGGGCGCTGCCGATGCGCTCATACGGTTCTTTTTTGCTGGGAACAGGGCTTGGCGGCTCGGGCGTTCACTGGAATGGCCACACGTTCCGGTTTTTGCCGTATGATTTCGAGATTCACAGCAAGACAGTCGAGCGCTACGGGCAAAAGAAAATTCCCGAGGGCATGACGATTCAGGATTGGGGAATCACTTACGACCAGCTGGAGCCTTACTTTGACAAGTTCGAGCGGATGGCGGGCATATCGGGTTCGGAAAATCCGCTTGGCGGCAAACGTTCCCAGCCTTATCCGACGCCGCCGATGAAAAGTACGCCCAGCATGAAGATGTTCGAGGAAGCGGCGAAAAAGCTGAACCTGCATCCTTATCCGCTCCCATCTGCGAATTTGTCGGAGGCGTACACGAATCCAGACGGAATTTCCCGGGCTGCCTGTCAATATTGCGGCTACTGCGAGCGTTTTGGGTGTGAGTACGGGGCAAAAGCAGATCCGGTTGTCACGGTTATCCCTGTGGCGAAGAAGACAGGGAAGTTCGAAATCCGCACCCATTCCCACGTGCGCCGCATTTTACATACGGGCAACAAAGCTACAGGTGTGCTGTACACGGACGTGACGACTGGAGAAGAAATTGAACAGCCTGCTGACATCGTCGTGTTGACGAGCTACGTGTTCAACAATTCGCGGTTGCTGCTGATGTCCAAGCTGGGGCGACCGTACGATCCGACTACGGGCAAAGGTGTGATTGGAAAAAACTACTGCTACCAGGTTATGAAAGGCGGAGCCACGGGCTTTTTCGAGGAAAAGGAGTTCAACAATTACGCTGGTGCCGGCTCGCTCGGCATGGTGCTCGATGACTACAACGGCGACAACTTTGACCACTCCAGCCTGAATTTCATTCATGGCGCCAACATCAGCGTCTCCCAGTACGGGCAACGTCCGATCGCCAACAATACGGTTCCGGAAGGCACGCCAAGCTGGGGCAAGGAATTTAAGGCAGCCTCGCTCAAATACGCCAACCGCACGATCAATGTCGGGGCGCAAGGGGCCTCCATGCCGTTCCGTTACCATTTTCTCGATCTCGATCCGACGTACAAAGACGCGTTCGGAGATCCGCTGATCCGCATTACGTTCGACTTCGAGGAGCAGGACAGGCAGTTGGCTGCCTTTTTGTCCGACAAATGCGGGGACATTCTCAAGGAAATGGGCGCCAACAAAATCGAGGTGCGCGGCAAGCTTGGCCCTTACGACATTACCCCGTACCAATCCACGCATAATACAGGCGGAGTGATCATGGGGGCATCGCCGGAAACTTCGGCGGTCAACAACTACTTGCAAATGTGGGACGCGGAAAATGTGTTTGTCGTCGGCGCATCGTCTTTTGCTCACAACAGCGGCTACAATCCGACGGGCACGATGGGGGCGCTGTCGTACCGGGCGGCCGAGGGCATTTTGAAGTATCGGCAGAGCGGTGGCGGCATGCTGGTGTAGCTGTATTTTGTTACGATTGCAAAATGGATTTAGCGAATTTGCGAAAAGCCGTCGGTTTATATGACGGCTTTTTTTCGTATAGAAGCAAAACCTTTTCGCGAAAATGAGAAAATGCGTGAGCCGTAAAAGCGAGAATATCGCGGTTTCATGCGGTTTTTTCGTTGGCATGCTCCTTGCTAATACGATTTGCCAGTGATGAGCGAGAGGATCGCCAAAAGGAGAGACAATGATGAAAACGAACAACTGGAAGCTGGACACTGCTATTATTCATACGGCTCAAGAGCCTTGCCCGAAAACGGGGGCGGTCACGGCAGCTGTCGTGCCTGCGGTCGCATATGCGTTTCCCGATGCGGATTCCGCTGCTGCCTGCGTGGCCGGGGAGCGGGGCGGAACGTATTACGGCAGGTACGGCAATCCGACGATCGAGACGTTGGAGCAAAAAATCGCAGCGTTGGAAAACGGGGAGGCCGCTTTGGGCGTATCCAGCGGAATGGCAGCGATCTCCGGGGCGCTGCTTGCCTTTTTGCAGCAAGGCGACCATGTGGTGTGTACGCGGGATGTATACGGAGGCAGCTACAAGTTTCTTACTACAATGGCGCCGCGTTACGGCATTGCGACCGATTTCGTCGATTGTACCGATTTGCAGGCAGTGGAGCGGGCTTTCCGGGCCAACACACGCGTGCTTTACATCGAGACGCCTTCCAACCCGTGCCTGACAGTCCTCGATATCGCGGCATTGTCCCGTTTGGCGCACGCACGGGGTATCGTCGTGATTGTCGACAATACGTTCATGACGCCTTATCTCCAGCGGCCGTTGGAGCTGGGAGCCGATGTGGTTGTCCATAGCGCCACCAAATATTTGAACGGGCATGGGGATGTTATCGCCGGGTTTATTGTCGCGAAAAAAGAGCAAATACAGTTCATGCGCAAAAACATCATGGGCGATCTGGGGCAAAACTTGAACGCATGGGACGCCTTCCTGATTTTGCGCGGATTGAAGACGCTCGGTTTGCGCGTCCGCCAACATTGTCAAAATGCGCAAGCTGTAGCGGAATACTTGGAAAAGCACCCGGCGATCGCGCACGTCTACTACCCTGGACTGGAATCCCATCCGCAGCATGAGCTGGCGAAGCGGCAAATGGCGGGGATGGGCGGAATCGTTTCCTTCGAGGTCAAGGGAGGGTATGACGCCGCCAAATCTTTCATTAACGCGCTGCGTCTCGCTATGATATCGTTTAGCTTAGGAGACCCGGAAACACTCGTGCAGCATCCCGCGTCGATGACTCATGCTTCCATTCCGGTGGAGGATCGTCTGAAGTTCAACATTACAGACGGTTTGATTCGCCTTTCAACCGGGCTGGAGGATGCGACGGACATCATTGCTGATCTGGAGCAGGCGCTACGCTGCGTCCCTGTGGCGGAGGCTGCTGCGAGAGGGTAAGGAACGTGACAGGCAGGAGGATCGACCATGACCGAATTTTCCCGGATAGAGAAATTCATCCAATCATACGCAGACAATATTTCCAAGGTACTGGGGCTGGATGTCACCATTCTGGATGAACAAGGGATTCGGGTGAGCGGCACAGGCTACTATTCGGATTTGATCGGGCTGCCTGCGCCGGAAGGATCGTTTTTCCGGATGATTTTGCAGACTGGACAGCCAGGCATGATTTTTGACATGAAAAAGAACGACTCCCAGTGCATGAACTGCAAATTTTTGCAGCAATGCAGGGAGCTTGCAACAATCGGCTTCCCGGTACACAAGCGGGAAAAGACGGTCGGGGTCATCGGCATCATCGGCTTTTCGCCTGAGCAAAAGGAAAAGATGCTGCACCACTCGGAAAAGTGGATGCCGTTTTTGCAGCACACGAGTTCGCTGATCGAACACAAGCTGCTGGAACTGGATGCCGAACGGGAAAAAGGCTGCAACATCCAGGAGGAAATGCCGCAGGCAGTCGTCAAGCCTGTGTACTTCGCCCAACTGATCGGGGCAGATACAGGCTTGCGGGACGTGATCGCCAAGGCGAAGAAGGTGGCGGGCAGCATCTCTACTGTTTTGTTGCGCGGAGAGAGCGGTACGGGCAAAGAATTGCTGGCAAAAGCGATTCACAGCGAGGGGCCGCGCAGCAGACAGCCGTTCGTCGCAATCAATTGCGCGGCGATTCCCGAAACGCTGCTGGAGAGCGAGCTGTTCGGCTATGAGGGCGGAGCGTTTACAGGCTCTCGCCGCGAAGGAAAGCCGGGAAAATTCGAGCTGGCGCACAAAGGCACGATCTTCCTCGATGAGGTCGGGGATATCCCGCTGTCTTTGCAGCCCAAGCTTTTGCGTGTTCTCCAGGAAAAGACAGTAGAGCGGGTCGGAGGCGTGAAGACGCTGGAGATCGACGTCAGGGTCATCGCGGCGACTCACAAAGATTTGGAGAGCATGGTCAAGGAAGGGACGTTCCGCGAAGATTTATACTATCGGCTGAATGTCATCCCGCTTCGCCTGAAGCCGTTGCGCGAGCGCCGGGAAGATATCCCGCTGTACTTGCAGCATTTTTTGCATCGGTACGGGACACTTTTGCAAAAGGGCAGGCTGGAGCTTGACGCTTCGCTCGTTCACAGGCTTGCCGCATACGATTGGCCGGGAAACATCCGGCAATTGGAAAACGCCGTGGAATATATGGTCAACATGGCGGATGGATCGCTGATTGACCATGAGAGTTTGCCGGAATATTTGCTTGCGGAGGAAGCGACGGGGCGAGCAGATGAGGCGGGGGCGGGGCTGGAACAGCTTTTGGCTGATTATGAGCGCTCTGTTCTGAAAAAATATTTGGCGAGCAGCGCGTACCGTCAGGACAAAGCGGCGATTGCCAGCGAGCTGCAAATCAGTCTTTCTACCTTGTACCGGAAGATGGAAAAGTACAACCTTGATATATAAAACAAGCCTCTGTTTCGAGATGTTTTCTGCGAAACGAGGCTTGTTTATGTCGGGCAGGCAGTTAGACTTGCTGCTGTTCCGGGTGTTTGATCGCTTTCAGTTCGTAATGGCCGCTCTTGGAGTTGATGATGAACTCGGGACGCTTTTGCTCGCGCGCTTTGCGGTGTCCTTCGAGATGCGGCTCGCTCAATTCCCACTGTTTCCAAGCTTCTTTCGACTCCCAGCGAATCATGACCACGACTTCTTCTTCGTCTTTGCGCGGCTTTTGCACGAAAATGCTCAAGTCCACAAAGCCCGGAGCTTTTTCTACCACGCCTGGTTCGCTGAAGCTTTTGACGATTTCATCGGAGAAGCCTTCCTGTACCACGTATGTTTTGATTTCGACCATCATGAGCCAAACACCCTTCCACTGATTGATTGCTGTCTTTACTCATCGTATGGAGAGTGATTTTCAAAGTCAATCGAAAGTTGTCCAGTTACTGGAAAGCAAAAAGACAGCGGCTCCCCTACAGGCCGCTGTCCTTCGTTGTTTATATAAAAGAATAAGTGCATGCTTACAGCAACGACTTCACTTCTCCGGTATTCGGGTTCACGACGAACCATCCGTACGTGCTGGTGTAGCTGTCTCCGGACTGGAAATTGTTTACTACAGTTTGGTACACTTGAATGACATAGTGCCCTTTTTCGTCATCGTGGTCATATTCGACTACGTGTGTAGGTGTAAGGCTGCCTGCATATTTCTTTTTGACCAGTTCAACCGCTTCCATTTTCGAGTACATTTTGGCAACTGGCAGTTTACCGATAAAAATCGATTTCGTTTTGGCATCGTAAATGACTGGCTTGTTCAAGTTTTCTGCCACGAAACGAATCGGTACGTACACAGAGTTTTTGTACATGATACCTTGGACGTCGCTGCTCGGAGACTTTGGCACGCCTTCGAAGTAGTAAGTAAAAGGCGTATTTGTGCCTTCAGCCACATCCGGATAAGCTGGAGCCGCGATTGCGATTCCGGAAAAGAGTGCCGAGCCGACGATAATTCCCCCAAAAAATGATTTCAAGTCCCATTTCATGTCGAAAAACCTCTCCCTTTGTCTAAATCTTCCCAGAAAACATTATGTCAAAGATCATGGGAGAAAAGCTATCAAACGAGGGTAATAGGAAACATAGACTACGAATGGGAGAAAAGGTAGGACTAGCCGCGCCTGGTCCCAGACGGACAAACAGGTTGAAACGATGATTCAGTGAAAGGTCACTTTGTGGTAAGGTAATAGAAAGATTAGCGGATAAGGTGAGGAAAATGGCTATTTTGCAAAATGACTGGGCTCCCGTATTGGCTGGGGAGTTTGAGAAACCGTATTACTTGAAGCTCCGTCAGACTTTGAAGGAAGAATATCAGACACAGACCATTTACCCGGATATGTATCACATTTTTACAGCGCTTCATCTGACCAGCTACGAACAGGCAAAAGTAGTAATTTTGGGACAAGACCCTTATCACGGGCCGGGACAAGCCCATGGCTTGAGCTTCTCGGTCAAGCCGGGAATCAAACCGCCGCCATCTCTCGTGAATATTTACAAAGAGTTGCAAAGCGATTTGAATTGCGCCATTCCTGAGCATGGCTACTTGAGCCATTGGGCCAAGCAGGGAGTCATGATGTTGAACACGGTGCTGACGGTGCGGGCGAGCAATCCAAATTCGCACAAAGGCATCGGCTGGGAGACGTTTACCGACCAAATCATTCATTTGCTGAATGAGCGCGAAAAGCCGCTTGTGTTCATCCTGTGGGGAAAACACGCGCAAGAGAAGGCTGCCTTCATCGACAAAAAGAAACATTGCATCATCGCTTCGCCGCATCCAAGTCCGTTTTCGGCCAATCGCGGATTTTTCGGAAGCCGACCGTTTTCCCGAGCCAATGCGTTTCTGCGTTCGCAGGGAATGGAAGAGATCGATTGGCAATTGCCGATGCATGTAGAGGAAGAAGAATAAATGGAAAAAAGGATCTGTGCCGCTTGCTTGCAACGAACGGCGCAGATCCTTTTTGCTATGGCTCAGTCTTTGCTTTTGATCACGAGCAGTTGGCCTGTGCGTACATCAATCGTCCCAGTTTGTTCTACCAGTATGTTGCTGATGCCCAGCGTGTCGCCGATTCGCAGCGTGGCGTCTTCCAGCGGGTACATGAATCCGCGCAGCGTAATTCCGCTGACTTCCATCGTCAAAGGCAGCAGGGAAACGTGGGTAAATTGGTCCTGCGAAAGCTGGCAGTGGCTGTTGATCAGGCGGATTTCATTGCGTTCATCGACAATGCGGCAGGAAACTCCTGTCTGTAAGCTTTTGCCAAGCAGATGGACATTGGCGAGAGTGTGGTCGAAGCGGGAGCCGAGCACTCCGAGCAAGACAATTTCCCGGGGCTTTTGCCCGATGGCCCAGGTCAGCGCCATTTCGGTGTCCGTCAAATCTTTCATGACGGGATCGCAAGCGGAGACATCCAGACTGTGGCGTTCGATTTCCGCCATCTCTTCTGCGGTGACCGAATCGAAGTCGCCGATTGACAAGCGTGGCGACAGGCCGTTGCGAACGAGAAACAGCGCGCCGCGATCCACGCCTACGAGCCAGTCGCCTTCGCGTATGTAACGGATGGCCCAGTCACCCAGATTTCCGCCTGCGAAAAGTAGGATGCGTGTAGTGTTCATGCAGTCAGTGGCCACCTTTTACTCTGAAATAGGAGAGCGAAATGCACTTTGACAAGCGAGCCGATAGCCTGCCGCGAGCTTTTTGTCCAGCTTCTCGTGTTCCTGCCGGGTCGGAGCGGTGAGCAAGTCGTTGCCTGATACGACCAGGACGCTGCATTTTCCGCAATACCCTTGCTGGCATTTGTAAGAGAGCGATTGTCCCTGCGTCTGTGCGGCTTGCAGCAGCGTCTGACAGGGAGCTTGCCCGATTGTGAATGTTCGAGAGTTTTGCTTGATCTGCACCTGCTTGTGTCGTGCTTTTGCCGTCGGGATTGGTCTGTTTTGCTTGTTTGGCTTGGCAAAAACCCGGCTGTCTGCTTGTTTGCCCAACTCAGGCAAGTTGGTGTGAACAGGAGTGTAGACAGGTTGCTGTACGGGAGAGCGTCCGGCGATCAAAGAACCGACAGTAAGCTGTTTGCGCATAGGAACCTCCCCGGTAAGTGATTTTTTCCATCTTACCATGTGCGAAGCGGGAGTGACAAAAAGAGATGTTGTGTCGCGTGTAAAAGATTGAATTTTTAGGCATTTTCGATTAAAATAATTTTATCGAAAAAATCATGGAAGGTGATGGCATGATTACCATCAAGCGAATGAGCGACTGTACGTTTGCCGAGGTGACAAAAGCTTGGAACAGAGGTTTTGAAGGTTATTTCGTTTCGATTGTGATGACGGAAGAGATGCTGGTGCAGCGTTTGGGGAACGAAGGGTATGTCATGGGCTTGTCTGTCGTCGCGTTTGATGGAGAAGAGCCGATTGGCCTGGTGGCAAGCGGACTGAGAACGATCGGCGGGAAAAAAGTCGCCTGGAACGGCGGGACAGGCGTCGCTACCGAATATCGCCGTCAAGGAGTGGGGCGGCAGTTGATTGATGCGACGCTTGAGCTGTACAAGGAAGCTGGCGTGCAGGTGGCTACCTTGGAGGCGATGAGCCAAAACAGCAAGGCGATAGCCCTGTATGAGCAAAAAGGGTACGAGGTGGTTGACCGCCTCTTGTTCTGGCAACGAATCGGCCCGCTGCCTGAGCATGCATTCGGTGGGGCGACCAAGCCAGAGTATCGGATCAGGCCGATTGTCACTCAGGAAGTGACTGCGCTGCCGTTCTACGACGGAGATGTCGCCTGGCAAAATCAATGGCAAAGCTTGCGGGACGCACAGGCAGTAATGGTCGAAGACGGAGCGGGGCAGGCGGTCGGGTACGCCTTGTACAAAAGCATGGTAAATGAAGCGGGACAAGTGAGCAACGTCGTTTTGCGCCAATGTGTGGCTCAGCCGGGCCACAGCGATGCCCGCAACATTTTGAGCGCCGCTCTCGCCCACGTGTACGCGCCATACGCATCGGACTGCAAGTGGTCGACCTTCAACTTGCGCGCCTCTGAAGGCTTGCTGCTGGAAATTTTGGAGTCAGCAGGCTTCGGGCCATCGGAAACCGAGCAGGTGTACATGGTCAAGCAGATGGAGACGGCGCAAGAATAACAGCTTGATCGGATTCCGCAATCGCTGATTGGCTTATTGCTGGCAATGAGTGCAGAAAAAAACTTTTCGCGAGGATAGCTCGTCTTTTACGATAGGCTGTCCGCAACGCAGGCATGGCTCTCCGCCGCGATCGTACACTTGGCAACGCTCGTCGAACCCGCCTGTCAACTCGTCGGTGCGATACAACGGCTGTTTCATGTAACCGCCAAAACGAATCGCTTCTGCAAGCACTTCCTGCATGGAATGATAGAGAGTGGCTCGCTCTGGCGCAGTCAGTTCGGGGATGCGGCGCGTAGGCAGTATGCGCGCGTGAAAGCAAATTTCGTCGGAATAGCAGTTGCCGATGCCTGCGATCCAGTGTTGGTCGACCATGGCTGTTTTTAAAACTCCGCGCTTTTCTTCCAGCAGCTTTTCAAAGTGGGTCAGCGTGAACTCCGGGTTGAGCGGTTCTGGGCCGAGCGGGGCCAGCTTTTCGTCGATCTGATCGGGAGTGAGCAGGTGCAAGTAACCGAGCCGCAATCCGTGAAAATACAGCACTCGTTCTCCCAAAAAGACAGTTACCTGGGCAGTCCGAGCGAGCTTGTCCTCGGCTGTACCCAAGTAGAGAAAACCGCCCAGCATCAGGTGAAGCAGCAGGACGTGGCCGCTTTGCAAGTGAAACAAGAGGTGCTTGCCGCGCCGCTCGATAAGCGTCAGGCGATTGTTTTGCAAAAGCTGTCCGAACTGTGCCGGGGGCAGATTGATGGTTTTTTCCCGCTGGACGGCTGTTGAGGTGATGACCGCACCGCAGATTTGCTCATGGAGCAGCCTGCGGTACGTTTCCATTTCAGGCAATTCCGGCATGACGATTTCTCCTTTCTCTATAAAGCTGCATTCTATTATGATTTCCAGATCGGATAGCCGGCATGCCCAGCCCGTTGTTTTTATGGCGACGGGTCTTTTCGTATTGTTTTTGCACAAGATTACCAACGATATTGCCAAATCGGGTAATATAGTATAAGGGTAAGCCCCAAAGCAATATGGACGGACAGGAGATTACATATGCAAAAAGTAGAATTGATCGCTACGGCGACTTTTGGATTGGAATCGGTAGTAGCAGAGGAAGTAAAAGCGCTCGGCTATGGCCCGGTTCAGGTAGAAAACGGGAAGGTGACGTTTACCGCAGACATTTCTGCGATTCCCCGCACAAATTTGTGGTTACGAACCGCCGACCGGGTGCGTCTAAAAATCGGGGAGTTCAAGGCGACTACATTTGACGAGCTGTTTGAACAAACAAAAGCTTTGCCATGGGCGGATTGGATCACGGAGGATGCAACGTTTCCCGTAGAAGGAAAGTCAGTCAAATCGACTTTGTTCAGTGTTCCCGACTGCCAGGCTATCGTGAAAAAAGCGGTCGTGGAAAGTCTGAAAAAGACGTACAAGTGCGAGTGGTTTGAGGAAAAAGGGCCGCTGTACAAAATCGAAGTGGCTCTGCTCAAAGACGTGGCGACGCTGACTATCGACACATCAGGCCCGGGTTTGCACAAGCGTGGCTATCGCGAATTGATCGGTACGGCCCCGTTGAAGGAAACGATGGCGGCGGCGATGATCATGCTGTCTCGCTGGAAGCCGGATCGCGTCTTCATGGACCCGTTTTGCGGCTCAGGGACGATTCCGATCGAAGCAGCGCTCATCGGACAAAACATCGCGCCGGGAATGAACCGGGAATTTGTCTCGGAAGCGTGGCCGATCATTCCGAAAACAGCCTGGAGAGAGGCGCGGGCTGAGACGCATGACTTGGCCAGATACGATCAGAAGCTGGAGATTATCGGCACCGACATGGACGATGAGATCTTGAAGGTGGCACGCCGCAATGCAGCAGAGGCGGGCGTGGATGAATCGATCCATTTTCAGCGCATGGATGTTCGCGATGTACGGACGAAGCGGAAATACGGCTATCTGATTTGCAATCCGCCGTACGGGGAGCGCTTGGGAGAGTGGAAACAGGTCAGCAAGATGTACGGGGAAATGGGGAAAACTTTTGCCGCCATGGATACATGGTCTTTTTACGTCATCACTTCCGATGAGCTGTTTGAGGAGCACTTCGGGCGCAAGGCGAGCAAAAAGCGCAAGCTCTACAACGGAAACATCAAGGTGGACTACTATCAGTTCTTTGGCCCCAAGCCGCCGCGCCAGCCGATGATTTCCCCGACAGAGTAGACAGAGCAAGCCGTGTAAAAGGGGCATATTGGAGGAGAACGTTGTAATGAGAAAGAGAAAATTCGGGAGCAAAGTGCTCTCCGCCTGTTTGTTGCTGTCGACCTTGCTCGTGCAGGCTGTTCCGCCGCTGTATGCGAAAAGCGAGCCGGAGCAGGCGGCACAACCCGGGAAAACAGCGCAAGAAACTGTGGAATTTACCGATTTGGGCAACAGCTATGCGAAAAAAGCCGTCACGCGACTGGCAGGGCTGCAGCTGATCAACGGGCAGGGAGACGGGCGCTTTTATCCGCAAAATACGATGTCGCGCCAAGATATCGCCGTATTGCTGACAAAAGTGGTGGGCCTTCAGCCAGCGGAGATGGAGCAGGCTGTTTTTGCCGACGTGCCAAAAGAAAGTCCGTATGCCTCATTTGTTTACGGACTCGCTGACCTCGGCGTGATCAACGGCAGAAGCGATCAGACGCTTGGCGGAGCTGACCCGCTTACCCGGCAAGACCTGGCCGTAATTTTGGCGAGACTGATGAAGGTCAGCGGCCTCCCCAAAGCCGCGTCGCAAAATATCGTGTACAGCGACGCCGCCCAGATCGCCGACTACGCCAAGGCGGCAGTCGAGGAAGTAAGCAATCAACGCTGGATGCAAGGGGCACAAGGCAAGTTCAATCCTGCTGGCACTGTTACGCGTGCGGAGGCGGCAGTCATTGCGGAGCGCGTGCTCGATGCGCGCTATCAGCAGGCTGAGCAGGTTGATTTCACGGTGGGCAAGAGCCAACTGAGCTTGCTGGCGGGGACGAGCGAGCAGTTGGAGGTCAAGCAGGCAAAAGGAGACAAGCTGCCTTTTACTCCGATCTTTGCTTTTGACCGCCCTGAGCTGGGCACGGTACTGGCAGATGGAACATTCGTTGCCGGGCCGACTCCCGGAAAAGGGAATCTGACGGTAACAGTCGGCTATAAGACCGTAACCGTTCCGGTGGAAATCAAGGACGCAGGCAAGCCGCCTGTCACAACAGAAGAGCCGCCAAAAGGAACGGAGCCTGCGACTTCTGCGGCAGACAGCAACAGCGCGAAAACAGAAGAGGGCAAGGATGCAACAACCGATCCGAAAACATCTGCATCTACAGAGACGACTTCGCCAGCGACTGGTGCCGATGCAGCACAGTCAACGGGGGAAGAGGAGGCAGCCGACAAGCCGGCTGAGCAGGACGACCTCGTCAATGTCGCTCCGGGCAGCTTCACATCTGTAGCTACTTTCGGAACGCCAGACTCGTATTTTCAGCAGGTGGAAAAGCAATATCCGGGGCCTGTAGGCGGATTGGTCGCCCCTTCCGAAGAGTGGACAGGGTACAATCGCCAGTTCGGACGCAAGGTGACGGTCGCGCTTCAGGAAGCAAAGCCGTTGGAACGCGTATCTTTGACATTCAAACAGCAAAAAACATCTGGCATCTTGATGCCGGAATACATGGAAGTAGAAGTATCCCGTGACGGCAAAGCGTGGTCGTACGCCGGAAGGGCTGTCCACGATGTGCCTGCTGCGGAAACTCAGCTTGTCTTGCGCACGCTGTCCGTGAGCTTGCCTGATGTGAACGCGCGTTATGTCCGGGTATCGTTCCCGGTATCCGTGTTCGTTTTTGCCCGCCAACTGGAAGTATGGGCGAGTGGCGCAAGCGATTGGCAAGGGGGAGCGGTCCTGTTGCCACCGCCAAGCCCGGCAAAAGGAACAGGCGAACAAAACACAAGACGCCGTGTAGAAAACATGCTGCTCGCTTATTCCGGGGGATACGGAGAGCTTGGAACGTGGACGAAGGAAGATTTTCTGCCAATGGTAGGTTATCGTACGGCTGACGGCTACATGCGTGACCAGATGTTCGACACGATCCTTTTCCTGCCGTATCAGGACATGCCTGTCACGAAAGACGGATGGCGCAGCTATATGAACGACCTGTTCGGCACAGGCAAGCAGCTCGACGCACTGAACCAGGCGATGCGGGAGTACAATCGCCTGCGCGGCACGCTGTACACGACGCCGACCCAGGAAAACGTCGTGCTCGCCCTGCCGTATCCGAACGCGAATCAAAAGGACTTTGGCAAAATCGCCGACAACAAGCCGTCGCTTTCGTTCAATCCTGTGGGCATCGGGGAAGAACAGGCGTATTTGAACCGCAAAGCGGCGTTGGAATGGTACTTCCAGGAGCTGCAAAAGCGCTGGAATAAGGAAGGCTACGCTTACTTGAAGCTGGAGGGCATCTACTGGTTCCACGAGTTGATCGAGGATAGTGCTCCAAAAGAGCGCGCGCTTATTCGCGACATGGCGAGCATGGTTCACAACGAAGCTCTGCGCTTCTACTGGATTCCTTACTTCGGGGCGCCAGGCGTGGCAGAGTGGAAGTCGCTGGCTTTCGACTACGCATTTTTGCAGCCGAATTTCTACAGTGACAAACCAGTGCCGCTCGACCGGATCGAAAGCGTGCTGGATGTGGTCAACAAGTATGGCATGGGCGTAGAGATCGAAGGGGATCGGAAAATGTACAACGATCCGAAATTTTATCAGACCTACTACAACCAGCTCGTCGCTGCCCACAAGCTGGGGATGGACAAAAACAACATCCACGCCTATTACTACGGCTCCAAAACATTGCTTGATTCCGTAAAAAGCACAGACCCAGTCAAGCGCGCCATCTATGATGACACGTACAAGTGGATGCGCGGACGTTTTGACCGGGAAGAGTATTTTGAAGCCAACGAGTTGCCATAGCCGTCCAGAAAAAAAGAGTCTGTTTCCCTGCGAGAACGGGAGACAGACTCTTTTTCCATAAGGCAAAGCTTGCTACACGAAAGAGGAAGGCAAAGCGTGTACATTTTGCTGGTAGAGCGCAACCAGGTCGCGCAATAGCGGCTCTCTCATGGCATACAGCCTCGGACACGGATGATAGTAGTCCTGGCCGTTGGAACAGCGTTTTCCAAAAGCAGGCACGCTGGCCGAGGCGATTTGCTTTTGCCACATGGCTTTGAGTGCGGAAAAATGAGGCCGCGATTTTCTTTGCAAGCAGCCCCATCCGAGCATGATCCACGGCTGCTTTCGCAGTTCTTCTCTGGAAGCGAGCTGTGCTTCCAATGTAGTTTCGCCATTCTCCACGAGCTGCTCGAAGCAGGCGATAGCGTCAGAAGCGGACGGGTTTTGCAAGGAAAACAAGTTGAATATATAAAATCTCCCTTCCAGCGGGCGGTTCTGGTAAATCGCTTCCGTAAAGCGAACCAACTGCTGCATGGTTGGGTCGAGAGTGACCTGACCCATGATGCTTCGGTCAGCGGCGGGCCTTGCCTGGAAAAGAGCCGCCGACCCCGGATTGAGCAACAGAGCACTGCCCAGCGAGCGGGTGACGGAGGCGGGCCCCCATTGAATATAAGTCGAAGTGCGGTAGTTTCGGCCGCGCTCTTCCCGGAAAGTGGCGAATGCTTTAGGCTTAGGCTGATTCATGCTTGCTCCCTCCTCGCAAAGCGTTTCTACTAATCACTATATGCGAGAGAGGGGCTTCTATTACGGCTAGTTCGTCTCTTTGGACGGGATCATGCGGAACAGGACGACGTACAAGTAGGCACTGACCAACGTAAACGCCAAGATCACGCTGAACACGCTGAGTGGCGAGAGCCATTGTGACAGTCCGATTGTAAGCGGGGCAATAAAGCGCCCGATCGAAAATTGGAGCGAAGAAGCGCCCATGTACTGTCCGCGCGCGTCCTCCGGCGAATATTTGCTGATGAAGCTTTGTGCCACCGGGGTGCGGATCAGCTCTCCCAGGGTGAGCACGCCCATACAGACGAACAAGAGCCAGATGTTTGTTGTAAACGCCATGAAAAACATGCCGAAGCCGTACAGGATCGAGGAGACAACGAGACTGTTGCGGTCGCTCCAGTGCGCGAACCAGCGTGTGACTGGCAGTGTGAACAGGACGACGAGCAGACCGTTTAACCCCATCAGCCAGCCAAAAGCGCTCGTGCCGCCGACAGTCAGCTTCCAGTCTTTCCAGGCAAACAGCGTTTGGTCAAAGACGTGTTCTTTGATGTACAGCGCCATGTACATGTCGAGCTGCATAAAGGAGATGGCGACCAAAATCCCGGCACCGATGTACAGGGCAAAGACTTTATCCCGGAAAATGACCGCGTAGCTTTTGAATTGCTGGGCCAGCGAGAAGCGTTCCTTGGCTTTTTCCTGGCGAATGTGATCAGGCAGCGTCTCTTTGATCAGGAAAAAGATCGCGAGCCCGAACAGCAGCTCGATGACCGTACAGGCGAGCAGCAGCTCATGACGGTAATGCACGAAAAAGAAGGAGCCGAGGACAGGGCCGGCTACTACCCCGATGTTCATGGCTGTGTAAAAGGTGGCGAAGACAATTCGCCTGTTTTCTTCTGTCGTCAGGTCGGCAACCATGGCAGAGCTGGCGGGCCAGTAAAGCGCGCCTGCAATCCCGATGCCGATAAAAGCGATGTAGTCCACCCAAGGCGAAGGCGAGAAGGCAAACAGGGCAAACATCGACGTCGAGGCAAAGATGGAGAGCAGCATGGTAAATCGCCGCCCGACGCGGTCAGCCAAATAGCCGCCGAACAGATTGGACAGCATCCCGAGCAGCGGGGGCACCATCAACAGCAGCCCGGCTACGTCTTTGCCGAATGTGTCACTGAAGTACAAAGCCATAAACGGAAAGTACATCCAGAAAAAAGTATGAGTGATCAGTTCGCCAAACAGGCGGACTTTCAAGTTCAAATCCCACGCACGCCATTGCATGACACAAATTCCTCCATTCATTGTTCCGTTCAAATTGCAGGCAGGTGCCGTGACCGCGCTTTTTTTCCGAAAAAGAAAAGCGGCTGCTCTTTTTGGCTAAACCTCCCGATGCACGGCTTTTTCACGACTTGGCACACGCGTACGAACAGCGAGGGATAGGATGTTTTCCACAACAAAAAGCGCAAACGGAGCCAGAGCCAGTGCTCTTTTCCGCTTGCGCTTGATCGAACGATACAAGGGTGGTAGGTAAGCCGAAAAACCGGGGAACCAAATAGGCTTTGCACCTGTAAAGAAGGGTACAAAAAACCAAAGGCTCGCACCATATATCGGCACCCGCCAATCTGATCGGGAAAAAGACGGAAGCGGTTCAGGCATCCTGCAGTTTCTAACGATAGGTAGGGTCGGTAAGAGGCAGCAGCCTCTTATCAAAAGGCCCCACCTAAGCGAGAAAAACTACATAAGACACCATGAACTCAACTCCCGTCTTTCAAAATATTTGAACAGGTAAACTCTTGTTGACTAGGATACTCTACGAAAATGATTTTAGGCAAGAGAAATTTTCGCTTTTTTTGGAATTGTACCAAACGGGTCGTTTTTTGACCCGCTTGAGCTGTTCCGATGATATGATAAGCACGAAGCTGAAAACGAAGTCGGCGCGTAATTGAAAAAGTTTCGCCCATTCAGTAAAATATTTTTTATAGGAATCGCGATAAGGGGGAGATTGCATGTTAGATACTCGAATTGTCAAGCTGGCGGAGAACTTGCTCAGCCATTCCGTGCGATTGGAGGAGAAGGAGACGCTGTTGATTGAAGTGCGCGGCGAGGGGCACGCTTTGGCCAAAGAACTAGTCAAGCAAGCGTACGCCAAGGGAGCCTATCCGTTTGTCCGGGTATTGGACCCGCAAATCCAGCGCGAGTTGATGATGGGAGCAAGTGCGGACCGTGCCGCTCATTTGGCAAAATGGGAAGAGCCGATGTTCAAAGATCTCGATACGTACATCGTGATCAATGGCCCGTCCAATGACAGCGAAATGGCAGATGTTCCGGTTGAGCGCCGCCGTGCCCATCAAAGCGTCATGCAAGAGTTGAACGATTACCTCGTAACGAACGTTCGCTGGACGCTGCTCAACTACCCGACGACAGCGATGGCCCAAAGCGCCAATATGTCGACGGAAGCTTTCGAGGATTTTTATTTCGATGTGTGCTCCCTTGACTATAAAAAGATGCACGAAGCGTTTCTCCCACTGAAGGAATTGATGGATCGCACAGACAAGGTACGCCTGGTCGGACCGGGAACGGACTTGCGTTTCTCCATCAAGGATATCCCGAACGTCATTTGCTCCGGACTGCGCAACATCCCGGACGGTGAAATCTTCACGGCGCCTGTGCGCGATTCTGTAAACGGCAAAATCACATTCAACACTGCCACAAGCTATATGGGCTCGAAGTTTGAAAATGTGAGCCTGACATTCGAGAACGGGAAAATCGTCGAGGCGATCTCCAACAACACGGAGAAGCTCAACCAAATTTTTGACACCGATGAAGGCGCGCGGTATATCGGCGAGTTCGCGATCGGGGTGCATCCGTACATTTTGAATCCGATGAACGACATTTTGTTCGACGAGAAGATTGCGGGCAGCTTCCACTTCACGCCTGGCCGTGCCTACGAAAATGCGGATAACGGCAACCGCAGCCAAATCCACTGGGATATGGTGAACATCCAGCGTCCTGAGTACGGCGGCGGCGAAATCTGGTTTGATGACGTTCTGATCCGCAAAGACGGCCTGTTTGTCCTGCCAGAGCTGCAAGGGCTCAACCCGGAAAATTTGAAAGGCTAACAGCGAGCGGGAAAACCATCGTGCAATCGCATGGTGGTTTTTTTATGCGCGGATTTGGAGTCGCCGTCAGCAGGGAGGAGGGGAATGGGGCGCGGCGGGCGTCCTTTTGTTACAATAGGAAAAAAAGCATGGAACAGAGGGATTAGCCGTGAGTCGCAAAGACTGGATGGAATACATCGTCAAAGAAGAAGACAGCGGAATGAACGTCGAACAAATTGTCCGGCAAAAACTGAGCGTATCGGGACGAATGATGCAACGGCTGACGAGAAGCAAGGGGATTTTGCTCAACCGTAAACAGCCCTTTTTGCAGCGTCAGGTGAAGGTCGGGGATGTGGTCGCTGTTCGTGTAGTCGATCGGCAGGAGCAGGCAGAGCGGTCCTCGCAGCTTTCTGCACAGCCGTTGCCACCTGCCAGCCACGTAGTTCCGGTCGGAATTTTGTATGAAGACGATCATTTGTTGATTGCCAACAAACCCGCGGGTTTGCTGGTGCACCCAACCAAGCCGGAGCATACCGAAACATTGTTGCATTCGCTGGCTGAGCGGTTTGCGAAAAACGGGGAGAGTGCGAGCATTCATCCGGTGCACCGTTTGGATAAAGACACATCTGGAGCGATTCTGGTGGCAAAAAGCAGCTACGGTCACCAGCTGGCTGATCGGGTGCTGCGCGAAGGGGGCTTGCAGCGCGAATACTTGGCGGTGGTTAGCGGGCAACTGCCGCAGAAAACTGGGACGATTGACGCGCCCATTGGCCGCGATCCGCGCCACCCGAGCAAACGGCGCGTGACGAATGACGGAGACCATGCGGTTACCCATTACGAAGTCAAGCAGGCGTCTGAGGGGATGACGCTTGTCCGGGTCTGGTTGGAGACAGGGCGAACACATCAGATTCGGGTTCATTTTGCCCATCTCGGTCACCCGCTGGCAGGCGACACGATGTACGGCGGAGCGAGAGGGCTGTTGCGAAGACAGGCTCTGCACGCGGCAAGCCTGCGCTTTTTCCATCCTTTGCTCGAAAAAGAGCTGGTTGTGGAAGCGCCAGTGCCCGCAGATATGAAGCGGCTGATTCAGGCGGAATTTGTCTAGCGAGCGGGTGTATCTCCTGGCAGTTGTCGGCGGCATTCAAATGGCAAAGCGCAAAAGCAAGTTGGAACATAGGTGAAAACGAAGCTGGCAGGACTCGCCCTGCCGGTTTTTTTGTCGTACAGAAGAATAGGCAGTTGAATAACGTAACAGTGTTATGTTACATTGATTTTGGAGGTGCTTCACATGGACCCTAATCTCATCTCGAAAAAGGAGCTGCTGGAGCTGACAGGAATATCGTACGGGCAACTGTACCGCTGGAAACGGAAAAACCTGATTCCAGAGGACTGGTTCATCCGGCGCGCCACTTTTACGGGGCAGGAAACTTTTTTCCCGCGTGAGCAGATCATGTCCAGGATCGCCAAAATCATTCACATGAAAGACGATCTGTCTCTGGATGAGCTGGCAGACATGTTCTCCCCTCATTTGGCGGGGACGAAGCTCACTTATGACGAGCTAGTGGAGCGAAACATTGTTTCTGCTAACACATTGGAGTTGTATACGAAGTATCAGGGCAAGCCGGAAGTGTTCTCTTTTGAACAAGTGTTATACGTCTACGTGCTGAATCGGCTGCTGATTACAGGCGAAATGAGTCTGGATGAGAGCGGCGGGCTTTTGCAAGTGCTGTGCGATCACTATCCGAGCTTTGAGGGCAAGCCTTGCGAATTGATTTTTGTGCGAAAAATGGGGATTTCGACGTTTGTGCTGGTGCCTGGTGCTACAGAGGTACACTTTGACAGCGGCGTGAAAATCGTGTCCCGACTGAATTTGGCTGCATGTATCGAAGAGTTGAAAGCAAAAATGTAGCAGAATAGGGGATGAAGGCGATGAACGAAAACAAACCGGATCTCGTCATTCACGGTTCCGTGAATGCATCGGGTGGCGTATATAACAAAGTGGATGTCCAAGGCTTTGGCAAAATCAAAGGGGATGTGGAGTGCGAGACACTGCATTGTGCAGGGCATCTCAGCATTACAGGGAATGTCCGGGGAGCTTCGGCAAAGGTGGAGGGAAACGCGTCGATCAGCGGCAAAGCTGAGCTGGACACGATCGAAGTATACGGTCAGCTCGACGTGAATGGAGACTTGGCTTTTACCAGACTCAAGGTCGATGGAAACACGAAAATCCACGGCAGCATGACGGGAGAAGAAGTGAAAGTGCGCGGGATGCTGAAGACGACAGGTGACTGCGAAGCGGAGGTATTTTCCGCAAAAGGCGCTTTTACAGTCGGAGGCTTGCTGAATGCCGGACGAATTGAAGTTCACTTGCACGGCGGTTGTGAGGCCAAAGAAATGGGCGGGGAGTACATCGAGGTTCGCAAGGCAGGAAGCAGTACGCTCAACAAGCTGTTGAAACACATTTTTAACAGTGCGCTGGCCTTGTCTGTAGATAGCGTGGAGGGCGACGAGATTTATTTGGAATACACGCGTGCCAAGGTCGTTCGCGGAAAAAATGTGGAGATCGGGCCGGGCTGCGAAATCGATCTGGTCGAGAGCTCCGAAGACTTTCGTCTCGATCCAGGCTCTCTGGTGAAACAGCATGTAAAACGGTAATGCCGGAAGCGGCCACTCCCACTTTCCCGGAATGCGTCGGGATGTTTTTTCTCAAAAAAACAAGCTTGCGCAGAGCTTGTTTTTTGTTTGGATGATGCGGCAGCAAATTGTTTTTCAAATAGCGCATGCAAGTATTTACATGCATACATGATCGGGATATAATGTGCGTGGAAAAATAGGAAAATGAAAGCAATTGCTTGCATGGCTTTGGAGGTGCGTTATGGATCAGCCCCATATCGAATACGTTTCTGGAGGGAGGGGTGAGGAGCAAGAGACACGAGAACGGATTTTGTCTGCCGCCCGCCAGTTAATGGCGCAAAAAGGTTATAAAGGAGCAACGACCCGCAAAATTTCTGAGCTGGCCGGAGTCAACGAAGTGACGATTTTTCGCCATTTCAAAACAAAGGTGGCGATACTGGAGGAGCTTCTTAAAGACATTCTCGAAGTGCGGGAGCAACTGGAGCAAGGCTTGCAGGGCGAGTTTGCCAACGTCAAGGAGATGCTCATTACTTATGCCAGGACGTACTATCATTTGCTGGTGGAGCGAAAAGAAATATTGATGATTTGCATCGTCGAAGCGGATAATCACCCGGAGGTCGTCAAGCTGTTCAGCAGCCTGCCGATGACGGCTGTGGAAGTGCTTGGCAACAAGCTCACCGAGTTTCAGGAGCAGGGACATTTGCCCAAGTCTGATCCGTGCACGGCAGCCTTGATGTTCATCTCGACGTTCTTTTATGCGTTCATGGCTAAATATCGGGTCGGTCTCGATGTGCCCATCATCGACGACGAAGAGCAATTGTATGAACATGCGTCAGAAATTTTGCTGCAAGGAATCAGAAGGGTCTAAACATACAAAATCGTGTGATGGTACATAGGAGCGGGGGAAGTCATGATGAGAAAATGGCTTGTATCTGTAATGATGATTGGATTGCTCGCAACGACGGCATGCAGTGAGCAGCAGCCTGCGGCAGCACCGGAAAAGGAAGTCAAACAAGTCGTAGTGGCGGCTGTCAAAAAGGAGCAAGCAGTAACCGTGACCGAGCTGTCCGGAACATTGGAGCCTTTGGAAGAAGCGGTCGTGTCTTTTGAGGTAGGCGGGCGGCTTGTCGAGATGGCCAGAAACGAAGGCGACAAGGTCAAGGCCGGAGAGGTGTTGGCCCGCGTAAATGCCCAGGATTATTCGCTCCAGGTCGCTTCCTCCAACGCAGCGGTACAACAGAGCGCGGCCACTTTGAGCAAAGTGAACAACGGAGCCAGAGAGCAGGAAGTGACTCAGGCGCGCTTGCTGGTGGAAAAAGCAACGGTCGCCTTGCAAAAAATGCAGGATGATTTCAAGCGGATTGAACAGCTCTATCAGCAAAAAGCAATCTCGCAAAGCGAGTTTGAGACGGCTCAAAACGGACTGACGATCGCGCAAAAAGATTTGCAAAATGCCCAGCAGGCGTACTCGCTGGTCACACAGGGCGCTCGTTCGGAAGACAAGGAACTGAGCCGCGCTACATACAACCAGGCTGTGATTGCCAAGGAAGCAGCCGCCAGCACACTGGCCAAAACACAGCTTCGTTCCCCGATCAATGGAACGATCATCGCCAAGCTCACTTCCGCCGGAAACCTGGTCGGCTCCGGCACCCCGGTTTATAAAGTGGGCAATATCGATACGTTAAAAGTCGTGCTGCCCGTACCAGACCGCGAGATAGCTACCTGGAAGGAAGGCGAGGTCGTTTCGCTGGACTTGTACGACCAGAAACGGGATGGCAAAGTCACGAAAATTTTCCCCGCTACGAATCAGAGCACGGGAACAATCGGTGTAGAAGTGCAAATTGCCAACCCTGCGCATGACTGGTTTGCCGGGCAAGTGGTGAAGGCGACCAAGACGATCAAAGGACAGGTCGGCATCTATGTTCCGGTAGAGTCAGTCATCAGCAGAGGAAAAGACGACGCCCATGTGTTTGTCGATGCTGCTGGGAAGGCACTGAAAACAAAAGTGGAAATCGGACAGATTGCAAGCGACAAACTGGAAATCAAGAGCGGGCTGAAAGAGGGGGACCAACTGATCGTCAAAGGTGTCGACCGTTTGTTTGACGGAGACCCGATTGAGGCGACAGGAGGGAAGCAGCCGTGATCAAGTACATCGTTGCGAAGCGCAAGATCACCCTGCTGTTTTTCATTATGGTGGTGCTGGTTGGCTTCCTCAGCTTTTTCCAGCTTCCCAAGCAAGAGTCACCTGATATTATCGTCAATCTTGCTACAGTGACGACGATTTACCCGGGAGCTTCGCCGGAAAAGGTGGAGCAGACCGTTACCAAAAAGCTGGAAGAAAAAATCAACGAGCTTCAAGGCTTGAACTACGTATCCTCGACTTCTTCGCTTGGCGTTTCTTTTATCATCGTGGAAGCGAAAAGCGACGTTGACCCGAAGCAAAAATGGGATGAGCTGCGCAAAAAGGTAAAGGACGCTGAGGCGGACCTTCCAGCGGACGCCAAACAGCCGATCATCAACGACGACTTGAATCGCACATTTGTCCAGACGTTTGCCGTTACAGCGGATACGCAGGAGCAGCTGTACAGCATGCGTGACATGTTCAAATCGTGGAAAGAACAACTGCGGACCATTCCGAACGTGGCAGATGTCCAGGTGGAAGGCTTGCCGAAGCAAGAGGTTCGCATCGAGGTCGATACGCAAAAGCTCAGCCAGTTCGGAATTACGTGGGGCCAGGTAATGATGGCCGTCAAACAGGAAAATGAAAAAATTCCGCTCGGCGATTTGACCACAGACAAACGTACGTATCAGTTGAAACTGGCCGAAAATGCAAATGTCGATGAGCTGAACAAAGTATTGATTGCCCGCACACCGGAAGGCTTTCCGATTTATTTGAAGGACATCGGCCAGGCCAAAATGACGACAGAGACGGTCAAAACGACGTCTTACTACAACGGCAAGCCATCTATCTCCGTAAGCATCAACGCGGAGACAGGAAGCGACGTGCCATCGCTGCAAAAGCGCGTGGACGAAATGATGCTGACTTTGGACAAATCACTTCCGGCTGGGGCGGAAAGACATTCGATCTACAGCCAAAATGAGCGCGTAGATGAGCTGTTCAGCGATCTTACCCGGGAAATGATTATCGCCGTGATTGCCGTCTTGCTGGTCTGCACATTGGGACTGAATCTGATCACTTCGTTCGTCGTGGCATTGGCGATCCCGATCTCGCTGGCAGTAGGGCTTTTGTTCCTGCCGTCGCTGGGAATCACGATGAACATGATTTCGATTGTCTCACTCATCATCGTGCTCGGGATTTTGGTCGATGATGCTGTGGTGGTCAATGACAACATCGAACGCCGCCTGTCCGTGTTGGGCGAAAAGCCGCTGGCAGCAGCGGTCAACGGCGCCAAGGAAGTGTCCATTTCCATCGTAACGGCGACTTTGGCGACGATTGCTTCCTTTGCTCCGCTGATGTTTTTGAATGGGAACGCAGGTCAATTCATTCGCCCTGTACCCGCGATTATTTCATTGACGATGCTCGCGTCCATGGTGATGTCTTTGACCATTATCCCGATTTTCCGTCAGTGGTACGAGACGCGGCGAAAATCAGGTGTCGAAGGATACCGCAAACCGGCTGGACTGTTGGGCAAGCAACTGACACAGCTGACAGGCTGGTACGCCGGCAAGCTGATGCCCAAAATTCTCAAGCGTCCGCTTATGGCCGGGATGATTGGCGTTTTGATCGGGACGGCTGCTTACGGTTTGGTTCCGCTTACGCCTGTCCAGTTGTTCCCGAACGATGACCGTCCGCAATTTTTGGTCGATATTCGCATGCCAGTGGGAAGCAGTCTGGAAGAGACAGACCGAGTCGTGCGCGGCGTATCCGATTGGGCTATGAAGCAGCATGGCATTGAATCTGTCGCTTCCTATGCCGGGAGCAGCGCACCGAAGATGTTTGGTGGAGATACCGATGCGGGAAGCGGTATCACTGTCGGTCAGCTCGTCGTGCATTTCAATGAGAAAGAAACGAAAGTTGAAACCATATTGGAGCCTTGGACAGAAGAGTTCAAGAAGCTGTACCCGGAAGCGACTGTCTTGCCTAAGCAGTTAGAGGCGGGGCCGCCTGTCGGCAAGCCGGTAGTCATCCGCGTCTACGGCGAAGATATTGAAACGCTCCGTTCCCTGTCTGCGCAAATCAAAGACAAGGTCGCGGGGATTTCCGGAACTTTTGACGTGCAGGATAATTTCGGCGTAGAGCGCTACACGCTCGAATTTGTCGTCAACAAAGAGCTAATGGAGCAAAAATTGGTCAATTACACCGATTTGTCCACGACGCTGCGACTGGTCAGCGAAGGCATTACCGTCAGCGAGTTTGACACGGGCGATGAGCTTGTCGACATCAAGATGTTCCTGCAAAAAGGCAACGAAGACCCGGCGCTGTTGTTCCAACGACTCAGCATCGCCAATGCGCGCGGCGAGCTGATTCCGCTGTCGCAGCTTGCAGAAGTTAAGCCTACGTTCAGCACACAGGCGATCCCGCACCGCGATTTGTCGCGCAGCGTTACGATCTCGGCCGATGTGAAAAATCGCACGGCTACAGAAGTGATGACGGAAATCCAGCCTTTGCTCAACAGCATGTCTTTGCCAGAAGGCTATCGCATCGACATCGGCGGAGAAACTTCCGAGCAGACGGACATCTTTATCGATATGGGCAAACTCTCCATTATCGTAGTATTCCTGATCCTGATTTTGATTGCGATGCAGTTTTACTCGCTGACGATTCCGGTGCTGGTGATGAGTACCGTCTACTTGGCGGTCGCAGGCAGTCTGATTGGATTGTTCGTGACGCAAACGCCGCTCGGCTTCATGACGATGATGGGCGTGATTTCGCTGTCGGGAATCGTCGTGCGCAACGGCATCGTGTTCATCGAGTTCATCGAAGAGGCGCGCCACGCGGGGGTAGAGTTGAAGCAAGCGGTCATTTCAGCAGGCGAGGCACGATTGAGACCGATTTTGTTGACCTCGTTTACCGCCGTAGCTGGCCTCATGCCACTGGCTATTTCCGGTGACGTCCTGTTCAAGCCGCTCGCGGTGACGATTATTTCCGGCCTGTTGTTCTCAACGCTTTTGACACTGATTGTCGTGCCGTCCTTCTACACGGTATTGACTCAGCGCAAATTGAAAAAGCAGGCGAAAAAAGCGGCAAAACGTCCGGACTTGTACGGTCCGGAGGCAGAAATGATGTAAGGAAATAACAGCAGCGGCAGTCTCTCGCGCGATTGGGCGAAGAGCGTGCCGCTGCTTTTTTTATGAAGCGTGCAAAAGCAAAAGCAAGCGGGGCAGGAGGGCATCGGTTATAGCTCAGATGCCTGTGTCCTTTTCGCTCTGCGCCAACCGCTGAACAAAAGCATTGGAATCGACACGGCCAGCAAGAGTGCGCAAAGAGCGGAAAGCGACTGGAACAGCCAGCCGTACTCTACTAGCCAGGGAATTTCATGCAACGGCATGTTTTTCATCAGTGGCAACGTCGGGACTAGCATGGCATCTGCAAAAATGTGCAGGACGATCGGCGCGCCCAACCCCCAGCGCAAGGCGGCAAAGGCCCAGAGGACTCCGATCAGAAAAGATTCAAACAGGGTGCCGAGTCCATGCCCGGGCACGTGATAACAAGCGAACAGGAGCGACGGAACGATGAGGTAAAGCCATTTGGCATACCCGGGCCACTCTTTTCGGGAATAGAGGAGAGCGAGCAACAGCAACGGGATGCCGCGAAAGACCAGCTCTTCCCACAGAGGATTGTGCCAGGTGGCAAACACGAGCAGGTTTGCTTTGCCTGCCAGCTCCTGTGAACCGATTGGCTGTAGTTTCGACCAGCCGCTGATTGCCTGAAATGCCGCACCGCCCGCTTTTGCCAGCAAAAATCCGGCCAGAATGAACAGAAACGCTTCGACCAGGCTGCGTTTTTGTGCCAGACGAATCATGCTCAGCGTGTATACGAGCGTAAAGACAGCAAAAATAAACCAGCCAGGGAGTGGAACAGCCAGCTTCCACGCTGATTTTGGCCAGAACAGGAGCGTTACGGATATGGTTTCTTGCCAAAAGCCTGACTCGATGAATTGCCCCCAGGAGACGATCAACGGCAGCAAAAGTACAATCAGCAGCAAACTGCCAGGTAACGGATTGGCGGACATCAAGCGAAAAGCGTTTTTCATCATGTTGCGACCCTCACATTGTTCAAGATTATTTTCTTTAATCCTCCTATTTATCCAATGATTGGTCTATACTAAAGGCACATTCTTCAGATTCTTTTAAGAGTTTGCTTGTGACAAGAAACACGTCCAGACGTGTGATATGATAGAGTGAGACGATACTGTACGCAGAGAAATATAGAGAGAGAACGCAAACAGGAAGGGAGTGTCCAGGATGCAACAGCCCCAGCTTCTTCATGAAGAAAAGGTATTCAAAGACCCTGTCCACCGCTATGTCCATGTGCGGGACAAATTCATATGGGACTTGATCAACTCGCCAGAATTTCAACGTCTGCGCCGGGTCAAGCAACTGGGCACCAGCTTTTTTACCTTTCACGGTGGAGAGCACAGCCGGTTTAACCATTCGCTTGGCGTGTACGAGCTGATGCGGCGAATTTTGGAGACGTTTGAAGGCCGGATTCAACTGACGTACGAGGAAAAGCTGCTCTGCTTGTGTGCTGCTTTGCTCCACGATGTCGGACATGGGCCGTTTTCGCATTCCTTTGAAAAGGTGTTCAAGTACCACCACGAGGACTGGACGCGGGCAATCTTGCTCGGCGATACGCAAATCAACCGGATTTTGCGCTGTTTCGATGAGGAGTTCCCGAAAAAGCTGGCAGAAGTGATCAACAAAACGTACGACAACAAGCTGATTGTCAGCCTCATTTCCAGCCAGCTGGACGCAGACCGCATGGACTATTTGCTGCGAGATGCCTACTACACGGGTGTGAATTACGGAAACTTTGAGATCGAGCGCATTTTGCGAGTCATGCGACCGCAGGAGGACGGCATTGTTTTCAAGTTCAGCGGCATGCACGCGGTTGAGGACTACATCATGTCGCGCTATCAAATGTATTGGCAAGTATATTTCCATCCGGTGACGCGCAGCGCGGAAGTTGTGCTTTGCAAAATTTTTCAGCGGGCCAAATGGCTGTTTGCCACAGGGTACAAGTTTTCCCAGGAGCCTGTCATGCTGCTTCCTTTTTTGACGGAAAAGGTGGAGGTGGCCGATTATTTGGCGCTGGATGAATCGGTGATTTTGTTCTACATGCAGCTTTGGCGCAAGGAAGAAGACGCTATTTTGAAAGATTTGTGCGCCCGTTTTTTGGACAGGAATCTCTTCAAATACGTCGAATATAATCCAAGAGATTTTCGCTTGCTGGCAGAACTGAAAGAACAGTTCATTGAGGCAGGGATCGACCCGATGTATTATTTGGAGGTAGACACGACCTCCGATCTTCCGTATGATTTTTACCGTGCCGGAGAAGAAGAGGAGCGGATTCCGATCATGCTCCAGATGCCTTCCGGCGAGCTGGTAGAACTGTCGCAGAAGTCTGAGATTGTACAGGCCATTAGCGGAAAGCGCCGATTTGACTACAAATTGTACTTTCCATTGGATAAAGTCATGGCTTTGCCGGGGGAGCTATCCCGGAAGATTCGAGAACGTCTGGGAGTGATGGAGGATGCTTAATCGTCACGCCAAGATCATTCGTCTGATCGAAATTGTCGGCGAAGTGAGCGGGCGAAAAAAATTGCAGAAAATGGTGTACATAGGAAAACATCTGGAGATGGATTTCGATGAGCGCTACGAGTTTCACATGTACGGTCCGTATTCGGAAGAGCTGACACTCAGGGTAGATGAGTTGTGCAACATGGGGCTTCTGGATGAGCAGGTGGAGAGCAAGGGCGCCATTCACATGTACCGCTACTCGCTTAACGAAACGGGGCGAGATTTCCTCCGGTTTCACGAGGTCGACTTTGGCTTGGGAGAGCGAGCCATCTTGCGCATGAACGAAGAGAACTCCCGTTTTCTTGAACTGGTATCCACTATCTTGTACTTCAACCATTTGCCCTACGAAGAAATGAAGGGCAAAATTTTTACTTTTAAGAGCAAACAGCGCTATTCCGAGGAAGAAATCCGGAAGGGACAGGCTTTTATCGAGGAACTGCGTTCTTTGATGCACGGAGACGGCACGGAATTGAACTGATGTAAAATGTTTTGCATAAACGAACCAGCACGGCGTACGAACTTCCAACAGTTGTGGTACGTCATTTTTTTTGTCTTTTTTCGCGGGTTTTTAAATCAGGGAACTGTCTGTCAAGTCGACCACAAAGCGGGTCGGCTTTTTTTGTCTCACAATGACGCCGCATAATACGGGCATCGTTCTTTGACAAAAACATAGTCAGTCCGTTTTCAATTTAGCCCGTGTGGAGGGAGCGAAGAAAATGAAGAGAGTTCGGCACGGATGGTGGTGGAGTGTGCTTGGCGGCGCTATTTTGCTTGGCGCGTTGATTGGATGGGCTAGTGGGTTTGGGACGAAGGAAGCGAAGATTATCTACGTTTTCAGCAACAGTTGTGGATATTGCACAACGTTTACGCCCACGTTTGAAAAGGTGGCAAAAGATTATCCACAGGAATGGGTGGCACGACTGGACATCCAGAGGGACCGGGAGTTGGATGAAGCCATGCGTTTGGGAGCGCAGGCGACGCCCACGGTTTTTATCGTAGACGGGGAGCGGGTCATCGACAAGCTGGAGGGGGACGTGCCGGAGGCGTTGCTGCGAAGCTTTTTGCAAAGAAACCTGGAGCGGGATCTTTCGATAAATGGATAAAATAGGTAAAATGTCTGGTAATAGGGAGGGGATAGGCGTGAAACTGATTGGAAAAACGTTGTGGACAAGTCTGTTGTTAGTGGGGATCGCGGTGGTGCAAAACGGTGGCAGCGAAAGCGAAGTTCTTCGTCTACATGTAGCGGAAGCAGCAGCAAAATCCGCACCTGCCTCTGATTATGCCAATCATCCCGCCAAAGATGCCATTTCGCACGGCCTGCAAAAAGGCTACCTCTGGAAGTATCCCGACGGAAAGTTTCACCCTGAGCAAACTGTTACCCAATCGCAATTTGTAGCCAGTCTGGTAGCGATCCGGCAAGTAAGCGAAAAAGAGTCTGTACCAGCACTCGCTGCGGGCCATTGGGCCAAAGACATCTACGAGCGCGCACAAAAGGCAGGAATTTTGGCGAATGTGCCCGTCAATCCGAACAAGCTGTTGACGAAGGAAGAGGCGGCGCTGCTGGTGTTTAATGCGTGGAAGCCGTTTCGGGGGGAGAAAATGAAAGGCTATACCAACACTGGAGCTTTAGTCACATGGGGATGGATGGAGCCCGCACCGAAGGGACAAGCGAAGTTCCGAGAGGATTTACCTGTGACACGTGGGGATGCCGCGAAAATTTTGAGGTATTTGTGGCAGGATAAGTGGCAGCTAGAGTTGGGGACGAAGTGGAGAAATGAATTTGAACAAAGTTTGAAAATACTAAATGGAAAGGTTATTGGCAAGGTGCCGAAAGGAGATACACAGTTTACTATAAGGGTTAGCTTTGTTACTTCTGATGACGGGAGAAGGGGCTTTCTAAATGGAGAGAGCTTTCAAGTAGAAGTTAACTCTGTTAAAACAACGTTTGTTTTATCTATCAGAAATAATCTGGACTCTACTGACGCAGGAATCGTTTACTATGATATACCCACTTTAAAAAGAGAGATAAAGAATAAGCAATTCTCTCTGTAAACAAAAAAGGAGCATGCCATGAGTTTTGCTCGAAATAAAAAAATATGGAAAAGAATTATTGTTGTGTTGTATTTGTTTATCTATTTATCGTTTGATGTCCTTGTTCCTAGTTTGTTTGCAGCAACGCCTGTAAATCGAGGAATAGTTCTAGGAGTAATTAACGCAGATAAAAAAATTGGGCCTTTAAAACAGTTTGATGAATTAACTATAGAAGGGATTACTGCGAACTTAGGAGCAACAAACTCCAAAATTGAAATTAATGGAATTCGAGATGCAAGAGATGTTATTGGTTTTGCAGATTTGCATGAAAAAGCTGATCGTGGATGGTACTATGTATACGCACCTTCACCAAATGAGCCAAATAGAGATTTTGATGAATCTGTGTATTGGATACAAAGATTTAATGGCAATCCAGGATTTATATTAGGTGGGGGGTTCAATGTTTACAGCCGGACTGTCAATAACATCACAAACCCCAGTATGATATCCTACCAAGCCTACAACCTAGCCGAACTAGCCACAGCCTCCGGCGGAGCCGGCTACACCATTGGAGACAATCTCGAACCAAACGGGAATGGCTACATATCCGTAGGCCATTTCCGCACCACCCCTCAACCGACTGGACAAGTCAGCACTAACAAAACCAAATACGAGGTCAACGAACAGGTGACCATTTCGGCGAATGCCACGGACTATTCTTACTATGACCGTGGCATTCTTGTTTGGAGTTTGTCAGTTGTCAACAAAACTACCGGGCGAGGTTACCACTCCTTTGTGACCAACGAAGAAATTCGCGATCAGAGCGGGTACGTGCCTGCTGTTAGCGAAACTAGCATCCCGAAGCCATTTGTATGGACAAACAGCTACCAATACAAGCCAGTGGAAGCGGGTCTCTACGAGGTAACACTGACGATAACCGACAGGCACCACCGCTCCCGCCAAGGCTCGCCCAGCATCAACGTATCGACTCCTTACACGTACCAATTCACAGTAGGAGACGCGTCGCCGATCGACCCGAAGCCTCCTGTTGACCCGGAACCTGTCGGCTGCAAACGCACGACGATGGACTTGCGCATTGAAGAAGAGAAGACAGTCAGAGAGCTGCTGGGGGTAGCCGATCAGGGAGAGACTATCACTGTCGAGAAGTATGCCACGATTATCGCCACGGCGAAAAAGCCTGGTTCGTTTACGAAAAATGGTGTCGCTATGCAAACGGGAAGTGGCAACAATCGCAAAGTTGGCATCACGGAAGCACCTGAATCTGGCACATTCAAAATTGCCTATACGAGCGAAGACAAAACAGAATGTTGGGAAAAAAGCATTGCCGTCAAAAGAGGGGGTCAGGGAGTCGATCAATGCCCAATCGTTATGGTGAACGGCAAAGTGCTGCAAAGCGGTGCAACCATTGAATTGTCTCCGGGAGAGGAGATCAGGTTCAAGTCCACTTATCGGGACGCAGCCGGAGAAGTCAACCCGGCGTCCATTTTATGGGATGTGACAAAGCCTGACGGGACTGTTGAGACATTGCCCAGGCGAGACAAGGGCGACCGCGCAGGATGGGTTACTTATAATTCCGATACATTTCGGCTTCCCTATACAGATGAGGTTGGCGAGGGTGTGACTTTGGACAAGGGAAAAACATATCGCGTGAAACTGAACTATAATCAGGCACTCTGGAGAGACAGGCCGGAGTGCGACTGGCAAATTACGATCAAAATTCGCGACATCAGCTGCTCAATCGCAGAACAGGAACGAATACGTTTCAAAAGATACGGGGAGCAACCTTCGCAGTTCCCGCCGGGCGGGGAGAGCTTTTCTGATTTCAAATTCATTCCGTTTTACAAGGAAAACTTTACGCTGACGCCAGAAGGATACCAGACTCACATGCGAGTGGCTGCCAGCAGCTCGGGAACCTGGTATGTGGAGAGAAACAATGAGAAAAAGCCGCTCGGCCAAAAACTAGGGGCGAGTGAGCAGCAAGCCGTTGTGTTGCCCGAAGACATCGAAGTGGGAGAGCAAATCAAACTGGTTTTCATTTCCGAAACCGGATGCATCCGCGAATTTGTCTTTACTGTTCAAGGCTATGGCAGATGTTACAAAATGCTGATCAGTATGGAAACGCTCTCTGGTCAAGAGGCATGGACAAGGCCGATACAACGCGGGGAAACCATTCGGCTTCAAGCGTCTGATTTTCCTGACAAGCGGTACGATCTGATGTTGTTTACATCCGAGGACACGAAAATGAACACGCAATGGCTGGACCCGGTTTCTTTGGAGTGGAAGTTTTCGCGGGACGGCCGGAGCTTGCCTTCTGATAAGCTTCCGGTTGAAAGTCACTGGATACGTCTCCCGGATGATGATGTGACAGACGAAGTGTTGCCAGGTTTGTACATGGTGGCGTTTTATGGCGAGTCCAACGAGACGTGTGACGGTTATATTTTCATTGAGATTGAAGGAGCGGATACGATCGACAAGGAAAATTTGCTCATTCTCAAAGAGAGTTTCGCGATTGCTCCCAAACAGCCGCAAGCAGCTGGGACAACAGGCGTCATTACGTTTCAAATTAAAAATGCAGGCAAACTCAAGCATGATACAAAGCTGGCAGTGAGATGGGACAGCTCGGCGAAAGAAACGATGCTCGATGTAGACGGATTTAAGCCGGGCGAGGTGCGTACGATCAAGGTTCCAACGCAATACCCGCAAAAATCCGAGGATTTTATTGCCCATTTGAACCCGGCCCAAAATCAGCCGGAAAATGAAACGAACTGGGCAGACAACCGGGCAAAATGGCCTGTAAAAATCGTCGGCGGAAACATTCCGCAGCCCCCGGGAGGCGGAGAGGATTACGAAGGCGGGGAGATTGGACTGGAGATTTACGACAGCGATGGACGCCAATTGCAAAAGCTTCCGGTGCATGCAGATGGCGTATGGGAGAGAGAGCCAGCCAAAATTCGCGTCGTGATTGATCAGACGAAAATCAATGAAGGCTATCAAAAGACGCAGCAGCAAATCAATCAAAAAATATTAGATTACACGCAGCAGCTTGAAAAGTCGGTCAGTGGAGAGGAGATCAAGAACGTCAAAGTGACAGCAAATCCGGGCTGGATCGCCGATGCAAAAAGTTTGGCTGTCTACACACCTGCCATGTTGGATTTGCAAGTAACGGGACCCGGCGTACCTGAACAATGGCAGGTTGCCAGCACTTCCATGGGTGGGGAGTTTGTTTATACAGGGACGACCGTTCCGACTCAAACGACATGGAGACAAGTATTGCAAAATCAGAAATACAAAGCGGAAATGAACGGTTTTGTCATCACGATGAACTATAAAATTGACTTTGCCTTGAGCTATGACGTGTGCACCAAAGACGAGGATGACAACGAGACGTGCGAGGCACAACAAGCCGGCAGCACCATGACAGGCCGTTATACGATCACGGTCAAAGGCGGAGAGCGGCTTTTTGAAGTGTTTGAACCGAATGCGACAAGCTCTGTCCTTCATACAGCCGAATGGGCTGAGTACCACGGGCGTGACCGCTATCCGGACAGTACACCTCTCGATTTTTACGCTGGAGAGCGGATCTTGGCGCGCGTGGAGCTGCAGGATCGACATCGTCACCCGGTCAGCGGACAGTTTCCCCTCATCGCCTCGGCCAAGGCGTGGATATCTGAGACTGGACGAAGGCAGACGTCATTGCAGTCTTTGCTCGATTTGCGCGCTATTTCCAGCCAGCGATGGGGTGGTCCTTCCTATGCGGTTGCCAAGTTGGGGCAGCGTGAGACAGGGGTAGATACTCCTTTGATGGGAGACAAGCAGTACGGATTTGAAAAAGGGGCTTCTTATGAGGTTTACTACCAGGTTCAGTTCCGGTTTGGTGTGAACAAAGGTTTTTCCTACTGGAACAAAACGACAGGACAAGGTCATGAGCATGCAGATTACCGGGTGCCTTTCCGAATCATTGCCAACGCTTGGGAACGCCAAGGTATCCGCAACCACAGCACTCAGTAAATATATTTGCAGCCCTTATCTGTCTTTTTTTACTGTTTGAAGTAGAAAGAAGACAAGGGGGATCACGATGATGACAACGGCCAAGCGCCTGTTCTATTTGTTGATTATGCTTGCGATATGCTGGGTGAATGCTGGCGGAACCGGGTGGGCAAAAGAGCATCGTTTATTCGTTGAAACGGCGTGGGCTTGGGTGGAAGAGGGAGAGATACACTTTCAGGCGCAATTGTCAGCAGCTTCAGAGCAGGTCGAGCTGGCTGTCGTTCAGGAAGGGGAGCGAAAAAGCCGGGCCTTCCGCAACGATGATCGCATTTCCGCTGTTGTTAAGCCTGCTGGCAATCGCCCGCTGATCATCAGTCTGACAGATCGGGACGACGAAGAGTTGTTGGCAAGCTGGCAACTGGATTTGGCTGATCTAGATGTATCTTATGAGGCTGTGTTGGGGTTGAGGCGTGCATCTTGGGACAGGTACGTTGAGGACGGGAAAGACCTGCTGGAGTTAATCCCCGCGTCAGAAGAAGCTGAGATGCACCAGACTGGAGAACCGGATGAGTCAGAGATAGAGGAGCCGGACACAGACGTTTCTGATAGGTCACTGGCTGAGCTGGCACAAGCGTTTTACAAAGATTTTGCCGAAAGCGGCAAGCCACAAGAAGCCGAATTGCGCAGCAGAGAAGTGATTTTTGAACTGGAGCCTAACAATACCAAGGAAAAAGCGGATTGGCTGTTTGACGCCAAGGATGGCAGGGGGAAAATTGGCACAGCAGGCGACGTCGATTACTGGAAAGTAAAAGGCACGAAGCATGGACGAATGAATGTTTCCTTGCGTGAGGTTCCTCCGGGCCAGGACTATCACGTATACGTATTTGACAATGAGCATAACGAGCTGGGGCGTTCTGAACTTGCGGGAGAGCACGATGAAAGTGTGGAAGGAATCGGCCTGGAAAAAGACCAGTGGTACTATGTCATGGTAAAAGGACATATGGAGTCTCACCATAAAGATTTTTACTATCGACTGCGGGTGGATTTTCTGGCTGATCAGACAGAAGCAAAAGTGGACGAGTACGAGCCGAACAATACGCTCGAAGAAGCGTACGAGCTGCCAGCCAATTTTACAGCTTCTGTGGACGGAAATTTGCACGCCAGTACGGACGTCGATTATTATCGCTACTCGTTCTCGCTTGCCTCGACTTTTACCATTGATCTCAAAGAAATTCCGGCCGGGATGGACATCGACTTGTATGTACAGGACGAGCAGGGGAAGGTACTGTCCCGATCAGAGAAGCCGAGGAATGCCAACGAACAAATCATCATGAACGTCGATCCGGGCAACTACATCATTAAAGTCATGGCGAGCAAGCGATCCGATTTCACGCCTAATTCTTACAAGCTGGAGATAGCAGCAAAGACCATTCCGGTCATATTGATTCCGGGAATTGGCGGGTCACGCCTCATGGCCGAGGAGGGCGGTCAAGCTTCGGAAATATGGCTTGGTCTTGGAGACAGTTTGGTCGGAATCAATGACCCCAGACATCGGCGCTTGCTGTCGTTGGAGCCGACGACAACAAACAGCGTAGAAGTGCGCCCATGGCAGGCGGGAGCATCCATCTATCCAGAACCTGACGATGAAGGATTCAGCGCGATTGAGTATCTCTCTTACTCTCCGCTGAGCCCTGTGCGTGACATGACCGAACAGTATTACAGCATGGTCAAAGAATTGGAGAGAGCTGGCTACAAAAAGCACAAGACTATCTTTGCGATGCCGTATGACTGGCGATACAGCAGCACGAAAAACGCAGCTTTCCTCAAACAAAAAATAGATACTGCGCTGGAACGATCGGGGGCGAGGCAAGTTCAGCTGGTCGCGCACAGCATGGGTGGTTTGCTTACGAGGGAAACGTTGCTCTCAAATGTGTCGTACCAGTCAAAAGTCAAGCGCATTGTCTACATGGGAACGCCATTTCTCGGCTCTCCGCGAGCGTATCAGGCAATCAAATACGGGTACAACTTTTCCATCCCATGGCTGGATGAAGAGACAGGAAAAATCATCTCGGAATACGCACCGGCTGTTTATGAACTGCTGCCTTCCAAAAAGTATTTTGAAACGGTGGGTTTCTTAAAGAAAAATCGCAACGAACCTTACAGCTATCAAGACTTTTTGCAAGATAAAAAAATTCGTCTCGACTACACTCCGCTGGTCAAGCAGGGAGGAGCACTCCATGAAAAGTGGGACAAAAAGACGATCAATGTACCCCAGTATGCGATTGTTGGTACGGGTCAAACTACGTTTCTCGGCTACTACTTTGATGCGTACCACAATGAATGGGTCCCTTATTACGACAATGGTCTTGGAGATGGCACCGTTCCGTACATCAGCGCGAACTATGCTCAAAAGGATATGAAAAAAAGGTACTATGTAGCTGGCGAACATGCCAAGCTGCCTGCCAATCCGGAAGTCATGAAACAAGTGACGCAATTGCTGAAGGGCAACGAGGAAGTTCAGCCTGGTCTACGCAACCAGCTCGGGGGCAAAAGCGCCAAGTATTTGTACTACATTATTTCCAAGGAAGACGGGACTTTTCCAGAGTTGACGTTGCTGAAAAATGGAAAGTCGATCAAGCTCGATGCGAATGCAAAAGAAGTGGTGGAAGATTTGTCGATTGAATACCATGGCAACATCGTCGTAATCCATGTGCTCGATCAAGAAGAACTGGAATTTGAACCTCCAACGCCAGCTTCAAACGAGCCAGCGACGAAGCTTTTCATCAAGCGCTTTTCGTCCGAAGATTCACAAGAAGATGGGGAAAGCGGCAGGCGGTATCGCCTGGACGGAAATGGCTTAAACGAAGCGCCGGAGGAAAGCTGAAAATGGGATACATGAATAGATGAATGAATAAATAGGCGGAAGTCTGGATTTGTGAATCCATAAAATCGCTTGATCAAGACTTCCAATAGAGCGCCCAAAGCACCTAAGGCAGGAAGGACGAAAATATGGACAATCTGTTTATCTGGCTGTTCCTCGGCCCGTTTATGTACTCGATTGAGTTGGGCGGACCGATTATCGGGTTGCTTGTAACAGGCTACCTGCGGGCGGTTTACGGATTTCGGGGATGGTTGACGTTCGGCGCAGCGTTTCTTGGCTGTTTTTTGTACTACATGATTGCCGTGCCTTCCGATACGATGCTGGGATCGCTCCTGATCATCAAGGCAGCGATGGCGATTCACTCTGCGTTGCTGCTGACTTTGATCATGTGGCTGTTCGACAAGCTCATGAAGCGATATCGTAAAAAGCCGACCGAGGACGGGGAGCCGCTTGACGAAGAAGCAGAGGGGCACGAAGCAAAAAAATAACCGGGCACATGGGCAAATTGCGTCACTGTAGGTTTCCGAGTAGAATAAAGAAAGGAGAATATGTGTCTGGAGGGCGTGTAAATGGATATTTTCGATAACAAAAAAGGCGGCTTTACCATCATGAGCGGCAAAACGGACGTTCATGGCGGATTCGGCCAAGGGGTACTCGATCTGGGGGCTGTATCGTCCGTCATCATCGATGGAGATGAAGCCTACATCGACATGGGGGCGCTGCATGCAAAAAGCTCGATTGAAAAAGGCATCAAATGGACGATGAACAAAGAAGAAGTACCGAACGGCAAGCCGTACTGGGTGGTGTGGGTAACCGTTGACCGCAATGAAAATGGCCCGTATTACGCAGGGGCGACTGCTTGTTACATGGAAATCGATCGGGAAGCGCGCCGTGGCTACAAAATTTTGGCGGATCATGTGAATCGTATGGACTATTCCATGAAGCGCCGGATCATGTTGACCGAGCTTGGCGACAAAGAAAAAGCTGCTTTGAAAAAATTGCTGATCGAAAATAATGCAGCCATGTTCGATAATTCCACGGAGGAATTAAAACAAAATTTGTCCTAAAGCTGGAAATCGTGAACGGTCTGTGAACAAATTGTGAAATCAATTGTTACCAGAATTGAAGTCAGGTAAACTTATTTCCATATCTGTGTACATGTACACTGGGTCAACAAACAGGGAAAGAGCCGTCACTCTTTCCCTGTTTGCGTTCAGGCAAATTGTGAACATGATGATCCGGTGATTGCCGATAGAAGATTTTTTTACTGGTCATGGTTTGCGCTGATAGCGGCACACTAAAGAGGCTCGACCCAAACTGTCTGACGGAAGGGGCGGTACTCATGAATGAAGATCCGCGTGAACAGGAGCAATCCCAGGATCATTTTGTGAAACACGGCGGGGTTCATTTTCGGACGCATGTGGAACCTGCTGAAATCAACAACTTTATCCGCAAGCTCCCGGCAGGCAAGCGGGAAAGCTTGTTTGAAGTATTGGAACAGCTCGATCAGGCCGGGATGATTAGTATCGTCAACGATCACGTCTTCACCGACGGAGATGGCATCGTAGGCGGCGGAGACAGCCAATCATTAAAGTGATGAGCCAGCCATTGAAATGATGAAACAAAAAAGGACGTACTCTTTGCGAGCGCGTCCTTTTTTCGTTATCGGTTATTGATCCGGCTTCCACCAGCTGCCCATCCGTTGCCAGAACGTCGAAGAGTCGGGCGCAGGCAGCGGCGTAGGTGTTTGGTTGGGAGGCAGATGATCTGTGCAGTAATCTTGTGGCTCCGTGCCACTGGCAAAGTAAAACAGCTGTGGAGTCGGGCAATGTTCGGTAGCCAACTTTCCTGACGCTGGATCGATGTAGACGGAAACCACTCCGGCGGGCATATCGAAGAGGGCGGGAGGCTGGCCTTTCAGTGCGCTCTCCATAAAGCTCGCCCACACTTTTTTGGACAAATACCCTTCCTTTACATCGTCCACCTTTTGATTTTTGTCGTAGCCTACCCACACCGTGGAGACTAACTGAGGGGTAAAACCGCTTAGCCAAGCGTCATAGTCGGTCGACCCCGTCTTTCCGGCAACTGGCCGATTCAATTCATTGGCGACGCGGAATCCGGTTCCGCCGCGTTCAAACACGCCTTGCATCATATTCACCAACAGAGCAGAGGCGACAGGATCGGCCACCCGTGTTTTCTGCGTAGTTTCTTGCACCAAAACGTTTCCTTCGCTGTCTTCAATCGATGTAATCGCGATTGGCTCAACCGCTTCTCCTTTGTTGACGATAGCCGCGTAGGCTGCATTCAACTCCAGAGGTGAGACGGGGGAAGTGCCGAGGGCGAGAGAAGGAACAGCTTGCAAAGGACTGCTGATTCCCAAGCTTTTCGCCTGCTCGACGACTTTTTGCGGGCTGAGAAAATCAATCGTTTTGACCGCGTAAATGTTGTCAGAAGTCTTGATCGCATCGCGCATGTTGATCATCGCGTTCGCATATCGTCCGCCGAAATTGCTCGGGATATATTGCTTGTTATGGTCATAGGTGAAGACCGTCGGCTCGCTTTTCATCATCGTCAGCGGCGTGTAGCCGTTTTGCAAGGCCGCCAAATACATGATCGGCTTGAAGGAGGAGCCGGGCTGTCTTTTGCCCAGCACGCGATTGTACTGGCTTGTTTTATAGTCGCGTCCGCCTACCATCGCTTTGATGTACCCGGTAGCAGGGTCCATGGCGACCAATGCGACCTGCAAATTCGGATTGTCTTTCGGCAGTGTGGAAGCGATGATTTCCTCTGCCTTTTTTTGCATCACCGGATCAAGCGTGGTGTGGATTTTCAAACCGCCATGGATGAATTTTTCTTCGTCGATGCCGTACTTGTTTTTGACTAGACTTGCGATGTAATCACGGAAGTAAGGCGCTTGTTCGGTTACGTTTTCCGTAGCGCGCTCCTTTAGTTTGATTGGTTCCGCATAAGCCGTTTCTACTTCTTTTGCCGTGAGCATGCCATCGCGTTCCATGGCTTCGAGAATCAGCTTCTGCCGCGATTTTGCCCGCTCAAAATCAACAAAAGGAGAGTAATAGGTCGGTCCTTTGGGAATCCCGGCCAGCATGGCGCTTTCCGCCAGAGACAAGTTTTTGGCGTCCTTGCCGAAATACGTTTGGGCGGCAGCCTGAACTCCGTAGGCAGAATGACCATAGTAAATCTGGTTCATGTACATTTCCAAAATTTCATCTTTGCTGTAATTCAGCTCCAGTTGAATCGCGAGCAAGGCTTCCTTGATTTTTCGCTCCCATGTTTTATCCAGGCTTAAATACAGATTTCGTGCCAGCTGTTGGGTAATCGTACTGGCTCCCTGGCGCATGTCCATGTTGATCACATCGACGTAGGCAGCCATGGCCAGCCGTTTCCAGTCAAAGCCATAATGCTCCCGAAATGAACGATCCTCGATCGCGATCGTTGCGTTGATGAGGGCAGGCGATATTTCCTGAATGGGCACGGAAATGCGATTTTCCCCCCGGTGCATCGTGTCCAGCACGTCTCCGGTAGCTGCGTAAATCGTTGTCGTCTGCTTGACGAATGTTTCAGGAAGCGGTTGCGAACGCAAGTACAAGATCAAGAGCAAGATGGCAAAAGATAAGCATAAAAGGCTGAGTATGGAAAATTTTACAAATTTCTTGGCCCAGCGAAGATAACGCAACAGGGAAGGGTCACGAATGACTTCCATTTTGCCTCTCCTCCTTTCTATTGTTTGAACGAACAAAATAGTCGTGACAGTCTCCCCGCTCTTTGGGGGAGAAAAGCGTTGGTCGCAAGCGTTTTACGTCCCAAAAGACGTTTTTCGCAGAAACGGGGACGGTTGTGTGACAAGCGAAAGCGCCACATCTGCCGTCAAGCCCCCGCCGCGTCTTTTCACAGAAACGAAATAGCTGTTTGACAAGCGAAAGCGCCACATCTGCCGTCAAGCCCCCGCCGCGTCTTTTCACAGAAACGAAATAGCTGTTTGACAACAAGCGAAAACGACACCTCCACCGTCATAACCCTTGCCGAGTTTTTTCGCAAAATCCGCTCTGAGCAGCAAAAGCAGCCACGTCCTCTGACATAAAAAAACAGCGCGACGTTTCCACAAAAAACGGGACATACTAAGGGACACAAATGATACTTCTAGTATGGGTCAGCTGTGTACTGGATAAACTTGCCTGTCGCATGAAAAACGAGCGCGAGGACGGGTTTTTGGCCTGTCCAGAAAAAAAACTTGCTTTTTGATTGGCAGCTACTATAATTTTCTTGTTATATTGTATTTTCATGCGGTTAATTGAAGGAGGTTACATAACCATGAATATGGAATTGTGGTACACCGAAAAACAAACGGAAAATCACGGGATAACAACGAAAATTACTGATACCCTATACAGTGAGAAATCCGAGTTTCAACAAATCGATGTCATTACTACCAAGCAGTTTGGTCGCATGTTAGTACTCGATGGCATGGTTATGACCACCGATGTCGATGAGTTTGTATACCACGAAATGATTTCTCACATCGCTCTCAATACGCATCCAAACCCGAAAAAGGTTCTGGTTGTCGGTGGCGGCGACGGTGGGGCAATCCGTGAGATCGTGAAGCATGCAGCTGTGGAAAAAGCAGTTCTGGCTGAAATCGACGGTGGCGTAATTGAATCCTGCAAAAAATATTTCCCGGAAATTGCGAGCGCACTGACAGGCAACCCGCGTGTCGATGTGCAAGTAATCGATGGCATCAAACATATTCATGACCACAAAGGCGAATACGATGTGATCATGGTTGACTCTACAGAGCCAGTTGGCCCAGCGGTAGGTCTGTTTGAAAAAGGCTTCTACCAAGGCATTCACGATGCGTTGAAACCAGACGGCATCATGGTTGCGCAAACAGAATCTCCATGGTTCAACCGCGATCTGATCAAGCGCGTGTTCAAAGACCTGAAATCGATCTTCCCGGTAACCCGTCTGTACACTTGCAGCATCCCTACTTATCCATCCGGTCTGTGGAGCTTCACCATCGCTTCCAAACAACATGATCCGCTGGAAGTAGATCCTGCAAAAATCAAAGACCTGGGCACCAAATACTACAATGCGGAAGTTCACCACGCTGCTTTCAAACTGCCTAACTTTGTGGCTGAGCTGACCCGCGACTAATCGGAGGAGGACAACCTTTATGCGTTTTGACGAAGCATATTCCGGCAATGTCTTCATCCGCAGCCACGGAAGCTATGAAGAAAGCCAAGCAGTCATTTACGGCATGCCGATGGACTGGACGGTCAGCTTCCGCCCAGGTTCCCGTTTCGGCCCTGCCCGCATTCGCGAAGTATCGATCGGTCTCGAAGAGTACAGCCCGTATTTGGACAGACTGCTCGAAGACATCAAGTATTTTGATGCTGGCGATATTCCGCTTCCTTTTGGCAACGTGGAAGGCAGCCTTGATGCGATTCGCACCTTCGTGGCAAAAGTGTTGGAAGACGGCAAATTCCCTCTGGGACTGGGCGGCGAGCATCTCGTTTCCTGGCCGGTATTCCAAGCTGTATACGAAAAGTACAAGGACATGGTGGTATTCCACTTTGACGCGCATACCGACCTGCGCGACAACTACGAAGGATACCAGTATTCCCACTCCACGCCAATCAAAAAGGTGTGCAACCTGATTGGCGGCAAAAACGTCTACTCGTTCGGGATTCGCAGCGGAATGAGAGAAGAGTTTGAGTGGGCAAAAGAAAACATGCACCTGTACAAGTACGATGTTTTGGAGCCTGTGAAGCAAGTGCTGCCGACGATCGGCAACCGTCCGATCTATCTGAGCATCGACATCGATGTTCTCGACCCTGCGCACGCACCTGGCACAGGTACAACAGAAGCAGGCGGCATCACTTCCCGCGAGCTGCTGGACACGATTCACTTCATGGCGCAAAATGGCGCTAATGTGATTGGCTGCGACCTGGTGGAAGTGGCTCCTGTGTACGACCACAGCGAGATGACGCAAATCGTGGCATCCAAAATCGTGCGCGAGCTGCTGCTCAGCTTTGTAAAATAATCGATACAACGACAAGCCTCCGGAACTCACAAAGTACCGGAGGCTTTTGTATGGCGTTGCTCGCACCTTTTCTTATCTGAACCTGAATGGATGCAGAAAATTTTCGCGCGTCGCGTAACGTAACGTAACGTAACGTGTAATACACTCCCTGAGCAGGAGCAGGACATTCATTTGCACTTTAAAAACATTTTTATTTACTAAGTTTATAAAATTAGATAAAATTGGCATAGAGAATAAAAAGTTGCCGAAGCATTATCGAGGGAGTTGTTATCCATGAGAGAAGTTTTTGCGCATGCTGAGTTTCGCAAGCTGTTTTTCTCCAATCTTTTTTCCGGCTTCGGTCAAGGCATGACGATGATCGGGATTGCCTGGTATCTAGTGGAAACCACAGGTTCGGCCCAGCTGTTGGGTTCGACCATGTTCGTCTCGGCTGTGTTGATGTTTTTTATCGGGCCTTATATCGGGACGCTGATTGATCGTTATTCCCGCAAAAAAATGCTGCTCGTTGAAAACTTGATCGGTTTTGGCGTGTTGGGAGTTTTGGCTGTCTGGGGCTTTTTCGGAGAGTATCAGGAATGGATGCTGATCACGATTTACCTGGTTACGACCTTCATGTACCAGATTCATTATCCGGCCCAATCGGCCTTGGTTCAGGAGACGTTCAAACCGAAACATTACAACGACATTAACAGTTTGCTGGAAATCGAGGGACAGACGGCGTCCGTTCTCGCAGGTGCGTTTTCCGGGCTGTTGCTGGGCAAATTCGGACTTTCCACTGTCGTTTTGTTCAATGCTCTGACGTACCTGTTTGCATTTTGTCTGCTTTCCACGATGAAATATACGTTTACATTGGAAGGCGAGGCCAAGCTGAGCCAGGGCGTATCGTGGATCAGCCAGTTCGGGCAAAGCTGGAGCTACATCAAGGAGAAAAAGGGCTTTCTCGTCTTCGGTATATGTGCCTTGATGCCATTTATCGCTGTGATGGCGAGCAATTTGCTGAAGCCTGTTTACGTCAGCCAAACTTTGCAAGCAGATGTCTCGGTCTTCTCGTTCGGGGAGATGGCCTATGCTTTGGGAGCGGTAGCGGCAGGTATACTCGTCTCTGTGGTCGTACGCAAAATGGGGCAGTTGGCTGCGATGGTGGCAAACACGCTGCTGTTCGCTGTCATGATCGTCGTCATGGTGGCCTTGCCGTACGGCTGGGCTTTGATCGGAGCCTATATGTTTTACGGCTGGAGCAATGCCTCTGTTCGCCTCATCCGCCAATCTCTCTACATGACCGTGATCCCGAAACAGTTTATGGGGCGGGTAATGAGCTTTTTCAACTCGCTCGGCATGATGATGCGTTTGGTGCTGATCGGCGTGTTTACAGTCATGATTGACTACACAGGAGCAGGCATGGGCTACCTTGTCCTGGCGGGATTGCTTTTGCTCGCGGCGGTTGGTGTTGCCGCGACCATGCGCTTCCTTTTGGCGGACGCAAAGGACCAGGCAGCGGTTGCAACTCAAGAAGGATGATCGTAAAATGAATGGATGATTGTCCGACAAGCAAGCAGAAATCGTGGAGTGTGGAGAGCGTCATGAAAGAAGTACAACTGAAGCTGTCAGCCAGACATCGCGTCGACGGAGAATGGGATGAAACGAGGCATGAGTACAAAGGAAAGCTTGTGCAAAAAGCATCTGCCTGGTATTTGACATATAAAGAACAACTGGAAGGCGCGGGAGAAGTCAGTACAACCCTCAAACTGACGGACAGCGCTGTTACGCTGGTGCGCCAGGGTGGCGTTTCGACGAGACAGCACTTTGAAAAAGGGGCAAGCACGCATTCCACTTACCAGAGTCCGTACGGGCCGTTCGCCATGGAGACACATACGAGCAAGCTGCGTATCCGCTATGCGGAAGACGCCCCGGTACAGGTGGAAATTTTTTATCAAACGTGGATGAACGAGCAGTACGCTGGCGAGCACGAACTGAAAATGGAGTTAGGAAAATAAGCCGCTCTTTGCAAGGGCGGTTTTTTGCACGTACAATAGAAGGAACTCGCGGCAGGAGTTGGAAGGAGGGTTCAAGCATGTTCGTACTCGTGAATGGCCTTATTGCCGGTCTGGGTTTGGCAGCTTTTCTCGCGCTGGGAGACGGCTTGTTCGACACCAGTACGTTTCCTGTACTGATCGACGTCAGTTATGTCCCGGGCATGGAAAACTTGCCGTCAATCGCGGAGCTTTTGCTCCATCTTTTGATCAGTGTGATCATTGCTTTTTTTCTGATGTATTTTTACCCTCGTGAAGATCGCGGCAAAAGGACCCGTTATTTGCTGTACTGGATGCTTGGATTTGCAGTCGCCTTCTTGCCGTTTAGTCTCTTAAGCAAAGTTCCGATAACGTGGACAGCATTTTGCATATGGATATGTGGACATTTGCTTTACACCGTCATGCTCTCGGTACAAGTAGCGCGAAATCGATAGGATGATGTTGATTTTGCCGAATTTTCGGCATAGTGATGGTTTTTTGGCAGCAAGGTTGAAAGGGGTGGAGGCCAGCATGCCGTTGTCTGATACGGTAGAAATGTTGCAGGCAATACTGGGGGCCATTGATGAAGGGATTCATGTGGTCGATGCGGAAGGAATCACGATTTTCTACAACCACGTCGCGGCAAGACTGGACGGGTTGACGCCAGAAGAGGTGCTGGGGAAGCCTTTATTGGAGGTGTTTCCTTCGCTCGACCGGCATTCGAGCACGCTGCTGCGTGTCATTGAGAACGGAGAAGCCATCTACGATCAGACACAGACGTATAAAAACTGGAAAGGAATGCGCGTAGAGACGATTAACACGACGCTCCCGGTCCGAGTAGGCAAAAGGCTGGTCGGAGCGGTTGAGGTCGCAAAAGATATCGGCAAGCTGAAAGAGCTGTCGGAGCGGTTGGTTGACTTGCAGGCGAAAATCAGCAAGCCAAAGCGCGCCAAACGGGGGGCGGATGAGGTTGCTTTCCACTTCGAAGACATTTTGACCAAGAGCGAGCAGATGAATCACTTGAAGGAACGGGCGAAAAAGGCCGCGCGCACGACTTCACCCGTGCTGATTTACGGCGAGACGGGAACTGGCAAGGAGCTGTTTGTGCAATCGATTCACCACGCGTCACTGCGCAGCAGCAAGCCGTTTATCGCGCAAAACTGTGCGGCGCTGCCAGCGTCATTGCTGGAAAGCCTGCTGTTTGGCACGGTGAAAGGCAGCTTCACAGGGGCAGACGATCGGCCGGGACTGTTTGAGCTGGCGGATGGCGGAACGCTGTTTTTGGATGAACTGAACAGCATGCCGCTCGATTTGCAGGCAAAAATGCTGCGCGTGCTACAGGATGGGCAAATCAGGCGGATCGGCGGCAGTCAGTCGGTCAAAGTGGATGTGCGGGTGATCGCTGCTGTCAACGAAGCTCCGCAACTGCTTGTCGAGCGAGGTTTGATGCGAACCGACCTGTATTACCGGATCAACGTCGTCTCCTTTTCCTTGCCGCCGTTGCGCGAGCGCAGAGAAGATGTCGACTTGCTGGTCGAGCATTTTTTGGCCAAGTTCAACCGGGTGTTCGGCATGAACGTGCGCGGCATTAGCCCGGAAGTAGCCCAGCTTTTCGCGCGCTACGACTGGCCGGGGAACGTCAGGGAACTGGAGCATGTGGTGGAGGCAGCGATGAACATGGTGGAGGATGACATGATCATGATGGAGCATTTGCCAGCGCATATGCTGGAGCGAGTGCAGCCGGATATGCTGCAAAGCCCTTCAACGCCTGAACCAATCCCAATCTCGTTGCTTGCGGACAGAGAAGGCTGTACGCTGCCCGAGATTCTGCGGGAACTGGAAGAGCGGATCATCGGGGACGCGCTGAAACAGACGGATGGCAATGTACTGCGGGCAGCGAAGCTTTTGGGCATCCCAAGGCAAACGCTGCAATACAAGCTTTCGCAACGAATGATCCCGCCCTGTTGAATGCCGAAATTTCGGCAGCGCTTTCATTGGTTTAAAGGGAAAGAAACGCTTACAAAACGCTCTATTTCCTATTTTCTAAATTTTTTGATTTGATTGGCACGACCCTTGCATCTTTACTTGGTCGAGTGAAACGCATGATGGTTCACTACAGACGAGAGGAGATGTGACACAGATGACAGTAGCGACAAGACGTGACTGGCGTTCGATTGAACTTTGGAAGGATGTTCCGGAAGAAAAATGGAATGACTGGATGTGGCAGCTGACCCACACCATTAAAACGGTAGATGATTTGAAGCAAGTAATCAACCTGACGCCGGAAGAGGAAGAGGGCGTGCGTATTTCCACGCAAACCATTCCTTTGAATATTACGCCGTACTACGCTTCGTTGATGGACGTCGATGATCCAAAAGATCCGGTGCGCATGCAATCCGTTCCGCTGTCTTCCGAAATGGTTCGGACAAAGTACGACATGGAAGACCCGTTGCATGAGGATACCGATTCTCCTGTTCCCGGTTTGACTCACCGTTATCCAGACCGTGTGCTCTTCCTTGTGACGAACCAGTGCTCCATGTATTGCCGCTATTGCACGCGTCGCCGCTTCTCCGGCCAGATCGGCATGGGCGTGCCGAAGAAACAGCTCGACGCCTGTATCGATTACATCCGCAGCAGACCGGAAGTGCGTGACGTGCTTCTCTCTGGCGGAGACGGCCTGTTGATCAACGACCGCGTTCTGGAATACATCATCAGCAGCTTGCGCGACATTCCGCACGTAGAAATCATCCGTATCGGAACCCGCGCGCCAGTCGTATTCCCGCAGCGCATTACGGAAAACCTGTGCAACATCCTGAAAAAGTATCATCCGGTATGGCTGAATACGCACTTCAACCATCCAAAAGAAATTACACCGGAAGCGAAGCAAGCTTGCGAAATGCTGGCAAATGCGGGCGTTCCGCTGGGCAACCAGGCTGTGATTCTCGCGGGAATCAACGACTGTGCCAACACGATGAAAAAGCTGGTGCAAGACCTGGTCAAAATTCGCGTCCGTCCGTACTACATCTATCAGTGCGACCTGTCTGAAGGAATCGGCCACTTCCGCGCTCCTGTCAGCAAAGGGATTGAAATTATTGAACACCTGCGCGGCCATACCTCCGGCTATGCTGTCCCTACCTTTGTGGTGGACGCTCCGCACGGTGGCGGAAAAATCCCGGTCAGCCCGAACTACATTATTTCGCAAGCGTCCGATAAAGTGGTGCTGCGCAACTTCGAAGGCGTAATCACATCGTATCCGGAGCCTAAGACCTACCATGAGCATGACGAGGAAAATTGCGAATACTGCACAGCGGCAAAAGGCAAAGCTGTCGGTATCGCGGCCCTCATGCAGGATGAAGTCGACAACCTGGAGCCGACCGATCTGCCGCGCAACAAGCGCATCAAGGCCACCAAAGTCAAGTCGCTGGCAGACGTGCGTCTGGAGCAAAAAGCGAAAAAAGAACAGACGCCTGCAGAAGCAAAAGAAGCGTCTGGCAAATAAACGTGAAAAACAAAGTGTTAGCAGCTGCCTGATTGAACGGGCAGCTGTTTCTTTTTCGTGAGCATGAGGGTGAGAATATTGCCAATTTTATTTGCAGGATGGTTCATTTCCCGCTTCTGTGATAAGATCGGATTACAGTAATATGAGCGAACGTTCAGTCAGTATTATTGCATTGTTTGAAAAAATCAAACTTACAGACTGAATAGTCATTCATTTTTCTTTTCGATTCTGATAAGATAGAAAGTAAAGACAACTCGTGAAAGTGGGGGAGTAGAAACATGCTGGCACTTATCAATCTGATCGCTTTTTTCCTGGTGCTCGCTTACGGGCTGTATCTGGCCGGACATGTTGTGTACAGCAGATATTTGTTCATCAAGCTGGGCAAAAAGCCGGATGTGAAAAATGACTTTGGCGCACGCATCAACCTGATGCTGGACAACGTCATTTTCCACAAGAAGCTGTTGAAGGACAAGAAAAGCGGGATTATGCACGTCGTGATGTTCTACGGATTCATCACGCTGCAATTCGGCGCGATCGAGCTGGTGATCAAAGGGCTATCGACGGGCTTCGAGCTACCTTTTGGCAGCGCTCACAAATACTTTTCGCTCATGCAGGAAATCACCACTTTTCTGATTTTGGCTGCTGTCGGATACGCTTTTTACCGTCGCTATATCGAGAAGTTGAAACGGCTGAAGCGCGGCTTCAAGTCAGGGATTGTCCTGCTGCTGATCTTCTCTCTGATGGCGACTGTATTGCTCTCCCTGGCTTTTGAGCAAATTTGGCTCGGGCATGAAGCATCTGGCTTTGCTCCGATCTCCTCCGTCTTGGCAATGGCCTTTTCCGCCATCGGGGTAGGCAGTACGGGCGGAGCGGTTCTCTTTTATATTTTCTGGTGGGCGCATCTGATCATTTTGTTGGGCTTTGCCGTCTACGTGCCGCAGTCCAAACACGCTCACTTGCTGTTTGCTCCGGTTAACGTCTGGTTCAAAAAGCTCGATCCGCCAGGAAAGCTGTCGAGCATCAACTTCGAGGACGAGACACAGGAAGTATTCGGCGTGGGCAAGATCGAAGACTTCACGCAAACACAGCTGATCGACTTGTACGCCTGTGTAGAGTGCGGGCGCTGTACGAATATGTGCCCGGCAGCGGGAACCGGAAAAATGCTCTCGCCGATGGACTTGATTACGAAAATGCGCGACCATCTGACGGAAAAGGGAGCCGCTGTGACATCTCGTACGCCGTGGATGCCAAGCTTTGCTTTTTCGCAAACGACTGCCAACCAGATCGCTGTGCAAGCTTCGGAAGTGGCAGCCACAGCCGAGGGCGCGACGTCCATTTACGAGAAAAACCTGATTGGCGATGTCATTACCGAGCAGGAGCTGTGGGCTTGTACAACCTGTCGCAACTGTGAAGACCAATGTCCGGTGATGAACGAGCACGTGGATAAAATCATCGACATGCGCCGCTATCTCGTGATGACCGAAGGAAGCATGCCAGCCGAAGCGCAGCGCGCCCTGAACAATATCGAGCGCCAGGGCAACCCTTGGGGAATCAACCGCAAGGACCGGATGAAATGGATTGAAGGTCTGAATGGTCAATACGAGGTGCCGACCGTCAAGCAGGTCGAGGAATTTGAATATTTGTTCTGGGTCGGCTCCATGGGCTCGTTTGATCTGCGCAGCCAAAAAATCTCGCATGCTTTTGTGAAGCTCATGCACGAAGCGGGCGTCAAGTTCGCCATCCTGGGGAATGAGGAAAAGAACTCGGGAGATACGGCGCGCCGCATCGGAAACGAATTTTTGTTCCAGCAACTGGCACAAGAAAACATCGCGTTGTTCGAAGGCTACGAAGTGAAGAAGATCGTCACCTGCGACCCGCACGCGTACAATACGTTCAAAAACGAATATCCGGAGTTTGGATTGACCGCGGAAGTGTACCACCATTCCGAGTTGCTCGCCCAGTGGGTGAACGAAGGCCGCTTGAAACCGACGAAGGAAGTCAAGGAGCGGATTACGTATCACGATTCCTGCTATTTGGGTCGCTACAACGAGATTTACGACAAGCCGCGTGTCATCTTGGAAGCAATCCCTGGCGTCGAAGTGGTGGAAATGAAGCGCAGCGGCTGTGACAGCATGTGCTGTGGAGCAGGCGGCGGCCTGATGTGGATGGAGGAGCATGAAGGCTCGCGTGTCAACGTGGCGCGTACCGAGCAAGCATTGGAGGTCAACCCGACCGCGATTGCCAGCGCCTGCCCGTACTGCCTGACCATGATGAACGACGGAATCAAAACCAAGGAAAAAGAAGACGACGTCAAAACGCGCGATGTGGCGGAGATTTTGGCGGACGCGATCTGACAAGCGACGAAGACGAGAAGTGTTCTTTTGGGAACCCCGAACAGCCTGATTAGGAAAAGAAGTCAGGCTGTTCTTTTTTCGTCGGGATAAGGGTAGCAAACACGGGCGTCAGAAGCTTTAACATAGCCCAACTTTTCTAATAATTCATTGACTAATCGGGTTGAAGACGGCAAAATGAAGATAGCAGAAAATGAACGAACGCTCGGTCATAAGAATGGAGGGCATGCGATGAAAACGGTGATAGTTGGGGCGGCACGTACCCCGTTTGGCAAGTTTGGCGGTTCCCTGAAAGCGTTGTCTGCGGTAGACCTCGGTGCAATCGTGATCAAGGAAGCTTTGGAGCGCTCCGGCATTTCCGGCGATCAAGTCGACGAAGTGATCATGGGCATGGTCATTCAGGCGGGAGCAGGACAGGTTCCTTCCCGGCAGGCAGCACGCAAGGCCGGACTGCCATGGGACGTGGCGAGCGAGACGATCAACAAGGTGTGCGCCTCCGGGATGCGGGCTGTCACGATGGGCGACCAAATCATTCGCGCAGGCGACGGGGAGATTATCGTTGCTGGCGGCATGGAGAGCATGAGCAATGCGCCTTATGCGCTTCCGGCGGCGCGTGATGGCATGAGAATGGGAGATGCGACTGTACGCGATCTCATGATGTACGATGGCCTCACTTGTCCGTTTGATCAGGTGCCGATGGCTGTTCACGGCAGCAACGTGGCTGAAGAGTACGGAATATCGCGTGAAGCGCAGGACGATTGGGCGCTGCGCAGCCAGCAGAGAACGGCGAGAGCGGTCGAGAACGGACTTTTTGACGAGGAGATCGTAGCCGTCTCCATTCCTCAGAAAAAAGGGGAGCCGCTGCAAGTGACAAAAGACGAAGGACCACGCCCGGATACGACCAGGGAAGGTCTGGCGAAACTGCCGCCAGTCTACAAAAAGGACGGAACGATTACGGCAGGCAACGCGCCTGGCATTAATGACGGAGCAGCAGCGATGGTGCTGATGTCCGATGCCAAGGCCGAGGAGCTGGGCATCAAGCCGCTCGCTACGATTCTCGGACATGCGCACGTAGGAGCAGAAGCGCCTTACATTGCAACGACACCAGGGCTGGCCATCAACAAGCTGCTCGAAAAAACAGGGGTTTCGCTGGACGAAATCGCTTTGTTTGAAGTGAACGAAGCGTTTGCAGCCGTGACCTTGACCAGCGGCAAAATCGTCGGTTGGGACGACGAGAAAGTAAATGTAAACGGGGGAGCGATCGCGCTCGGTCACCCGATTGGAGCGAGTGGAGCACGAATTATCATGCACCTCGCATACGAGTTAAAAAGACGCGGTGGCGGACTAGGGATTGCGGCGATTTGCAGCGGTGCCGCACAGGGAGACGCTATCCTGATTAAAGTGGAGTAGGGGGCCTTTTACATGAACGTACAAACGATAATGGTCATCGGAGCAGGGCAGATGGGCAGCGGCATTGCCCAGGTAGCAGCACAGGCAGGCTTTCGCGTTTATTTGAACGACGTGCAGCAGCCGTTTGTGGAGCGCGGTCTGGCGACGATCACGAAAAACTTGTCGCGCAACGTGGAAAAAGGCAAACTGAGCGAAGACGACAAACAGGCGATCTTATCCCGGCTCGTCCTGTCGACCGATTTGGCAGACGCGGCGAATGCTGATTTTGTTATAGAAGCTGTCACCGAAAATATGGCGGTGAAAACAGCGATCTTTTCCAAACTGGATGAGGTATGTCCGCCGCATGCGATTTTGGCGAGCAACACGTCCTCTCTTCCCATCACCGAAATTGCCGCAGTGACGAAGCGGCCGGAAAAAGTGATCGGGATGCATTTCATGAATCCTGTACCTGTGATGAAGCTGGTCGAAATTATTCGCGGGCTGCAAACAGCAGACGAGGTATACCAGCTGACCGAAGATTTGTCGAAGCAAATGGGCAAGGTGCCAGTAAGCGTAAATGATTTCCCGGGCTTCGTGTCCAATCGGGTGCTGATGCCGATGCTCAACGAAGCGATCTATTGCGTGTATGAGGGCGTGGCAACGCCAGAAGCGATCGACGAAGTGATGAAGCTGGGCATGAACCATCCGATGGGTCCGCTCCAGTTGGCTGACTTTATCGGTCTTGATACGTGCCTCTACATCATGGAGGTGCTGCACGAAGGCTTCGGCGATTCCAAATATCGTCCTTGCCCGCTGCTTCGCAAATACGTAAAAGCGGGATGGCTAGGCAAAAAATCCGGTCGAGGATTCTACGTGTACAACTAACTGAAGGATTCGGCAGAAAGGTAGGACGGACATGGATTTTCGATTGAACGATGAGCAAGAGATGATGCGCCGCATGGTACGCGACTTTGCGCAAAAAGAAATTGCGCCGTTTGTTCCGGTTATGGAGGAAAAGGATGAGTTTCCCCGCCAGATTCTCAAAAAGATGGGCGAGATGGGGCTGATGGGAATACCGATCGCTGAAGAATGGGGAGGCGCCGGAGCCGATTTTGTCTCCTACATTTTGGCGATTCACGAGATTTCCAAAGTGAGCGCGACAGTGGGAGTCATTTTGTCCGTGCACACCTCTGTAGGAACGAATCCGATTCTTTACTTCGGAACGGAGGAGCAGAAGCGCAAGTACGTGGCAAAGCTGGCTCGTGGCGAATATCTCGGCGCTTTTGCCCTGACCGAGCCGCATGCCGGGTCCGATGCCAGTAGCATCAGAACGACAGCGGTGCGAAGCGGGGATGAATACATCCTGAACGGCAACAAAGTGTTCATTACAAACGGCGGCGAAGCGGATACGTACATCACTTTTGCGGTCACGGATGCCAGCAAGGGAAGCAAAGGAATTTCCGCTTTCATCGTGGAGAAAGATACGCCGGGCTTTATCGTCGGCAAAAAGGAAAAGAAAATGGGGCTGCACGGCTCCTACACGACTGAACTGGTGCTTGACAACGCTCGCGTACCTGCTGCCAACCTGTTGGGGCAAGAGGGAGACGGCTTCTGTATTGCGATGGCGAACCTGGACACGGGCAGAATCGGAATCGCTGCGCAAGCGTTGGGGATCGCCGAGGCTGCTGTCCATTACGCGACAGAGTACGCAAAAGAACGCAAGCAGTTCGGACAACCGATCGCCAAGCAACAAGCTATCGGGTTCAAGCTCGCGGACATGGCGACAAAAGCGGAAGCAGCGAGACTGTTGGTGTATCGCGCAGCATCACTGCGCAGCCAGGGAATCGCCTGCGGCATGGAAGCGTCGATGGCAAAACGGTTCGCTACGGATACGGCGATGGAGCTGGCGACAGAAGCGGTACAAGTGTTTGGCGGGTACGGCTACACCAGAGAATATCCGGTTGAGCGTCTGTTCCGGGATGCCAAAGTTACGCAGATTTATGAGGGTACCAACGAAATTCAACGAATCGTAATCGCCAAGCATTTGCTTGCTGACTAAATAAAAGCCTTTTGTGCCGCCCGGTTACTGGGCTGACTAAAACAGGCGAAAACACATGGGGGAGTGAAAAAAATGAATTTCCAGCTCACGGAAGAACATGACATGATGCGTAAAATGATCCGCGATTTCGCAGAAAACCAGGTGGCTCCGACAGCAGCCGAGCGCGATGAGGAAGAGCGCTTCGACAGATCCATTTTTGAACAGATGGCAGAGCTTGGCTTGACGGGCATCCCTTGGCCGGAAGAATACGGAGGCGCTGGCGCGGACTACTTGAGCTACGTCATTGCAGTCGAAGAACTCTCCCGTGTGGATGCGTCGATCGGCGTAACTTTGTCCGCACAAGTATCGCTGGCAAGCTGGCCGATTTACAAGTTTGGCACAGAAGAGCAGAAACAAAAGTTTTTGCGTCCATTGGCAGAAGGCAAAAAAATGGGAGCTTACTGTTTGACTGAGCCAGGCTCAGGCTCCGACTCCGCAGGAATGCGTACAACTGCTGTGCGCGATGGCGACCACTACATTTTGAACGGCAGCAAAATTTTCATCACCAATGCGGGTGAAGCAGAGATTTACATCGTTTTTGCCGTAACCAGCCCTGAGCTGAAACACAAGGGAGTTACCGCCTTCATCGTGGAAAAAGGCATGGACGGCTTCACGATGGGCAAAAAGGAGAAAAAGCTGGGCATTCGTTCCTCGCCAACTTTGGCGGTGAATTTTGAAGATGTACGAGTTCCTGTAGAGAATAGGCTCGGCGAGGAAGGTCAAGGCTTCAAAATCGCCATGATGACGCTGGACGGCGGACGAAACGGAATCGCTGCCCAAGCGGTTGGCATCGCGCAGGGAGCTTTCGAGCACGCCCTTGCTTATGCCAAAGAACGCAACCAGTTCGGGAAGCCGATCGCGTCCTTGCAAGCCATCCAGTTCAAGCTGGCTGACATGGCAACCAAAATCGAAGCCGCTCGCTTGCTCACGTATCAGGCTGCATGGCTGGAAGACCAGGGCCTGCCTTACGGAAAAGCATCTGCCATGTCCAAAGTATTCGCGGGCGATATCGCGATGGAGGTTACGACCGAAGCAGTGCAAGTATTTGGCGGGTACGGCTACACCCGTGAGTACCCTGTCGAGCGCTTCATGAGGGATGCGAAAATCACGCAAATTTATGAGGGCACTAATGAAATCCAGCGCGTAGTAATCAGCAACTACCTGCTAAAAGAATAGAGAAATCATTACCGACAACCACGATTGTTCCAACTAGCTGAACGCAAAAAGATTTTTTGATAAGGCCTGTGGAAAAGAAAGGTTTGGCTTTGCGCTCTTACTCGCGTATAATTGTTTGCGAAAAGATCGTCAATGAGCGTTTGCGCCTTTCTTTTCCTGAAAGTGTCTGACTAAACGCTCAGTCGGTTGGAAGGGTGGATTTGTTGTGTCCGAAAGAAGAAAAACCATACCGTCCTTGGTAAAGGACCCGAAGTTGATTGAAAAACGCCGGGAGCAGATTATTGAAGCTGCCGTTCATCTCTTCATTAATAAAGGTTTTCACAAAACGACGACGAGGGAGATCGCCCGGGCTTCCGGGTTCAGTATCGGCACCTTGTACGAGTACATCGAATCGAAGGAAGACGTGCTTTATCTCGTTTGCGATGCGATTCATGCCGAGATGGAGACGCGTTTGCGCGAAGCGATCAATTTTAACGGCACAGGCTTGAAAATTTTGAAGCTCGCACTCAAAAGCTTGATCCGCGTGATGGATCAGATGAGCGACCGCGTCCTGCTCATTTATCAGGAGTCGAAGTCGCTGCCGAAAGAAACGCTTCGTTACGTTCTCGGACGTGAAGAAGAGATTGCCCAAATTTTTGTGGAGATCCTGCAAAAAGGGATTGCCGACGGTTCGCTGCGCATTGATGAGAAGCATGTCAAGCTGATGGCTGACAATATCATGGTGCTGGGCGAAATGTGGGTGTTCCGTCGCTGGGCTCTGCACAAGCACTATACGTTGGAGGAGTTCACCGAAAAGCAGATTACGCTGTTGCTTCGTGAAATCAGTGTCTCCGACTAAGTCATTTACTTGAATCTCGGGGAGAGTGGAACGATGGAAACCGAAGTGTATCGTCCGCAAAACAAGGTGCGTTTTGTGACCGCTGCCAGCTTGTATGACGGTCACGACGCCTCGATCAATATCATGCGCCGTATTTTGCAGTCATCGGGAGTGGAAGTGATCCATCTTGGTCACAATCGCTCGGTCGATGACATCGTGACTGCTGCCATCCAGGAGGATGTGCAGGGCATTGCCATCAGCTCTTATCAGGGCGGCCATGTGGAATATTTCAAATACGTGATTGATCTTTTGCGCGAGCGGGGAGCGGAGCATATCCGTGTCTTCGGGGGCGGCGGTGGAGTAATCGTTCCACGCGAGATTCGCGAGCTGGAGGAATACGGCGTCTGTAAAATTTACTCGCCGGATGACGGCAGGCGTTTGGGCTTGCAAGGCATGATCAACGACATGATCAGAAACAGCGATTTTCCGACCGTCAAACAGTTGGAAGACGAAGTAAAGGGCTTGCGCGAGCAGAATCACAAGGCGGTCGCCCGACTGATCTCTGTCGCGGAGTATGCGGTGGATCAGCCAGAGTGGAAGGAACCGTTGCAAGCAAGCGTGCTGGAAGCCCCAGAGTCGATTCCGGTGCTCGGGATCACAGGTACAGGTGGAGCCGGAAAAAGCTCGCTGACGGATGAGCTTGTTCGCCGCTTTATCCGTACGTATCCGGAAAAAACAGTCGCGATTCTGTCTGTCGATCCATCCAAGCAAAAATCGGGTGGAGCGTTGTTGGGCGACCGGATACGGATGAATGCCAACAACACGCCACGCGTCTACATGCGCAGTTTGGCGACGCGAAAGTCAGGCATGGAGCTGTCGGCGGCGTTGAAAGATGCCATTCAAGTAACGCGTGCCGCACAATTTGACTTGATCATCGTGGAGACGAGCGGGATCGGTCAGGGCGATGCGCAGGTGACGGAAGTGTGCGATGTTTCCATGTACGTCATGACCAGTGAATTTGGTGCGCCATCGCAGTTGGAAAAGATCGACATGCTCGATTTTGCGGACGTGATCGCGATCAACAAGTTCGAACGCAAAGGCTCGGAAGATGCTTTGCGGGAAGTGCGGAAGCAGTATCGTCGCAATCATCAGCTATTCGATTTGCCTGACGAGCAGGTCCCGGTTTACGGTACGATTGCCAGCCAGTTCAACGACCCGGGCACAAATGTGCTGTTTGCTGCTCTGATGCATAAAATTGTGCAAAAGACGAATGTGGACTGGTCTGTTGAGAATTTGGATACTACTCCTGTGAAAATTCACAAAACTTCGTTGATTCCGACAGAAAGAATCAACTATTTGCAAGAGATTGCGAATACGGTCCGCCAATACCAGGCGTACACCGATGAGCAGTCCGCTATCGCCCGCAAGCTGTATCAGCTGCACGGCGCCAAGGAAACGCTGCTTGCAGCCAAGGACGAAGCAGTAACCGAATTGATCGCGGTACTCGACAAGCAAATCAAGCTGTTCGAGGAAAAGCTGCATCCCGAATGCCGCAAAGTGCTCGACAACTGGCCCAAGCTCAAGGAAGCGTACAGACAGGACCAGTTTGTCACTCGCATTCGCGACAAGGAAATCGTCACGAAGCTGTTCAGCGAATCGCTGTCAGGTACTCGCATTTCGAAAGTAGCCGTGCCGGACTTCCATGACTGGGGCGAGATTTTGAAATGGTCGCTGAAGGAAAACGTACCAGGCGAGTTCCCTTATACAGCTGGGGTATTTCCGTTCAAACGCGAGGGAGAAGATCCGAAGCGGCAATTTGCGGGCGAAGGTACGCCTGAGCGCACGAACCGCCGTTTTCACTTCTTGTCCCAAAATGACGAAGCGAAGCGGCTGAGTACGGCTTTTGACTCGGTGACCTTGTATGGGGAAGATCCGGATTATCGTCCGGATATTTACGGGAAAATCGGAACGAGCGGCGTGAGCATCTGCACGCTCGACGACATGAAAAAGCTGTATGCCGGCTTCGACTTGTGTGCGCCGAGCACATCGGTTTCGATGACGATCAACGGTCCTGCTCCGATGATTTTGGCGATGTTCATGAATACGGCCATCGAGCAGCAGATCGAGAAGTTTGTCCAAAAGGAAGGGCGCCAGCCTACCGAGGAAGAAGCCAAACAAATCAAGGCGTATACGCTGTCGACGGTTCGCGGCACGGTCCAAGCGGATATTTTGAAAGAAGATCAGGGACAAAACACATGTATCTTCTCGACTGAATTTGCGCTGCGAATGATGGGCGACATCCAGCAGTATTTCATCGATCAAAAGGTGCGCAACTACTACTCCGTGTCGATTTCCGGCTACCATATCGCGGAGGCGGGGGCGAATCCGATTACCCAGCTGGCGTTTACGCTGGCGAACGGGTTTACGTATGTGGAGTATTACTTGAGCAGAGGCATGCACATTGATGACTTTGCGCCGAATCTGTCGTTCTTCTTTTCTAATGGACTGGACCCCGAGTATACGGTCATCGGCCGGGTCGCTCGCCGCATCTGGGCAACCGTGATGAAAAACCGCTACGGCGGGAATGAACGCAGCCAAAAGCTGAAATATCACATTCAAACATCCGGACGCTCCTTGCACGCACAGGAAATGGATTTCAACGATATCAGAACGACGCTGCAAGCGCTGATTGCGATTTACGACAACTGCAATTCGCTGCATACCAATGCCTACGACGAGGCGATTACGACCCCGACAGAGAACTCTGTACGCCGGGCTATGGCGATCCAGATGATCATCAACAAGGAAATGGGCCTCGCGAAAAATGAAAACCCGTTGCAAGGCGCGTTTATTATTGAGGAGCTGACGGATCTGGTCGAAGAGTCCGTGATGCAGGAATTTGAACGGATCAGTTCTCGCGGCGGCGTGCTGGGAGCGATGGAGACGCAGTACCAGCGCGGCAAAATCCAGGATGAATCGATGTATTACGAGATGAAAAAGCACACAGGCGAGCTGCCGATTATTGGCGTGAATACTTTCATCAATCCGAACGCTTCCGAGGACGACTACGAGATCGAACTGGCGCGGGCGACCGAGGAAGAAAAAGAACAGCAAATCATCAACCTGAGAGCGTTCCAGGAGCGCCATCGCGATGTAGCTCCACAGGCGTTGCGCCGCTTGCAGGAAGTAGCGATGGCGGGCGAAAACATCTTCGCCGAACTGATGGAAACGGTGAAGGTCGCTTCGCTCGGACAGATCAGCGCCGCTTTGTATGAAGTCGGCGGTCAGTATCGGAGAAACATGTAGCGGCAAGTTTGGAGCGCAAAAACGAAACAAGGGCCACCTTTGTATAGAGGCGGTCCTTGTTTTGGTTGTTTAAGGGGCGGATTCCATGAAATCGAGAATGTATTTTTGAAGGGTGGAGGTAATTTCGCCATTCCTGGTGATCATTTTTGTTTCCATCTCTTTATCGGATAGTTTGGCATGTTGGGGTAAGGCAGGCAAAACTCGAAACGTTGTCACCTGAATAAATAGACCATTGGCTGTAAAGCTGTTGCTGTAAACAGAAGGGAAAGTCATTTCAGACCCCAGCCTTTTGCCGGTTGTGCTGTCGATCCTGTTTACGCTGGCATAATGCTTCTCCGATACCCACGGATGGTAATAAAAGCCGACTTTTGTCAGGATATCCCCATCTTCTATAAATATTTCTTTTGTTAAGGCTTTCGATAAGTCGTCATCAATCGCGTCTACCTTGTTTTTCGACCATTTCATTTCTGGATTTCCCGGATAAATGGTGTAGTGTTGAGCAGTAGGCTTGATTGTTTTATACGTTTGGGACAAATGATCCATGGCACCGTTAACTCTGCTGACAAACTGTTCATATGACAACTGCTTTTCTGGTTCTTTTCCGAGCGTGAGAATACCAATCTGCCACAGTAACAGTAGTCCGGCAACTGCCAGAACACATTTGATAACAATGCTGTTCATTTTCATACAACGATTCCTTTCAGAGAAAGTAAATGATTCTGCAATAACGAAGTTCTTTGCTGACATGCAAAACAAGAGTAGAAGCTGAACTTCTACTCTTGTTTTTTATTTTTCAATCATACGTTACTTTTCCGAAATGAATCTTACCAGTGTCGTATTCACTGTAAGGCAATCTTGCATTTACTGTTCTAGTTTTAAATCCGGAATTACCGGAAACGTCTTGCCACTTGTATTTTACAGCCCCGCCTGTTCGAACACCGTGGGCATAAATTTTAATAGAGCCAGTTCTGCCAGTATACAAATTGTATTTTTTGCTAGCGCCGATCCCCTCAGATGTAGAGGAAGCTCTGGCTACGCTTCCATTAACGCTTGCTTCCACCTCAACCGCTATAACGTTAAACTCTGCTTTAGCAGAAAGTCCTCCTGAAATTGTCCATTGCACCGTTGACGATTCATTATAGGAAACCGTTAATTCTGTTGTAGAACCAGCTTCATCTCGGGTGTCAAAGGAAAATTCAGCAATTTCAAATGCGTCCCTCTTGTTTTCAGTATAGCTAGGGACGTAACTCACTGGCCATTCTTTATACATCGAGTCTGATCTAGGAGCAATGTTTTTGGAAGATTTGCCAAAATTACTTTGCCATTCGTTATTTGTTTGCTCTTGAGCAATTTTTTGAATCTCGGAATCAGAATAGTATCTTACATTCCCTTCAGCGAAGCTGACAGAGGAGAAGGCGGTTAGTGATAGAACGGTAGTCAAAAGTGTGACAAATGTTTTCTTTCTAAACATTATATACCCTCCCATATTTTGGAATCTATTTAACCATAAACCATTTTTTGTAAAATAACAATATGATTATCGAAAATACAAGGAAAATATTTACAATTAATGTCGGCGTGTTTTCTAATATCGTAATTGACGACGATGGAAAGGGGGTGTGGATGTTCCTGAGGGAACTAATCATAAGGATCGTCTCTTGATATCGGCGGTGACGAAGCGTCTATAAATATGCAAAACGAACCTCTAGAATCTTTTCCAAGGTTCGTTTTGGTTTAGCGATATAGTTGAGCTTAATGCATGGAATGCTTCATTGTTTTAGCGAATCTTGAGGGGACTGTTATAAAATTATCGCAACAGCTCTACCCCTCACTAGAATGCCGCCGAAAAACTTCTTGGTTATACTCAACCGATCTCCCGCGGGGAATACTCAAACTCACCCAATGCTCGTTTTGCAACTGTTTCCCGAGGTAAACGATTTGTCCGACGTGGTAGGAGTAGTGAGAGAGCTGGCGCTGGATGGCTTTCATGACGGAGTGAGGCTCGTTTCGGATCGTGACTGTTTTCATCAGGTCGTCATGCGAAAGCGCGGCCAGAGCGGCAAACAGAACTTGCCAGCCTGTCTCCCAACAGGCGATCAGGTCCTCTTTCGTAGCGAAGCCGCCTTCAAATTCCTGGTCGCGATTGCGGCCGGGTTTTTCGCCATCGCTTCCGAACAGATCGGTCCATCTGGCTACCATGTTGCCTGACAGATGTTTGACGATGATTGCAATGCTGTTGGACTCGCTGGAAGGTGCTTGCTGAAGCTGCTCCAGGGAGAGCTGTTCGATCGTCTTTTCCCCGAGTTTTTTCACATCGAAAAACTTGTCTGTCGTACATGAAAGAAACTCCTGTGCCCATTCCATTCGCTTCACTCCTTTCTTTATCTATTTGATCTTACATGAAAATGGTTACACCTTGTTTGAAAGCCTTGCATTTTCGGCTAAAATAAGGAATACTGTATGTTAGCCTTCGTATGTTGAACGACATGCGAAAAAGGAAATGGACTTCATTTATGTATTGCCTATGCAAAGCCTGCGTCCACCAGAAAAGGGCGAGGTCGGTATTGAACCCAATAGTTTTCTAATGGAAAGGACGTGCCCTGGGTGAGTCAATTGTTTGCTCATATTGATCCCGAGAAACTGAGCGAGATGGCGTTGGTTGATATTGCGTATGAAATTTTGCGTGAAACCAACCGCACTTACAACTTCCGCGAGCTGATGGATGAACTGGTTACCGTTCGTAACATGACAAACGAACAACTCATGGCAATCATCGCGCAAGTATACACAGAAATTAACATTGACGGCCGTTTTGTATGCCTTGGCGACAACGTGTGGGGATTGAAGCGCTGGTACCCGACTGACACAGTTGAAGAGACGCAAGAAGGCGGCGGAACCAAAAAGAAAAAAATTATCCTCGAGGACGACTTCGACGATTACGACACCGAAGACGAAGTGGTTGAGGATTACGAAGACGACGATGTTGTCATTTTCGAAGACGAAGAAGAATTTGTTGATGAGGATGCAGAGATCGAGGATGAAGAGATCGATGCTGAAATCGACGAAGAGGAGCTCGAAGAAGAGGAAGACGAGCTGTTCGACGAGGAGCTTGAAGAAGAGGAAGCTGACGAAGAGTTGGAAGATGAAGAGGATAAGTGATAAGTCCTTGACTTCCGCTTGAGGGACAGATAAAATACTCCTTGGGCTTCACATGAAGAAGGATTAAATAAGGGAAACTATAAAACAAAAGTGCCCCTACCCCATTGCATGAAGGGATAGGACTCGCTTTTGTTTTTCTTTTTTTGGGAGCCGTCTTCATACGTTTTTTACTACTACTAAAGGGTTAGGGAAAGAGGGGACGTTAACGATGACGAAGTATATTTTTGTGACAGGCGGGGTCGTATCCTCGTTGGGAAAAGGAATTACAGCGGCTTCTCTGGGCCGACTCCTGAAAAATAGGGGCTTGAAGGTAACGATCCAGAAGTGCGATCCGTACATCAACGTTGACCCAGGGACAATGAGCCCGTATCAACATGGTGAAGTGTTCGTAACGGATGATGGAGCGGAAACCGACCTGGACCTGGGACACTATGAGCGCTTTATCGACATCAACCTGAGCGCGAACTCCAACGTAACGACTGGAAAAATCTACTCAACCGTCATCGCCAAAGAACGTCGTGGAGACTATCTGGGTGGAACTGTTCAAGTGATTCCGCACATCACCAACGAGATCAAAGACCGCATTTTCCGCGCTGGCCGTGAAACAGGAGCCGATGTGGTCATTACCGAGATCGGTGGAACTGTAGGGGATATCGAGAGCTTGCCGTTCCTGGAAGCGATTCGTCAAATCAAGAGCGACATTGGCCGTGAAAACGTCATGTACATTCACGTGACTCTTGTTCCTTACATCAAGGCAGCTGGCGAAATGAAAACAAAGCCAACCCAACACAGCGTGAAAGAACTGCGCAGCCTGGGCATCCAGCCAACCGTTATCGTAACTCGTACCGAACAGCCTATGACACAAGAAATGAAGGACAAGCTGGCGCTGTTCTGTGACATCGACAAAAACGCGGTTGTGGAGTGCGTAGACGCCGAGACACTGTACGATGTTCCGCTGCAACTGCAAGCCCAAGGTCTGGATGACTACGTGTGCCGCCATCTCGGTCTGGCTTGCCAGGAAGCAGACATGACGGAGTGGAAATCGCTGGTTGGCAAAATCAAAAACTTGTCCAAGACCACCACTATTGCGATCGTCGGGAAATACGTAGAGCTGCACGACGCTTATTTGTCTGTAGCAGAAGCGCTGTACCACGGCGGTTATGCGAATGATTCCAAAGTGGAAATCAAATGGGTGCACGCAGAAGAAGTTACGCCTGAAAACGTAGCCGAGATGCTGGGCGATGTGAACGGCGTGCTGGTGCCAGGCGGCTTCGGCGATCGCGGCATCGAAGGAAAAATCATCGCTACCCGTTACGCTCGCGAAAACAAGGTGCCGTTCCTCGGAATTTGCCTCGGTATGCAAATCGCGGTTATCGAGTTTGCCCGTCACGTGGCAGGCATGGATGGTGCCAACAGCTCCGAGATCAACCCGGAAACAGCTTATCCAGTTATCGACCTTTTGCCAGAACAAAAGGAAATCGAGGACAAAGGCGGAACCATGCGTCTTGGCATCGGACCTTCCAAAGTGGAAGAAGGCACGCTGACTGAAGCTGCTTACGGCAGCACACTGGTGTATGAGCGCCACCGTCACCGTTATGAAGTCAACAACGAATATCGCGAGCAACTGGCTCAATTGGGCCTGCGCTTTGCAGGTACGTCGCCGGATGGCCGCCTGGTGGAAATCGTGGAAGTTCCAGACCATCCTTGGTATGTGGCTACCCAGTTCCATCCGGAGTTCACTTCCCGTCCGAACCGTCCGCAGCCATTGTTCCGCGACTTCGTCAAAGCTTCCCTGAACCTGAATCGATAAATGTTTGCATAAAAAAGACGCCCCGGCGAAATCAATCGTCGGCGCGTCTTTTCTGTTTTCAATGAAAGAGCGGCGATAGCCAGGCTACCCAATAAGCGGCGGGAACAAGCAGAAGCTGCGCCAGAACGGTTCCGAAAAAGCGGGAAATCATCAGCCACAAATACATGTCGCGAATGGACTCCTGCGTCGCTTTTCCCTGCATAGCCTTTTCGGTCAAAAGGGCAACCTGCGGGTCGACCAGAATGGTCATGAAGATCGTCGCAAAGCCGTTGATCATGCCGGAAGACATCAGTACGGTTGCTTTGTAGTCAGGCGTCAAAAGGGTTGCATACAGCACGGAGAGCACGCTGCTGGTATAGATGGCTGTCCCCAGGCAGTTGAGCAGCAAAAGGCGTTTGGGGATGCCTTTGATGCGAAAGCGGGAGATGCCTTGCCAACTCGGGATTCGCACGTGGTGCCGGACGCGGCGGATGCTGTCTACCGTGACGGCTGTGCGCAGCATTTGCGGGATCGAGCCGGCCAATTCCAGATGGGAAATCACCCGCTTGGAAATTTGGACAAACGTAGGAAACAGCACGATGGCTGCCAGCGTCCCTACTGAGGAGGCGACGATAATCAAATGCAGCTGCCAGCTCGGATCGGTGTGCAGCATGGCAGCCTGATCCATCAGTCCGCCAGTGAACGGACCTTGGATCAGGTTGGAGGTGCGGGAGAGAAGCAGCGTAATGCCGACAAGCGACAGGGCGACCGCGATTCTCCCTGTTTGTACGCCAGCGAAGCGAATGGCGTAGGAAAGTGTCTCTGTCGTATGGATAACAAACGTTAACAGGCAAATCAACCAGAGCGCATCCATCTTGTTTTTCGGCTCCTTGCGTAGTGCAAAAATGGTATTCCTAATTATACTCGAAATGGACACTGCGGGAAATTTTCAATAGACGAAGCGCAAAACGGGCAGGAGTTTCCTGATTTTAGGCGAAACCATAATTAATTAAGGAAATGGATTCGTCAGGGGGGAGTAACCGTGTTCGACAAACATGATAAAAAGGTACTGGTTGTCGATGACCAGTATGGGATTCGCATTTTGTTGTACGAGGTACTGGGCAAAGAGGGATACAAAACATTCCAGGCTGCAAACGGGAAGATGGCCCTGGAGATTGTGGAAAAAGAATCGCCTGATCTGGTCATTCTCGACATGAAGATTCCAGGCATGGACGGGATTGAGATTTTGAAGCATATCAAGAAGATCAATCAGGAAATCAAGGTAATCATGATGACCGCTTATGGCGAACTGGACATGATCAAGGAAGCGACGCAACTGGGAGCGCTTACCCATTTCACCAAACCGTTTGATATCGACGAATTGCGAATGGCTGTTCAGCAGCAGCTTGCCTGCTAGTGCTTTGGACAAGTCTTCGTGGGGACAAGCGTACCTGTTAACATACGCCTGTCTGTGATATAATAAGCCACGTGATTGAAGTTAGCAGAGGAGGATTTCCCAAATGCCACTGGTACCTATGACCGCTTTTACCGAAGACGTCAAATTGCATAAATACGCCGTCGGACAATTTAACCTGAACAATCTCGAGTTTACTCAAGCGATTACGGAAGCTGCGATGGAAGAAAAATCGCCTGTGATTTTTGGTGTTTCCGAGGGAGCGCTTAAATACATGGGTCTTGATTACACGGTAGCCATTGCAAAAGTGGCGGCAGAACGCGCAGGAGTACCTGTTGCGCTGCACCTGGATCACGGCAGCAACTTTGACATTGTCATGAAGTGCATTCGCGCAGGATTTTCTTCGGTTATGTTCGATGGTTCCCACCATTCGTTTGAAGATAACCTTCGCTTGACCAAACAGGTTGTTGAGGCTGCTCACGCTGTAGGCGTTTCTGTAGAAGGTGAACTCGGTACCATCGGCGGGGTAGAGGACGACCTGTCTGTTGACGAGGAAGACGCTACTCTGGCGAATCCGGAAGAAGCGATCCGCTTCTGGGAAGAAACAAAAGTAGACTACGTAGCCATTGCAGTGGGAACAGCTCACGGCATGTACAAAGGCGTGCCAAAAATTCGCTACGACATTATCGAAAAAGTAGCAAGCAACATCGGAGCGCCAATCGTGCTGCACGGTGGTTCCGGCGTACCAGACGATGCGATTGTGGAATCGATCAGACTGGGCGTAGGAAAAATCAACGTAAATACAGAAAGCCAAGTCGCATGCACCGAAACGGTTCGCAAAGCGTTGGCTGCGAAACCTAACGAAATCGATCCGCGCAAATACCTGGGTCCTGCTCGCGATGCGATCAAGGAAGTCGTAAAAGGAAAAATGCGCCTGTTCGGAAGTAGCAACCGCGCGTAACTAGGAGGATAATCATGCGTTTTTTGATTGATACGGCAAATGTAGATGAAATTCGCGAGATTCACGAATGGGGCGTTTTGGCTGGAGTAACGACGAACCCTTCTCTTGTTGCAAAAGAAGGCCGTGACTTTGTCGAAACCCTCAAAGAGATCATCGATATCGTAGATGGACCGATCAGTGCGGAAGTCATCAGCACCGATGCCAAAGGGATGATTGAAGAAGGCGAAAAGCTGGCTTCTCTCTCCAAAAACATCGTGATCAAGCTGCCGATGACGGCTGAAGGTCTGAAGGCAACCAAGTATTTTGCCAAGCGCAAGATCAGAACGAACGTAACGCTGGTGTTTTCCGCTAACCAGGCGCTGCTTGCTGCTCGCGCAGGTGCAAGCTTCGTGTCTCCGTTCCTGGGACGTCTGGACGATATCGGTCAAGACGGCATGCAGCTGATCGAAGACATCGCAGAGATTTTCTCTGTGCATGGCATCGATACGGAAATCATCGCAGCATCTGTTCGTCACCCTGTTCATGTGACAGAAGCCGCTCGCCGTGGTTCGCACTTCGCTACCATTCCGGCAAAAGTATTCAAGCAACTGATTGCTCACCCATTGACAGACAGCGGTTTGGAGAAGTTCCTCGCTGACTGGGCAAGCATGCAAAAATAAGGACACGTACCGAAAGTTCAAGCACCTTTCTCATTGGGGAAGGTGCTTCTTTCCCGATTACACCTGAGGAGAGCGATGCATGGATAAGCTGATCATCAATGGTGGAAAACCGCTAGCGGGAACGGTGACCATCAGCGGAGCAAAAAACAGCGCAGTCGCACTGATTCCTGCCGCATTGTTGGCGGATGGACCTGTTGTTATTGAAAATCTGCCCCGTATTCAGGATGTAGATATCTATCACGAGCTCCTGCGGGAAATGGGAGCTGACGTGCTGTTCGAAGAAGACTGGATGGAAATCGACGGGCGCTTGATGAAGCTGATGCTCATGCCTAACGGCAGAATCAAAAAGCTGCGCGCCTCTTACTATTTGTGGGGAGCCTTGCTTGCCAAATTCGGAGAGGCACAGGTAGGATTGCCTGGCGGATGCGATTTGGGGCCAAGACCTGTCGATTTGCATATCAAAGGCTTTGAAGCGATGGGCGCCGAGGTCGAGAACAAAAACGGCGTGATGACCATCCGGGCCAAGCGCGGTCGTCTGCAAGGTGCGAGAATATACCTTGATCTCGTCAGCGTAGGAGCTACGATCAACATCATGCTTGCTGCCTCCAAGGCAGATGGCGTGACCATTATTGAAAACGCTGCCCGTGAGCCGGAGATCGTCGATGTGGCGACTCTGCTCAACAATATGGGAGCAAACATCAAAGGCGCGGGTACGGACGTCATTCGCGTCCAGGGCGTGGAGCGTCTGCGGGGTTGCCGTCATACGATTATTCCGGACCGGATTGAAGCCGGCACCTACATGATCGCGGCAGCGGCTACGAATGGCAACGTGCTGGTGGAAAACGTGATTCCGAAGCATCTGGAGTCGCTGACCGCCAAGTTGCGTGAGATTGGCGCACAAGTGATGGAAATGGACGATTGCATTCAGGTGATGGGCCGGGATTCTTACCGTTCTATCGATGTGAAGACAAGTCCGTATCCGGGTTTTCCTACAGACTTGCAGCAGCCGATCACAACGCTTCTGACTCTTGCCAAAGGATCGAGCATCGTCACAGACAATATTTACAGCTCGCGTTTTCGCCATGTGGATGAATTGCGGCGCATGGGGGCGACACTGAAGGTAGAAGGACGCTCGGCTGTGATCGAAGGCGGCAGCAAGCTGAACGGAGCGAAAGTCGTGGCTTCTGATCTGCGGGCAGGAGCGGCGCTGTTTATCGCCGGGTTGGCAACGAGCGGCACGACCGAGCTGGAAGGTCTTGAGCATATCGACCGTGGTTATGAAAATTTGGTGGGCAAGCTGCAAACGCTCGGTGCCGACGTGATTCGGGTAGGCTTGCAGCACACGGAAAGCCCACAACGTTAACCAATCATCAGGAGAGGAGTCTTCCAGAATGGAGCGCAGTTTGACACTGGAACTGGTGCGTGTAACCGAAGCGGCTGCTTTGGCTTCCGCCAGTTGGATGGGGTTAGGACGAAAAGATGAGGCTGACGATGCGGCAACGACTGCCATGCGCAAGGAATTTGAAAAAGTTCCGATGGATGGCGTAGTTGTAATCGGGGAAGGCGAAATGGACGAAGCTCCGATGCTTTATATCGGCGAGCGCCTCGGTCAAGGAGTAGCGCCAGCGGTAGATGTGGCTGTCGACCCGTTGGAAGGAACCAATATTCTCGCAAAAGGGACATGGGGCGCGATTTCTGTCATTGCCATTGCCGATCGCGGAAATTTGCTGCATGCTCCTGACATGTATATGGAGAAAATGGCAGTAGGGCCAAAAGCGGTCGGGAAAGTAGACATCAACGCTCCGATCCGCGACAACCTGAAAGCAGTAGCTGCGGCACAAGGCAAAGATATCAGCGACCTGGTCGCGATTGTCCTCGACCGTGACCGCCATTCCCGCATCATTCACGAAATTCGCGAGGCTGGCGCGCGCATCCGCCTCATTTCGGACGGCGATGTGGCTGCGGCGATCAATACGGCATTCCCTGATACGGGTGTAGACATTTTGTTCGGTTCTGGCGGAGCACCAGAGGGCGTGCTGGCTGCGGTTGCCTTGAAATGCCTCGGAGGAGAAATCCAGGGCAAGCTGCTGCCGCAAAGCGAAGAAGAAATTCAACGTTGTGTTAAAATGGGGCTGACCAACCCGCACCAAGTATTGTTCATGGATGATTTGGTCAAGGGTGACGACGCCATTTTTGCAGCAACTGGCGTAACAGATGGCGAATTGCTGAAAGGGGTTCGTTTTCAAGGAACCCGTGCCACGACGCATTCTGTTGTTATGCGTGCAAAAACGGGAACGGTACGCTTCATCGAAGGGAACCACCGCCTGGAACGCAAGCCTTCGCTCGGCTTGTAAGAAACGAGTTTAGACAGATGAACTTTCAAGAGTAAATAAAGAGTGGTGGATGTATGTTACTTTCTGAACTAGAAGAGAAGAAACTGACCGATCTCTATAAACTGGCCAAAGAGTACCACATCCCGTATTACTCCCAGCTGAAGAAGAAGGAATTGATCTTCGCGATACTTCGGGCACGGGCAGAGCGGGATGGCCTGATGTTTATGGAGGGCGTGCTGGAAATCTTGCCGGAGGGCTACGGCTTCCTCCGTCCGATCAACTATCTCCCAAGCTCGGAAGACATCTACATCTCCCAGTCGCAGATTCGCCGTTTTGATCTGCGCATGGGGGATGTGGTGTCGGGCAAGGCGAGGCCGCCAAAAGAAAACGAGCGTTACTTTGGGTTGTTGCAAGTAGAGGCAGTGAACGGAGAAGACCCTGAGACTGCTTCGGAGCGTCTGCATTTCCCCGCTTTAACACCGCTGTATCCTCAAACCAAGCTAGTGCTGGAAACTGCGCCAGAGCGAGTTTCCACCCGCCTGATGGATCTTCTTGCCCCTGTTGGACTCGGACAGCGTGGATTGATCGTCGCCCCGCCGAAAGCGGGTAAAACCATGCTGCTGAAAGAAATTGCCAACAGTATTACGGAAAGCCGGCCGGATATTCATCTGTTTGTTTTGCTCATCGACGAGCGTCCGGAAGAGGTAACCGATATGCAGCGTTCCGTCAAGGGAGAAGTGGTAGCTTCGACTTTTGACGAGCTGCCGGAAAATCACATCAAAGTGGCAGAGCTTGTGCTGGAGCGGGCAAAACGTTTGGTCGAACACAAAAAAGATGTTGTGATCCTGCTGGATTCCATTACCCGGCTCGCACGCGCCTACAACTTGGTGATTCCGCCAAGCGGCCGTACATTGTCCGGCGGTATCGATCCGGCTGCGTTCCACCGTCCCAAGCGCTTTTTCGGTTCGGCACGCAATATCGAAGAGGGCGGCAGCCTGACGATTTTGGCTACAGCTTTGGTCGAGACAGGCTCGCGCATGGACGATGTGATCTATGAGGAGTTCAAAGGAACGGGCAACATGGAGCTTCATCTGGATCGCAAGCTGGCTGAACGCCGCATTTTCCCGGCGATCGACATTCGCCGTTCGGGAACGCGTCGCGAGGAACTGCTGCTGACCAAAGAAGAGCTGGATAAGCTGTGGATGATCCGCAAGAACATGAACGAAACGAACGAATTTGTCGACTCGTTCATCAAGAAGCTTGCGGACACGAAAACAAACGAAGAATTTTTGCAGACCCTGGAAACGAAGCAACAAGGACGGGGAAAAGCTGCTGGCACGACGGTGAGTTCATGACTCGCCGTCATTTTTTTTGCCTGTTTTGCATACCGTAAGAGAGTTGGAGGAAAAAGGAGGAGAGAATCTGTGGAGTATGTGCATGTTCCTGCGCCCATTGAGAGCCAGGTTGAAGCGAAAAAGGTTGTCGTGGAGCAAGCGCTGTTTCAAGCGTTCAATCCTTACGCAGGTTTGACCAAGCAAGCGCCTTCGGCTAAAAGCAATGCGATGGTGTACTCTGTCCGCGAAGGAGACACTCTGTCTGGAATTGCCGAGCGGTATGGCCTTACGCTGAAAAAGCTGGTAGAGACGAATCAAATCAGCAATCCGGGTCTGCTTTCGGTCGGGATGAAGCTGGTTATTGCCAAAGATGAAGTGACCCATATGGTGAAGCAAGGAGAGACGATCGATTACATAGCAAGAAGGTATGGAGTCAGCAAGGAATTGTTGCTGGATCGCAATCCGCTGTTAAAATGGCTGTCGGACAACCTGTATGTGGGACAGGTTGTGTACATTCCTGTTGCCGGAGGGCCGCCGATGCAGGCAGAAGAGCTGCAGCAAAAGCGGAACACCACCCAGGCGGCAAGCAGGCAAGTAGTGGCGCGGATTCGCGGCCGAATGGATTGGCCTGTAGAGGGAGCGACGATTACAAGCGGCTTCGGAACACGCTGGGGCAAGGTGCACAAAGGTGTGGATTTGTGGAACGAGCAGGAGGCCAAAACGCCGATTTTGGCAGCGAAAGCAGGGAAGGTGGTCGAGGCGGGCGCCAATCGATCCGGGTACGGGCGGATGGTCGTACTGGACCACGGAGACGGTTTGCAAACTTTTTACGCCCATATGCGCACGATTTTGGTCACGTCCGGCCAAAGCGTAGAAGCGGGCGACGTCCTCGGCTACATGGGTCAGACGGGCGATTCGACCGGGTATCACCTGCACTTTGAAGTCAGACAGGACGATGTGCCGATCAACCCGCTCCCGTATCTCGGCAGGTAACCCTTCACAATTTACATTGCTTTTTCAATGCGTTACAATGGGCAAAGCAAAGAAGCGAGGCGATTTTCCCATGTATTTAGTATACGCAGATGAAAACGGCAATGTTTACGACCACCCGGGATTGTTCTCGGTGGCGCGCAACGGCGATATATTGACAGAAATTCTGGAAGAAGAACTGATTCCGCTGCCGGAAGGAGCGACGTTGGTCAGTTTGCCAGATACGGTGCCGATCGGGATGGACCCCGATACGGGCGAAATGATCAAGCTCGACGGCTGTACAGCGGTTGGAGCGCTTGTTCCACAAGGAATTACCCGTCTTTTGCTGCCTGGCTATGTGAAAACAAACCGGGAGAGCAAGCTGCCGCTGTTCGGCTATTCGGCAGTGGTGTGGAAAGACAATCGTTTTTGGGTGGCAGGCAGAGCGAGTGACGATATTTACAAATGGGACCCGCTCAATTTCCCGATGGATGAGTTGAGACAGCGTGTGGAAAAGACGTTGGAGCTGTTTCCGCAAAACCGGATTTTGAATCACCTGTCTCACTGTGCGCTGGAGTACGAGTGCTTGACCGCCTCCAATAACTTTTTCAACCGCTGGGAAGGCAGTCTGCCTGTCTCCTACACCTGTAATGCGGGTTGCTATGGCTGTATTTCCGAGCAACCTGACGACAGCGGCTTCCCGTCTCCACAGACACGGATGAACTTCAAGCCGACAGAGGACGAGCTGGTCGAAGTGATGCTGCACCACCTGCAAACACCGGAAAGCATCATCAGCTTCGGTCAAGGCTGCGAGGGCGAGCCGTCCACCATGGCAGGAATTATTGTGCCAGCCATGCGTCGTGTGCGGGAGACGACAGACATGGGCTTCATCAACATCAATACCAATGCTGGCTTGACCGATCACATCAAAGGGATTGTGGACGCCGGACTGGACTTGATGCGTGTCAGCATTATCAGTGCGATTGACGAGCATTACAACGCTTACTATCGTCCGCGCAACTACACGCTGGAAAATGTAGCCCGATCGGCCGAATACGCTGCTTCCAAGGGCGTGTACACCTCGATCAACTACTTGTGCTTCCCGGGCGTGTTCGACCGCGAAGAAGAGATGGAAGCGATGATCAACTTCATTCGCCGGACGGGAATCAAGCTGATTCAAATGCGCAACCTGAACATCGATCCGGAAAGCTACCTGGCGATGATTCCAAAAGCGCGGGGCGAAGTCTTCGGAATGAAGCAGGCGATTGAGATTTATCAGGAAGAACTGCCGGATGTCGTAATCGGATCGTTTACGCACATTCCGCCGGCAGAACTGCGCCGCAGGAAAAACATGGCCTGATCGGTCAACCTGTTGCATTTCAGCTGACAGCATGCTACTATCTTTTATGTGTTTATATAACTCTGTTTCGGCAAACGATTCAGGGCGGAAAGAGGTGTAGTGAGATGAAACAAGGTATTCATCCTAAGTACAACGTAGTAACTGTTACATGTGCATGCGGTAACGAATTTGAATCCGGTTCCGTGAAACAAGCGTTGAAAGTGGAGATCTGCTCCAACTGCCATCCTTTCTTCACTGGAAAACAAAAATTCGTGGATGCTGGCGGCCGTGTAGACCGTTTCAAACGCAAATACAATCTGTCCTAATCAGACGGGATTGGAGCAACCAGGTAGAGCGATCTGCCTGGTTTTGTCTTTTTCTGGAACAAAATTATCACGGACAGCAAGGGGGGGCAATCGATGACAGCCATCATCTGGTTTCGGCGCGATCTGCGTTTGCACGACCACGCGGCTTTACATACGGCAGCGCTTACGGGCGAACCGGTTGTCCCGTTGTTCATTATGGACGATGCCTTTTGCCAGCCTGACGCGGTTGCAGACAAGCGATCGCATGCGTTTTTATCGGCTGTGGACAACCTGGCGGGCAGCTTGCAAGAAGCTGGCGGGAGGCTCCTGATTCGCCGGGGGAATCCGGCTGACGTGCTTTGTCAGGTCGCTCGCGAGACGGGGGCAGACAAAGTCTTTTACAATCGCGCATACACTCCCGAAGCGCGAAAACGCGATGCGACTGTAACGGAAGCTTTGGAGCGGCAAGGCATGCGCGTTCATGCTTGCAAAGATTTGCTCATGCATGAGCCAGGCGACATTTTAACCAGGCAGCGGACGCCGTATGCGGTGTTTACCCCTTATAAACGGGTGTGGCTCACCCTTCCGAAAGACCGCCCTTTTCCACAGCCGACATCATGGCGAATGTGTGAAGGACTGGCCGATTTGCCAGGGGAATCGGCTCCTTTGGTCGAAGCTTTTGGGCGCAAACGTCCCGTTGGCAGTGAATGGGCGACGGCTCTGTTTGGAGAGCGGACAGCTCGCGAGCGATTGCAGCAATTTATGCACGAAGCTGTGCATCGATATAAAGAACGGCGCGATTTCCCCGGACTGGATGCGACTTCGCACTTGTCTTTTGCCTTGAATGCAGGCACGTTGTCGATTCGTACGGTGTATCACCAGGCGCTGGAGGCCATGGAGGAAGCCAGGGGAGAAGAAGTCGCCTCCGTGGAAGCGTTTGTCACGGAGCTTGTCTGGAGAGAGTTTTATCAGCAAGTGCTGTATCATCACCCGCACACGACCGATCACGCGTATTTGCCGCAGTTTGAAGCGGTCGCCTGGGAAAATGACGAAGCGCTGTTTTCGGCTTGGTGTAACGGTGAGACGGGCTATCCGATCGTCGATGCAGCGATGAAGCAACTGAACGAAACAGGCTGGATGCATAACCGCCTGCGCATGATTGCGGCTTCTTTTTTGACCAAGGATTTGCTGGTGGATTGGCGGTGGGGGATGCGCTATTTTGCGAAGCAGCTTGTCGACTTCGACGAGGCGGCCAATATCGGCGGCTGGCAATGGAGCGCTTCTACCGGGACGGACCCGCAGCCGTACTTCCGCATTTTCAATCCGGTTGCGCAAGGCGAGAAATTCGATCCGGACGGGACTTTTGTCAAAAAATATCTTCCCGTTCTAAGCGAAGTCCCTCTACAATATATCCATAAGCCTTGGGAGATGCCTGAGCATGTGCAGGAGCAGGCGGGATGCAGGCTCGGCCTGGATTATCCTGTTCCTTGCGTCGATCATGCGAGCAGACGGAAGCTGGCGATGTCGTTGTTTCAAGAGGCGAAAGACAGCTACGCCAGGACGCGAAAATGAATCAGTTCTAGGCAAAAGGGAGATAGAGACGTGGCACAATTATATTTTCGTTACGGGGCAATGAATGCCTCCAAATCTATTCAGTTGCTGACGGTCGCTCACAACTACGAGCAATCCGGCAAAAAAGTAGTCGTGTTCACGCCGGCGGTCGATGATCGGTACGGCGTGGGGAAAGTGGCATCGCGGGTAGGGATCAGCAGAGAAGCGATTCCGATTGGCGAGGAAACCAATTTGTATGAGATTGTCGCGGCCGAAACGGTAAAACCGCACTGTGTACTGGTGGACGAGGCGCAGTTCATCAGCCGCCATCATGTGGACCAGCTGGTGGCGATTGTCGATCAGCTCGGAATCCCCGTCATCGTCTACGGCTTGCTGAAAAACTTCAAGAACGAGCTTTTCCCGGGAAGTGCCGCGTTGTTGTGTGAAGCGGACAAGGTGGAAGAGATCAAAACGGTGTGCGTTTACTGCAACAAAAAAGCGACGCATATCCTCAAATTCAAAAATGGACAACCTGTATACTCCGGAGAGACGATTGAGATCGCTGGCAACGACACGTACAGCAGCGTCTGTCGCAAGCATTATTACAACCCTCCGGCAGCTCGCTAGAAGCCGAACAGGAAAAGCCACCCTTGTTTTTCGCTGTGCATGAGCCGAAAAGGCACTGCGCAGACTAAGCAAAACAGGAGGTGGCTTTTTCGTGCGAATCACGTCTTTTGGGAAAAGCTCACTGACAGTGCTGGGCATTCTCGTCCTCTCTTCTGCCTTGACTGTCGGGTGCGGCGGCCGCAATACTACTCAAGAAAAAGGTTCCAACACGCAAGCGCTGGACGGTCAGCACCCTGCTTCGATCAAAGGGGAGCGGAGCGGGGAAGTTTTGCACCATCCTGCGCCGCCTGCCGCCGATCGTGACACTTTGATGGGGCGCAATCAAAACCCGAACTTGATCATCGGCCAGTCCAACGTGCGCAATACGCAAATCGACATGAACAACATGGAAATGATGGCGAAGTCGGTAAAAGGCGTCGAGAACGCCCGTATCACACTGAATGGCGGCAATGCATATGTTACTCTTGACCTTGTGCATAACATTACGGCGAGTCAGGCGCGATCGGTGGAGCAGCAAGTTATTGCGCTTTTGCAGCAAAAAATCCCGCGCTATGACTTCCACGTCACCTCTAATGAGGGCTTTCACCGTTGATCGTGTGACTGGAACTGGTATGGCAAGGCTCGGCATCGCCGGGCCTGTTTTGCATCGCAAAAAGCAGAAATTTCCAGCCAAATAATGCGCTTTGACTTATTTTCGCTTTCCTCCTATAATTTATCTGTTATAATCGATTTTTAGTATTCTTTGCGATGGGGTGAAGTACAATGTTTACACGCTTATCCGCAGTTGAAGAGCGTTTTGAAGAGGTAACGAATCTCCTATGTGACCCCGACGTCATCAGCGATACAAAACGCTTGCGTGAACTGTCCAAGGAACAGTCTTCGTTGGAAGAGACAGTGACGACCTACCGTGAATATAAATCAGTTGTGAGTCAAATGGATGATGCCAAAGCCATGCTGGAAGAAAAGCTGGACGATGAAATGCGCGAAATGGTCAAGCTTGAAATCAGCGAATTGTCTGCCCGCAAGGAACAGCTGGAAGAACGCCTGAAAATTCTCCTGCTGCCAAAAGATCCAAATGACGAGAAAAACGTGATCGTGGAAGTGCGCGGCGCAGCAGGCGGCGATGAGGCAGCTCTGTTTGCGGCTGTTTTGTTCCGCATGTACACACGCTTTGCTGAACGTCACGGCTTTAAAATCGAAGTGCTGGAAGCAAGTCCGACAGACATCGGCGGCTACAAGGAAATCGTCTTTTCGCTGTCCGGTCGCGGCGCATACAGCAAAATGAAGTTCGAAAGCGGCGCACACCGCGTGCAACGCATTCCGGCGACAGAATCCGGCGGACGTATTCACACTTCTACCGCTACTGTACTGGTATTGCCTGAGGCGGAAGATGTGGAAGTGGAAGTACACGAAAAAGACATTCGCATCGATACGTTCTGCTCCAGCGGCGCTGGCGGCCAGAGCGTCAACACGACCAAATCGGCTGTTCGCGTTACGCACATTCCGACGGGGATCATGGTTTCCTGTCAGGATGAAAAATCGCAGCACTCCAATAAAGACAAGGCGCTTCGCGTTTTGCGCGCGCGCTTGTACGACTTTTATATGCAGCAGCAAAATGCGGAAGCTGACGCTACGCGCAAAAGCCTGGTGGGAACCGGGGATCGCAGCGAGCGCATCCGCACGTACAACTATCCACAAAGCCGCGTGACCGACCACCGCATCGGTCTGACTTTGCACCGTTTGGAATCGGTGCTGGAAGGCGAACTGGATGAAGTGATCGACAACCTGATTTTGCATGAACAAACGGAGCTTTTGAAGAGCCATGCACACTCAGCTTGATTGGTCTGATGTCACGACGATTCGAGAAGCCCTGACACGGGCTTCTTCCTTTTTGCGGGAAAAAGGGGCAAAAGACCCTGTATTCGAAGCGGAACTGATGATTCGCCACTGTTTGGGCTGGGATCGCACGAAGTATTTGATTTCGATGATGGAGCCGATTGCCAAAGAGACGCTTGCGCAGCTGGATGAGTTGTGCCAGCGCAGAAGTGCGCACGAGCCGTTGCAGTACATGTTTGGTGAGCAAGAGTTTTACGGGCGCTCTTTTGCCGTTCGTCCTGGCGTTCTTATCCCTCGTCCCGAGACGGAGATACTCGTCGAGCAAGTGTTGGCGGCCGCCGCAACTGTTTGGTCAGAGCAAGAGGGTTTGACTGTTGCCGATATCGGGACAGGCAGCGGCGCCATCTGCATCACGCTCGCGCTGGAAAAGCCGGATTGGCAAGTGACGACAGTAGATTTATCCCCGGATGCTACCGCAGTTGCTACAGAAAACGCGGAACGCCTGGGAGCTGCTGTGCGCTTTTTGCAAGGGGATTTGGTGCAACCGCTTTTGATAGCTGGCGAAAAGGTGGACATCCTCGTCTCCAATCCGCCGTATATACCGAGTCGGGATGTGGACGAGCTGGACGAAGAAGTCCGCTTGCATGAGCCGCGTTTGGCGCTGGACGGGGGCGATGACGGATTGGATTGCTATCGCCGACTGTGCGAGGCGCTGCCTGAACTGCTCAAGGACAAAGCGGTTGTCGCCTTCGAGGTAGGGATTTATCAGGCAAAAGATGTGGCTGCCTTGATGCGGGAATCAGGGGTAATAGATGAGGTGCGGATCGTGCCGGATTTGGCGGGAATCGAGCGGGTTGTTATCGGTGTCAGGCGGTAACGGCAAGCTCCTCTCGCCGTTTTGCTAAAATTGTATGAATGTTTGTGATTCGACCGTTTGAAACCGGGGCTCCCTGTCCATACTGAGGCTATACAGAGAAAAGGTTTGGAAGACTCAGTCGAGAGGGAGACGGTTAAAATGAAACGGATGTTGTTGATCGTATTTAGCCTGTTCATGTTGATGATGTGCTGGGAGGGACAGCTTACGTCGGCCAATGTTCTGGATAATGGTCCGATCCCTCAAGAATCGATTCGCCTGCGCATCATTGCCAACAGTGACTCGGTTGCTGACCAGTGGCTGAAGCGGGAAGTGCGCGATGCGCTGATTGCGCAAATGAACACGTGGGCGGAAGATATCAAATCGTTTGAGCAAGCACAGGACATGGTGGCATCCCAGTTGCCTGTCCTTCAGGAAGTAGTGGACAAAACGATTCGTGAACGCGGCTTTTCCTATAAAGCGGTAGTCGATTTCGGTCAGGTTCCGTTTCCGACGAAGCTGTACGGCTCGTACGTCTATCCCGCTGGCAACTACGAAGCGCTCCGCGTGCAGATCGGCGAGGCAAAAGGGCAAAACTGGTGGTGCGTACTTTTCCCTCCGCTCTGCTTTATCGATATGTCCAACGGCGATGCTGTACAAGCTGCTGCGGCAACGACAGCAGCGGGAAAAGAAACAGAGCAGAGCGTGGCTAAGTCAGAACCGGCTTCGGTGTTCAAGCTTGATCAAAAAGAAATCGAGCGCACAGACTGGCGGCAGGAGCGTTTGGAAAGACGTTTGGACAGCGCTGACACTGGCGCAGTTTCGCAAATGCCCGGCGCACAAAATGCTGTAGCCGTAGAGAATAACAGTAAAGACGAAGCGCTGGAGCAAGCCCAAGCCGAGGGACAAGCGGACAAGACGCCAGAAATGAGCGAGCAAAATCCGGCTCCACAAGTACAAGTACGGTTCTACCTCCTGGAAAAGCTGGAAAGCTGGTTCTCCTGAGCTTTCCCTAAAAAAACGACACCCCGCTTATAGCGAAGGTGTCGTTTTGACTGGCGAGCCGCTTACTTTTGCGTCAGGGCTGCGAGGATTTCCGGTTTCAGCAAGTTTTGATAGCGGTGGGCCGGGATGGCGAAAGAAGGCATTCCCGCTGCATACGGAGCAATTTCGTACTGTCCGAAATGAATGACGAGATTTCCGTTTTCAAAAGAGAAGCCTTGGTCATCCGTAATGCTCTCGAAGCTGTACGGATTGAAGCCGTCGCGATCTGTCTGTGTTTTGATTTGCTGGCTGATCAGTTGGTTGATCACGCTGCGGTAGTTGTAGCTGGACTGGAACAAATCGCCGAGCTTGAGCGTTTTGGCTTTAGGCTGGTTGTCGATTGTGTAGTAAGTCACGTCAGTCATGCCATGCGCTCCGCCTGTGTACAGATAGGTTTGAACAGAGAAGGATACGAGCTTGCCAGCCTGATGCACTTCATAGGAAATGTCGAGTGCATGCGGGCGAGGTTCCCAGCCGTATTTTTTGGCATCTGCGGCATCTTCCTTGCCAGCTTGTTGTCCGTCAGCGAGGCCAGTTTGTGCTTGCTTGAGCAGGGTCGCATTCAATTGGGCTTCGAACGCTTTATCTTTCAAACCGCTAATGACCGGGATGGTCACTTTGCCTTCAAATTCTTTTGTTTTCACCGTGATGGTTTTCGGTGTGAATACGACACCGGAAGCTTGAGGTTGTTTGGTTTGAACGACAGGAGCAGCTTTCGCTGGCGCGGCAGGAGCAGCTGCCAAAACAGGCGCAGCAACTGCTGTCAGCAGAACAGCGGTGCCGAGCAGGCTGGAAGTAACGGATTTAAGCAATGTCATATTCATTCACAATCCTTTCGAGGTAAGGGAAGAGTTCTGCGTTTCTATGGATTCATTCTACTACATCATTTTGACGGTTGAGGTTAAAAAATGGTAACAAACACGTTTTCCACGGCTTTTCCCGAAGTTATTCACAAGTTACCCACAGGCTGTTGAAAACTTTTCGAGGCACAACTATACTAAAGGCACTCATTACAAAGAAACGAGCAAGAGAAAGGATTTTTTTACGATGGAAATCAATTTAGTGACGAAAGTCTGGTCTGTGGATAACGATGTGGAAAACATCCAGAGTTGTACACAGATTGTGGATGCAGCCCGGTTGCTGCACGCTGGGGAAGCTGTCGCTTTTCCAACAGAGACGGTCTATGGCCTGGGAGCCAATGCATTGTCTAATGAAGCAGTGGAGAAAATATTTGCAGCGAAAGGCAGGCCGAGTGACAATCCGCTGATCGTGCATATTGGCGAACGGCAGCAGCTGTCCACAGTTGCCGGGGAAGTGCCGGAAAAAGGACAGAAGCTGATGGATGCCTTCTGGCCTGGGCCACTCACCGTCATTGTTCCGAAAAACGAGCACGTTGCTTCCCTGGTGACAGCGGGCCTGGATTCTGTCGGTGTGCGCATGCCTGCTCATCCGGTTGCCCTTGCTTTGATCAAACAAGCGGGCGTACCGATTGCTGCGCCGAGTGCGAACCGTTCCGGTCGTCCAAGCCCGACTACAGCCGCGCATGTGTTAGCCGACCTGGACGGGAGAGTGGCAGGGATCGTCGATGGCGGAGCAACAGGAGTAGGCGTCGAGTCTACTGTCATTGATGTGACTGTGGAGCCGCCTGTTATCCTTCGTCCCGGCGGCATTACCCGTGAACAGCTGGAAAGCGTAATCGGCCCGGTCGAGCTTGATCCTTCTTTTGAAGTGGGAGCAGTAGAAACTCCGCGCGCTCCCGGGATGAAATATACGCATTATGCTCCGGAGGGCGAGCTGTGGCTGGTGGCGGGAAGCGAAGAGCAGGCTCGCATAAAAATGGCGGAGCTGCTGTCGCAAGCCAAAATCGATGGCCAAAAAACAGGGGTGCTGGCAACGGAAGAGTCGGCTGGCTATTGGCGTGATCACGAGGCAGCCGATGTCGTTCTGACGGTAGGTGCCCAAGCAGATTTGGAACAAGTCGCCCAGCAGCTGTACGCTGTTTTGCGGGAATTTGACAATCAGCAGGTTCAGTTCATCGTGGGAGAAACCTTTTCGCGGGAAGGCCTGGGAATGGCTGTCATGAACCGTCTGGAAAAAGCGGCGGGCGGTCGCATCTTGTCCGTTTAAAACAGTATAAACTCCTCCTTGTCCGCATAGAGTGAAGGGACGGGGGGGAGGCGGCTTGGACCTGGTTTTGTTTCAATGGGGGCAATTTTTGACGTTGCTCATTATAGCTTTTGCTTTGAGCATGGATGCCTTTTCGCTGGGGATCGGCGTGGGCATGGTTGGCATTCGCTTGCGGGAAATTGTAAAGGTCAGCATTACGATCGGACTTTTTCATATTATGATGCCTGTCGTCGGAATAGTTGTCGGAGCTTACTTGTCCGATTTGGTTGGGGATATCGCCGTTTTTATCGGCGGCGGAGTCCTGATGCTGATCGGTTTGCATATGCTGTGGAACGGATTGGTTCACAGTGATCAAAAAAGCATGTTAAAAACAAAAGGGTTCGGGCTGTTGCTGTTTGCCTTCAGCGTCAGTCTCGACGCGTTGACGGTCGGTTTTTCGTTCGGTCTAATCGAAGTGAACAAAGTCCTGGCAATTTCCCTGTTCGGTATCATGGGAGCAGCCATGTCCTATTTCGGCCTTTTGCTTGGCAGAAGCGTGGGAGGATGGTTGGGCGATTATAGCGAATTAGTAGGGGGATTGATCTTGTTTTGCTTCGGATTGAAATTTGTCATCTAGAAAAGGATGCTGACATAAAGGAGGGGCGATCATTGAAACGGATACTCTTCGTCTGTACGGGAAACACTTGCCGCAGCCCGATGGCAGAGGCGATGTTTCGCGCAAAGACAGCCGGACAACCATTTGAAGTGCGCTCGGCCGGAGTGGCGGCGTATGCCGGACAACCAGCTTCCCCGCATGCCCAGTCGGTGCTTGCTGAACGCGGGATTGCTCACAACCACGCATCAAGCCAGCTAAACGAAGAGCTTTTGGCGTGGTCCGATCTTATTTTGACGATGACGGGCAGTCACAAGCGTGCCATTCTGACCTACTTCCCGGAAGCGGCGGACAAAGTCCATACTTTGCAAGAGTTTGCGGGAATAGAAGGCATAAGAGATATCGCTGATCCTTTTGGCGGGGCGCTTGAGGACTATCGCAGGTGCGCAGAAGAGATTGAGGAGTCGCTGGACAGGCTTTTGGAGCGATTGGCGGAAGTCCGTTTTCGTGAATAACAAGGTTGAAGAGGTGCTGGTAACTAGCCAGGACCTTGTTTCGTGTGAGAGTACGAACATTTTTTGATCAACCAACCAAAATGTTCACTTTTTACTTATGGGATTTTGATGTATAATGAGTGAGATCATGAAACAAGCGAGGGATGACAGATGAAAGTGGCGATTGCTGCTGATCACGGTGGATACAAGCTGAAAGAGGAAATCAAGACTCTGCTCTCCTCCATGAACATCCAGACGGAAGACTTCGGTTGCTCTTGCGAGGATTCGGTAGATTATCCTGATTACGCCTTGCCGGTAGCAGAAAAAGTGGCAGCAGGCGAGTTCGACCGGGGAATTTTGGTGTGCGGTACGGGCATCGGCATGTCGATTGCAGCCAACAAAGTGCCTGGCATTCGCTGTGCGCTGGTGCACGACACATTCTCTGCACGTGCGACCCGTGAGCATAACAATACCAATGTTTTGGCTATGGGTGAGCGGGTAATTGGCCCTGGTCTGGCGTTGGATATCGTGAAAATTTGGCTGGAGACAGAGTTCCAGGGCGGCCGTCATGAGCGACGTGTGGAAAAGATCGCACAAATCGAAGCGAAACACGCGGGAGTGAAGTAAGTGGAACTGGCCGCTATCGAACAACAGGCTCGTCAATTGGTTGAGGAGGTTGCCGGGTTGGCCGAGCTTAGAGCCGGACAAATTTTGGTGATCGGGTGCAGTACCAGTGAAGTGCTGGGCAAGCACATCGGCAAAGCTGGCAGTCGGGATGCTGCGGCTGCTATTTATCGCGGCATTCGCAGTGTGCAGGAGCAGCGCGGCTTTGCTGTCGCCTTTCAATGCTGTGAACATCTGAACCGCGCACTGGTTGTGGAGCGCGAGGTTATGGAGCGATATGGACTGGAAGAGGTTTCGGTCGTTCCCGTTCCTACCGCTGGCGGTTCCATGGCGGCACATGCTTTTGCGCAGCTTGCCGATGCTGTAGTCGTGGAAAATATTCGCGCACATGCAGGTATCGATATCGGCGATACGTTCATTGGCATGCACCTGAAACAGGTAGCTGTGCCTGTACGCCCTTCTCAACGGACTGTGGGAGAGGCGCATGTCACGGCAGCGCGGACACGTCCCAAGCTGATTGGCGGCGCTCGCGCGGTCTACGAAGTGGCGCCTCAAAATGAAAGCTGTACCTAAAAAGAATGTGGGACAAGCCCATTTTCAAGGAGGAGAACATACATCATGCTAGATTTTTTGCGTAAACAGGACCCGCAAGTATTGGAAGGCATTCAACTGGAATTGGGAAGACAGCGTGACAAAATTGAGTTGATCGCATCCGAGAACTTTGTTAGCCGCGCCGTAATGGAAGCGATGGGTACTGTTCTGACCAACAAATACGCAGAAGGTTATCCAGGACGCCGCTACTATGGCGGTTGCGAATACGTGGACATCGTGGAAAACATTGCGCGCGATCGCGTAAAAGAAATCTTCGGTGCCGAGCATGCAAACGTACAGCCGCACTCCGGCGCACAAGCAAACATGGCCGTGTACTTCACCATCTTGCAGCCGGGCGACACCGTACTTGGCATGAACCTCTCCCATGGCGGACACTTGACGCACGGAAGCCCTGTTAACTTCTCCGGTACACTGTACAACTTCGTAGAATACGGCGTGGATCAAGAATCCCACCTGATCAATTATGAAGACGTTCGCGCCAAAGCTTTGGAGCACAAGCCTAAGCTGATCGTAGCGGGAGCAAGTGCTTATCCGCGCACAATCGACTTCGCCAAATTCCGTGAAATCGCGGATGAAGTCGGCGCTTATTTCATGGTAGACATGGCGCACATCGCTGGTCTGGTTGCGGCTGGCCTGCATCCAAACCCGGTTCCATACGCTCATTTCGTTACTTCTACCACTCACAAAACATTGCGCGGTCCTCGCGGCGGTCTGATTTTGTGCAAAGAAGAATTTGCAAAAGCGATCGACAAGTCTGTGTTCCCTGGCGTACAAGGCGGACCGTTGATGCACGTGATTGCGGCAAAAGCGGTTTCCTTCGGCGAAGCGCTGCAACCGGACTTCAAAGATTACGCAGCCCGCATCGTGAGCAATGCGCGCGCATTTGCTGAAGCGCTGCAAGCAGAAGGTCTGACACTCGTTTCTGGCGGAACCGACAACCACCTCGTGCTGATTGACGTGAGCAAGATCGGCCTGACTGGTAAAGTAGCCGAGCACCTGCTGGACGAAGTAAGCATCACCACTAACAAAAACACCATCCCTTACGATACACAAAGCCCATTCGTCACAAGCGGTATCCGCATGGGTACACCAGCGGTAACAAGCCGTGGCTTCGACGAAGAAGCAATGAAAGAAGTAGCAGCGATCATCGCCCTGACTTTGAAAAACCCAGAAGACGCTGCCAAACACGAAGAAGCTCGCCAACGCGTAGCAGCGCTGTGCCAACGCTTCCCGATGTATGAAGGTTTGACGATTTAAGGTTTTGATAAAATGGCTTCAATCAAACAGACCCTGTGATTGCTCGCGCGGGTCTGTTTTTCTTTTACATCCTAAACGATTTTTTCCTGACAACAGCCATAGCTGGTCACCAGGCAAAAGAAAAAAGTACGAAGATTAGGCAAATTGACGGCGACCCGCTCCTTCGCTATGATGGAAAAGATGCATTGATAGGGAAACGGAGGAACGTACATGAGCCGTGTATATGTGTTTGACCACCCGCTGATTCAGCATAAAGTGACGTTTATTCGTGACAAGAATACAGGAACCAAGGAATTTCGCGAACTGGTAGATGAAGTAGCGACCCTGATGGGCTACGAAATCACACGCGACATGCCGCTGGAAGAAACCACGATCGAGACCCCGGTAGCTACCTGTCAGTCTAATGTGATTGCCGGTAAAAAAGTAGGTCTGGTTCCGATCCTGCGTGCAGGACTCGGCATGGTGGACGGGCTGTTGAAGCTGATTCCGGCCGCAAAAGTAGGCCATGTGGGGCTGTACCGTGATCCGGAAACCCTGCAACCGGTAGAGTATTACGTAAAGCTGCCTTCCGATGTAGCGGAGCGCGAACTGATCGTCATCGACCCGATGCTGGCGACTGGCGGTTCTGCCGTGGCAGCCATCCAGGCTTTGAAAAAACGCGGAGCGAGAAACCTCAAGCTGATGTGCCTGATTGCTGCTCCAGAAGGCATCAAAATGGTGCAGGACGAGCATCCTGACGTAGATATTTACGTAGCTGCTATTGACGAATATTTAAATGACCATGGATACATTGTGCCTGGCTTGGGCGATGCGGGTGACCGCTTGTACGGCACAAAGTAGGCGGAGAGGGAATCCAAGATGAAAACAGTAAAAGTAATGACGGTTTTCGGCACGCGCCCGGAAGCGATCAAGATGGCACCTCTCGTACATGAATTGAAAAAGTACGAAGGGCAAATCGAGTCGATCGTATGCGTGACCGCACAGCATCGCCAAATGCTCGACCAGGTGTTGGGTATTTTCGATATTTCGCCGGACATTGACTTGAACATCATGAAAGACCGTCAAACATTGGTAGACGTGACGACACGCGCCTTGCAAAGTCTCGATGCCGCGATCAAGGATGTAAAGCCGGATATTGTGCTCGTGCACGGCGATACGACGACCACATTCGTGGCGAGCCTGGCTGCTTTTTACAACCAGGTAGCGATCGGCCATGTGGAAGCCGGCCTGCGCACGTGGGACAAATACTCGCCGTTCCCGGAGGAGATGAACCGCCAGCTGACAGGCGTGATGGCCGATCTGCACTTCTCTCCAACCGAAGGATCGGCTGACAACCTCAGACGGGAAGCCAAACCGGAAGAGAGCATTTACGTCACAGGCAACACAGCGATCGACGCATTGAAAACGACGGTGCGTGAAGATTATACGCATCCGGTTCTCGAACAGGTGGGCGACCACAAGCTGGTACTGATGACGGCTCATCGCCGCGAAAACTTGGGTGAGCCAATGCGCCGCATTTTCCGCGCTGTCAGAAGACTGGTGGACGAGCATCCCGAGATTTTCGTCGTGTATCCAGTCCATCTCAACCCGGCTGTTCAAGAGGTGGCCCAGGAGATTTTGGGAGATCACGAGCGCATTACATTGACCGAACCGCTCGATGCACTCGACTTCCATAACTTTGCCCGCCGCGCTCATCTGATTCTGACCGATTCTGGCGGTGTTCAGGAAGAAGCGCCGTCTCTTGGCGTGCCTGTGCTCGTGCTCCGGGACACAACCGAGCGTCCGGAAGGAATCGAAGCTGGAACTCTCAAGCTGGCGGGAACAGACGAAGAACAAGTATACGCGATGGCAAACGAGCTTTTGACCAATCAGGCAGCCTACGATGCGATGGCTCATGCTGCGAATCCGTACGGAGACGGAGAAGCATCCCGCCGGATTGTAGAAGCGATCCTGTATCATTTCGGAATCCGTTCCGATCGCCCGGAACCGTTCCAACCGGGGCAATAAGCATCTGGATAGTGCGCTTGAACAAAAGCGGCATACAGCTAGAATCGACCCGTCCGGTATGGATTGTAAATCCGGGCGGGTTTTCGTGCTTTTGGCAGACTGACGATTTGGTATGTTTTGCTAAGAGAGAATCTGCAAAATTGGCGAAACTATCCACTACTTGGGAGCGTCTAACGATTAGTTACCGACTTACATAGCGAACAGACAGAGTTTGGAAAATGGAGAGGAGTTACTAACATGAGAGCGCAAAGGATGGTGACGCTGCTCACGGCCACGACTATGGCCTGGGGAGCTTTTGTTCCGTTTGTGCCGCTTGCGACCAATGTCGCGCACGCCCGGGCGGAAACCAGTGCATTGAATATCATGTGGCAAACCCCGATTGGTGAGGGAACCACTTTGCTTAAATATACGAAATCGTTCGCCAACCAGCTCGTGACCATCATGGTGACGAAAGTGGATTTGAACAATCCGTATGTTGAGGTCAAGCCCGTATACGGAACGGCTGGCAAACTGACAGACAGACAAACCGTGACGCAGATGGCCAGGGAGACAGGGGCAGTCGCTGCGATCAACGCTGACTTTTTCGACATGTCCAAGCGGGGAGCGCCGTTTGGCATCGTTCAGAAAGACGAGCAGCTGATTTCCTCGATGGGACTGATTTCGTACTGGTACAGCCTCGGAATCACGGGCGACAAGATGGCCATCATCGACAAGTTCGGATTCGGGGGAAAAGTCACCGCGCCGAACGGGGCTGTCTATTCGATCCAGGGCGTCAATAAAGAAGTGTACAATCCGAGCGAAGGCCGTAAAAGTCACCAAAATCAGTTGAACGTCTACACGCCTTCTTTTGGCAAAACGAGCCTCGGTGCGATCTCAGGCTACAAAGATGTCGTCGAGATTTTGTTCGTCGACAACGTCGCCAAGGAAGTGCGCATCAATCAGCCGGGAGTATACATACCTTACAACGGATACGTGCTGTGGGGACACGGAGAGGCAGCCGCTTTCCTCAAGCAAAATTTCCCGGTGGGCGCCACAGCTGCGGTTGAATACCAAACCACACCGCAAACCCTCGATTTGAAGCAAGCCGTGGGCGGAAACGTGTTGCTGGTCAATCAAGGCAAAGCACTGACCTCGTTTCAGGCGGACAAGTCTATTGTCGCGGCCAATGCCCGCACGGCAGTAGGGGTTTCCCAGGATGGAAAAACTTTGTACATGGTGACGATTGATGCGGCCAGCAAGGTTAGTTTGGACGAGCTGGCAAAAATCATGGCGGAGCTTGGCTCCTACCGTGCCGTGAATTTTGACGGCGGCGGCTCCACGACACTCGCAGCCCGCATGCTCGGGGAGACACACGCCAATCTGTCCAACAAGCCAAGTGGCGGTTCCGAGCGTCGGGTGCCGACAGGGCTTGCTGTTTACAACACCGCTCCGCCAGGAGAATTGCGAGGATTCCAAATTGATGTGCCGTCCGATATTCTGATCGGGCAAACGGTAGCGCTCACTGCTTCCAAAGGATACGACACGCATTACCAGCCTTACGCGATCAATCCGGCAAACGTCACCTGGGATATCCCGCAATCGGACGCCGGAACAGTGGACGGCCAGCGCTTTACTCCAGCCCGCTCAGGAAAAATTACGCTGACGGGCCGACTGGGCAACGTCACGCAAAACAAAGATGTTCAAGTCGTTGCAGGCAGTGAAGTCCAGCAAATCGTTGTTTCCCCAAGCCCAGTTTCAATTGCGCCTGGACAAGCCTTGACGCTTGATGTCAAAATCAAGACGAAAAAAGGCGCGACGATTCAGGCGACTCCGCTTAGCGTGAAAGCAAGCGTAGACTCCGCTGTCGCTACTGTCAACGACAAGCTGCAACTGATTGCCGGCAATGAGCCGGGCAATGGAAACTTGACGATTACTTACGACGGCGTATCGACGACCGTTCCGTTTGCTGTCGGTCAATTCGAACAGCCTTGGCTGACGTTTGACAATCAGGTAGGAATGTACCATGCGGCGAATCCGAGCAGCATCAGCTCCGCCGGATCGTTTTCGCTCGTATCAGATCAAGTATTCCGCACGAAAAAAGCGGCGAAGCTCGTCTATAACTTCTCGGGTGCGCCAGCGGGCAACATGCGCATCTCCTACGGCATACTGGGTGCCCAGCCTGTGGCGATTCCAGGCAAACCGCTCGGTCTCGGCCTGTGGGTGAACGGAGACAACAGCAGACACTGGCTGCGCGCAGAAGTGCTGGACGCCAACGGCAAGACGGTCTACGTCGATCTGGCAAAAGAAATCGACTGGTCCGGCTGGAAGCAAGTGAAGGGGTACTTCCCGAGCAATGTCGCCTATCCATTGCAACTGCGAAGCATCTATGTAGTCGATCAGGCAAACGACGGCATTACACAAGACAAGGGAACCCTTTACTTCGACGAGTTCTCCCTGCTGTTGCCGAACCAGACAGGCAAACCAGGCAATGCGACGGTTGTGCCTGAACTGCCAGGCAGCATGTCTTTGGGAGCGGAACTGGATCTCGGTTACTCGTTTGAGAAAACAACACCGTTTTTGGACACGGCACTGGTGGAAGTCGACTCCATCGTCGGCCAACAGCTTCCGGGATATGTACCTGCCGACTATTCGTTCACGATCAAGCCTGGCGAGCGCAAAGCAGGCGCAGAAGACGCGATTTCGACATCTTCGATCAAGCTGACACTTGTGCCGAAGAAGTGGATTGCCGGAAAAGGCGTCGGATTGCTGTACGTCAATGAAGCCAACCAAACGCTCGACCCGCTGCTGGGTACAAGAAACGCCCAAGGACAATGGGTTTACGAAGTGAACAGCTACGGCAAATACGTTCCGTACTATTCGGACGACGTTGGAACTCTCAGTCCATCATTCACGGATATCGCCAACCATCCTGCCAAAGCGGAAATCATGTACATGGCGGAAAACGGGTACGTGAAAGGCTTGACGGACACGACATTCGGGCCGGAAGCTTCGCTCACCAGGGCACAGTTCGTCACTTTGCTGGCGCGCACGTTCAACTGGGAGCTGCCAGCTTCGCCTAAGCTCAGCTTCAAGGACAAGGTGCCTGACTATGCGCAAGGGGCTGTGCAGGTTGCCGTTTCCAAAGGGCTGGTGAAAGGCTACGAGGACAAAACGTTCCGTCCCGACAAACCTGTGACAAGAGCCGAGGCTGCCGTCATTCTGGATCGTTTGGTGAACAAAAAAGGAGCGGCTAAAACCGTTTCCGACAAAGGAACGTGGCCATCCTGGGCATCCGGTTCGATCACCAACATGGTCGGATTGGGCCTGATTGATCCGATCAGCGGAAAATACCAACCGAACAAGTCTACGACTCGCGCAGTGTGCGTGGTAGCGCTCTATCGGATTTTGCACCAAACCAAATAAGTAGAGGCAAGTAAAAACGCGAAGACCAGTCTTCTCCCGCTGTTGGAGAGACTGGTCTTTTTCGTTTGCCCATGCGTGGGAAAAAGTCATTGCCGAAATAAGTTAACTGTTTTATTATTTTGGTTAACAAATATATGTTAACTAAGGATGTGATCTGGTTGTTACATATGTATGACTATGCCGAACTGGCAGAAAAGAACAGACGATTTTTATGGCATCCTTTTACCCAAATGAAGGACTACAACGCCCAGGAGCCAGTGATTATCGCCAGGGGCGAAGGGGTCAAGCTGATCGACGTGAACGGCAAAGCGTACTATGACGGATTTTCGTCTGTATGGCTGAATGTACACGGCCACAATGTCCCGGAACTGAATCAGGCGATTACGGAACAACTGGAGCAGATCGCGCATTCGACGCTCTTGGGGATGGCGAATGTGCCGTCCATTTTGCTGGCTGAGCAATTGATTCGTATAGCACCGCCGGGGCTGAGCAAAGTGTTTTATTCGGACAATGGTGCGACAGCGGTGGAAATCTCGCTGAAAATGGCGTTCCAGTATTGGCAGAACCGAGGGCGGACGGGGAAGCACGGATTTATTACGATGAACAACGCTTACCACGGGGATACGATTGGAGCTACCAGTGTGGGCGCGATCCCGCTGTACCATCAGGTTTACAAGCCGCTGCTCTTCTCGCCGCACATCGTTCCGTACCCATATCCGTACCGTGATGGGGGCGAGGAAGCGTCTGTGGAAGCGACCTTGCGCCAGTTGGAGAGCTTGTTACAGCAGAAGGCAGATGAGATTGCAGCGATGATCGTCGAGCCTGTCGTACAGGGAGCCAGCGGGATGATTGTCATGCCTGACGGTTGTTTGAAGCAAATTGCCGAGCTGCTGCGGGCGCATGACGTACTGCTGATTGCAGACGAGGTGGCGACAGGCTTCGGCAGGACGGGAAAAATGTTCGCCTGTGAGCATGACGGTGTGGTCCCGGATATTATGGCGGTTGCCAAAGGTTTGACAGGGGGCTACTTGCCTGTCGCCGCCACTTTGGTTACGGAAGAGATTTACGCTGCATTTTACGCGGACTACGAGGAACAAAAGACGTTTTTCCACGGCCATTCCTTCACAGGAAATCCGCTAGGCTGTGCGGTGGCTTTGGCGAATTTGCGGTTGATGGAGGAACGCAGACTGGTCGATCAAGTGGTGGAAAAAGCGGCGGGACTTGAGGAGCTTTTGCAGCCGCTAAAAGGAGAGCCGCATGTCGGTGATATCCGGCAAAAAGGGCTGATGGCAGGGATTGAGCTAGTCAGAGACAAGCAAACAAAGGAGCCGTACCACTGGAATGAACGGATCGGCGTGCGCGTCTGTCAGCGAGCCAGAGAAAAAGGGCTGTTGACCCGACCGCTGGGCAATGTGATCGTCTTCATCCCCCCGCTCGCTTCCACAATGGCCGAGATTGCGGACATGATGCGCATTTTGGCCGAATCGATTCGCGAGGTCACGATTGAGCAAAAGGAGCAGGCGGTACGATGAGCAAGGAGTTTGCAGGACTGTTCATTGCCGGGACGGACACGGAGGTGGGCAAAACGGTCGTGACGGCGGGGATTGCAGCGGCATTGCGCGAGTCAGGCTGCGATGTCGGGGTATGGAAGCCCGTCCAGTCCGGGGCGCTTGCGCACGAGGAAATGAGCGATGCGTTTCGCTTGCGGGCATGGAGCGGTGTGGCAGACAGGTGCGAGGAGATTGCGCCGCTGGCTTTTTCAGCGCCCTTGACACCGTGGCTGGCTGCGCAGGCAGAGGGTAAGAAGCTCACGATAGAGGAAATAACGGCGCATGGTTACCCGTTGCTGGCGAAGCACGACTGGCTGCTGGTCGAGGGGGCAGGGGGCCTGGCAGTTCCGTTGACCGAGACAGACATGATGGTCGATCTCGCGGCGCGCTTGAAACTGCCGCTTTTGCTGGTTGCCCGGGCAGGTCTGGGAACGATCAACCACACGCTTTTATCGGTCTGGTACGCTCGTTCGCGCGGGCTTGTGGTGGCAGGAGTGATTTTGAATGAGGGGGCTTCTGCTGCCGATCAAAGCGTTGCTACCAACGCCAAAATGATCGAGTGCTACGGAAACGTTCCGGTTTGGGGTGCGCTGCCGCACACGCCTGCCGAACTGACAAGCGAGCAGGTAGTTGCGTTGGTGAAGCAGCATGTCCACGTGGAATGGATTGCGAGATTGCTAAAACAGCAAATATGCAAAGGAGAGGTTCGATAGATGAGCAGAACCGTTGTCGCCAATTGGAACGAGTATGCAGGAAAGGCTGTGCAAAAGGAAGCACTGACGCTGCAAGAAGCGCTTTGCGTGCTGCGAGCGCCTGACGATGAGCTGTTGCCGCTGCTGCACGCCGCTTTTCAGGTCAGGAAGCATTTTTTCGGGAAAAAGGTCAAGCTGAACATGATCTTAAACGCCAAAAGCGGCCTGTGCCCGGAAGATTGCGGCTACTGTTCGCAATCGATCGTCTCTACCGCGCCTGTAGCCAAGTACACCATGCTCGACAAAGAGACGTTACTGGCAGGCGCAAAAGAAGCGATGAACCGCAAGGCTGGTACATACTGCATTGTCGCTTCCGGGCGAGGGCCGACGGAAAAGGAGCTGGGCCAGGTCATTGAAGCGGTGCAAGAAATTCGCGACACCATGCCGCTGAAAATATGCGCTTGTCTGGGCATCCTCAGCGACGAGCAAGCCAAGCGGCTGAAGGAAGCGGGGGTGCACCGATACAACCACAATTTGAACACAAGCCGGAATCATTACGCGGCGATCACCACCACGCATACGTACGAGCAGCGCGTGGGAACGGTCGATACGGTGAAAAAAGCGGGAATGTCGCCATGCTCCGGCGTCATCATCGGCATGGGGGAGAGCGACGAAGAAATCGCGGAGATGGCTTTTGCCTTGCGGAGCCTGGATGCGGATTCGATTCCGGTCAACTTTTTGAACGCGATCCCGGGAACGCCCTTGGAGCATCAAGGACGCACGCAGGCGCAAAAGGCATTGAAAGTATTGGCGCTGTTCCGCTTTGTCTGCCCGGACAAAGAAATTCGCGTGGCTGGCGGGCGCGAGGTGAATTTGCGCAGCTTGCAGCCGTTGTCGCTCTACGCCGCCAACTCGCTGTTTGTGGGCGATTATTTGACGACACCGGGGCAGGAAATCACCAGCGATCATCAGATGATTGAAGACCTCGGGTTTGAAATCGAGCTATGCGCGCTGTAAGCGAAGAGGTGCGGCAAATGAGGCAAAGGTACGAATGGCTGGAGACGGAATGGAGCAAGATGCGGGAGCAGTCGCTTTGCCGAGAGTGGCAGACGGTAGAGTCTTTGGCGGAGCATGGAGGAACGTGGATTGTCGTTGGCGGAAAAAAGATGCTGAACATGTCCTCCAACAACTATTTGGGGCTTGCTCACGATCCGCAAATCATGGCTGCGGGTGAAAAGGCAGCGCGGCAATGGGGCGCAGGAGGAACTGCGTCCCGCCTCGTCCTCGGCAATTACCCGTTGTACGACGAGTTGGAGCAGCGGCTGGCCCAGTGGAAGCAGCGTGAGGAAGCGCTCGTTTTCGCGAACGGCTATCAGGCGAATACGGGGGTGCTTGCTGCGTTGGCTGGTCGGGGCGACGTAGTATTCAGCGATCGGCTGAACCACGCCAGCATTGTGGACGGAATCGTCCTGAGCCGTGCCGAGCACGTCCGGTATCGGCATAACGATTGGGAGCATCTGGCGTTTCTAATGGAAAAACATCAGGGAACGAAACGGAAGTGGATTGTGACGGACAGCGTATTTTCCATGGATGGCGACAAGGCACCATTGCTGGAGTTGATCAAGCTGCGAGAACGGTACGGTGCTTTTCTCATGGTCGATGAAGCGCATGCGGGCGGGGTACGGGGCGAGCGGGGACAAGGTCTGTGCCACGAACTCGGGATCGCGTCGCAGGTGGATGTATTGATGGGAACGTTCAGCAAAGCTTTTGGCGTATACGGCGCTTATGTTTGTGCCGATCAGGTCGTCATTCGCCATCTGCGTTCGAAAGCGCGCTCGCTCATCTATTCCACAGCGCTGCCTCCTGGTGTCGTCGGGTCGACGATTGCCGCCCTGACGCAGATTGAGGCGGACGAGTGGCGGCGACAAGCGTTGCAGCACAACGCGCAGCTTTTTCGGCGGTTGCTTGCGGAAAAAGGCTTTGCCGTAACTTCAGACGACACGCAGATTGTTCCGATCACGCTGGGAGAAAACGAGCGGGCGCTGCAATTCAGCCAGAAGCTGTGGGAACGGGGAGTTGCAGCTGTCGCGATTCGCCCGCCGACCGTCCCGGATGGAACAGCGCGCATCCGCTTTACGGTAATGGCTACACATCAGCCAGAAGAGCTGGTCTGGGCGGTCGAGCAATTGACTGCTGTCCGGGATGAATGCGCAGGAGGGATGTGAAGTGGCGCCAGTCATTGTTTGGCTGACAGGCTGGGGAATGGCGGATTCATGCTGGGACAAAGTCCGCGAGCGATTGCCCGATGTACGTCATGTGGTCCCTGACTATTCGCAAGTTTCCCGGCCGGACGAATTTTACGAAGTGGTTGCGCAATCCATTCAAAGCTTGAGTGGAAAAGAACTGCTTGTCGTTGGCTGGTCGCTGGGCGGAATGCTGGCCCTTAGGCTGGCAACTGAAAAGCGCGTAGCCGGACTGGTGCTGATTGGGACGACATTGCGGTTTGTCCGCGACCCGGCGGAACGAGAGCACGGCATTGGCGCAGCAATGCTTCAACGGATGAAGCGGCAGCTGGCAAAAGACCGCGAGCGGGTCATGGCCCAATTCGTAGAGCAGATGTTCACAGGGCAAGAACGCGGGCAAAACTGCGTCGATGTGGGGATTGCAGAGGGCCGCTGGAGCCAGCAGGCGCTGTCCGCAGGGCTGGATTACCTGGCGAGCGAGGACTGCCGGTTTGCCCCTGAGCGCTTGTCTTGTCCGGCAGTTGTCATTCATGGCGAAGGCGACGTCATCTGTCCGCTCGGCGCGGGAAAAGAGCTTGCGGGCAAGCTGGCGGCAGCCGATTTTTTGCAACTGAAAGACTGCGGGCATGCCCCACACCTGGTTCATCCTGAGCAAGTCAGCGAAGCGATCATGAGGATGGTGAAGCGCATTGCACACAGAACAGATCAAGCGTCGATTCAGCAGCAAGGCGACATCTTATGAACAGTATGCGATTGTGCAAAAAGAGATGGCGCAGCGTCTCGGCGCAATCGTGTCCGCGACGTTGGCGGATAAAAGTGTCGAGAGCATACTGGAAATCGGCTGCGGCACAGGCGGACTGACGCGTCTGATCAGGGGGCAGTACCCGAAAGCCGCATACGAAGCGATTGACATCGCGCCCGGAATGATTGCGCAGGCGAGGTCGAACCTTGAGCAGCACGGATTGGCAGTGAGCTTTCGCCAGGCTGATACGGAAGAATGGGTCTGGACACAGCCAGAGGCAACCAGGGATTTGATCGTGTCGGGAGCGTGCTTTCAATGGCTGCTTCGCCCTGAGCCGACGATCCGCCGTCTGTGCAAGCTGCTCAAGCCGGGTTCGCCGCTTTTGTTTTCGACGTTTGGCCCCAACACCTTCTGCGAATTGCACGACTCCTTTGCCCGCGCCCATGCCAGCCTGGGAGAGCAAGGAGTTCGGCACGGACTGTCGTATTTGACGACAGAGCAGTGGCTTGCCTTGCTGGATTCGGCGGGAATGGAATCGTTGCAGGCGACTGTACACAAGGTAGTTTTGACTTACCCGGGCGTGCTGGATTTTTTGCGTGCCGTAAAAGCGGTAGGAGCAAGCGCCAGCGAAGACAAAACGGCAGGCTTGGGCAGAAAAAGGCTGCTGTTTGCCATGGCTGACTATTATCAGCGGACGTACGGAGATGAGAAGGGAGTGCGTGTAACCTACGAGATGCTTTTTGTCAGCGGCTTTCGCAGCCAATGACGTTTTCTTTTGAGAGAATGGGCAGCTTTTTCTTCATGAAAGCGATTTCGCAGCAGGAATCTGCATGAAGAAATGGAATTTTAAGAAGGTTGGCTATCCTGTTCATTCAAGGAGTGTATGGAAGATGAGTCAAAAGGAAATCGTTATCGCAAGCGCAGTGCGCACAGCTATAGGCAGTTTTCAAGGATCGCTCGCAGGAATCTCCGCAACGAAACTGGGCGGCATCGTCCTGGAAGCGGCTTTGGAGCGCGCTGGCGTGTCCAAAGACTCGGTTGATGAAGTGATTATGGGCAATGTACTTTCCGCAGGACTGGGCCAGAATCCTGCCCGTCAGGCTGCCATTCAAGCAGGATTGGCGCACGAGGTGCCGTCCTTGACGATTAACAAAGTATGCGGCTCCGGATTGAAAGCCGTTCATTTGGCTGTACAGGCGATTTTGAGCGGAGATGCCGAAGTCGTGCTGGCGGGTGGCATGGAAAACATGAGCCAGGCTCCGTACTTGCTGGATGGAGCGCGCTCGGGATATCGCATGGGCGATCAAAAGGCAGTCGACTCGATGATCCGCGATGGTCTTTGGTGTGCATTCAACGACTACCACATGGGAATCACAGCCGAAAATCTGTGCGCCAAATACGAGATCGGACGGGAAGAGCAGGACGAGTTTGCGGCATGGAGCCAGGAAAAAGCGCAGAAAGCTTTGGAAAGCGGCCGTTTTCAGGAGGAGATCGTGCCTGTTCCGATTCCGCAGCGCAAAGGCGACCCTGTGCTGTTTGCTGTCGACGAATTTCCGCGCGCTGGCGTAACCGCCGAGATGCTTTCCAAGCTGAAGCCAGCCTTTAAAAAGGACGGCACCGTGACCGCAGGAAACGCTTCGGGCATCAACGATGGCGCGGCTGCGCTTTTAATCATGACCAAGGAAAAGGCGGAGGAGCTGGGCGTAAAACCGCTCGCGCGCATCGTCGCCAATGCCAGTGCGGGCGTCGATCCGAGCATCATGGGCTACGGTCCGGTGCCAGCGACCAAGCGAGTTTTGGAAAAAGCGGGCATGTCTTTGTCCGACATCGATTTGATCGAAGCGAACGAGGCATTCGCCGTTCAATCGCTGTCTGTCGGCAAAGCGCTCGGCTTCGATCGGGAAAAGCTGAACGTTAACGGCGGAGCGATTGCTCTGGGTCATCCAATTGGCGCAAGCGGGGCGAGAATATTAGTTACGCTTGTTCACGAATTGCAAAAGCGCGAAGGGGTAAAATATGGTCTAGCAACCTTGTGCATTGGCGGCGGACAAGGGGTTTCGACAATTGTTGAAAAAATGTAGATTTTCAATTGTGAACGCTTTGTGTACAGAACAAGACGAACGTTGACAAAGGGAATAATTCTTCGTTAATATGGATGAGGGCAAAGGGGCACTTGACACCAGCCCTCTCCTTATGTATGAAAGGAGAATGTTGTTCCGTGTCGAAAATTGATAATCCTTGGCGAGCCATCACGTTGGTCACTTTAATTGGTGTCGATATGGCCGTTTGCGTGGTTGCGGGAGTCTTTCTGGGAAAATACTTGGATGGCCTTTTCGCTACCAATCCGTTGTTTTTGATGGTTGGACTGCTCGCGGGATTAGGAATAGGCGTGTACAGCGTCTACCGCATCATTCGCGGTTACCTCTAGGGAGATGGGACATGCAAACGTTTTCTTCGGCAATGCGATCCACGTTTCGCTATGCCTTTTTCTGTATGGCAATCGCCGCGATACTCTGGGCGCTGTTGCCATCATCGCGTTTCTTTTTGCAAAGCCTCCTGCTCGGGATGGCTGGCAGTCTAGTGAATGGCACGGTCCTCTTCAGCAAAACATGGCGAATTGGCCAGATGGCTGTCGATCCGGGCGTGCGTCCGAAAGGGACAGGTATGCTGCAACGCTTGGTCGTGGCAGGTTTTGCTGTCTTTTTGACTATGCGTTTTCCTCACTTGTTTGGGCTTGCCGGAGTGTTGATCGGCTTGTTCCTTTTCCAGGTTCTCAGTTTCCTTTTTGTGTATCGCTCCTTTAAATAGATAGCAGAATACTTTTTTTCATGTACGTAAGTAACATACTCGCGCGGAAGAAAGGGGTGAAATACATGCATTATTCTCTGCGATTTGAATGGTTGGGCATGGTATTTGACATCTCCACTGTTCTCATGATTTTGGTAACCTCTCTGGTGGTGCTTTTGCTCTGTATCGGGATGACCCGCAACTTGACCTCCGCTACACCAAGCGGCGCGCAAAACGTGATGGAATGGATTGTGGATTTCGTTACTGGCATTACAAAAAGCTATATCTCACCGAAAAAAGCTGCGGGTTTTGTCTCGCTGGCGCTGACTTTGTTCCTCTACATTTTCCTTGGAAACCAACTGGGTCTCGTATTTAACGTAAATACAGCACACCACAACGGTCCTGACCATCAAGTAAGCGAAAAGGTTAAAGACCTGTTGACGGCTTCCACGACTCCTGAGGCAAAACAACAAAAGATGGCCAAGCTTGAGGAAGAGCTTAACTCAAACGATCCGCATTCTCACGGTGTTGTCATCGGCTGGTGGAAATCTCCAACCGCGACACCGAGCGTAACTTTCGCTCTCGCGTTCATCGTTTTGCTGTACGCTCACTACCTGGGCATTAAGAAGAGTTTCGGTGGATGGTTGAAACATACATTCCTGAATCCGATTCACATTCTGGAGGAGTTCATCATCAAACCATTGACGCTTCCTCTGCGTCTATTCGGTAACATCTTTGCGGGTGAGGTTTTGATCGCCTTCCTGTTGGGTGTAGGGATCTTCGGAAGTATTCCGTTGTTCCTGTGGCTGGGCTACTCGGTGTTTGTCGGCTCTGTACAGGCATTCATTTTCACTACGCTGGCGATGGTTTACCTGTCTCAGCAGGTGAATGAAGATCACTAATCAGCATTTCCCCGATTTTATACTCGCTTTTACAAACTAAGGAGGTTTTTAAACAATGGAAGGTTTGGCTCTTGCAATTGGTATCGTATTTGGTCTCGCTGCTCTTGGCGCAGCAATCGGTAACTCCCTGGTAATCTCCCGTACAATTGAAGGCGTAGCTCGTCAACCAGAAGCACGTGGTAACCTGATGGGTCTCATGTTCCTGGGTCTCGGTCTGGTAGAGGCGGTTCCGATCATCGCTGTAGCGATCGGTTTCATTCTCTTCGGTCGTATGTAGTCAGCGAGCAATTGGTAACAATAGGCGGGCGCTTGATACCCGCCTCTATTTTTGATCGAGTGGAAGTCTATGAAGCTGCCATTCGACGCAAGCAAGAAAACTTCGTCATAGTACGAAGCCAGAGTGTCTGAAACAAACGGTATATACCGTGATGATACATCTTTCTTTTCGCAGGAAGGAGTGAAACGAATGCTCGACTTTGGAGCGGTGTCCCTGGAGTGGGGAACGCTTTTAACCCAAGCAATTGTGTTCTTGTTGTTGCTGCTCTTGGTTCGTAAATTGGCTATGGGCCCGATCGTTGGGATCATGGAGAAACGTCGTCAGCATATCGAAACCCAAATTTCATCTGCTGAGCGCAACCGCGCAGAAGCGGAAAAACTCTTGGCTGAACAACGTCGCGTACTGGATGAAGCTCGCGCTGAATCCAAAGCAATCATCGACCGCGCTAGCAAGCAAGCGTCTGATGAAGCGGCGAAAATCGTGGCAGAAGCTCAAGCTGCATCCGAGCGTATGAAAGCGGACGCAAGCGCTGAACTGGCACGTGAAGTAGAAAAAGCAAAATCCGAGCTGCGTGAACAAATGACCAGCCTCTCCGTACTCTTGGCTTCCAAGATTATCGAGAAAGAACTGGACGAAGCAGCTCAAAAGTCCACTGTTGACAAATTCCTGGCTCAAGTAGGAGATCGCCTATGAGTAGCGCAGTAGGAAAGCGTTATGCTCGCGCTCTGTTTGAGGTAGCGAGCGAGCGTGGCAAGATCGATCAGGTGGAAGCTGACCTTGGTGCGATCGTGCAGGCTGTGGAAGGCAACGAAGATCTGCAAAAGATCATGCAGCACCCGCACATCGCTGCAGATGCAAAGGGCAAACTGGTTGATGAGCTTTTCAAAAGCCATGTAGGGGAAGAGAGCTTCAACTTCCTGAACGTCCTGATTGAAAACGGACGGGAAGTTCAATTGTCTGACATCTACAGCTCCTTTGTGCAACTGGCAAATGAAGCGCGTGGCTACGCAGATGCTGTCGTCACGAGCGCAAAGCCGCTTTCTGATGAAGAACAGGCAGAGTTGGCTGAGAAGTTCGGTCAAACTTTGAATAAAAAGCTGCGGTTGACAGCGGTCGTAGACCCTGCAATCCTCGGCGGCATCGTTATCAAAATTGGCGACCGTCTGTACGATGGCAGCCTGAAAACAAAGTTGGAAACCTTTGCGCAAAAAGCGTAAAGCTCGGTCTTAACGAAGTTGGATGAATGGGGTGAATTAAGTGAGTGCAATCAGACCAGAAGAAATTAGCTCCCTCATCAAAGAGCGGATCGCTAATTTTAAATCTGAAATCGAAGTTGTAGACGTAGGCACAGTCATCCAGGTTGGTGACGGTATTGCTCGCGTTCACGGTTTGGAAAAGGCCATGCAAGGGGAGCTTCTTGAGTTCCAAAATGGCGTAATGGGTATGGTACTCAACTTGGAAGAAGATAACGTGGGTGTCGTTATTATGGGACCTTTCCGCGACATTAAGGAAGGCGATACTGTAAAACGTACCGGCCGCGTTATGGAAGTTCCAGTAGGGGAAGCGCTGCTCGGCCGCGTAGTAAACCCACTGGGCCAACCACTCGATGGTCAAGGACCTATCGCAAATGACGGCTACCGCCCGATCGAGAGCCCGGCTCCTGGCGTAATGGCGCGTAAATCCGTACACGAACCGCTCCAAACAGGTATCAAAGCGATTGACGCGATGATCCCGGTTGGCCGCGGACAGCGTGAGTTGATCATTGGTGACCGCCAAACTGGTAAAACAGCAGTGGCGCTCGACACCATCATCAACCAAAAAGGCAAAGACATGATTTGTATCTACGTGGCGATCGGTCAGAAGCAATCGACCGTTGCGAACATCGTAGAAACCCTGCGTAAAGCAGGCGCTCTGGATTACACCATCATCGTTTCCGCTACAGCTTCCGACCCAGCGCCAATGCTGTACCTGGCTCCTTATGCTGGTGTTACTATGGCTGAGTACTTCATGTACAAAGGCGGACACGTTCTGTGCGTATACGATGACCTGTCCAAACAGGCTGCTGCATACCGCGAAATGTCCCTGTTGCTCCGTCGTCCTCCAGGCCGCGAAGCATATCCTGGTGACGTATTCTACTTGCACTCCCGCTTGCTGGAGCGCGCTGCGAAACTGTCTGATGAACTGGGCGCAGGTTCCATTACTGCTCTGCCGTTCATCGAAACCCAAGCGGGTGACATTTCCGCATACATTCCTACTAACGTGATCTCCATCACGGATGGTCAGATCTTCCTGGAGACAGACTTGTTCAACGCAGGTCAACGTCCAGCGGTTAACACCGGTCTTTCCGTATCTCGTGTAGGTGGTTCCGCGCAAATCAAGGCGATGAAAAAGGTAGCAGGTCCGCTCAAGCTTGAGTTGGCTCAATACCGTGAGCTTGCAGCGTTTGCTCAGTTCGGTTCCGACCTGGACAAAGCTACCCAAGCTCGTCTGACCCGCGGTGAGCGCTTGATGGAAATCATGAAACAAGGCCAGTTCGATCCAATGCCTGTTGAGAAGCAAGTTGCTTCTATCTACAGCGCTACACGCGGCTACCTGGATGACATTCCAGTAGCAGATGTACGCCGCTTTGAGAAAGAGCTGCTGTCTTTCCTGGATTCCAACAAACCACAACTGTTGGAGCACATCCGCACTACGAAAGACCTTCCAGATGAAAAAGAACTGAACGCAGCGATCGAAGAGTTCAAAAAAGGCTTTTCGGTAACTCGCTAATCGTTAACCTGATAGACATCAGATGCATGCCGGGCAAGAAAGCCCGGGCATGCGTTCTCAAGGTGGTGAAAACGAGTGGCAAAAGGAATACGTGAGATTCGACGCAGTATTAAAAGTACCAAAAATACGCGCCAAATCACGAAAGCGATGAAAATGGTGGCGGCAGCGAAACTCCGCCGCAACCAGGAGAAGGCTGAGGCAGCACGTCCTTACGCTGACAAAATCCAGGAAGTGATTGCAAGCATTGCGAGCGGAACAACTGGTTCCAAACATCCGATGCTGCAAAATCGTCCGGTGAAAAAGACTGGTTACATTGTCATCACTTCCGACCGTGGACTTGCTGGCGGATATAACGCCAACATGCTTCGCAAAGTGGTTACCACCATCAGCGAAAAGCACAAATCCAAGGATGAGTACGGTATTTTTGTGATCGGTCGCAAAGGTCGTGACTTCTTCAGCAAACGGAACTATCCGCTTCTGGAAGAGGTAACAGGTCTGCCAGCCAGCCCGGCCTTTGCTGATATCAAGAAAATTGCCGGTGCGGCAGTCCAGATGTTCGCGAACGAACAAATTGACGAACTGTACCTGTGCTACAACAAGTTCCAAAGTGCAATTTCGCAAATACCTACCGTAAAACAATTGCTGCCACTGGAAGCTCCCGAGAGCAACACGGTGCGCACAATCAATTACGAGTATGAGCCGTCCTCGGAAGAAGTTCTGGCCGATCTGTTGCCTAAATACGCGGAAACACTGGTGTACAGTGCGCTTCTCGAAGCGAAGGCTTCCGAAGAAGGTTCCCGTATGACAGCGATGGGCAACGCGACAGACAACGCAACGGATATGATTAACCGTTACACGTTGATCTACAACCGTGCCCGTCAGGCAGCCATTACTCAAGAGATTTCCGAGATCGTTGCAGGTGCAAACGCACAGGCTTAGTGGCAGCGAATAGCTCCCAATTTAGCTTTACAGGAGGGAAGAAGTAAGATGGCGAATGGACGCGTGGTTCAGGTAATGGGTCCGGTTGTTGACGTCGAGTTCGACCGCGGACACCTGCCTGCCATTTACAATGCGATCAAGATTCAACATAAAGCACAAAGCGCTGGCGAGCGCGACATCGACTTGACAGTTGAGGTTGCAACTCACCTGGGTGATAACCTGGTTCGTACCGTTGCGATGTCTTCCACTGACGGTTTGGTTCGCGGTATGGAAGCCGTTGATACAGGTGCAGCTATCTCCGTTCCAGTGGGTGCAGTTACCCTCGGACGCGTATTTAACGTATTGGGAGAGCCGATCGACCTGCAAGAGCTGGGTCAAGTAGATCGTCGCGACCCAATTCACCGTAAAGCTCCTGAGTTCGTAGACCAAGCAACTACTGTTGAAATCCTGGAAACAGGTATCAAAGTAATTGACCTCTTGGCTCCGTACATCAAGGGTGGTAAGATCGGTCTGTTTGGTGGTGCGGGTGTAGGTAAAACCGTTACGATCCAAGAGCTGATCAACAACATCGCGCAAGAGCACGGTGGTATTTCCGTATTCGCTGGTGTAGGTGAGCGTACCCGTGAAGGTAACGACCTGTACCACGAGATGAAAGATGCAGGCGTTCTGCCGAAAACCGCGATGGTATTCGGTCAAATGAACGAACCGCCTGGTGCGCGTCTTCGCGTAGCGTTGACCGGTCTGACAATGGCGGAGTATTTCCGTGATGAAGAAGGCCGCGACGTTCTTCTGTTTATCGACAACATCTTCCGCTTTACCCAAGCGGGTTCCGAGGTATCCGCTCTCTTGGGCCGTATGCCATCCGCGGTAGGTTACCAGCCAACACTGGCTACCGAAATGGGTCAGCTGCAAGAGCGCATTACTTCTACGAAAAAAGGTTCCGTAACGTCTATTCAAGCGATCTACGTACCAGCGGATGACTATACTGACCCGGCGCCTGCGACTACGTTTGCTCACTTGGACGCTACTACCAACCTGGAGCGCTCCATCGCTGAGTTGGGTATCTTCCCTGCGGTAGACCCACTCGCATCCACTTCCCGTGCTCTGACTCCTGACGTAGTTGGTCAAGAACACTACGATGTGGCTCGTGGCGTGCAAAAAATCCTGCAACGTTACAAAGAATTGCAAGATATCATCGCGATCCTTGGTATGGACGAGCTGAGCGACGATGACAAACAAGTGGTTGGCCGCGCGCGCCGCATCCAACGCTTCCTGTCCCAGTCCTTCCACGTTGCCGAGCAATTTACTGGTAACCCAGGCCAATACGTGCCATTGAAAGAAACGGTTCGCAGCTTTAAAGAAATCCTCGAAGGCAAGCACGACCACCTGCCAGAGGGCGCGTTCCTGTATGTAGGAACGATTGAAGAAGCGGTAGAAAAAGCGAAGAAAATGGCGTAAGACACCCTGGAAAGGGGAGACGATTAAATGAGTAAGATGACAGTTGAAGTCGTAACTCCTGAACGGGTTGTCTATAGCGGTCAGGCTGAAATGGTCATTGCTCGCGGTGTTCAAGGGGATCTCGGTATTTTGCCGAACCATATGCCACTGGTGAGCCCGCTGAAAATAGCGCCTGTTCGGATCAAGACAGAAGGCGAGAAAGAAGTAAAGATGGCTGTAAGCGGCGGCTTCATGGAAGTGCGCGGCGATAAAGTAACCATCCTTGCTGAAACGGCTGAATTGCCGGGAGACATCGATGTTGAACGCGCGAAGGCAGCGAAAGCTCGCGCCGAGAAGCGTTTGGCTGAGAAATATGCCGAGCTCGACGTCCAGCGTGCTGAGCGTGCGCTGCAACGTGCGATGGCACGTCTCGACGTAACGAAGTAAGCGTAAGCTTGATATCCCCGCGCCCATGTGGCTGCGGGGATTTTTCGGTTACGAGCGCGTATGGCGATACATGCATGCTGGGCATGATATTTCCAGTTGGTAATCGCCTATCGTTTCTGTGTATAATAGACCTAATGCCCTGCCGTCTGACATGATTTTTTGCGACAGCATAATGCGCGGCACTGGCTAGTGGAATTAAAGGAGAGTGTACTGATGCAAACCATTCGCGATATTCGCCACAATCAGGATGGCGTAGTGATTCCGAGCGGCTTCGCGGCCAATGGCTGGTCGAACGTGCTGTCTCATGAGATGAATGTCCTGTTTCAGGCTCTGTGTTTTGTCGTAACAGAGTACGAGACAAAAGCGGAGATGGAAAAAGGACTGGATGAAATCGAAGCGTTGAAAGGCGCCTTTTCTGTACCTGCCAAGGAAGCATTTAAATCGGAAGAAGACTATGAAGGCTATGTAGACCTGCTGAACCGCTTCAAGGCATTCCTGAAGCGTTCCGATTACGCTTATCCTGCATCCCGTGTGGAAGCGATTGAGCTTTTCGTAAAATGGGGTCTTGTGATCGACAACGAAGACGCGTGGGATATTCCTGTCCACCCGTTCCCGGATGTACCTCAGTTGTTCAATCTGAGTGAAGCGGAATCGCTCGCCCTGGCGCATGTAAAGCTGGAAGCGCTGGTACACCCTATTTTCAGCCGTCTGGTCATGATGCTGCATGAACGCGATGAAAACACGTTTAGCATCTCCAAGGCAGAAATGAAAGAAATGCTGAATACGAATGACCAGATGCTTACTGAAGTTTTGATCAAGCTGACTCCGTATATGGAAGAGGCGATCGAGAACGTACTGGAACTTCCGGATGATGAGAAACTGAATTTCACCATTGTATGGGAGCGCATTTACGAAGACTTCCTCGGTCAGCAGTTTTCAAGCAATGTTCAATAATGCACAAAATAAATACGCCTGACGGACATATTCGTTTGGCTATTATATGATGCTGGAAAAACTTAGGGAAAAATCTCTAAGTTTTTCCCTTTATATGGGACTACAGGAAGGCTTTCGTTAGACACCCAATTGGCAATTTGATATAATGATAAAGGTATTTTTTTCTAGCAGTATCGGTCTGCGACTACGTTCATACCTTCATCTGCGATGCTGCAAGGAGTACCCTTTTGATGATGTTCATACTTCATCTGGAGGGCAGCGCAAGACAGATTCATATCTTTCTTACGAGCGGAGGGAACGTGGGTGATTGACATCTATACCAACAATTATGTTATTGTCGCGATCTTTTTGTTTCTCGGTGTGTTGTTGCCCGTAGCTACTGTCAGCTTCGTTGGTCCACTACTGCGTCCAAAGAAACCGACACGGGAGAAGCAAACCACTTATGAAAGCGGTAACATTCCTGTTGGTGACAGCTGGGTACGTTTCAACGTGAAGTATTACATCTTTGCCCTTATGTTTGTCATTTTCGATGTAGAAACACTCTTTCTGTACCCGTGGGCCGTCGCTTACAAAGAGTTGGGGCTGTTCGCCCTGGTCGAGATGGTCATCTTTATATCCTTGCTTGTGGTAGGGCTGATTTACGCGTGGAGAAAGAAGGTGCTGGAATGGAACTAGATCTGACAAGCATTGCGCCTGAATTGCAAGAAGAACTGAATCGAAACGTCATGTTTACGACTTTGGAAACGGTAAAAGGATGGGTGCGAAGCAATTCGCTCTGGCCTTTGACTTTTGGCCTTGCCTGTTGCGCGATTGAGATGATGGGAACCGGGGGAGCGCGATACGATCTGGACAGGTTCGGGGTAATTTTCCGGGCTTCGCCGCGCCAATCCGATGTCATGATCGTAGCCGGAACGGTTACGAAAAAAATGGCTCCATTGCTGCGCCGCTTGTACGACCAGATGCCTGAACCGAAGTGGGTGATTGCGATGGGGTCCTGTGCGACGGCGGGCGGACCATATGTGCGCTCGTACAGTGTCGTAAAAGGTGTCGATCAGATCGTTCCCGTCGATGTATACATTCCAGGGTGTCCACCTAACCCTGCCGCCCTGATTTACGGAATCAACAAACTTCAGGAAAAAATTCGCTATGAAGCGAAGACTGGGAAGCGGGTGACCAGTCCATGAGTGAAGAAAAACGCAGGCCAACGCCGGAAGAAAAGGCGCAGGCAGCAGCCGAGGCGCGTGCCAAAGCTGAAGCTTTGCGAAAATTAAGAGAACAGGAAGAGCAGGGCGCAGAGCCAGCTCCACCAGCTCAAGAAGAAGCTCAGGCACAAGCTGCAGATTCGCAAGAGGAAGCAGCACCAGCAGCGAAGCCAGTCTCGGAAATGACGCCGGAAGAAAAAGCAGCAGCGAAAAAGGCGGCGGCCGCAGAAGCGATTGCCAAAGCCAAAGCTGCGAAGGAAGCCGGAGCAGATACGCCAAGCGAAGCAGCACCACCAGCGCCTAAGCCAGTCTCAGAAATGACGCCGGAAGAAAAAGCAGCAGCGAAAAAGGCGGCAGCGGCAGAAGCGATTGCCAAAGCCAAAGCTGCAAAGGAAGCCGGAGCAGATACGCCAAGCGAAGCAGCCACGCCAGCAGCGAAGCCAGTCTCGGAAATGACGCCGGAAGAAAAGGCAGCAGCGAAAAAAGCGGCAGCAGCAGAAGCGCTGGCAAAAGCGAAAGCTGCCAAGGAAGCAAAAGAATCTGCCCAGCAGGGAGATGGCGCTTCGTCAGCAGAGGGGGCAGATGCGGAAGCGAAGGCAAAAGCCGCCGCAGCGGCCAAAGCAAAAGCAGCTGCCGCCGCTGCAGCTAAGGCGAAGGCCGAGAGAGAAGCGAGTGGCTCGCCAGCAGATGGCGGGGATGATGACGCCAAAGCGAAAGCCGCCGCAGCAGCAAAAGCCAAGGCTGCCGCCGCAGCCGCTGCAAAGGCAAAAGCTGCTCAAGCGACTGGCGATGGAGCGGAAGCAGCAGAAACGCCAAAAGCTCCTTCCAAAAACCAACCGTATCTCGACAAGTACGTGCTGCGTATTACAGAGAAGTTCGGCAAAGAAGTGCTGGAAGCCAGTTATATTAACGAATTGGCCAAGGAAGTCCCGACATTGGTTATTCAGAACGAACGGTGGCACGAGATTGCCCAGTTTCTGAAAGAAGACGGGCAATTGGCCTTTGAATATTTGTCAGATTTGCATGGCGTCGATTATGAGGACAGGATGGAAGTTTATTACCATCTGTACTCCTACAAAAATCGGCAAAGCCTGGCGGTAAAAGTCAAAACCAGTCGGGAACAGTCGTCTGTGCCGTCTGTCATGGACGTATGGAACGGCGCCAATTGGAATGAAAGAGAGACTTTTGACTTGTTGGGGATTCATTTCCCGGGACATAAGGATTTGCGTCGAATTTTGCTGCCGGATGATTGGGTAGGCTATCCGCTGCGAAAAGATTATGTGCAATACGACGAGGAGGTTTAACTGATGAACCAGAACATCCTCACAACAAGTGTCGATACCTCTTCAGAAAACGGCATTCGCACGGAAGAGATGCTTCTGAATGTCGGCCCGCAGCATCCAAGTACACACGGAGTATTTCGCTTGGTCGTCAAAATTGATGGCGAAACGATCAAGGAAGCTATTCCGGTCATGGGCTATCTCCATCGCGGCACCGAAAAGCTGGCGGAAAACCTGAACTATACGCAGATTATTCCTTACACCGACAGGATGGACTACGTGTCTGCCATGACCAACAACTACGTGCTCTGTCACGCGGTAGAGACGATGATGGGTCTGGAAATACCCGAGCGTGCCCAGTTCTTGCGCCTGATTGCCATGGAATTGAACAGGGTGGCAAGTCACCTGGTCTGGTGGGGAACTTATTTGCTCGACATCGGTGCAATGGGACCGTTCCTGTATGCGTTCCGCGATCGGGAAATGATCCTTGACCTGTTTAACGAGCTGTGTGGAGCGCGAATGACTTTCAACTACATGCGGATCGGCGGCGTGAAGTGGGATGCGCCTCCAGGCTGGGTAGACAAGGCAAAGGAATTTGTCCAATACATGAAGAAGGAACTGAACAACTACCACCAGCTCGTATCCGGAAACGAAATTTTTATCAGCAGGATCAAAGGCATCGGAAAATTCGACACCAGTACGGCATTGGATTACTCGCTGTCTGGCGTTATGCTGCGAGCCACTGGCGTGAAGTGGGATTTGCGCAAAGATGAGCCATATTGCATCTATGATCGCTTCGATTTTGATGTTCCGACTGCGACAGAGGGCGATTGCATGGCGCGTTATCAAGTGCGCATGGCAGAGATTGAACAGTCGTTGCGCATTTTGGAGCAAGCCCTGGAGCAGTTCCCGAGCGAAGGGGAAGTGATCGGCAAAGTGCCTCGTGTCATCCGGCCACCAGCTGGCGAGACTTATGTGCGGATCGAGTCTCCGCGTGGGGAAATCGGTTGCTACATCGCAAGCCAGGGTAAGGATAAGCCTTGGAGATTGAAATTCAGACGGCCGTCCTTTACCAATCTGCAAATTCTGCCCACATTGTTGCAGGGAGAAAGCCTTGCCAACATGATCGTCATCCTGGGCAGCATCGACATCGTGCTCGGGGAGGTTGACTGTTGATGAATGCGCTTTTGCAGCAAGCCCCCTCATGGGGAAACACTCTCTGGTTTATTTTGGCGGCGGTGATCCTGCTGGCAGTTTTGCTGGGATTCGTCACATACGCTATCTACTTCGAGCGCAAAGTCATCGGTTGGATGCAGCTGCGCATTGGGCCCAATCGCGTCGGGCCTTTGGGACTTTTGCAAACCGTTGCTGACGTTACCAAGCTGCTGTTGAAAGAAGATACGCGTCCCAAGCACGCTGACAAAGCTTTGTTCACATTGGCGCCGATTTTGGCTTATGCGCCCGCCTTCGCTGTCCTGGCAGTCATGCCGTTTACGGAAAGCATCCAGTTTGCCGATTTGGGAATCGGCCTGCTGTACTATATCGCGCTTTCCGGCATTACGGTGCTCGGGGTGATTACGGCTGGCTGGGCTTCGAACAACAAGTATTCGCTGATCGGGGGTCTCCGCTCTGCTGCGCAGATGATCAGCTATGAAGTGCCGCTGGTCATGTCCGTGGTTGGTGTCGTTCTGTTGACGGGCAGCATGAATCTCAGGGAAATTGTCGAGGCGCAGCGGGATGTCTGGAATATTGTTCCGCAGTTTATCGGGTTTGCCGTATTTATCATTGCTGCTCAGGCAGAGCTGAACCGTACGCCGTTTGACCTGCCTGAAGCCGAATCGGAGCTGGTAGCCGGATATCACGTCGAATACTCCGGATTCCGTTTTGCCATGTTCATGCTGGCAGAGTACGTGTACATGTTCGGGATGGGGACGCTGATTACGATTTTGTTCCTTGGTGGATGGCTGCCGATTCATCCGGCTTTGGGCTTTATTCCGGGAATCGTCTGGTTTGTGCTCAAGTTCTCGCTGTACATCTTCCTTCAGTTTTGGATTCGGGCTACCATGCCGCGCTTGCGAGTAGACCAACTGATGTCGTTTGCCTGGAAAGTGCTTCTGCCAATCGCGCTGTTCAACATACTGCTTACCGCTGTCGTCGTCTCCTATCAAAACGGGATGTTCTGATTTTGGCGGCAGAAAGCAACTGCTAGGCGTTACGGGTTTCTACGCGCAGGCTTCGCCATTGGCAAGGCGATAGTCAAGTAACTCAAATTCTGAGGGGTGACACACATGCTTGGACTGGCTAAAGGCCTTGGGTATACCTTTAAAAAACTCACGGAGAAAAAAGTTACCCATTTTTATCCGGATGTGCCCTTTCCCATGCCGCCACGCTTTCGCGGCATCCAACACTTTTCCCCGGAAAAATGCATCGTTTGCAACCAATGCGCCCGCATTTGTCCGACCGAGTGCATTCAATTGACAGGGAAGCCCCATCCTGATCCGGATAAAAAGGGAAAGATCATCGATACGTACGATATCAACTTCGAGCTATGCATCTTGTGCGATCTCTGTACGGAGGTTTGCCCTACCGAAGCGATTGTGATGACCAACAACTTCGAGCTGGCAGCTTACAGCAGGGACGAACTGTACAAAAACTTGAAATGGCTGGATGACAACAATACAAACGTCAGGGAGGAGAACTAGCATGACTGGCGAATTTGCAGCCTTTTTTATCCTGTCTCTCCTGACGATTGGCGGCGCAGTCTTCATGATCAGTTTTACTCGTGTTGTACACATGGTAATCTCGCTCGGGGTCACATTTATCAGCATCGCAGGACTGTTTGTTTTGCTCGGAGCAGAGTTTGTAGGCGTGGCGCAAGTGCTGGTCTACTCTGGTGCGATTTCCATTCTGATGCTGTTTGGAATCATGCTCACCAAGCACGATGCCCAGGACGAAGGAACAGGGCGCAAGTGGAAAAACCGCTTCATTCTGTTGTTTGTCGCTGGTTTGTTCGGCCTGTTGTTCTGGGGAATCCAAAACACACCGTGGCCTGCACCACCGCCGCCAGTGGCTTCTTCCGTGAGCAACGCAAAAGAAATCGGACTGGAAGTATTCACGAAGTACGTCATTCCATTTGAACTGTTGTCCGTACTGCTCTTGGTCGCGTTGGTCGGTGCGATCATCATGGCAAAAAAGGAGGGGGATAACGAATGACAGTGAGCATTACCTCCTACTTAATGGTCGCATTGATTTTGTTCTGTGTCGGTTTGTACGGAGCACTGACAAAGCGAAATGCGGTTGTCGTTTTAATCTCGATCGAATTGATGCTGAATGCGGTGAATATCAATCTGGTCGCGTTTTCCAAATACGGCTTGTACCCCGCTGTAGCCGGGCAAATTTTCACCTTGTTCACCATGACGGTTGCTGCTGCCGAGGTCGCAGTGGGTCTGGCGATCTTGATCGCGCTCTACCGCAACAAGGAAACAGTCAATGTAGATGAAATAGACCAAATGAAACGATAGATGGAGACCTGATAAGGAGGACAAAGATGGATACTTTTTTGCACTACGCCTGGCTCATCCCTCTGTTTCCGCTTCTTGCTTTCATCGTGATCGTTTCGTTTGGTCGCCAGTTGAAAGAAGGAGCGGCCATAGTCGGCATCGGGCTGACAGCTGTTTCTTTCGGAATCGCCGTCCTCGCTTTTTGGCAGAGATTCCGGGATGGGGGAGTAGACTACAACTATGTGGTAGATTGGCTTCATGTCGGTGACATCGTGATCAATATGGGCTTTGAGGTAACTCCGCTCAATGCGATGATGCTGGTTATCGTCACGCTGGTCAGCTTGCTCGTTCAGATTTATTCCAAAGGCTACATGCATGGCGACGAGCGCTTTCCGGTGTTTTACCAATATCTCGCCCTGTTCACGTTTTCCATGCTTGGGCTGGTCATTTCTCCGAACCTTTTGCAAGTGTACATTTTCTGGGAGCTGGTTGGCGTCTGTTCCTTCCTGCTCGTCGGTTATTACTATTTCAAACCGGAAGCCAAAGCGGCTGCGAAAAAGGCATTTATCGTTACGCGGATTGGCGACCTGGGATTGTTCATCGGGATATGCTTGCTGTTCTGGTGGACCGGAAGTTTTGAGTACGGGCCGATCTTCGAAAGCGTAGCTCTCGGACGACTGGAGCCGTGGATGATTACAGTCGCAGCGATTTTGATTTTTATCGGTGCGATGGGGAAATCAGGTCAATTCCCGCTGCATACGTGGTTGCCTGATGCGATGGAAGGTCCTACGCCTGTATCTGCCTTGATTCACGCAGCGACGATGGTTGCTGCCGGTGTGTACCTGGTGGCTGCGACTTATCCGCTGTTCATCGCTTCTGATACGGCTTTGACTGTAGTGGCTTATGTAGGTGGCATCACGGCGATTTTTGCCGCTTCCATCGGTTTGACACAGCGCGACATCAAGCGTGTGCTTGCGTATTCCACAGTCAGTCAGCTCGGGTACATGATGATGGCGCTGGGGGTTGCCGGTGCTGCCGGCTATGTGGCCGGATCGTTTCACTTGATGACGCACGCCTTTTTCAAAGCGTTGCTCTTCCTCGGAGCGGGCAGCGTAATCCACGCCGTACATACGCAAGATGTGTTTGAAATGGGCGGTTTGTGGAAAAAGATGCCTGTCACAGCACTGACATTTTTGATCGGCTGTCTGGCTATTGCGGGAATCTTTCCTTTCGCCGGATTCTGGTCGAAAGAAGCGATTTTGGGCGCTGTATATGGAGCGCATCGCTACGATCTGCTGGTTATTGCGCTGGTTGCGGCTTTCTTTACCGCATTCTATATGTTCCGATTGTTTTTCCTCACGTTCACGGGAAAAGCTCGGGGCAAGCACGAAGCACACGAGTCACCTGGAGTCATGACTGGACCTTTGCTAATTTTGGCGCTGCTTGCTGTAGTCGCCGGATTCGTGAACACGCCTTACGCACCTTTGCTGACTGACTGGCTTTTGTCAACAGGAACAGGTACGGCAATTGTCAACGTGTTTGGCGAAGGAACAGAGCATGCCGCTTCCTGGCTGCAAATCGTCGCTTTGCTCATCTCGGTGCTGGGCGTCATTTTGGCCTACCTGATGTACGGCAAAAAGTCGGTATCGCCAAACAGCATTCCCGAAGCGATGCCGTGGCTCTATCGACTCTCTTACCGAAAATACTATGTGGATGAACTGTACCAGAATGTGATTGTGCGGCCACTTGGCTGGCTGGGAATCATTTTGAACGGGTTTGACAAATACGTGGTGGATGGCCTGGTTGGGCTGACAGCCAAGATTACGCAGGGAATTGGCGCTTTACATGCACGTGTGCAAAGCGGCCAGATCCAGTCTTACGGGGCGATGGTTCTGTTTGGCCTGCTGCTGTTGATCCTTGCCATCAGTTTGACGGTCGAGGGAGGTGGACTCTTTGGTTTCGGGCGCTAATATCCTTTTGTCGTCGCTGGTGTTCTCTCCACTTCTGGCGATTCTCGTGATCGCTTGCATCCCTGGTCGTCGATTCGCGGCAATCAAGCAGGTCGGGATACTGGGAACCTTGTTGCCGTTGATCCTGGCATTTTGGATGTTCGGTTTGTTCAATTACGATACATCCAATCTGCAGTTTGTCGAACGTCATGACTGGATTTCCATTCCGATCGGACTTGCTCAGACAGGTACGGTATTCGCTTTTGAAATCAACTATGAGCTTGGTGTGGACGGGATTTCCATGCCGTTGATTTTGCTGACAGCGATTATCGGAACTCTCGCTGCGGTCGCTTCCTGGCAGATCAAAAAGCGGCTGAAGGAATTTTTCATCTTGTTCCATCTGCTGCTGATCGGGATGCTCGGAGTTTTCGCAGCCGACAACCTGTTCCTGTTCTTCATTTTCTTCGAGCTGACACTGGTGCCGATGTACTTCCTGATCGGAATATGGGGCTATGGCGAACGCGAGCATGCGGCCAACAAGTTCCTGTTGTACAACGGAATCGGTTCCGGCATCATGCTGCTGGCCTTCATCGCTATTTTCGTCGTCATGCGGACACTGAATATCGATCAGATTGCCGCGATTTTGACGACACCGGACCATCCGGTCACAGCAGCGCTGACGCCAACAGTTCGCTTCGCCTTGTTCATGGCCCTGTTCGTTGCCTTCGCGATCAAGCTTCCGGTGTTTCCGTTCCATACGTGGATGCTGAAAGTGCACGTACAGGCTCCGCCGTCCATCGTCATGATTCACTCCGGCATTTTGCTGAAGATGGGGGCATACGGACTTTTGCGAATGGGCATCGGATTTTTCCCGGAACAGGCGTACCAGTTCTCTACATGGCTGGCGATCCTGGGAATCATCAACGTGCTGTATGGCGCGGTGCTCGCTTTTGTGCAAAAAGATTTGAAAATGGTTCTGGCGTACTCCAGTATCAGCCATATGGGGATCGTTCTCCTTGGTTTTGCGGCCATGAACTCGATCGGCTTTCAAGGAGCGATGTTCCAGGTTGTCTCTCACGGTTTTATTTCGGCGCTGTTGTTCTTCCTGATCGGCGTCATTTGGGACCGGACGCAAACTTCGATGATCGACGACCTTGGCGGCTTGTCCAAATCCATGCCATTTGTCAGCGGCGTCTTTTTGGCTGGCGGTATGGCATCGCTCGGACTGCCTGGCATGTCCGGATTTATCAGTGAGTTCTTTGCTTTCCTGGGACTGTTCGGTCGAATGCCTGTACTGGCTGCGATCGGGGCGCTTGGCATCGTGCTTACAGCCGTCTATTTGTTGCGAGCGATCATGCGAACGACATTTGGGCCGACACCAAGCCGCTTCACAGGTCTTGCGGATGCACAGCCGATGGAAGTGATTCCGATGGTCGTGCTTCTCGGGTTTATTATCCTCATCGGCGTATATCCAGCTGTCCTGGGAAATCCGATGCAGCAGGCTCTGAAGACGATCGTACCGATTGTAACGGGAATAGGAGGGTAATCCATGGACGTAAAAGATATATTCTCATATGACTGGAGCTACCTTCTGCCCGAATTTATCATTCTCGGATTTGCGACGTTTCTGTCGCTGCTGGATTTGTTTGCGGGCAAGCGTCTCGGTAGACAGGTGATCGGTTGGCTGTCGCTTGCAGGGGTAGTGTTGGCAGCGGTCTTTGTCTTCGTCAATGTGAATGTGCTCGACAAGCCGTACAGCTACATGGCGGACATGATCCGCATCGATGACTACGGCAATGCTTTCAAGCTGCTATTCCTGGCCGGGACGGCATTTGCGATTTTGCTCTCTCTTTCGTATCTGAAAAAGGGGGAGGTCACCCACACAGGAGAGTATTACTATTTGATGCTGACAGGACTTTTGGGGGCCATGGTCATGGCGTCTTCGGCAGACCTGATCACGCTGTTTGTCGGACTTGAGCTGCTGTCCCTGTCATCCTACGTGCTTGTGGGATTGAGAAAAAAGTCGCTGCAATCGAATGAATCAGCTTTTAAATACGTGGTATCGGGCGGAATCGCCACGGCCGTCATCTTGTTTGGGATGTCGTACGTGTACGGCTTGACGGGTACGACACATATTTACGAGATTTCGTTCCGTCTCGCAGAAGCGGGAATGGCGGGCTATCAGTTCCTCGTGTACATGGCATTTGCGTTTCTGGCGGTCGGGCTTGCTTTTAAAATATCCGCGGCGCCTAACCACATGTGGGCTCCGGATGTATACCAGGGCGCTCCGACTCCCGTAACGGCTTTTCTGGCCGTCGTATCAAAAGCGGCAGGCTTCTCGCTCGTATTCAGAGTCTTGCTGATCTCGTTTTTCAACGTTTCGAACGGAACGGATCGCTTCTTTTTCCAGGAGGCGAGTCTCTATCTCGGCATCATGGCGGCTGCTTCCATGATTATCGGGAACACGATGGCGCTCAGACAAACAAACGTCAAGCGCATGATGGCCTACTCGGGAATTGCGCAGGCGGGGTATATACTCGTTCCGTTTGTGCCGCCGACGACTTTGTTTTTCGGTGAAGTGATCTTCTACCTGTTCGGGTACATGCTCGTCAGCTTTGGTGCTTTTGCCGTCATCATGGTGGTGACACGTGAGCAGGGAACAGAAGATCTGAAAGGTTTTGCCGGTTTGTATCACCGTTCTCCTGTCATGGCGATTGCGATGAGCATTTTCCTTCTGTCGCTGGCAGGGATTCCTGTCACCGCAGGATTCTTCGGGAAATTCTATCTGTTCATGGGTGCGCTGGCCCAGGAAAATTACTGGCTGGCGGCAATCATGATCGTCACAAGCGTCATTTCCTACTATTATTACTTCGGGATTATCAGACAGATGTACATGCGTCAGGGAACGAGCGAAGCTCCGCTTGCCGTGCCAAAAGGCATTTGGACTCTGGTCCTCGTGCTGGCCATCCTGACAGTCGTGTTCGGGGCATTCCCTGGTCTGGTCACCGATTATGTGCAAGTTCATTTCAATCCGTCTTTTGACTTTGGGAATATGCTTCCTCCCAACTTTCAGTGACACTCGTAACGGATGGCTACATCATGTACAATAGAAGGGATAGCTCGCTTTTCGGGCTGTCCCTTTTTCTTTTGACGAAGATGGCTGACTGATCTGCATGAGGAGGAACAAGCATGCCGCAAGAAGTATACGGCGTATTGAGCATCGTCTTGTCGATTGTATTCATTGCACTCGCATGGTGGGCTCTGCAATCATTTCGTTTTGAAAAAATCTTGAAGCATCCGGCGGGAGCGCAAGCGAAGCTGCTGCAAATTTTACTGTCGATCGTAATCGGCTACGAAGTATCGCGATTTTTCCTCGATTATCTCGGCTGGTCCATGACGTTCGGCAATCTGTTTTCCTAATCGCCCAAACTTCATTCAGTTTGCTGGTATATCCACCCAGTTTCATGTGCAAAATGGGAAGTACAAAGAGATGTACGTGAAACATGGGGAGAGGATATAAAATGGGGAAATGGTCTGGCCTTCTTGTACTTGCTTTGTTGCTGGTCACTGGCGCTGTTTATTGGATGCCTGCGCAGGCGTCGGAAGCAAAACCTGTTGCGAGCAAGCTCTTGCAAACGCTTGAGGATTCGGGAGCGACGGGCGTGTCCATTCAGGTTCGTGCGAGAGTGGCGCTGGGGGAAGTACAGCGGCAGGAAGAAGTCACTGAGTTGGCAAAGATGTGGGCAAAACAGCTAGAGATTCCGCTTTCGCTCATCGAAGAATCGCGGAACCACGATGTTCTTATGTATCGAACGACATATAAGCAAAACGGCGTTTCCGTGCGCTACGAGATGACAAGTGTTCCTGAAAATGGTTCATTTGACACATATCTAGTGCTGCAGTTATCGGGAAGCCGTGAATCCCTACTATATATAGAGCAGATACAGGAAACCTTCGCGAAAGCCCTGAAAAATGCCGACTTTATTCCGCAAATTAGCACTTGTATTCGCGGATTGTACAATGTTAAGATGAGTGTTGACCAACAGGGGGGTAAAATTATGTCGATTTTTGCTACCCTCCAGGCAACAGAATTGGAACGTTTACAAGATGAGACGGTCGTCAGTATTTCTGGACATACCCCTATGTGGGAACCATTCATTGCGTTAAACGGGCAAAAGATGAATCTGCAGGTAGCGACTCACCGTGACAGCGGCAATGCTGGCACATGGGTTACTGTAGGTACACCAATCATCACAGTGGAATATTAGCACGCGGAGGGGTACACATTGGATAAAATTATTGTCCGTGGTGGTAAGGCATTGGCGGGTAATGTGAAAGTATCTGGCGCCAAAAATGCCGTACTCCCTATTATTGCAGCATCTATCCTGGCAGAAGAAGGCACATGCGTTATTTCGGATGTACCTGCTCTTGACGATGTCAGGACGATATGCGACCTCTTGAAATCGATGGGAATCTCCCTTACATATGATCATGAAGTGCTGACAATCAATGCTTCTGAGCTTACCAGCGTCGAAGCATCTTATGAACTGGTCCGCAAAATGCGTGCTTCTTTCCTGGTAATGGGGCCGCTTTTGGCTAGAAAAGGACAGGCTCGTGTCGCTCTTCCAGGTGGTTGTGCCATTGGTACCCGCCCGATCGACCAACACCTTAAAGGGTTTGAGGCTATGGGAGCCAAAATCGAGATCGGACAAGGGTTTATTGAAGCAAAAGCAGACGGGCGATTGAAAGGGGCAAAGATTTACCTCGATATCGCAAGCGTCGGCGCAACGGAAAATATCATGATGGCTGCCGCTTTGGCAGAAGGCACGACCGTGATTGAAAACGCAGCGGAGGAGCCGGAGATTGTCGATCTGGCCAACTTCCTGAACCGGATGGGAGCAAAAATCCGCGGTGCGGGAACAGGCTCTATCCGCATCGAAGGCGTGGAAAAGATGAAGGGCTGCACGCATTGCGTCATTCCTGACCGGATTGAAGCTGGAACCTTCATGGTGGCAGCAGCGATCACGGGTGGAGATGTATTCGTAGAAGGCGCGATTTGCGATCACCTGAAATCCGTAACAGCCAAGCTGCGTGAAATGGGCGTAGAGGTAGACGAGCAGGAAAACGGCATCCGCGTTCGCCGCACAGGTGCTCTGAAAGCTGTCGATCTCAAGACGCTGCCATATCCGGGCTTCCCGACTGACATGCAGTCGCAAATGATGGCGCTTTTGCTTGTTTCCGAAGGCACGAGCATCGTGACCGAGACGGTTTTTGAAAATCGTTTTATGCACGTGGAAGAGTTCCGCCGCATGAATGCCAATATCAAAATCGAAGGACGCAGTGCCATTGTGGAAGGCGGCTCCAAGCTGACCGGAAGCAAAGTGGCGGCAACCGATCTGCGCGCAGGTGCAGCTCTGGTGCTGGCTGGGTTGGTATCGGAAGGAGAGACAGAGGTAACGGCTCTTCACCATATCGACCGCGGGTATGTGAACTTCACGGAAAAGCTGTTGGCACTCGGAGCGGATGTGGAGCGCGTAACTCCTGAGGAGAAAAAGCGGGAAGCGGTTTTGCCAGATACGATCAAGGTAAGCTTCTCTCCTAATTTTGCGTAACGAATGTGTCAGCTATATGACAAACACGAAGATTCTCTGCGAAAGCAGGGGATCTTTTTTTTCGTTTGTGAAAATGGTCAGCGCGAAGACCCAAGCCAAGCTGCTTCCCCTTCCAATACGGCTCCGGCAGAGGTCTGCTTGCAGCTGTTGTCGCCCTCGCTACTCTCTTACTCTCTCGTTCTATCGGTCTTTTGCCATACATAGACTGAAAGTGTCTAGCACTTAACGGGGAGGATCACTTGGATGAAACGCTACTTGCTCATAGGGTTTATCACTTTGCCGATCTTGCTCGTCCTGATGCCGGCTGCTCTGGTTTATCTGTTTGCACCTTCGCACGAGTCCGCAGCATCCCCACATGAAGCCGTTCAGCAGCAGAACAAACCGGCGACAGCAGGAGCTGCCCAATCGCTTCCCATCAAGGTGTACCGTACCGAAAAAAAGGTTGTGGAAACATTGCCGCTGGAGACGTACATCGAAGGGGTAGTAGCGGCTGAGATGCCGGCCGAGTTCGAACTGGAAGCGTTGAAGGCCCAGGCGATGGCAGCGAGGACGTATATCGTACGCAGACTGAAGCAAGGGAAGTTCGATGATGTGCCCGCGGGAGGACAGGTGCTGGATACGGTCGCTCATCAGGTGTATATGGATGAAGCGCAGCGCCGTGCACGCTGGGGAGACCAGTACGAATGGAAAAGCAAGCGCATAGAGCAGGCTGTGCAAGCAACAGCGGGCGTCGTGCTGACTTATCAGGGAGAGCCGATTGACGCCACGTTCTTTTCCACCAGCAACGGCTTTACCGAGAACTCGAACGAATATTGGGAAAAGCCGATTCCGTACCTGAAAAGTGTGGCAAGTCCATGGGATATCGAATCCCCGCGCTACGAGGAAACAGTGGTCAAGTCCACGGCTGAGCTGGAAAAGGAATTGGGCGTGAAGCTTGTGCAGGAGGCTTCCTCCAACGGAGCCTGGTATCGGATTGAGTCGCGCACGACGGGAAATCGCGTGGGGAAAATCAGCATTGGCGGCAAGGAGTTTAGCGGGCGGGAATTTCGCGAAAAGCTGAACTTGAACTCGTCTTCTTTTACGTTGGAGCTGAGAGGCAACCAGGTGTTTATTACAACCAAAGGATACGGCCACGGAGTCGGCATGAGCCAATGGGGAGCAAACGGCATGGCCAAGAGCGGAAAAAATGCCGAGCAGATCGTGAAGCACTTCTACCAGGGAATCAACCTCCAGGATTACTCTCAAATCGTGCGCGCCTAGCGAAAAAGAACGCAAATTTTTACTTTTCCCTACTCTCTCAGGTTTATACGCCAAAATTCTGGCGATACTGAGGGATGAGGTGATGAATAAAATGGAAGATCAAAAGAATCAAAATCAACCGATTCCATTCAAGAAGGCAAGCTCCTGGAAAAAAGTTTTGGGTAAGAAGTGGGCGTTCCCCGCAATCTACATCGGAACCGCAGCAATCATTCTCGCTTTTGTGATGTGGTATCAGGGCAGCGTCATGGACACGGTATCCAAAGTGGCAAATGTCGGGGATAACGTGGCAGTGACAACTCCAGCGACTCCTGAGACACCGAAGCAAAACGATGAAGCGGTACCTGTGACAAGTGGCGTTCAACCGTTGGCATGGCCTGTAGGGAAAAATGTCCAGTATGAAATGGGAATGAGCTACTACGACGAACAAGCGTCCAAAGACGAGCAGCAAAAGGCGCTGGTCAAGTACAGCAACTCTTTTTACCCGCACACCGGAATTGATTTGAAAGCAACTGATGGCAAGAGCTTTGATGTCGTGGCTGCCCTCGCCGGAAAAGTCGTGAAGGTGGAAAACGATCCGCTCGTCGGCAAAACCGTTGAAGTGGAGCACGCTGACAAAATGGTGACGGTCTATCAAAGCCTGGAAAACACGACAGTCAAACCAGGTGATGAAGTGACCCAGGGCCAAGTGATCGGTTCAGCAGGCCGCAACGAGTTCGAGAAAGATTTCGGAGTGCATCTCCACTTCGAAGTACGTGTCGACGACAAGCCAGTGAATCCACAACAATATTTGATTCAAGCGGAAGCGAAAAATCAATAATTAGCGAAATGATGGAAAACACCCGTAAAATCAAGCGATTTGCGGGTGTTTTTTTGCTGTTGGTACAAACTGTTGAAAAAAGATGCGGCCGTGCTGGCTTGTCAGGCTTGGAAACGTAGAATATGTGTCCCTGCCCACCCATATATTGTATCAGACAATGTAGATACAAGGAGGCGAGTAATGTGCACGACTACATCAAAGAGCGGACCATCAAGATTGGCCGATATATTGTAGAGACGCGAAATACGGTTCGGATGATCGCCAAAGAATTCGGAGTTTCCAAAAGTACAGTGCACAAGGACTTGACGGAAAGGCTGCCTGAAATAAATCCGGAGTTGGCTAACCAAGTTAAGGAAATTTTGGAATATCACAAAGCTATCAGACATCTGCGGGGAGGCGAAGCGACTAAAATCAAATACAAGCGGCGTAGTAAAAAAGTCCGAGTTGAACAGGAGGAGAGCGTGCAATAAAGAATTTCCTTGTCCTCTCACGTAGAAGAGCCTATGATATTAGGTAGAAATGTAACTGGTAACAGGGAGGACCTTTCATGTTTGGCAAAGATATCGGAATCGACTTGGGGACGGCCAATGTCTTGGTGTATGTAAAAGGCAAGGGTGTTGTCCTAGACGAACCATCTGTCGTGGCAATAGATAGCAATTCTAGAAAAGTATTGGCCGTGGGGCACGAAGCGCATCGCATGGTGGGCCGAACCCCAGGAAATATCGTGGCGATCCGACCTTTGCGCGAAGGTGTTATTGCCGATTTTGAGATTACAGAAGCGATGCTGAAGCACTTTTTGAACAAAATCGGTGGAAAAAGCATGTTTGCACGTCCACGCATCCTGATTTGCTGCCCAACGAACATTACCTCGGTAGAGCAAAAGGCGATTCGCGAAGCAGCCGAGCGCAGTGGAGGCGCAAGACAGGTGTTTATCGAAGAAGAACCGAAAGTTGCCGCAGTTGGGGCAGGTATGGACATTTTTCAGCCGTCCGGCAATATGGTAGTGGATATCGGTGGGGGTACGACCGATGTAGCGGTGCTGTCGATGGGCGATATTGTCACGTCTTCCTCCATCAAAATAGCTGGGGACACATTCGATGTGGCTATTATGCGGTACATAAAAAATAAATACAAACTGCTGATCGGAGAGCGTACAGCTGAAGATATCAAGGTTCAAATCGGAACCGTATCCGGCGGGCGCCAGGACGAAATGGACATTCGTGGTCGGGACATGGTAAGCGGATTGCCGCAAACCATTACCATTCAATCCGGCGAAGTCCAAGAAGCCCTGGCCGAGTCGGTGAGTGCGATTGTACAAGCCTCGAAATCTGTTTTGGAACGAACACCTCCCGAGCTTTCTGCCGATATAATTGATAAGGGTGTTTTCCTGACTGGCGGCGGCGCACTTTTGCATGGCATCGACGAGATTTTGGCAGAGGAGCTGAAGGTTCCTGTGCTGGTAGCGGACGAGCCGATGATGTGTGTAGCCAAAGGAACCGGAATGATGCTGGACTATCTGGACAAGGTGCCGGCTCACTCGAATAAGCGATTATTCAGGGGGTAAGATTACGTGATCAGAGGCTTGTATACGTCTGCATCTGGCATGCTTGCCTTGCAAAACAGGCAAGATTCGCTGGCGAACAACCTGGCTAACATCAACACGCCTGGATACAAACAGGATGTTGGTGTCATGCGCGCTTTCCCGGAGCAGCTCCTTTCGCGCATGCGCGATTCCGAAGGACCTGATTTCCCGGGCGTTCCGACCATGCCTGGCCAGCCTGCGATCATCGGACGGCTGAACTCAGGGGTGTACATGTCGGAAGCGATCCCTGCCTTTACGCAAGGAGATATTGAAGAGACGCGCAATCCGTACGATGTGGCGCTTTTGGACAACCTCCAGCCTGATCAGGACGGAAATGAGCGCCGTCTGTTTTACAGCGTGGCACGGATTGAAGATTTGACCCAGCCAGCCCAGGAAGAAGATATTCGCTACACGCGGAACGGAAACTGGAGCGTCAATGCGGAAGGGTACCTGGTGACGCCAGACGGATATTACGTTCTCGACAATCAAAATCAGGCGATTCGGCTGAACAATGATCCGCTTACAGGGGTCAATGTCGGGCAAGACTTGAAGATCAATCAGGCTGGCGAGCTGTTGTACCGGGATTCGGTCAGCAAGGACTACCAGGTGTTGACCAACCACCAGAGGCTCGGCCTGAGCGTCGTGACAGACCCTCAGAAGCTGGTTCGTGAGGGAACGAACATTTTCCGCTATGAAGGAGACGCAGAGGTAAAAGCGATCGACATCGCGGAAGCGGAAGACCAGGCTGCATTGGCTGCCGGAGAGTACGATACGCCGACTGTTGCAGGCAGATACGGTACGCAGCAAGGATGGAGAGAGCGGTCCAATGTTGACCCGGCTCAAACTATGACAAGCATGATGAGCGTACTGCGTGCATACGAGGCAAACCAGCGAGTCATTACGACGATTGACGGTACGCTGGACAAGGCTGCTAATGAAATCGGACGAGTGAACGGATAATAGGGGGTAGGAAGGATGCAGTCGCTTAATATTTCCACATCGGCCATGCGCGGTATTCAACAGGCGTTGGACAATACGGCCAACAATCTGGCGAATATCGATACAAACGGATACAAGCGCAGGGTGGCATCGTTTTCCGAGCTTCTCTCCGATTCGATGACCGAGCAGCCGGCAGCGGATAATCAAAACCGCAATACGCCAGTAGGCTTGCGTGTTGGCAGTGGTGCACGTCTCGGCTTGTCGAAGCTGGATCTCGGACAAGGCAACGTCAAGATGACAGATGTGCCGACAGACGTAGCCATTGAAGGGCAAGGTTATTTTTTGGTCACGCATAAAATCAAAGATGCGAACGGTGCGGTTATCCAGGAAGAAAGCCGGCTGACACGAGATGGCTCCTTCAAGGTGCAGTTTGACGATGACGAAGGCGGCTACGTGCTGCACACGCCGTCGGGACACATTCTCACGGACAACAACGGAGTAAACATCGTGTTGCCTGAGCCAGTGCAAAATATCGAGATTACGCCAGAGGGCGCGTTGACAGCAAACGGAGTCGCCTATGGCAACATTGGCATCTGGAAAGTGGATAATCCCGATCAACTGAAACAGGTGGGGCAAAACTTGTTCGACGCAGAGCTTGCTTCCGGAGAAAATCCTGCGACCAAGTATGCTAACGCGATTGATGAAGGAATTGCCACGTTGCGTCAAGGAGCGCTCGAAGGCTCCAATGTAACGATGACAGAAGAGATGTCGCAACTGGTGAACATTCAGCGTGCCTATCAGTTGAACTCACGGGCGATTGGCATCAGCGACCAAATGATGGGCATTGCCAACTCGTTGCGCAGCAGATAATCAGTGATGACGGAGGAGAGGAGCATGGAACAAGGGAAGGGCAGAAGGTTCCCGCGTGATACCGAAGAGGTTAGGACGAAGCCGAGAGAGCGGGAACGGAGCGGCAGAAACTGGCGAGTGACGATTGCCAAAATTGTGCTGGTCCCGATCCTGTTGTTTTTCTCTCTCGTCATCGGTTTGGCAATCGGGTACGGAGTTGTGGGACACAAGCCGACAGCGGAAGTATTTGATCTTGGCACGTACAAACACATGTGGGACTTGCTGTTTGCAAACACGTAAGCATCCAAGAGAAAAAGCAAGGTGGACAAGCCCGAACCTGATGGTTGGGGCTGCCTGTTTTTTAGAGGGACTTGTTGCACAGTTTGTCCACAGAGTATAATAGATCGAGTGGTTGAAAAAGGAAGCGACGATTCTTACTACGGAGGGATGTCCGTGAATCTTCCTAATTTGCTTACGATCTTTCGCATCGTGCTCATCCCTTTGTACCTGTATGTCTTTTTTTCCGGGATTCCGTACCACGTTGAAATCGCTCTGGCTATCCTGATTTTGGCGGGAGTCACGGACATTGCAGATGGGTACATCGCGCGGAAACATAAGCTTGTAACCACAATCGGTATGATGTTGGATCCTCTGGCAGACAAGTTAATGATGTTGGCGGTGATCGCCTCATTGTTTTTGACAGAGCGGATCAGCGTTTGGGCCGCCCTGTTTTTCTTTTTGCGTGATTTGGCTATGATTATTACAGGAGCTGTTTATCACTTCCGGGGCAAAAAAACGGTGCCGGCAAACGCGTTTGGCAAGTTGACAACGGTTCTTTTGTATGTGGTCATCCCGCTTGCTATGTACCGATTCCCATACAGCGAAGCGATTTTGTGGACGGTAATCGCGTTCTCGTTCATTACGAGCGCGATCTACTTGGGGAAGTTTCGTCTGTTAAACCGCACGTAAGGGATGGATAAAAGAGCACTTCCCGTTTGGGGAGGAAGTGCCCTTGTTATTTTAACCCCGCTGTGCCGACATGTCGGAGGCGGGAGTTATGTTTATTCTCAGTTTGCCAACTGGTCTTCATGCACGGACAAGTCTAGATAAGTATGGAAATGGAGCGATTACATATGGAAATCAAAGCACCGCTTGATATCATGCAAATTCAGGAAATCATTCCTCATCGCTATCCTTTTTTGCTGGTGGACAAGATTGAAGAGCTGGAGCAAGGAAAACGGGCAGTCGGAATCAAAAACGTCACTGTCAACGAGCCGTTTTTCCAAGGACATTTCCCTGGTTATCCAGTCATGCCTGGCGTCCTGATTGTGGAAGCACTGGCGCAAGTTGGAGCTGTAGCGATGCTCAGCATGGAAGAACATCAAGGCAAAATCGGACTTTTTGCCGGGATTGACGGGTTCCGTTTCAAAGATCAGGTGAAGCCTGGCGACACGCTGACACTCGACGTTGAGCTTACACGCGTGCGCGGTACGGTAGGCAAAGGATACGGGAAAGCGATCGTTAATGGGAAAGTAGTCGCAGAAGGCGAATTGATGTTTGCGCTGACTGCAGGAAATAAAGCACATTCATGATCATCTTGAATGTGCTTTTCTTTTCGGGTAAAATGGCTAGTGGGCAACTTATATAATGAAGGTGAAAACATTGGCCAAACAGGTCGCAACCATATTAGGTGTGCCATTTTCAACTCGTGGCTTCCACGAGACAGTCACATATATCGCAGAGCGTATTGAAAACGGCCAAAAGACCCATGTCGTAACCGCCAATCCCGAGATCGTCATGTTGGCGCGGGAAAATCGCGCGTTTCAGTCGATTGTGGAACAAGCCTATGTCGTTCCGGATGGAATCGGGATCGTCTACGCTGCGAAATGGACGAATCAACCCATTCGTGAGCGCGTTACGGGCGTGGAGCTGCTGGAAGCATTGATGACGGAAGCGAACAAGCACCAGTGGGGCGTCTACCTGCTGGGAGCCAAGCCGGATGTCATCAGTCTGGCTGCGGAAAAGCTGGCTGCTCGCTACCCGAACGCACGTCTCGTCGGGTATCGGAACGGATTTTTCCGGGCAGAGGACGAGGAAAAGATTGTACAGGAGATCGCAGAAGCCAAGCCGGAGTTGCTGTTCGTTGCGCTCGGCGCGCCACGGCAGGACGAGTGGATGGTAAAATATCGCGATCGGCTGAATGCCTCGATGATGATGGGGGTAGGCGGCAGCTTTGATGTCATCTCCGGAAAAGTAAAACGAGCGCCAGAAATTTGGCAAAAATTGCATTTGGAATGGTTTTACCGACTAGCTTCGCAGCCTTCTCGCTGGAAGCGTCAGCTGGCTATTCCCCGGTTTGTTTTGACCGTATTAAAAGAAAAATGGAGTAGCCGTTCCTAGATGCATCCGTAGAGAGGAGAACAGTCGATGTCTACATTAATCCTCGGATTTCTGACTTCGCTGATCATATCGTTTATTGCAACACCGTATGTAAAGAAATTGGCTGAAAAGGTCGGGGCAGTAGATGCTCCCAACCAGCGCAAGGTACATACGCGAATCATGCCGCGCATGGGTGGACTTGCTATTTACCTGGGTTATCTCGTCGCCTTTTTCTTGTTCGTGCCCTACTCCAGCATGTCGGAAATGCTTGGAATATTCATTGGAAGCACGATCGTCATGACCGTAGGCATGCTGGACGACAAGTACCAGCTCTCGCCAAAATGGAAGCTGCTCGGTCAACTGGTGGCAACCGCAATCGTCGTCATTCCGTTCGGTCTCAAGATCGGAGTCGTCAACCTGCCCTACTCGGGCAGTATCGACTTTAGCAGTGGCTGGCTTTTCTGGCTGGCTGTTCCGATCACCATGTTCTGGATCGTCGGTGTGACCAATGCGGTCAATCTGATTGACGGCCTGGACGGTCTGTCTGCCGGCGTATCGGCAATTGCAGCAGCGACGATGGGCGTCATGGCTCTTCTGATGGGCGATTACAAAGTTTCTGCCTACTGTTTCGTGCTTCTCGGAGCTATTCTTGGATTTCTTTACTTCAACTTTCACCCGGCCCGCCTGTTCATGGGCGACACCGGCTCGCTATTCCTCGGCTTTAACCTGGCTGCGCTGTCGATTATGGGCTTTAAGGAAGCGCTCTTCGTTTCCTTCATCATCCCGATCGTCGTGCTCGGCGTTCCGCTTTGGGACACGTTCTTCGCCATCGTGCGCCGAATCGTCAACAAAAAGCCGATTTCCAGTCCGGACAAAGGACACTTGCATCACTGTTTGTTGAACATGGGCCTGTCCCACCGCTCAACCGTGCTCACCATCTACTCGATCAGCATCTTCTTCGGTACGATGGCGATCCTGCTCACCAAGACGACGAAGTGGACGACCATCATCGTCATGGTCGTACTCCTGATCGCAATCCACCTGGGAACAGAAATCGTCGGCCTCGTCAGCCGCCGCCACCGTCCGCTGATCAATGCGTACAGACGGTTGAAGATCAAGCAGACGGAGCAGGAGAGACGGACGAATTAGGATATGAGTTAAACGGAACCACTGCATGGTTTATGCAGTGGTCTTTTTTCGCCAATTTTTAGGGGGAAGCACTTAACTGAGGGAGGAAATTAGCCGATAAAGGAAAGGGGAAGGTCCGAGCCCATCTCAACTTCAACAGAGAATGGGACAAATATTAGATTATGAATAAAATGGAGAGGTGAAAAAATGAATAAGCCAATTCAACAATTTCGTCGCTGGCTGGTAATGTGCTTGACGATGATGCTTGTTGTTACGGGAGTGTTGCCGGCATTGCCTGCGTCTGCGGCACTGGGTTCTAATTGGAATACGACGACGGGTGTTGTTGTGCCGGCAGCATATATCGCATCAGGCAGTGGTAATGGGCAAACATATGCTGCGCCTTTCAAGACAATTTCGAAACTGGTATATGGAATCCAACTGGCCTATAAGGATACCTCCAAAAATGGGCAAGGTGTTGACATCACGGTAGATGGGGTTCCGCTCATCAATAATACAGTGTTTGCTAACGACATCATCACCTTGCCAGATTTTAATCTAAACAGCAGTGGAGCAGTTACAAGAGTTACAGTTAGACCTAAAGTAACGACAGATCCAACGAATGATACAGCTGAGTTTTACATCCAGTATGCACCCAATCCAGCTGCATCTGGAACAGGGCCCCTGAAGTTTGACAATACTGGTCAAGGGGAGCATGCTAGCGATCCGAAAAAAGTAACGAATCGAACCGTATCTGGCTTGAAATACACATACGGGGTCGCAGCGACCATCGATAAAACACAGGCTGTCGAAGTACAAGTAAACGGCACTACAGTCCGCACTGTGTATGGGGGCGGGGGAACACTGCCAGATTTTGATTTGTCGCCTGGCCTAAACGCTGTTCAACTGTTTGCTTCCAATACAGGCGAGCGAGATGTTATTTATTACGAGTACAACTCGCTGAACAGTCCGATCACGATCACGAACTTCTCTGGCGGAACAACCGCCTACAATCCGGTTGTTTACGGTGATTCTACGATTAATATCGTAGGTACGTTTGGAAGCGGTGTGACAGGCAGCAGCCTGCGCTTGAAAATTTTAACCAACAATGGACAGACCATTCAAGATTTGAGCAATACAGCACCATCTGTTAGCGGCAGTACATTTACATTCAGCAATATCGGCCTGAAGCCAGGGCTGAATCAGATTTCTTTTTACGAAAAAGTAGGCAATGTTACGAAAGAGCACTATCAATTTTTCGTGCAATACAACAATACACCGCTCGTGAGTGACTTGAGAGTTAACGATACGGTGCTGAACGATCCGAATGTTACAAGCAACCCAACCTATATTACCGTACCATCTTTAAATCGTCTGAACCTGAACATGGACGGGAAAGCGCTCAATGCTGATACCGTTGAAGTGAAAAACGTTCGCACAGGAGACGTAGTAAAGACTCAGGTCAACCGAACAGGTTCATTTGGACTGAGCATTCCATCGCAGATTGGTGAAAACACATTGGAAATTCGCGTGTTTAACCAAAACAAAGAAGTAGGAACGTTTGTGCGGAAATTGCTCGTCACGACTACTTCAGCAGGAAGCTCCGATCAATTTTACAAGGTAAGCTTGGGTGGAGTGGCATTGCAGCCGAATCAGCAGGCGGTGCTTAAAGGAGCTGCTACATCTACTGCGATGAACTTGAACGGTTCCGCCTTGTTGAAGTATGTGGACATTGCAGGACAGCAGTTGTTCCAGGAATTTAAGGTGACGATTTACGAAGGAACAAATAAAACAGAATACAAAACAGCTGAAGGAGTAACGTTCACTCCTATCGGCAATCCACAAAGCGGATTTACAGAATATGCGATTAACCTTAATGTACCAGCAGGAGCATTCCAGGACGGGAAAACTTATAAAGTTGCACTGAGCTATCAGTATTTGTCCAAAGACTCCAGCGGTTCGGTTACATCCCCGTCGGGCTATATCGGGATTGCAAACTACGAGTATGAGTTTAAATATCTGGACAGCACAAAACCAAGCTTTGAACGAGTAACAAACCTGGCGAATGGTCAAGTCCTGTCCCAAACAGCAGCAAACACCATTGTGTCCTCGCCTTTGGAATTGAAGGTAGAGACGCAAAATATTTTGGCTAGCAGCATTACAGTCAAGTATAACAATCAAACATTAACAGCGAACCAGGACTATGTGATTACACCAGGTTCCAATCAATTTACACTTACCCTGAAAAAACTGCCACAAGGCACTGGGAAATTGGTTATTGACTATACGGGAGGTACTCCGACGTCAACGGCCTATACACTTGATATTCGAATTACACCGTATGCACAACTGACTTATGTTGACGCATCTGGACAAGTTCGAAGCTTTGAAGATGGATATCAAGTGAAAAGTGAAAATGATATCCGGAACTTGGATGGGAAAGTATACAATTATGTGTTGAAATCCACGAATATTGAAGCCACTCTGAATGGCACTCCCGTTACTATTTCTGACGTGGATACGAATAAGGGAACGTTTTCGATCCTTAAAGATCAATTGCCTTACAAAAAAGGGAACAACGTCTTGAAAATTACTTTGACGGACGACCCTAAAACCGTGTTTACTTACAATGTTTCTTATAACACATCCAAGACACCATCTATTGAGGATGTGAAGCTGGAGATTATCTCCAACGGTGATACAGAAGAATTGACGAAGAAAGCTGCTGATCCGTCTTACCGTACGGGAGCAAACTTCTTGAGCAACTTGAGCTTTACCGTTAACGACGCTACGCATGTTTACATCGAGAAAAACGGTAAACGCATCAACGACTTCCGTTACAAGAGCGGAGACTGGGATCAGGATGCAACGAACCAGGAGTATGTGAATACTCGCTTGGAAGCAGCCCTGAACAATGATTTGAGAGATCTGTTCGATGACCACAATATCGACTCTTTGTCTCGCTCCAAGTTCGAAGGGAAGATGAGCTCGAAGAAGTACGGGGATTTGGTTGAGGAAGTTCAGGATGCGGTGACGGATGCAAAAGAACAGGAAAAAAAACTGGCACTCTTCCCGCTGACCCTGAAAAAAGGCGGAACGACAGTTTACACGATCGTCGCAGAAGATGACAACGGAACTGTGATCCGTTACGACATCAATATCGAGCAAAAATATTCCAGCTGGGAAGTTCTTTCCCCAGTCAAGGCAAAAGAAACAGACCAGTACATCATTGTAAACAGCAACAGCGCTGTTGTAAAAGTCTTCGCTGAGAATGCAAACAAAGTATTGTTTGGCAAAACAGAAGCGAAAGTAACGAATACAACAAACCCTGACTTCTACTACGATGATGAACAAGGAAAAACCATTCCAGAGACATACTATGTATTTACATCCACTGTCCCGCTGAAAAAGGGTCTGAATACGGTGAAGTTTTCCGTAGTGGTGGGAGACAGTACGTACAATGACGAGATCAAGATTTACAACGCAAACTCGTCTGTAAACGGTGCTGAGTATCGCGATGTGTTAGGCAAGAAAGTAGCATTCAGCGTGTTTGAAAAGCAGTTTGAATTGAAGTTCCCGGCAGGTACTGTTCTCTTGTCGCCAGATGATGGACGAGCAGGTCAAGAGGTCAAGAACCCGAATGGAGATATCTTCGTTGATATCCCGCTGTACTTCGGTATTGCCGACCGTACTACCGGCCAAGTAAACATTGCTGATGACAACATGGAAGATAGGCTCGTACTTGAATCCAACTTCAACTACGCAAGCCCACTCTACTATGTAGACGCAGGGGATACGGAAGCGCCATTCGGTCGAGATCCTTATTATGACGAAGGCGATGCGGAAGATTTCAAGAGCCGTTGGCAAGACAATTTGGTTCCAAGCCGCAGAGGAACGCTTACGATTAAGTACGATTCTTCTATCGTAAATGCAGCAAACAACATCCTCACGATTTACTACCATAACGGGAATGAATGGAAAAACATCGGTGGAGTTGTGAATACTGGCTCCAAAACAGTACAAGTGCCATTTGCCGGATTTGGTTTCTACATGGTCATGAAAACTAGAGAGTCCTATGATGACGTAGTGAGCCATGACTTTGCCCGAGATGCCATTGAAACATTGTATGCAAAAGGAATCATGCCGGCATACAGCGGCAGCAGCTTCGGAGCAAACCGGGACATGACTCGTGGTGAGTTTGCAACGATGCTTGTAAAAGCTCTGGCTTTGCCAATCAATGCTGGTCCTTATCGCGATAGCAATGAACGTGATCCATCTGAGCCGACATTCTCGGATGTACGTCCAAATCGTGATACATGGGATTATCAGTACAAGTACATCGAGACTGCTGCGAGAGCAGGTATTATTCGTGGAAAGCAGCCAGGCTACTTCCGACCAGATGACTCACTGACTCGCGAAGAGGCTGCTATCATGATTGCACGTGCTTTGAACTTGAAAGTAGGAACGCTTGATGCTTCCAAAGTTGCTCTGAACAAACTGTTTACAGATGCAAAAGATATTGGTTACTACGCAGCACCTTCTGTTCTCGTTGTGAACAAAGCCAAGTTGATGAACGGCGAGCCGAATGAAGCCAATGTGAAAAAGCCAACTTACAGTTTCAAACCTACAAATAACCTGACTCGTGCCGAGATGGCCGTTATCACTGTTCGTGTGATGGTCCAACTCAAAAAACTGCCTAAGCAGTAGTTCCAAACTTACGCATATATAATAGAAGAAAAGCTGAAGACGGCGTCTGCCCCTTCAGCTTTTCTTTGTTATCTCCCTCAATAAAATCAGGCTTCTCCCTGCTCATCTCCCACAGCTTCTACAGGAACCTCGACATACTCTTTTTCACCCAAAGAAATTTGAGCCTGTCCATTCGTCAAATCGGTAAAGCGAGCCACAAACGCATCTTGCTCACCTTCAGGTATGAGGACATGCGCGGTAACTTTGTCTGTAAAGTCAGTACCACTCACCCGGTACTCGCCAACGCGCAGTTCGTTTTCGACTTTTCCCCACCACGTATAGTCCACGCTCACAGAGATCGTTTGGTGCAAAGTATGGATGACGATTTTGGCGGCCTTCAAAGCAGTGACGGTTCCTGCTGTATAAGCCCGAACCAATCCGCCAGCTCCCAGCTTGATTCCGCCGAAGTAACGAGTGACGACCACAGCCGTGTCCTTTACGCCATTTTTCTTGATGCATTCCAGGATCGGTTTGCCAGCGGTACCGCTCGGTTCGCCGTCATCGCTGGAACGTTGAATTTGATCGTTTTCGCCGATGACAAAAGCCGAGCAGTTATGCGTCGCATCCCAGTGCTTCTTTTTGATCATGGCGATAAAGGCAACGGCTTCTTCTTCCGTCGTAACCCTTTGCGCATAGCCGATGAAGCGGGAGCGCTCGATGACGATATAGTCCTCTCCATAACCAGCGACAGTTTTGTATTCCGTTAACATCGTACAATCACCTCAAGAAAAGGATATCATGTCAAAATAATGTTGGCGAATCCTGAAATGTTTTTGACACATAATCGTAGTAATCTATGTGGAAATGAAGGACTAAATCAGAAAGGGATGATCTATACATGGTAGAGTGCGTATAATCCCTTATGAAAATGCTGGTACGACACTAATTTTTCGTGTACGAAACATTACTCTGTGATATAGTGATCTTGGGACAAACTGTAATATTTCAAGTGGTGAAAAATTTTATGATCAATACAAAATAAAGGAGTGGAATTACGTGAATTTTCCATACTCAAGCAAAAAATGGATGAGCATCAGTTTGGCAGCTGTACTCACAACGACACTGGGAGCAGGGGCTTTGACAGCGTCTGCGAATACAGCAACAGAGGCGGCGACACAAGCACCTGTGGCTGCTCAGGCTTCCACTGAAAAAGTAGCGGCGGAAACAGGAACCACAACTGCACCTGCAACGGCCGAAGAAGAGTTGACTCTGGAAAAAGCAGTACAGCAAGCGCTGCAAACAAATGTTACTTTGAACAACGCTCGCCTGGATGCCAAAAATGCAGATATTAACGAGTCGCTTTCTTATAAAACATCTGCAGATATGCCAGCCGAGATGATCGAATCGCTTGAGCTTGCTAAAGCGAAACACGTCGGAAATGCCCAAGGTGAAATGAACAAGAAGCTGAATGCCCTTGCGGTAACAGCTACAGAAAGCAAAATTAAGCTGGGTGCGCAACAAGCTTATTACAACATGATTTTTGCTCAGGATGACTACGACTTGAAAAAACAAAGTCTGTCCCGCGCCGAAACTCAACTGAAAGTAGCCAAGGCTGCTTTTGATGTCGGAACCAAAGCAAAAACAGATGTTTTGCAGGCAGAAATGGGCTTGTCTGGGGCACAGGCAGCTTTGACAAGTGCCGCAAACAGCGTGGAAGTAGCACGTATGGATTTGAATGATTTCCTTGGGGTCGATTTGCAGAAAAAGTGGAAGATTGTAGCTGCAAATAAACAGACAGCTCCGATTACATTGACAATGGAAGAAGCGCAAAAACAAGCACTCTCCAAACGGATTGAATTGACAAGAGTTCAGGAAGAGCTGAAGCTTGCAGAGCTGAATGTGAAGCTGATCGAGGAATATTCCGCGCTTTCCACATTGCCAGGCCGACAAGCTCGCAATAACGTGGAAAAGGCAAAATTGGCGATCGAAGAGCAAAAACGCACGATTTCCAAGGAAGTTGCTCAAGCCTATCTGAACCTGAACGCAGCCAAGCAGGCTATTGAATTCCAGAAAAAAGCGAAGGATTCCGCTGCTGAAAGCTATCGTTTGACGAATCTGCGCTTTGAAAATGGACTTGCAACCACGCTCGAAGTGATTCAGGCAGAAGAAGAATTGTCCGATCGTGAGAACCAGTACCAAAAGGCAATTCTCAACTACAATCTGGCGGTTGTGAACTTTGAAACAGCGCTTGGAAACTAAGTTGAGTTAGGGAAGAAAGATTTGTAAGGTTTTGAATGGAATTGGAAAAAGGTTCAGTCGTGACAGTCCGCCCTGCGTACCCTATAATACGAATTGTGGCGGATGTCACTTCGTACATAATTGACAGGTGAATAAGAACCCACGAAAAAATCTTTAAATTTTTTTCGAAGGCGCCGCAACTTTTGATTAGCTCAGGCGTTTAATAGGATGTCACACGAAATACGGGGAATTGTGTAAAAAAGATTCACGAATACTAGCAGTTATGTTACACTAGTGATTGTTGCATTTTACACAATACTGAATATACTAGAGATTTTTAACGCAAAAAAGCGAAGCTGACCTGCGAAAGGAGGTGACACGCGCTTGCAGGATTCGGGCTTTAAAAAGAAAGATAGATTGACAACAAATATTCCCCAAGAACAATTTGTTTATACTAGAGGAGGAGAACACAAGGTTATGAAAAAGGTCGTTAACAGTGTATTGGCTAGTGCACTCGCACTTTCCGTTGCTCCAATGGCTTTCGCAGCAGAAGATGCAACTACTACAGCAGCTCCAAAAATGGATGCAGCTATGGAAAAAACCGTTAAGCGCTTGGAAGCTCTTGGCCTGGTAGCAGGTTATGGCAACGGCGAATACGGTGTAGACAAAACTATCACTCGTGCAGAGTTCGCTACTCTGATCGTTCGCGCTCGCGGACTGGAGCAAGGTGCGAAACTGGCACAGTTCAACACTACTTACACAGACGTTCGTTCTACTGACTGGTTCGCTGGTTTCGTAAACGTAGCATCCGGTGAAGAAATCGTAAAAGGTTTCCCGGACAAAACTTTCAAACCACAAAACCAAGTTACTTACGCTGAAGCAGTAACTATGATCGTTCGCGCTCTGGGATATGGTCCAGCTGTTAACTCCAGCGGATGGCCTAACAACATGATCTCCAAAGCTTCCGAGCTGAACATTGCTAAGAGCATCACTACTCCTAACAATGCAGCAACTCGCGGCGACATCTTCAAAATGCTCGACAACGCTCTTCGCGTAGACCTGATGGAGCAAGTTGAATTCGGAACGGACATTCGTTACGAAGTAACTGACAAAACTCTCCTGACGAAATACCTGAAAGTTAACGTTGTTGACATGGAGTGGGCTCACAAGAAAGATCGTGATTCCGAAGATCTGCCACTCGTGACTAACGTACCAGCTATCGGTCTGGGCAAATTGAAAGCTAACGAAGTTACTTTGAACGGTAAAGATGCTGGTCTGGGCAACACTACTTACAAAGTAGCTGATGGCATCAACCCTAACGATTTCGATGGTCAACGCGTACAAGTGTGGATCAAAGAAGACCGTGAAAACGTAATCGTTTGGATGGAAGGTTCCGAAGACGAAGAAGTAGTATTGGATCGTCTGAGCGACTTCATCCTGAAAGGCAAATCCATTTCCGACGGTAAAGACCTGAGCACTTCTTCCCTGTCCGATCTGAAAATCGAACTGGATGCTAGTGGCAAAACTTACCGCGTAAACAAAAACACAAAAATCACTTACAACTTCACTCGTTACAACGATCCAGTTGATGCTCTGAAAGACATCATCGCTGCTAACGATTCTTTCGGTGTGAAAGTTGTATTGGATGACAACAACGAAATTTCTTACATGCACGTAATCGATGACACTCAAATGGACCAAAATTCCAAAGTGAAATACGGTTCTGAAGTTATCGGTAAAATCGATGTTGAGAAAAAGAAAATCACCAACCTCGATACTGGTAAATACAACGAGCTGGATGACAAAGAAGAAGGTAAAGACTTCTTGGTATTCCTCGATGGCAAACCAGCTAAATTGAGCGACCTGAAAGAAGGAGACGTATACTCCGTTTACTATGCGGATGGCGATGATGACAAACTGTTGGTATTCGCTAACCGCCAAGTAGTAGAAGGTAAAGTTGACAAAGTAGTTAGCCGCAGCACTACTGACTACCGTCTGACTGTTGGAGACAAAACTTACCGTATCTACAAAGGAGCTACTTACTCCGACAACGGTAACAAAGACGTTAAGAAACTCGACGATTCCAACTGGGATCTGATCAGCAACCTGGATAGCGAAACAGTGAAATTGGTCCTGGATGCTTCCGGCCGCGTTCGTCACGTTGAAACAAAAGATCCAATCGACGATCGCAAACAAAAAGCTATCATCACAAAAGGTGCTGTATACAACTCTTCCAAAGACACTTATGACTTTACTGTTATGACTCAAAAAGGTAAAGCTAAGTCCATCTCTTTGGAGAAGAAAGACATCTACGATAAAGATGGCAAGAGCTTCAACAAAGATGGCAAAAACGGTGACGACATCGAAGCTATTTTCCAACCAAGCAAAGATGACTCCATCGCATTGCTGGAAGTATCTTTCGATTCCAAAGGTGAAGTTGACAAAGTTAAGCTGCTCAATTCCAAACTGATTCCTTCTTCCGGAACTGCTTGGGATAAACTGGCGGATGAAAAAGACGATGTTGTTGGCGACTACGAAGTAACTGACAAAACTGCTATCTTCAAAATGACTGGTAAACTGGATGATTCCGGAAAACGCGCTGAACTGAAAAACGCTGGCGTTGCGAAGTTCAAAGACGTTGCGGATGAAAGCGATCTGAAAGTTTACTACTCCATCGATGAAGAGAAAGATGAAGTAGAAGCAATCTTCGTAGTTGAAGGTGAAGGTTTTGAAGGCGACACTATTTATGGTGTTGTTCAAGACTATAACACTTCCAACAAACAAGATACCATCAAAGTTCTGACTAAAGATGCAGAGAGCGGCAACGTTATTTCTAAAGAATTCAAACTCAACGATGATCGTGAAGAACTGCAAGATGCAGGCATCGTTCGTGGTGATTTCATCGCGTTCCAACTGAACTCCGATGATGAAGTGATTGTTGAAGATGTTGTTGAAGTAGTAAACAACAAAGCTATCAGCAACAAAGACGACAAAACAGTAAAATTGCTGAAACAATCTCAATGGTCCGAAGCAAACATCGAGAAAATGACAGTTGCTCGCGTTGACAAAGTAGATGGCAACACCATCACTTACGAATTCAAAGATGAAGATGGAAAAGATCGCGTACAAAAACTGTACACGAAAGCTTCCACTGCATTCATCGACACTTACGATGACATGGCAGGTGAAGATGGTGTAGAAGAAGGCGACTACATCGTTCTGATGGACAGCAAAGACATCGATGGCGATCGTTATGACTATGTCCTGATCGTAGGTAGCGAAGATTGGGCAGATAAGAACGACATCAAAGAAGATGCTATCAACAAGTTCCTGGCTCAAGGACTTGATGGCTACAAGCCAGGTGACGATGAGTGGGATGCTCTTCCTTCCACTGTAACTGGTAAATTCGTTTCCATCGGTGGTGGTGTGAACGGTTACCAAGTAGTTGCTGACCTCAACAAAGATGTTAAATCCGCTGATGTTGACAAAGTTGAATTCTACATCAATGGCAACAAAGTTGCAGCTAGCGAATACGTTCTCGAAGTAAAAGACAATCAAGTAAAAGTACTTGAGTACACTACTGACGAGAAAGTAACTTCCAGCGAAATCGTAGTATTCAACAAAGATGGTAAATCTGACAAGGCTAAAGTAACTTTCAAAGAAGCTGAATAAGATTACCTCTAACAATCATGTAGGGATTGTTGCTGGGCATAGAGGGGGCTAATCCCCTCTATGCTCTACATACCCTATATACAGAGAACTTCCTATCAAAAATACGGAGGGGTAGTACGTGAATAAAAAAGTTGTTCTTTCTGTTCTCGCGACCGCTGTAGTAGCTAGCATGGCTGCTTCCGCATTTGCCGCACCAAAACAAGGTCTGTACATCGGTGGAAATGTTAAGAAGTTCTACTCTACTAGCACTTTGCTGAACATGACCAAAGATGCTCGCACTGCTTACAAAAACGAGCTGAAAACTGCAGGTTTCCAAAACCTCGTTTTCGTAAACATCAAAGGTCAAGGCGCTACAATTCAAGAAATGATCAACCTGGGAACAAAAGTAGCTCTGGCTGATCCTTTGAAACAAAGCGATTTTGTTGATTCCTATGGTGTAGTACAAAACGATGGTACTGTTAATGGTACTGAAGATCCTCGCTCCCAAGTAGACCCAACAACTCCTGGTGAGTTGAAAGTTGAGTCTGTAAGTGCTATTAACGGTAAACAAATCGAAGTTAAATTTGGTACTGCAGTTAAAGATACTACAGTATTGAGTGCTGGTAATGGTTCTTCGTTGACTGCTGATGTCTCCGTAGTTGCAGCCTCTGCAGCTTCTAACGATCCAGGGCCTCTTACAGGAGTTCTTAGCAAAGATGGTAAAACTCTGACTATCACAGCAACTAACTTCTTTAAAGGTGATTACACTGCTAGTGTAACTTCAAATGTAACAGATGAAGATGGCAAGGCATTTGAAGCATATACTAAAGTTGTTAATGTGAGTGATACTACTCGACCAGGTATTGTTGGCGTAAGCTATGCAAATGATGGAACTAATCGACAAGCTATTGTTGAATTCACTGAGCCAGTTGTTACAACTTCCGCAACTTACGGATTTGCACGTGTTGATGGAGTAGCTCTGGATGCTACAACTAACTTTGTGAATACAGCAATTGCCTATCTGCCTGGATCCGATAATAAGAAATTGGTAATTACTTTGGATGCTGTTGCAGTTGCTGACCAAGGAAAAGACATCAAAGTTACCATTACAGGTTTGACAGATGCATCTGGAAACCTGATTTCTCCGAACCCAGGTGTTGCAACCATTAAGTATGATGTTGTTGATACAACTGCACCTACAGTTGCAAGTGTTACTGTGGTTAACAATACCACAGTAAAAGTTAAGTTCAGCGAGCAACTTGCTCAAGATCCACCAAGTGGTTCGTTCTCTATTGGTGCAAATGTTTCTACATCTGTAACTAAAGATTCTACTGACCCAACATTGTACACTGTTGTATTCACATCTGCTTTCGGAAGTGGTTTGCAAACAGTTAATATTCCATCTGTTAAGGATATTGCTGGTAATACCGCACCGGCTGGCACAAAAATTGTAAACGTAGCATTGGATACTCAAGCTCCAGTTTTGCAATCTACAAAAGTTGAGAAAATCAGTGGCGTAGAATATCTCGTAGTAACTTATGATGAAAATGTAACTCCACAAGATGCTAAAGCAATCGACGGAACTTACATTGAAAACTATGTTACTAAAAACATGACAACTCTTACTACTGAGATTGACGCTCCAGCTGTAGCAAATGCCCCTGTTAGTCTTTATAGCCCGGTAAGTGGTGCTTCTAAATCCATTAAAATTGACCTGTCTGCTTTGACTACTGCGGCAACTTATACTGTTACCCTTCCCAAAGGATTGGTAAAAGATGTAAATGGTAATGACAGTGCTCAATCCACTATTACTTTCACTAGAGGTGGCAACAGCTCTGCAGGTAAACCGACATTGGATACTGGGTTTGATACTAACGGTATTCAACAACTTGTAGCTGATAACAACACTGTAGAGGTACATTTCACTAATAAAGTTGATGCTCTCTCTGCTTTGAATGCAGCTAATTATTCTATTGAAGGTGCAACAATTGCATCTACTAAACTTACTAAAAACGATAACACTGGTGCTATCGTTCAGTTGACTCTTACTAAGAGCTCCTCTCAATTTACTGGTCTGAGAACTGTAACTGTATCTGGAGTTAAGAGTGAAGAGGGTACAGTAATGGATGCAGTAACTACTAATGAAAACATTAGAGAAAATGTTGCTCCAACTGTAACAAAAGCCGAACTGACTGCAACAAACATCATTACTCTTACTTTCAGTGAAGCTGTTACTACGAGTGATGCTGACGACTATGTTGTGTATGTAGATGGTGCAGAGTACACTGTATCTGCAGCAGCAGTTGCTGCTGGAAAACACGTTGAGTCTGCGCTTGCAGGTGTAAAAACAGCAACCATTACTTTAGACGCAGGGGATGCAATTGACTCTACTAAGTTGAGCAAAGGTGTAGTTGTAAAACCATCTGCTAACCTGAACATTGTGGATGCTGCAGGTAACAAATTGGATCTGACATCTGTTAACGTTACTCTTGCGCCTTAATCGAAACGTTACTTTATAAGCTCTTTGAGAGCGAACGAAGTAGAAATTCCCCCATACTCCGAAGTGTGTATGGGGGTTTTTCTAACTGTCCCATTGATTTGACTGGTGAAAAATCCCGTCCATGACAACAGCCTAGGGTCATGTGCCTAATCCTCCTGCATCCAGTGAGGTTCTACCAATCGTCTCAGGGGTGAAGTCAGGTGAAGTCGTACTCTCATAAGAGGCGGGGCTCCATAAAAGGTGACTATGGTTAGGAGACGAACCCATGATGAGGGATTAGAAAGTGAATAAGACCGTTAAAAGGCTAAGGGTTCGGTCTTGTTTCATGGATCTGAAATGTTGCATTGAGAACCGGAATAATTCGGGCTGTTAAACCGGTTAGACTTTCTAATGAGTAGTGGGAACCTAAGGTCATCAAAAAGAGGGATAGATGGGACGGAACGTTTGAAGTTTCACATGAGGAGACGGGGTAGCGTCAGCGATCCATGTGAAATGGCGGCGGGTTCGTAGTAGTGAAGAAGGCTTGCCGTTTGGACCCGTAGTGGTAACACAGGCGGGGAGGAGAAAACAGGCTGGAGCGAAGGAACCCAGTCGGTTATGAGTGAAGTTGGCATCTAAGAAATGGTGGACAGAGCAGAATAGTATACGTTTTTGCTCTGTCCGCATTACATAATTGCTATTACTTATAATCGATGGAACGCCGTGTGCGATGAAAGTCGCCCGCACGGTGTAGGCCTGACCGAAAACCACTTGATATTGTGGTTAGGCAGGAATAGCAATGATGTTATTCCAGTGAACAATCATGCACCAGTTGCAAAAGGAAGCTTAAATGTCTCGATTAGAGATAACGAGAATGTAGAAAGAATAGCAACAGACTTGGCCTCTGATCAAGACAGTGGCGATACACTTAGTTTAGTAGGTGGTTCAGCTATCTCTAATAATATTTCTGTAGCAACTGTATCAATTACAGGTGGCAAGCTTAAGATTGATGGTGTTGCAGCAGGTACAACTACTGTGATGGTAAAAGTAACAGATGGAAAAACAAGCACAGACATTACTATTCCGGTAACAGTAACCCCTTAAAAAAATTACGAAACGTTACTTCATAAGCTCTCAAATGAGAGTGAAAGAAGTGGATTGGCTCTCGTTTGACGGCGAGAACAACTCTAACTGCCTTATTCAATTGATTGGTGCAATTCCAATCCATGAGAAACAGCCAAAACTCTCATGTGCCTAATCCTCCTGCAAAGGTGATTAACCTAACCCGTTAATACCTATGAAGTCAGGTGAAGTCGTACTTGCGATAACTGCGCAAGGCGGGGCTCCTTAAAAGTTGGCTATGGTCAGGTGACGAATCCATGGTGACCCAATACGAGATAGCTGTTGCTAGGTAAAACAAGCGCTAGGGGTTTGGCAACAGTCGCTGTACGTGTGATCGTGCAGACGAGACAGGAACAATTTGGGCTGTTAAACCTGTTTTTCTCGGATTGTATAGTGGAGACCTAAGGTCAGCAAAACAAGGGATAGACAAGGTGGAACGTTTGAAGTCTTGCCGGAAGAGGTGGGTTGGCACCTAAGAGGCCGGGAAGATGGCGGCGGGTTTGTAGTAGCGTCGATGGTCTGCCGTTTGAACTCGTAGTGGTAACACAGGCGAGGAGGAGAAAACTGACCGGAGCGAAGGAACCCAGTCAGCGGATAAGAAGGATGGAAAACTTACAACGGGCATTGTAATGTTTTCACAAAACCGATGACAATTGAAAACCAACCAAAGGGATTGCGGATAGAGTTATAGCTGCAGTCCTATTTGTTTTTTTCAGGGTCCTAATTGATTGAGGGAACGCCGCGTACAATGAAAAACGCCTACACGGTGTAGGCTCGATTTGAAAATCCATGCGGTTATAAGACAAGAATAGCGACATAGTACCACCGAATGATCTTAGCGTGCAGCTTTAACCGCCGCCGTTCAAAAGCTAACAACAGTGGCAATGCTGACGATTGCCGACAGCGTTGCGCGGTTAGTCAAGGAATCAATCATTACAAAGCATTTGTCAGTGTAGATACCCCTCCAGGCACAAATCCTTCGCTAGATAAGTATCAAAAAGCAACCCTTCCAGAAGAACAAGACATCGGCCTGTCCAACCTAATGAATGGCGGAGTTACGCCTGTTGACGGACACAGTGTACATTTTATTGTTGTTGCTTATGATGCCGCCCCAATAACGCTTCTACTTCAAGTGGAGATGGCAGCACAGCGGTTACATGGGACTTAACCCCACCAAATCAACCAACAAGTTTTCCTCTAGTGGATAATCCGGATTCCGACACGATGACGCATGCTTGGAATGAGCAGTCAAGCGAAAGTGATGTGGACAACTTTGAAGTGTACCTTAATAAAGGTTCGAAGCATCCTCAACAACATTGGGTCACGCGAACATTTGCCTCAAAACCTATAAAGGCAACAATTTGCTGAGAGGTGAAGCAAAGATTTTAGACATATAGACAAGCTATAGACAAGCTAAATGCTGCAAATGGGAATACGGTGCATATCACTGTACACGCTGTTGACCAACTCGGTAACAAGTCTGACGGAGCAAAAGCAAGCACGACTTTATTCTTTAACGAGTACAGAAATGTGCCATAACAAAAGAAAAAGTTCCTTCAGCCCAAGGAAACGTTAAACAAAGTGACACCTTTCCTTATGTAGAGGCATCTTTTTTACAGGAAATTAGCGGTATTCCTTATCGAGATTCCCTTCGAGGATAATCCATTTTTTTCAATAGTTAAATTGTCACAATTTTATTGAAAATCATCGGGTTTTATGCAACAATTTAAATTGCCCATTGTAAAATAGTACATACCCTTACCGTTGATAGTACGCCGTGTGCGATGAAAGTTGCTTGCACGGTGTAGGCTTGACGAAATCCTTGATCTGAAAGGATAGTCAAGAATAGCTCGAGCTTAAACATTGTTAATGGTTCTTTTCATGTTGAAGTTAATACGGTTAAGTCTGACAACACGGATTTGGTTGTATTGAGAGACTCGAACAATAACCCAAGCAGCTCAGGAACTGGAAAAAATGTTAGCAATCTCATCACCGTTACAAACAACTCCAATGCTGTACAATATGAATATGACCCTGTAACCGATAGCTTCAAAGTAAAACAATCCGGAACAGAAGTTGGCAGTGTCACATTCACCAAAGTAGATGGGATGTTTGACTTCAGCGAAGGTGCTTTCATCGACCCTCAGGCATCGATGACTAATGGTTCAGTTGGTCATCTCAAAGCAACACTGAAAGATGCTCAAGATGTAGAAGTAGGAAATGTCACTGTAGACGTTAATTGCTTTTTGATACCTTAAAATCCAATGGCCAGACTGGAAGTAGTCTGGCTCTTTCTTATGATTTAATGAGGAAGCTTGAAATGGAGGGCGTGGATGAAATTTACCCTGGACGACATAAGAAACGATTTGGAGCTGTACGGGAGATTGATGCGGCCGGAGCATGTATACCTGGTAAGCCAAACGCAAGGTGAACACATTGGCATAGGTGTCCGGGAGTCATCCACACCCATTGCGTATATGGTGGTTCGAATATCGCGTGAACAGTCTCAGGCTTCGATTATCGCTCTAGAGGTAGAGAAAAGTTACAGTGGGTACGGGCTTGAGACAATTTTGCTGCAATTTCTGGAGGGCAAGCTTAAAGAGCAAAGCTACCATTATCTCACTTACGACATCGTTGTACAGGAATCAGAGAATGCTGCCAGGGAGTTTTTGCAGCCGGAGGATGGCTGGGATAGCGGGCAAGTTTTATCTACGGTGTATATCGCAGACATGGAGGAATTGAAATCTGCCAAATGGATGAATACGATACGTGCTCCCTTGCATTTTCGTACATTCAGTTGGGCGGAACTGACTGAAGAAAAGCTGGTTTCCATTCAAGAAGGGTGTAATCGGTGGTATCCGGAGAAATTCTCCCCTTGGCAGGAAGGCTACGACATTGACCATCAACTTAGTGTCGCTCTCCAATACAAAGGAGAGATAATCGGTTGGCTGATGGTCAAGCGGGCAGCCAGCAACATGGCTCTCTTTAAAAGTCTGTTTGTTCGAGAGGAATTTACCAGACTGGGCCGAGTTGGCGTGGTTCTCGTCGAAGGCTTGAAAAAAGTATTGGAGAATCAGGAGATACGATACGCGATGTTTGTTGTGGAAAAAGACAATGCGGCGATGCTGCAAATGGTCAGAAAGCATTTTACTCCTTTTATCATTCGGCGAAAGAAGCTCATTTCGTTTAAGAAGAGCATTTTGTAGGCTGGATTTTTCAATCACATGCTCAAGTTTGTTTCGTCTGTTATGTAAATCAGGAACGAAAGTGGAAGTAAAACAGGATGGTTTAAAGAAGGTTGTAAAAATCAAAAACGGTGGCAGCACCAAATCTAGCTCTGTCTCTCTATCGGAGATGCAGGGCTTTTTGTTATGTAAAAAGCGAGTGCAGCAGTTAGTGGCCGAGCCGCTGAAAGACACTCGATATGGGGATTTTTCGTTAGGAGGGACTGTATAGGCGATTTGTTCAGTGTTTGTTCAGTGCAAATAAATATACTGAACATGCCCGTTGTACATTTTCACCTTCTTTATTTGTTGATGACACGCCGTATGCGATGAAAGTCGCCTGTGCGGTGTAGGCTCGCTATAATCCGAAGAGATGCAGGGATAAGGCGAGAATAGCGTGAAAGAAATGGAGTGGAAGGCAAAACAAGTGGTGGCAGGTGAGGCTAAGGCTGGTGGCAGGACTGAAATGAACAAGCTGGATTTTGCCAAAACGAGTGCGATGAACGACGGAAGCGTTACGGTTATTTTTGATGATGGCAGCATTCAGCAAAGCAAGAAATGGGCTCGGCAAGCATTTTCCGGCATGGGTTGCACGAAGAGTGAGTTTGGTTCTTCTAGCGGCAAAAGCGCGTTAATGCTCACCGTTTCGGACGAACTGTATGTTAGTGAGCGATTGAATGCCAAGGCCGATGGAAGACGGGCAACAGATGGATCAAATTATAGACTCACACACAAAGCAGAAGACCGTTCGTTTTATAGAACGGTCTTTTTGTATGGCGTTACATTTTAGGCAAAAGGCAGATGCCTGTTTAGAATTTGTTCAGTTGCCCCTGATACAATAAAAAAGCCGTACCTGCCACAGGACATGTCCAAAGTTCTGGGAGGTGAGTGTGATGAAACCTGTATGGAATTTCTTTATTATCCCTGTTATCAAATGCAATGGGTGCGGACATGAAAAGCTGCATAAAACCGATCATAAAGACCAGATGTTCAAAGACATGATTGATGGTCAGGTTATCGAGATCGAAGTGAGGCGACAACGATATCGATGTCCGATGTGTGGAAGCAAGGAATGGGACAAAGTCGTCGGGGCATCCTCTTATTCGAAAAAAAGCAAGCGGCTGATCGACTGGGAGAAACAGCGCGTGAAGGCGCAACAGAAGCGAGAGTAATGGCTGCTCACGCTCAATAGGCAAGTCTGTCGGAAAGCTGACAGGCTTTTTTTCCGTGAAAAAACGTTTCGAGGGTGTTCATGAGCAGGGATGTGACTGCTTTTGACCAATCAAATGGCCATGATTATTTCAAATGGAAACATCTTCTATATTACTTTTTACAATATAAATAGACGGCCAAAAACCAATATACTATACTGAATAACAAATAACATAATTAGTAAATAAAAGTAAATTAAACGAAATAATCCTTTCTATTGGACAGGAATGATGCCAGCTTGCACAATGCTTTGCTTACGAACAAGAAAAAGCTGTTAGTTACCGGCTTGTCCATTCTGACGGTGTCTTCCCTTACTTATTTGGCCGTGTTTGCAGAGCGGCTTTCGCCTGTTTCCCCGACAGAGACGTTTATCCGGCAATACATGACGAATCCGAATGGCACGTTGGCTACTTATTTGCAGGAAGCCCGTTCCACGAATGAAGACATAGTGGCAGGCAGAGAAGCGCTGTCTGAGTCTCTCGGCATATGGATGCAATATGCGTGGGTGAAAGGTGACCGGCAATTGTTTGCCGACAGCTTTCGGTTGTTGCGGACCTTTTTTCTGACTCCACAAAACCGAATTTACTGGAAGCTGTCGCCGGACGGGCAGCCGCATGTGACGACAAATGCTCTCGGGGATGATCTGCGAATTGTCGATGCGCTCTGGAAAGCGGCTGATGGTTGGGAAAATGAGGAATACGCAAAAGCGGCAGAAGCGGTAACACAATCGTTATTCGCTTCGTCCATACAACATGGATATCTCGTCGACTTTTATGACTTCGCAAAAAAGGAGTCTCCGCAGACACTCAGCCTCGTTTACGTCGACATGTCCGCCCTGAAAAGGATGGCGGATCACAACAAAATAGACGCAGATGTGTACCAGCGCTACCGTGATCTGTTAATGAACATGCCGAACGACGGAATATTTTACCCTAAAATATTCCACGTCGAGAATCAAATGTACAGCTATGCTGACTCGGTGAATCTCATTGATCAACTGATTGTAGCGATAAATCTGGCAGAGGCCGGGCGTACGCCTCGGGAGCTGGTTGTTTTTTTGAAAAAGGAGTTCGCGCAGCAGCACCAATTGCCGGGGCGCTACGACCGGGCTAGTCGCACAGCAGCTGTGTCCTATGAATCTCCTGCCGTTTACGGATTGGCAATCTTGCTGGCTCTGAAGCTGGATGATCCGCAATGGGCAAATCAGCTGCAAGCCAGAATGGTGCAGCTGCGCAGTCATGACTCCCGCTTTTTGGGCGGCTATGTTTTTCAGGAAGATACGCATGCCTTCGATAATTTGGTGCCGCTTTTGGCCGAGGAGGCGCTGCGAACGTATAAGGACTGATGAGAAAACCGAATAAGCAATGAGAGGAGCTGAATTATGAACAACAATTCTCCGACACGCAAGATGGAGATAGGGTACGGCATCTTGCTCCTGCTTACGGTGCTTCAGGAAGCGCTGGTTTATGTCCATGTCTACATAGATCAGTCGTTTGCGATGGTTGAGTTTGTTTTGAGCATGGCTATTTTGCTGGCGCTCCTGCTCGGTTATGTGCTGCCGATGGGGGTATCGGTCGTTTTGGTGTTTGTTTACTTGGTCAGTTATGTTGTCTGTCTGGCTACGTATGCGAATACGAGTGTCATTGTGTACGCCTGGTTGCTGGTCATGCCCGCGAACGTGCTGATTGCAGGGTTTATCAAAACGTACTTGCTGCGCAGCAAGCGACTCGTGGAACGGTTGGAAGAACTGAAAGAAATCAACCCGGTCATTGATCTCGATACGACACTGGGCAACAAAATGGCCTTTGCGGAAACGATGCTCAGACAGTCTAATCTGGCAAAACGTTATGAGGGGAAATACAGCTTTTGCCTGGCGATGTTCAAAATCGAGTTTTTGCCGTTCGTACAAGAATCTCTTGGCTCAGAGGGGTATTCGCGGCTTTTGCTGGAATTGTCCCAGACGATTCAAAAGCAACTCCGCTTCGAAGATTACAAGTTTTCGCTCGATGAAGGACGGTTTGTCGTGCTGCTGCCGATGACGGACAAGGATTATTTGCGGCAACTGACGGAACGAATTAAACACGCCATGATGGACAAGGATTTTCCGGACAAAAAAGGACGACAGTTGAAGCTTGTCATTCGCTCGGGAGCGCTTGTTTTTCAAAAGGAACAATTCAATCAATATGAGCAAATCGACAGCGTCATAGCGGCGCTTGAACGAAATGCGGAACTTGATCTGATCGGAGAGTACGTGTAATCCGATCTGGTCAGGAAAAGGGAGGGGGCTTCTTATGTCATACACCAGCTGGTTTATCCCCTTGTGCATTGCGATCAGTATGATCTTCGCCGTTACGATTGTTTTTCTGACGATCGCCACGTTGGTTTTTCGTGACAGAGTGAGCAAAAAATACGATCGGAGGAAAATCAGTGGCTGAGTGGCTCTTTTTGCTCGCAATTATCAGTATTTGGGTCGCGGTGTTTGAATCTGCGCTGATTATGGCTGGAGCCATACGCTTTGTGTCCAGACAGAGCAAAGAGGAATTGGTGATCCCGACGGAGATGGACGCTTTTCCAGCTGTGACGATACTCGTTCCGGCCCACAATGAGGAGCTGGTCATCGCCGCGACAGTCGAGCACATTTTACGGCTGAACTATCCGGCGGACAAGCTGCAAGTGATCGTCATTGCCGACAATTGCACAGACCAAACGGCGCAAATCGTGCGGGCGGTACATGGCAAGCCAGAGTTCTCGCAGCGCAACCTGACTGTTCTGGAACGAACCGGGAAGGGAGGGAAATCGGGAGCGTTGAATGACGCTTTCAAACTCGCTACCGGGGAATGGATTTGCGTGTATGATGCCGACGCCGCACCAGAGAAAAACGCGCTGGCTTTTCTGATCCAAAAAGCGCTGGAGCAGCCGGAGCGGTACGGGGCGGTTTTTGGACGGAACAAGGCACGGAATCGCGACCAAACTCTACTCACCCAATTCATCAATCTGGAACTGGTGACCATGCATCGTGTTTATCATACGGGGCTATGGGAGCTTTTTCAGCTAGGGTCTATTCCGGGAACGAACTTTATCGTCAAAAGCTCGCTGATCGCGGAGTTGGGCGGATGGGACGAGCAGTCCCTTACGGAGGATACGGCGATTTCTTTTGAAATATTAAAGCGGGGCCAGCTGATTGCTCTCGCACCGCAGGCGGAGGCGTACCAGCAGGAGCCGGAAAAGCTTGACGTCTACATGAAGCAGCGTCAACGCTGGGCGATGGGGAACTACCACACAGTTATCGGGAACATCTCGCATTTATTTGACAGTACGAGCTGGCGCATCAAGCTGAAGGTGCTGTATTATGCAGCGAGCTACTTTTGGTTTATGGTGGCGATTGTTGTTTCCGACATCATTTTTGTGACGAACCTCGTATACAAGGTGATCTCCTGGTTTCATCCCGAGGTCGTGTCTCCCTTCCAGTTTTCCGAGGATATCTACGTCTACTTGGTCGTGGCTTGGGCGCTGATGTACTCCATGTATGTGTTGCAAATCAATCTGGCTCTGGCTACCGATATCGGTCAAAGCACGACGAGAAACTTCGTCTTGTCTTGCCTCTCGTATTTTACGTATGCGCAGCTGTTCATCGTCATCTCGGTGCAAGCATTTTGGGGACTGCTGGCTGATAAAGTGACAAAAAGAAAGAGAAGATGGTACAAGACGCAACGCTTTACCTGATGGGCTGTGCAAGAGGAGACTCTTTTACTTTTCTTCCGTACTCTTCCAGATGATAGGCAGTTCCTTATGTCAAATCTGTTATAATAAGATGATAGATTGATTGATGAAAAAAGAAACGACTGGTGCCGAGCCGGAAGAGACGGGTGGAGAGAACTGTGAAATACGAAGTGATTTTCTTTGATGTGGACGATACGTTGATCGATTTTGGCATTTCGGAAAAAAATGCGATGGATAAAGCTTTCCACCGTTTTGGAATGCCCGAAGGCTGGCTTGCCTACCAAGCAACGTACAGTGAAATCAACAAAAGACTGTGGCTGGAGCTGGAACAAGGAATCGTGTCACTGGACGAGCTTGGAGTGGAGCGGTTTAGCCGTCTGTTTTCAGCGCATGAGCTGTCCTATGATGCTGTTGCTTTCAACGAAGAGTTTTTGGCCAATCTGGCACAGGAAACGCCGCTGATTCAAGGAGCGCAGGAAGTATGCAGCAGTTTGGCGGGATGTCGCCTGGCTATCATTTCAAACGGCTTTGCCGAAGTGCAGAAAGCGAGAATCGCAGCATCGCCTCTTCGCCATGCTTTCGAACAGTTGATTATTTCCCAAGAGGCCGGGTTTCAGAAACCGGATGCGCGAATTTTTGACTATGCATTTTCCAAACTGCAAGTGACAGACAAGTCGAAAGCTTTGATCGTAGGAGATTCGCTTACTTCCGATATTCGAGGCGGACACAACTACGGGATCGATACATGCTGGTTCAATCCGCAAGGCAAGGAAAATCGGTTGGACATCGAGCCTACGTACGAGATTCGCGATCTGACTCATTTGCTTGAGCTTGTCAGACTGACAGCGGATGAGCGGCTGCCTATATAAGAATATATAATTTCCCTTATATTTCCTGTCTATCGAATGATATAATAATCCTGGGACTTATGATCTAACTGTTTCTGGAGGAATTAGCATGGATCAACCAACTGATCTGTTGCATCGTATCGAGAGCATGCGTAAAGAGTTATCCGAACTTGTTTTGGAAAAAGGAAGCTTTCTGCATCCGACTGTGATCGATATGTCGCAAAAATTGGATGAGTATATCGTCAAATACCAAAAATGCCTCCAGTTACACACATAAATGAGCAAAAAATTATCCACAACCTGTGGATAAAGCTGTTATTAATTGACTGAATAATAAAACTATAAAATCGAGCCGCATAACCTGAGGCTGGCTTTTGCTCAAAGTCACGCTCTGTTGTTATGCGGCTGACTTCATTCGTTGCGGCTTGTTTCGCAGTTTGGCAATCAGCAAGAGAAGCAGTGGCAACAGAATTTGCATGAAAAAGCCGTAGTAAGGAAGCGAAGTTTCGTCGAGATAGTTAAAAACAATCATGTTGGGGATACCCCAAAAACTGAACAGCACGATCAAAAAGCCGATTGGCCATACGAGCGGTCGATAGTCAGTTACTTCCATCAGCTGTGCACTGCCGAGGACGATGACGTAGAAAAATACCGATATTTTGACAAAAGCGCCCAGCACCCAGACTGCCATCACCACAGACTCCAGATTTTCGAAAAAATCGGCAATACTGACGTAGCGCGAAGCAATCATTAAAGGGTAGAGCATGCTGGAAACATCGCTGCCAAACAAGAACAGGGAAAACAAATTGGTGGCAATCATCGTGATGGTTACAGCCAGCACGGAAAGCATTCCCCACTTTCGGCCTTTGCTGCTGTCGGCTAACAACGGAAAGAGAAAAGCCGTCAGCCAAAACTCGCCAAGCCAGATGTGCGGAACAACAGCTCCTTTCAGCGAAGGGACAATGCCGTTTTCCAGTACCGGAAAAAAGTTTTGCCAATCCAGATCAGGCAGCAGCAAAAGGACCATGAGGCATAAGGGAAGTACGAACAGCGGCATGAACAACAGGGCTGCCCGGCCAATTACTTCAATGCCGCCGCGAACAGCAAAGACACAGACCAGAATCATGCTTGCGATGACGACGACGATCGGAGTGTTGAACAGAAAAGCGCCGACGACAAACTCGGCGTAGTTTCTGACGATTTGCCCCGTCCACATCAAGTAGAGGAAGCAGTAGAGAAAGCCGATCAGTTTTCCGGGAATCAACCCGACGATTTGGCAGCTGTACTCGATCAGCGTTTGCTGCGGGTAATACTGATGAAGCCGATGGGAGACGTAAACCGTCAGAAAACCGGCGAATGATGCCCAAATGGGAGACAGCCACAGGTCGTTATGGGCATAGGTAGCCATTGTTGCCGGCAAGGACAGGATGGCTGTGGCGATAATCGTGGGGTACATCATGACGCCCATCTGGAAAGCCGATATTTTGCCTTTTTCAAGCATGGATGATCACCTCTGGCAGATCACACGCGCCGCCATTTATTTTTTCATCAAATTTCCCCAAGGCTTGAACAGTTCATTCAGCCAAGTGACAGGCCCGGCCATATTGGGCAAATCGAATTGGGCCAATACCCACCCACACAACAAGAGGGAGAAAAAAGCGATTTTGTCTCGAAGCGGCTTCTGCCGCAAAGCTGGAAGCTCAAAGAGAATGATGAGCAGGACAAGCAATGTAACGCCTAGCGTAACGCCCCATCTCACTTTTCTCTCACCTCCTCCTCGGGTATGCCGCCAGGAAGCGTAACCAGGCCAGGTCGGCGAACGTATGCATGAATATCCGTGATTACTTTTACGTTGGGGAAAATTTCGTCCCAGTTGTTTTTGGCTGCCTTCCACTCTTGAGGATATTCCCGATAAAAGTCCGTGGCAAAGTCGAAGATGTCTGCCTTCATTTCGTGCTGCACCTGTTTGAGGGCAAGCTCAATGCGGTCTTCGATGTCCTGTTGAAATGCTTTTTCCACAAGCTTGATCATCTCGGGATTGCTCATGTCCAGGTTCGTGCCGTTTTGCACAACGTCTCCTTCCGTTTTCGCCTTTATCGTCATTTGCCATTGTCCATTGCGGATCGAAGGGATGAATTTGATATCCGAGTGGATGGGGTTGAGAGAGACTGTGCCCTGCACATTTTTAAGCTTGGCGGTGACGGTGTAGCGCTCTACTTCTCCGCGTATCCACATGACGCCGCGCGTCGCTTTTTCGTTGATCTCTCCGACCATTTTGCCTTTTCGAAAAACGGCGGTTCCCATGATGTATGGCGCTGTCTCCAACCCTTTGGCCTCGTTTGGCGGCGGCATGACATCGATCAGGGGGAGAGCGGCAGCATTTGATTTGCCGCGCAGCATTTCTTTTAACTGAATGATCGTGACCAGCATTCCGATATGCATATTTGACATTTCGCGTATGACTTCGGACGAGTAGCGTTCAAGCTCGGGACGAAGCTCCAGGGTCTTCGCTGCCTTGCCTTTGCTGACAAACATGTAAGCTCTTTCGCGCGGTTGCGGGTGGCGAACGAGAAAGTCCATTTCTTCGGCAATTCCCCGTTTTGCCATGTCCTCTCCAAAAATGAATACTTCGCAGTGGCCCCAAAAAATTTTTCGCGGAATCTTCGTTTGCAGCAGAGCGATGGCATCGGCAATACTGGCACCTTTCGCCGACTTTACAAGCGTGAGATTGCCGCCGCTGCTTGTGCTGCCTCTGCCCGCACTAAGGGCGCGGGGGATGAATACTTGGACAGACAGCTCGATCTGATTGTCATCTGCTGCATCAATCGCAGCTCCAGTAATAATCGCCAGATCATTGATCTCGGTTCGGTCCCAGCACCCGCCGAGAAACAACAGCGACATCATGAGAAGCGTCGGCAAAATCCGCTTCATGACGATTTTCCCTCCTGTCTGGCAGGACGCACGAAGGACAACAAGAGGAGCAGCAGAGGCAAAAGAGTCAGAACGAGCGGGCCGAGAAACGGGAAGACGGCCACATCAAACTTGCTGGTTTCCATCAGACTGGGGATACTCCAAAAACTGAATAGTGTAATGAGAAAACCTAGCGGGAGAACGATCGGGCGATAATCTGACAAGTTGAGCAATTGCGCACTCCCAAGGGCAGTGGCGTAATAAAAGACGGAAATTTTGATGAAGGCGCCCATAATCCAGATCGCCATGACAAGCGATTCCAGATTTTCGAAAAAGTCGGCAAAGCTGACATAGCGAGCGGCTGCCATCAATGGATAAAGCATCGTTGCCACATCGGTTCCGAACAAAAAGAGCACGATCAGGTTGGAGATGAGCAATGTCAGCATGACAGCAAAAACAGAGAGGACACCCCATTTTCTGCCCTTTTCCCGATCGGTCAAAAAAGGGAGCAAAAAGGCAAGCAGCATGTACTCCGTAAACCAGCCTTGCGGAATGAGCGCTCCTTTTAGCGATGGTCCTACGCCGTCTGCCATGATCGGGAAAATTCGGTCGAGCTGAAAGTCTGTGAACAGCAAGACAATCAGGAGCAGCAGCGGCAGGACAAAAAAGGGCGAGAATGCCGTTGCCGCTCTCGCGATTACTTCGACGCCTCCGCGGACGGCAAAAGCGCAAAGCAGTAGCATGGTAGAGATGACGACTACGATTGGTGTTTGGGTGAGAAAACTGCCTACGAGAAACTCCGCGTAGATTCTGACTACCAGAGCGGTCAGCAGTACATATAACAGCATCAAAAATGCGCCGAATGCTTTTCCGAGCAGTTTCCCGAGAATATGCTCGCTGTACTGGATGATCGTCTTTTGCGGATAACGTCTGTGCAAGGCGTCTACGACCAGCACCGTGACAAAACCGATCAAGGAAGCCCAGATGGGGGAGAGCCACAGATCATTGTCGGCGTAGGCGGCAGTAATGCTTGGGACCGTCAGCAAAGCCGTAGCGACGATGGTCGGGTACATGAGAACGGCCATTTGAAAGGCGGATATTTTTCCTTTTTCCAGCATTGCTTCCTACACCTCGCTTTCCCTTGTCTGTTTATGGATCTTCCGAGCGTTCGGGGCCAGGCTTTTGGTCGGGAGCCTGACGGTACTGATTAAATTCTCCGGTGAAGTGGGGGCGCGTCTTCATGGCCCACCATGGAGAGCGGTACAAAATGTCTTTCCATTCTTTTGGTTTGAGCGGGGAAATCCCGGACAAATACGGCACGCCGAACGAACGCAAGGTGCACAGGTGAACCACGATCGCAATGAGTCCGAGCATGACTCCCAACAGTCCGAGTGTGCCCGCGAGAAACATGATCGGAAAGCGCAGCAGTCTGACGGCCGTACCGACGCTGTACCGCGGCACCATGAAGTTGGCGATTCCGGTAATGGCTACGACAATGACCATCGGAGCGGATACGAGTCCGGCGTCAACGGCAGCCTGTCCGATGACGAGCGCCCCTACGATACTGACGGCAGCCCCGATTTGCTTGGGCAATCTTACTCCGGCTTCGCGCAAAGCTTCGAAGGTGATTTCCATCAAGAGCGCCTCGACCAGGCCGGGAAAAGGCACAGCCTCCCGGGAAGCCGCCATGCTGATCAGAAGAGACGTCGGCACCATCTCCTGATGAAACGTAATGATGGCTACGTACAAGGAAGGGAGCAATAAAGAGATCCCGAGAAACAGATAGCGCAGCCAGCGAATCGCCGTGCTGATGATATAACGCTGGTAATAATCTTCCGCAGCCTGAAAGAGAGCGAAAAACGTCACGGGAGCAATCAGGGCAAAAGGCGTGCCGTCAACGAGAATGACGACTCTGCCTTCCAGTAATGCGGAGCAAGCTGTATCCGGTCGTTCCGTATCTTTTAACTGCGGAAAAGGCGAGGCAGGATTGTCCTCAATCATTTCTTCTATATATCCGCTCTCCAAAATCCCGTCGATCTGGATGCGATTCAGTCGCGCTTTTGCCTCTTCGACCAAGGTCTGGTCGACAATTCCCTCCATATAGGCCACGATCACTTCCGTTTGCGTGTATCCCCCGATTTTCATGCGTTCCATTTTCAAAGCCGGATCTTTGATTCTGCGGCGGATTTGGGAGGTATTCACGTCCAGTGTTTCCGTGAAGCCTTCTCGCGGTCCACGTATCCCCACCTCTGCTGAAGGCTCCTCGATGTTTCGCTTTTCCCATTTGGCCAGACCAAGCGACAGCGCCCGTTCTTCTCCTTCCCACAGCAAGACGGGATTGCCGCTGCCGATTTCTTCAATACAGTCGGCAATCGTAGCAAGATTTTTGATGCGAGAGACAGCCAAAACCTGCTCAGCCATTTGCTCCATGTCAGGAAATTCGTTTTCATTTGCTTGCATGAGCGGCGTCAACACGTACTGATCTACGTCTTGAACGGTACACAGACCGCTAATAAACACGACATGCGCCTTGATTGTTTTCCCGATATAAAAAGGCCGGAAAATGACGTCCGAGCATTTGGAGTAGATGTCTTGCAACGTTTGGAGGTTTTCCTTCGTCTCTTTTGATAAGGTCAAATGAGCGTAGGGACTTGGGCTGTTTTGCCTGGCAGGTTCGAGTTTATGCTTGTTTGTTCTCCACCATTTTCGTCCGTTGCGATTCAAGCGAGGCCCTCCTTTCCGACACAGTGAGGCCAATTTTTGTTACTAGACAGTTTGTCCAATTATGAATTTTTATAATCCAACGCTGGCAGCTTTGTCGGCATTTTCACTGTTTTTGCCCAAAAAAAGAACCAGCTGAATCGGTCAGCTGGCGCAAAAGGTATTCCCCAAGTTATTTGTTTAGACACTTCCATTTTATCAATAATGAATAATATTGTAAACTTTCTCATCAAATGGAATTGGCCTCGTTCTGGTGACATCTTTCCATTCCTTGACATCACTGATTCGTACAGGTATCCTAACAAATATTACTCGCCGCTTTCCCCTGGCAAGGCGGGTGGTTTGTTGCCGGACCAAAGACGCGGGAACCGCGCTTGCAGCAGGCGGGTTAATGCCAAGTTTTCTATGTTGCAAAAGGATGTCACTATGCTATAGTGAATGACGAACGCAAACACTATATAGATGTAGAGAAAAGTTGGGAGCGGTGCTATGTTATCCTTCTTGAAGAGTTTAATGGGGAAGACGCCTACCACAAAAGAGGTGCGAGAACAGGTTCAGGAGGAATCCATTCTGTCCGCTTCTGATACCGAACAGTCTCATCAGGAAAAGCAAGGTCTACACAAAACATCTGCCGGCGTCATTACCACGCTGTCCCTGCATGAATCGTGGGAAGCGAATCTGGGTGCGCAGGAGAAATACGCGCTTTCCTTTATGGCACAGGAGCTGGAGCCGCTGCAGGAAGGGAACATTTCCCTCGCTGGAACAGCGCTCGTTCCGCATGATGATGGAATCGAAATCACGGCGTTTATTCGCAACAGTTCGGACCATCCAATCAACCTAAAGGAAATGACGCTGGTGGTATTGTTCGGGGATCAGCAGCTATTTACCCGCCAGACGTTTGACTTTAGCGAGATAGGGGAAATTCCGCCGCGATCTGCAAGACCGTGGTCGTTTGTATTTGCGCGTGAACACTTCCTGCAAGTGAACGTGCTGCTGGCGAACTGGAAGATTGCATTCGAGATGGCACAAAAGAAAATGGTGTTGCCACAGCAGCTGGAACTGGAAGAGTCCTGGATCAAGGCGCTGTCGAATGAACAAAAAAATTCCTTGATCGAGCTGGCGAAAACACTTCCTGCGCTCAATGAGGGAGAAGTAAATATCCAGGGTGTGCAAATTCGTCGCTCCGAGGAAGGCGCACTTCACGTCATGCTTTTGATTCGCAACGGCTCGCCGCAGTCTCTTTCCTTTGAAACGTTGCCGCTTGCTCTCTATGATGCGACAGGAGAAAAGGTGGCTGAAGGAGTGTTTGAACTGGGAAGCTTGACGGTGAATGCCAATACGAGCAAGCCGTGGCTGTTTATTTATCCTCCGGAAAGCATTTTGCTGGAGCAGCCGGATCTTTCTCGCTGGCGAGTAAATGTTCCGCAGCAAGCCTAGATTTGCATGAGCCGTATAGAAATGTTTATGATGAAGAGAGAGAAATTGCGTTCGGGTTCGGACGTGTGTGAGGAGGTAACACATGTTTTCTTTTATGAAGAATTTGTTTGGCAAGGAACAGGGCGAGAAAGCTCTGGATGAATTGAAGAAAGAAATTCAGGAAGAGTCGGCATTCGACATTGACGAACTGAAAGAAACCGAAGTGGAAGTGGAAAAGGAACAGGCGAAGACCAGCGCTCCGGCTAAACGCGAGAAAATCAAGACAGAGCTGTCGCTGCATCCTTTGTGGGAGCAAGAGCTGGATTCCGAGAAAAAGTACACGCTGCGCTTTTTGCAGGAGGAGCTTCCGGAAATCGCGCGCGGTTTGATCAGCGTGACGGGCTTCAGTATGATTCCCCAACCGAACGGCATGATCGTGACGATGTTCTTCCGCAATGCGACAGATAAGCCAGTTCGTTTTAAAACGATTGGTTTGGCGATCTATCTGGACGACAAGCCGTTTGCGCGGATCAGAATCGATCTGTCCGAGATGGGCTCGATTCCGCCGCATACGAGCCGTCCATGGGAAGTGCTGTTCCCGGAAGAGTCCTATCTGCACGACAACTTCCAGTTCAGTCGCTGGAAAGTCGTGATGAAGGCAGGGAACCGCGCGCATATTTGGCCACGTACGCTTGAACTGGACCCGGAGATGGAGAACCGCATGACCGATCGGCAAAAGGATCGTTTGGAGAAGCTCGCCAATTCTTTGCCGCCAATCCCGGTGAATACCGTACAAGTTACGGGCTTTGATATCGGCAAAACGAAAGAAGGGCAACTGGTCGCTGCGATGCTGTTCCGCAATGGTCTGTCAACGGAGTATCGCCCTGAGCAACTGAAAGTAACGATTTCCGATACAGACGGGGATGTCGTTGCGCGAGGCGTTCTTGACGCCAGAAAGATCTGTGTCCAGCCTGGCAACAGTCGTCCGTGGCTGATCGTGTTCCCGCCGGAATTTGTGAAAAAGCCTGATGCCAATCTGCGTAGATGGATTCTTGACGTAGAGTAGACGCGTGATTTTTCTAAAGTGGGAAAGAGGAGGTTGACATATGAGTTGGTTATTGGAAAACTGGTTTGGTTCCAAAGAAAGCTTGGAGCAGGTACGAGAGGACATTCATGAGTATTTGCACAATGAATTTTACTTGGGCGTATCCGGTATTGAAAATCCGCAGCAGTCTGCAAACCGCGTGGAGTCGAAAGAGCTGTTCCTGTCGATGAACGGTCCGTGGGACGCGCAGCTGGACGAGGCCGAGCAGGAATTGCTGCAATATGTGCACGATGAGTTGCCGCCTGTAGTACGTGATGAGGTCGGTGTCATTCCGTTCTTCACACAGGCGACCGTAGAAGGCTATTTGGTGCTTGCCTACATTCGCAATGCGACAGACCGCAACGTACTGTTGCAAAAACTGCCGCTCTCTCTCGTAACAGCAGAAGGCGAAGAGGTGGCGAAAAAGACGTTCGACTTGATGACAAGCGGACCAGTCGATTCCATGTCCAGTCGTCCGGCGGAGTTTATGTTCCGTTGGGAAGAGTTTGACCGCATTCCGGAGCAAGAAGTACCGCTGACGATTGTGTATAAAAAGCCGCAAAAACAGCGACTCGAAGGAAGCCACGAGCTGAACATGGGGCTGAGTGCCAGTGAGCAAGAGCAGTATTTGCAAAAAGCAGCGGCAGAAGCTCCGGTAGAAGCTGGGCAGGTGGACTTGCAAGTTCTCGCAATCAAGCCGAACGAGGATAACGGTCTGAAAGTCGTTGTTGTATTCCGCAACGGTTTGGAGAAGCGTCTGGAGTTTACCGAGGTGCCGATCCTGGTGCACGACAAGGATGGCGAAGCGGTTGCCCGCGTCAACTACACCTTGCAAAACATGAAGGTGGAAGCGAACAGCCAGCGTGTCTGGGCATTTGACATCCCGTCCTCTTCGATTAAAAAAGCAGGAGTAGACGTGACAGAGTTGACTGCTTTCATTCCGCAAGCGCGCCAAAGAAAAAAACAGGAAACATACGTAGCGCCTGAAACCGAAGACAATAAAGGTCTGCTGCAGTAATGAACGAAACCCTTTTTGCCACTGGTGAAAAGGGTTTTTCTACTGCCAAAACGTTCCAAATATTGGGGAATTAGGGTTGCAATTCGCCCTTTTTATCCGCTATGCTAGGACGAGGAATATCATACTCGAATACCTTTTTGAACGTATTGGGATTGATTGCAAAAGTTTGCGGGTATTCATACGTTAAGAAAACCTTCCGCTAAAGCGCGGCCTTATGACGGAAACGGCTTCGACAGAGGTTTTCTTGCTGCATGATTTGCAGGGAGAGAGGGAAGGACTGTTTTTTATGAAAAAATCAATTCAAGTGACCGTCGCACTGGCGCTGCTGCTCACCGTCGCTCCTTTGGAAGCCAGGCAGGCACTCGCTGCTGCTCCTGCCTCCAATGACAGCTACCTGAGCAACCAGACGCACCTGAGTCAAATCAAAGCGGACAAGGCATGGTCAGTGGTGAACAGCAATCAGGCGATCACGATTGCTGTACTCGATACAGGGGCCGATTACAATCACCCTGATTTGAAGGGGAATTTGCTCCCTGGTGTTAACCTGGTCAATCCGGGGAAAAGTGCGCAGGATGACAATGGGCATGGAACAGAAGTCATCGGGGTCCTCGGGGCAAAAGGAAACAACGGGATCGGCGTAGCCGGGGTGGTCTGGAACGCCAAAATTTTGCCCGTCAAAGTCTTGAACAAAAACGCATCTACTACGGATGTTGACATGATCGCCAAAGGAATCAACGCCGCCCTCGATCGGGGGGCAAAGGTCATTTTGATGTCTTTTAGCAGCATGGCTTACTCCCGGGCTATGAAAAATGCGGTCGACCGCGCGGAACGAAACGGAGCGGTTCTGGTGGCGGCGAGCGGAAATGAGGCAAGCCGTGTCGCGTATCCGGCAGCGTACCCGACCGTAATTGCGGTGGGGGCGATAAACGGAAGAAACCAGGTCCTTTACCAGTCGAATACAGGGCCGGAGATGAATCTGGTGGCACCGGGGCTTAATGTGTATACAACCAAGCTCGGCGGCAAATACGGTTCGGTTTCCGGAACATCTGTAGCGGCGCCTCAGGTAGCAGGCGCGGCTGCTCTCATTCTGGCTCGTCATCCCAAGCTGTCTGCTCTCGACGTCAGGCAGATGCTTTATCAGACGGCGACAGATATTGGCGAAGGCGGCTGGGATCGGCAAGCGGGCTACGGTCTTCTGGACGTAAACAAGGCAGTGCGCAGTGCGCTGTCCAGCGACTTTTTGGAGCCGAACAACGTTTTGGAGAGAGCCAAGGCGTTTCCGATCGAAGCGCAAGTCCGTGGCAATCTGGGGCCAAACGATACGGTTGACTGGTTCAAGATGGACGTTCCTTACGATGGAAAAGTAAGTCTCACCGCATCCGTAAACTCAGGCGTATCTTCAGCCATGTCAGCGACTTTTTATCCGGCAAATCGTCAGCCGGTCACTTACTATATCGGGAACGGGGATACGATAACGGTTCCTGCAAAAGCTGGGCGAATGAACATCAAGCTGGTGAGAAACGGTGGAGTTAATGCGTTTACTTATGTGCTGACGAGCAAATTCACCATCAACCCGGATCGGAATGAACCGAACAATACGATGGCTACGGCAAGGCCGCTGGTGGGCAACCAGATCAGCGTGACGGGCAATTTCCATGAGGAAGGGGATCAGGATTGGTTCTCCTACTATGTCCGCGAGTACGGGCATATGGACGTGACGGTCACACCTGATAACAAGCGGGTGGACTTGGTACTTGCCATCGGAAAGCAAGAGCCGGGAAAAAATACGGTCTGGGACCCGGTATACGATAACAGCGACAGGGATAATCCTTCCGAACGTGCAAGCAAGGACGTCTCGCCAGGAAAATACTACATTCGCGTCAGCGAGTATCAGCAAAATGCAATGAACGGCGAATATCGCCTCGATCTCGCCTTTACCCCGTTGAAAAAAGATGGGAACGAGCCGAATAATACGTATAGCAAAGCTGCTCCGCTTGCCAGTGGAGGAGTCATGTCAGGAACCATTCCGGCGTCGACAGATTCAGACTGGTTTCAATTTACATTGGATGCGGAATCGTACGTCACAGTTCGCGCTCCGTTCATCCCGGTAGCAAGCGGGTTTCACATTGCCCTTTACAATGAGAAAAACATGAACGTGGCGCTTGCTTCGACAACCGAAGTGGCAGAGCGGTCAGACCAAGGCAGTGAAATTTTCGGCATACGGCTGCCTAAAGGGAAGTATTTCGTGCGCATGAGCAGCATCGTGCCTTTCAAGTACGATTCCTACAAATTGACGCTCAGCCCGCAGCCGCTCATTTCCGGCTATCGGGATATTTCTAACCACTGGGCGCGTGCGCAAATCGCCAAGCTCAGCGACAAAGGCATCATCAAAGGCTTCGACGACGCAACATTCAAGCCGGATCAGGCAGTGACCCGCGCCCAATTTGCGACCATGCTCGTTTCGACGATGCGTGTCACCGGCTCGAAAGTAGCCAGTATGTACACGGGCAAGGACGTCTTTTCCGATTTGCCAAAAAAGCACTGGGCGTACAACACCCTTGGGGTAGCTTATCAGCTCGGAGTCTTGAAGGGGTATCCAAACAGTCAACTCAAGCCTGATCAGGCGGTAACGCGGGCCGAGATGGCCTCCATGATCGCCAGGGCGAAAGGGGTAGCTGTGAATAGCCGCAGCGTGTCCTCTTATCGCGATGTTCCGGTCAACTATTGGGCATCGCCGGCGATCGAGGCGTTGACGCAAAAAAAGTGGCTGAACGGATATGGCAAGACCTTCAAGCCTCAGGGAACCGCTACGCGGGCCGAGGTTGTTGTATTGATCGCCAAATCGTACCAAGTATAAAGAGGCTTGACCAGCTTGTGCAAAAGGCGCTGTCCATGCGCTACAGTCATCATCGCTCGCTTCCCGCAGGCGATTTCATCAACGTTTTGTACAGGCTGGCCTGCTTCGAACCGGAGTTGTGGGAAAAGTCTATTGACACCACCCCGAAAAACAATTATTCTATAATCCGTAATGGATACTCTTATCCAGAGCAGGCGGAGGGACTGGCCCTATGAAGCCCGGCAACCGACTAGAGCGGTGCTAACCAGCAGGACGGAAATCTGTTCTGGCCGATAAGAGGATGAAGGAAGCTAAAAGCGCTCAAACCTTTTCCTCCGAAAGATGGAAAAGGTTTTTTATTTGCGTTTACGTCGATAAAATCCTGACTCGGCTACCAAACTATTTGTATGAGGTCAAAGGAGGTATTTTCTCATGGCTTTGCAAAAAGGTCGTCGTCTGTTCACATCTGAGTCTGTAACCGAAGGACATCCGGATAAAATTTGTGACCAAATTTCCGACTCCATCCTGGACGCCATCCTGTCCAAAGATCCAAACGCTCGCGTAGCGTGCGAAACTTCTGTAACGACAGGTCTGGTTCTCGTAGCGGGTGAGATCACAACCAACACTTATGTAGACATTCAAAAGCTGGTTCGCGAAACCATTCGTGAAATCGGCTATGATCGCGCTAAGTTCGGCTTTGACGCTGACACTTGCGGTGTTATCACAGCAATCGGCGAGCAATCCGCTGACATTGCACTGGGTGTAGACCAAGCACTGGAAGCGCGCGAAGGCAAAATGACTGACGCTGAGATCGAAGCGATTGGTGCAGGCGACCAAGGTCTGATGTTCGGCTTTGCTTGCAACGAAACACCTGAGTTGATGCCATTGCCGATCAGCATGTCCCACCAACTGGCTCGTCGTTTGACCGAAGTTCGCAAAAACGGCACACTCGCTTACCTGCGTCCTGACGGTAAAACACAAGTAACGGTTGAGTACGATGGAGACAAGCCTGTTCGCATCGACACGATCGTTATCTCTACTCAACACGCTCCTGAAACAACTTTGGAGCAAATCAAACAAGACCTGGTTGAGCATGTAATCAAACCAGTAGTTCCAGCTGAACTTCTGGATGCTGAAACCAAATACTTCATCAACCCAACTGGCCGTTTCGTTATCGGCGGACCACAAGGGGATGCTGGCTTGACTGGCCGCAAAATCATCGTAGACACTTACGGCGGATACGCTCGTCACGGTGGCGGCGCGTTCTCCGGTAAAGATCCGACAAAAGTAGACCGCTCCGGTGCTTATGCTGCTCGCTATGTTGCGAAAAACATCGTGGCAGCTGGCTTGGCTGACAAGTGCGAAGTACAAGTAGCGTATGCGATTGGTGTAGCACAACCAGTATCCATCGCAGTTGATACTTTTGGTACAGGAACTGTTTCCGAAGAAGATCTCGTGAAACTCGTTCGCAAACATTTCGACCTGCGCCCAGCTGGTATCATCAAACAGCTCGACCTGCGTCGTCCTATCTACAAACAAACAGCGGCTTACGGCCACTTCGGACGCAATGACCTGAATGTTCCTTGGGAGCAAACAGACAAAGCAGAAGTTCTGAAGCAAGAGGCTGCTCAACTGGCAAAATAAGCACGGCAAAGAAAGAGCCTGGTAAAAGCTACTGGGCTCTTTTTGTTATGGGAAGAAATTTCCAATTATTGGTGAATCCTGATCAAAGGGAAAATGTAGGACTGTGTCGAATCTCCTAGTGAGGAAGTGAAGGAGGGGTTTCTTTGCCGAACAAAAGGCTCTTCCTGACAGTGTTTATCAGTTGTTTACTGTTGGTTGTGACGATATTGGGGCTTGGTGATTTGTACCAGTCAAAAAAGAATGCGCAAAAAGTGCAACCTTTTCCCCAAGTCGATACGTCTATAAGCATAAGCGAGACGGAAAACGCTGAGCCAAACGTCACGCGAAACGAAAAAGCAACGGTAAAGCCGCAAAAGTGGTATAACAATCAAGTCGTCGTCCTGACGTATCATCATGTGACAGATGCTGCAGGCCAACGTTACGTGATTGCGCCCGAACAATTCGCAGAACATATGGCATTTTTGCACGAAAATGACCTGCATCCCATTACGCTGGATGAGTTTTTGCGCTTTGTCGATACCGGGAGCTTGCCGACAGAAAATGCTGTCCTGATTACGTTTGATGATGGCTACGAAAGTTATTATACGAAGGCTTTTCCGATATTGCGTACATACGGCTACCCGTCAGTGAACTTCGTGATTGCAGGACGCTTGCGAGATGTAGCCGAACGAAAACGGGAGAACATGACGACGCCACTCACGCGTCAACAAGTCATGGAAATGCTTCACTCTGGCTTGGCTGATATTGGTTCCCATACCTACAGCCTGCATGAAGAGGAAGCGCGGAATGAATGGGGAGAGATGGGACCAGAGACTGCTCCCGTCTACTTGCAGGATGTAAAGCGATTAGAAAATGAAAAGGAATACAGGGATCGGCTCTATGTTGATTTCAGTATGTCTCGCGCAGGTTTGCACGGTTGGATGAGCAAGGATATTAAGGCGATTTCACTGCCTTTTGGCTACACGAATCCGATCGTTTTGGAAACAGCCCGACAAGCAGGGTATGAGTATGTGTTTACTTCTACGCCCGGTTTCGCCAAACGAGAGGTAGATCCTTTTGCCATCCCACGCAATGATGTGGGTCTGCGAGACGTAGATGAGGTCAAACTCCAACAGCTGTTCACGAAAGCGAAAAAAGAGTTCGAAGGAGAGCAATCATGAACAAAGCGATCGACATCAGCGTGCTGGATGGGGTGATCAAGAGAACCATTGAAACAGTAGAAACAAGTAAAACGCAAATTTTTGATATAGCCGAAGATGCAAGACAACAAGGCAACTCGCTAAAGTTTGATTTGCATGAGCTGAGGCAAGAAATTTCCAAAGTAATCCAAAAGGTCGATGCGTTGGAATTGGCCTATCGAAAGTCGCGCAACAGGCTTGTGCAGGTCAGCCGCAACTTTCACATGTACACGGAGGATGACATCCGTATCGCCTATGAAGAGGCGAGCCGCATCCAGGTGGAGCTTTCCATCTATCGCGAGCGGGAAAACAACTTGAAGCGCCGGCGCAATGATCTGGAGCGGCAATTGCGTACATTGGAGGAAACGATTGTACGCGCCGAGAAGCTTGTATCCCAGATGGGTGTGGTGCTTGGCTACCTGACTGGCGACCTGAGCAAGATCGGGGAAGCGCTGGAATCGGCCAAGCAGCATCAACTGATGGGGTTGAAGATCATTCAGGCGCAGGAAGAAGAGCGCAAACGTGTCGCGCGCGAGATTCACGACGGTCCGGCTCAATCGATGGCAAACGTCGTCTTGCGCTCCGAAATCGTCGAGCGCATGTTGAAAAACGAACGTATTCTGGAAGCGCAAATGGAGCTTCACGAGCTGAAAGAAATGGTTCGGTTAAGTTTGGCTGATGTAAGACGGATCATTTTTGACCTTCGTCCGATGGCTTTGGACGACCTCGGCTTGGTTCCCACTTTGCAAAAATACATTCAGACGTGCGAAGAACGTATCCGGGCTTCGATTGATCTGGTAGTATTTGGTGTGGAGCCACCGCTGCGCAGTTCCGTCAAGGCTGCAATCTTCCGGCTTGTTCAGGAGTGCCTGAACAACGTGGAGAAGCATGCAGGAGCTTCTTCGGTACAAGTGAAGCTTGAGTTTCTTCAGGAGTCGCTGAGTCTCGTCGTCAAAGACGATGGCGTTGGATTCGATCTGGAGAAGCGCATGGCAAACGGAAATTCCTTTGGACTGTTGGGAATGCGCGAGCGTGTGCAGCTGCTGGAAGGCAATGTGGACCTGCAATCAGCTCCGGGTGAGGGAACAAAGGTTATTTTCCAAATACCGTTAAAAATATGAACCGATACAGAATTATGTACACAGGGGGATGAAACATGGATAAAAGACAGCAAGAGCTCCGCATCGTGATTGTGGACGACCACCAATTGTTCCGTGAAGGAGTCAAGCGCATTTTGGAAATGGAAGATGACTTCAAGGTCGTCGGAGAAGGAGCGGACGGCGGAGAGGCTGCTTTGCTCGCCGAAGAGCACAAGCCGGATGTTTTGTTGATGGATATCAATATGCCGAACATCAATGGCGTCTCTGCTGCGGAAAATGTAATTTCTGTGAGTCCCTCTACGCGAGTGATCATGCTTTCTATTCACGATGATGAAGGATACGTTTACCGCACGTTGCGTTCCGGTGCATCGGGCTATTTGCTCAAAGAAATGGGCACCAGCGATCTGGTGGATGCCGTGCGCGTCGTAGCAAGCGGCGGCGCTTACATCCATCCGAAGGTAACGGGCAAGCTGATCGAGGAGTTCCGTCGTCTCAGCGAGCATGAAGGCAGCACAGAGCGCAGCTTCTCCGTGGATGATTCGCAAACGATCGATCCAAAAGTGATCGAGTCCCTGACTCGCCGCGAGCGGGAAGTGCTTCAACTGATGGCTGAAGGAAAGAGCAACCGGGCGATCGGAGAATTTTTGTTCATCAGTGAGAAAACTGTGAAAAATCACGTCAGCAGCATTTTGCAAAAGCTGAACGTTCAAGACCGCACGCAAGCGGTTGTCATCTCGATCAAAAACGGATGGGTAAAACTGTAGAATCCGTATGAGCGTCCAGTTGGCACCCTGTTCAAGCTGTTCGGCATACCTTTGTATAGGAGGGGGTATGACCGTGATGGAAGAACTGGTTGTATGGCTACTGGCGGCATTTGGCTTCTCCTCATTGCTGGTGATGATCGCTGATCGATGGGCCAGTCGAATGGACAGCGTGACAGAGCTTTCGCACGAGCATTACCGCTTGTTGGTGCACAATTCGGAGCAGGTGCTGGAGCGGGCGGTCAGAAGTTTGCTGTTTCGCTCCGAATGGAGTGGCAAGCCTGTCCGGATTACTTTGATAGATGAAGGATCTACCGATGATACATCCCGGATGCTATCGATTTTGACTCGCGAGCCGTACTGCTGTGGGGTGCCTGTAGCTGACAGCCAAGCCGAGCTGGTGGGAGCTATTGTAGTTGATCTGCGGAACAAGCAAGAAGGAGCCTGATGTTTTTGTTTTCAGGCATATGGATGAACGAAAAGGACTGTCGAGGACATCGGCAGTCTTTTTTGTGTTTGTGTGAAAAATGTCTCGGTCCTTTTCCTGACAGTCGATGGGGCTGCTTGCGGTCAGCGAGACGGTGATGCTGCGTTTTTGCTCGTGAAAAAGATTTGCTGACCCGTCTTGTCTTTTTGCAAACTGATGGTAAGAGGACAGGTGGGGAGCGGGGGAAGGCACATGCGCGAGTTTTTGCTGTACATCAAATCGGGCACAGAAGCAGTGTCGTCGGTTCAGACGTACGTGACACCGAGCTTTGCTGTCGACCAATCTTTTTGGCAGGAGCGAGAGAGCTGCATTCTGCACGTCATCGGCAAGACGTCATCGCTCGCTTTGGCCTTTTCCTTGCGGGAGCAAATAAACGAATACATACGCAAGCGGCTGGCAGAGCGGCAAAAGCTGACGGATGGAGTGGTCGCTGAGCTGCGGCATTTGGCTGTGGGGAAGGTTCGGGAGGCGAGTGTGCTGTATGGGCGGGAAGTGACCGACAGGGAGCGGGATGACAATCAAGTTTTCTGGCCCAGTGCGTTCGCTTGCATGAGGCAGCCGCCAAAAGACTGGTTTGCATGGAAGGTTGTAGAGTTCAGATGCGAAGTGCATGCTTGTCAAAAGGATGCTGAATCAGCAGGAGGGTACAAGATTTTCCCGCGCCATTCATTGCTTCGAAGAACTTCGCTCACAGCGGATGGAGCGAGCGCAAGCGTTCTCGGCAAACTGCTGGATGGACGAGCGCTTCTCTGGGAAGAGATCGAGACGCTTTTGTGCAAGCGAGGGGTAGAAGTTGGCGATTTGGCAGCTGCGCTGCATGAAGGAGTCCTCGCTGGCAAAGTGCAGTGGCTTCCAGGAGTGCGCATGGGAGTCGTCAGCAATTGGCGGCGCAAGCGACTGGTGCTTTTCTGTGAGCGATGCGGCAGCGAGGGCAGAGCGTTGCAGCTGATATACTGCCATTCGTGTGAGCAAGGCTGCGCCTACTGCACGATATGCCTGGGAATGGGCAGGAGCAAGTGCTGCACGCCGTATATGTTGATTGCGTCAAGTGCCTCAACTGCCGTTGGGAGAGAAACAGGCATGGGGCAGTCGGCCAGGCTGGAGTGGACAGGGCGCTACTCGCAAGATCAGGCGAGAGCTGCCGAACGCGCTCGGCGGTTCGTAGCGGGCTCACATCCGGGGCGGTCGGAGTTTTTGATTTGGGCAGTGTGCGGGGCTGGGAAAACCGAGCTGCTCTTTCCTTCTGTCGCTGAGGCACTTTCGTCGGGAGGGCGTGTATTGATCGCTACTCCGCGAAAAGACGTAGTGCTGGAGCTGGCTCCGCGTATTCGGCGAGTGTTTCCCGAAGCGCGTGTAATTGCTGTCCATGGCGCCAGTGCCGAGAAATGGGAAGAGAGCGATATCACGATTGCAACGACCCACCAAGTCATGCGTTATCATCGCCGCTTCCTGCTGGTTGTACTTGACGAGGCCGATGCTTTTCCTTATCACAACAATCCTGTGCTTTATCGGGCGCTGGCGAGAGCCGTACACGAGACGGGCAAGCTGCTCTATTTGAGCGCGACTCCCCCGCTCTATTTGCAAAAACGGCTCGTTTCAAACGGTCGTTCAAAATCAGCAAGTTCCGCGGCATTGCCGCTTGCTTCAGCCACTCATGTGCTTTTACCCGGTCGCTACCACGGCAAGCCATTGCCTGTGCCTGAGATTCTCACGATCAAAGGGTTGCACAAGCGCGTTCGGACGAAGCGAGCGGTGCCGCAGATGACAGATGCAGTCAAGCGTTCACTGGATGCCGAGCGGCAAGTTTTCGTCTTCGTTCCCCGCATTGACGACGTGGACGTGGTGCTTGCCTATTTGCAAAAGGCGATGCCGGATCGGTCGGAACAGATGGCGGGCGTCCACGCCTCCGACCCGTTGCGCGAAGAAAAGGTGCTCGCTTTTCGCAACAGACGCTATACGCTCATGGTGACAACCACGATTCTGGAACGCGGGGTCACCATTCCGAAGAGCGATGTGCTTGTCGTAGGAGCGGAGGCGCCCGTCTTCGATGAAGCCTCTTTGGTGCAAATTGCGGGGCGCGTGGGCAGATCGTTCGATGACACGGCAGGCTCTGTGCTTTTCTTGCAGGCTGAGCGCGCTGCGGCCACGAAGCTGGCAGTCAGGCAAATCAGCCGGATGAATCAATTGGCGAAAAAGCTTGCGGAAGCTGGGGGGGATAATGCGTGACAATCCAGTCATGTGTGGCTTGTGGCGGACATTTGAATGCCCTGCAAAGAGAAGGGATTGTCCGCAAGCGTGCGCGATCTCTTTCCAGTTCAGCCGCTACTTACCCGGTCGTATATCGTTTGCTGCAAAAGCTCCAGGTGTGTGCAGGCTGCTTGGAAGCCCTGCCGTTCATCGGAGAGCAGATTTGTCGTCAGTGCGGGCGAGACATGTGCAGCGAGGTCATTTGTCGCGATGGATTGTGCCGCGATTGCGTAGATCGAGCGAGCGTGCCGTTGTCTAACAACCGCAGCCTGCTCCAATATGACGAGAAAGGAAAAAGTCTGGTCAGCCTGTTCAAATACCGTGGGGATGAGCGATTGGCTAGTTTTTTCAGTGCGCTTTTAACCATCGCGATTTACCGCTACCATACGCCTTCGCGTTTTACTTGCATCACGACTGTTCCGCTTCATCCAACAAGGCTTCGGGAAAGAGGCTTCAATCAGGTGGAGTTGCTTGCCAAAGCTTTGGGACACGCCATAGGAGTTCCGGTCAAAACGTTGCTGGAGCGAACGAAAGCGACAGAGAAGCTGAGCAAGCAAGGCGGGCGCGTGCATCGCGAGGAGAGCATGAGAGATGCTTTTGCGTGGGCGCAAGGGGCTGTGCTTGCAGACCTATCCTCCGCTTGCTCTGGCGGGATCGCGCGAGCCAAGGTCAAGGGCGGGGCGAATAGTCCTGTAATGTCCGGCACTCCTCTGCGAGTTCTCCTGATCGACGATATATATACGACAGGCTCGACTCTTCGTTCTTGCGCCAGCACGTTGCGAGCACACTTGGGAACAGTTTGTGAAATTTACTCCTTGACAATATACAGATAGCCAGTTTGGTAAAATTACGTTATCATGGAAGCAATCAGCAGTTGCGAACCAAATGAACTTTCTGGATGTTGAAGGGGTTGTTTCTATGTCTCTGGGCAAACTGGCAAACTGCTCGCGGTGTGATGCTTTATTTGTACAAACAGTCCGTGACATTTGCCCCAAATGCTATCAACAAGTGGAGCAGGAATATGAAAAATGCGCCCGGTTTCTGCGCAAGCGCGAGAATCGCGGAGCTAATATTCATCAGGTGAGCGAAGCTACTGGTGTGAGCGTGAAGCAAATTACGAAGTTTATCAAGGAAGGGCGCATTTCTGTAGAAGGCAACCCGGAACTTGGTTACCCATGCGAAATTTGTGGAATTTTGATCCGTACCGGAAACATGTGCGACTCGTGCATGAAAGACTTGAAACACGAGATTTCGCAGCAGCTTGAAGTGGATCGGCGCCTTGCAGAAGATGCTCGCGCACGTCAGGCGGAAGCAGCCGCTTATCGAAGAAGGAAGAATACTGACGAATAGTTTTGCGCAAAAAAACTAATCGTCAATCAGGAAATTGCCGATGATACTACTAAGAGGTATCATCGGTTTTTCTTTTGATAAAGGGACGTGTTCCCATGAAAATGTCCGGTGGATTGAGAGGATGGTAATCAGATGCGGATTAATGAACCGAACCGTGTCGGGATGATCAACGCCTACAACAAGACGAGCAACAACCAGGTAGGCAAAAGTGGGAAAATCCCGATGGGCAAGGATGAAGTAAACATTTCTACGGAAGCGTTGGAAATGCAGCGCCAGGTGGAAGACACGAACGCGCCACAGCGTCGTGAAAAGGTGGAGCAATTGAAGAAGCAAGTGGAGGAAGGCACGTATCGTGTCTCCAGCGAGCGAATTGCAGAGAAGCTCCTGTCCTTTTGGAAAAAGCTATAAACCAGTTCTCTAGGGAAGACGAGGAGAAGCGCGAACATGGATAGACTCTACGATCTGCTCGACAACTTGATCCGGTTGCACAAAGCCTTGTACACTTTGGCCGCACACAAAAAAGACGTGCTGGTAAAAGGAGATGTCGATGAGCTGGTGGCGATTACCCGCCAGGAACAAAAGCTGATCAAGGGCGTCACTGCTGCTGAAGCAGCCCGCCAAACCTTGGTGCAAGAACTGACCGAAAAGAAAGGCTTTGCGCTTCAGGAAGGCACACTGGCTGAATTGATCAAGTTGACGACCAGTGCGGAAGAGAAGACGCGGCTTGCATCCTATCGAGACGAGCTTGTCCGGATTGTCGCCGAACTGCGTGAGGCAAACGAGCTGAATCAGCAGTTGCTGGAGCAATCCCTTTCTTTTGTAAACATGACACTCGACCTGATCACGGACACGCCGGAGGACGACTTCATTTACGGCAATCCGAGCACGGACACCTACCGTCAGGCGAGCCGAACTTTTTTCAATAAAAAAGCGTAAAGAGGTGCTGACATGCGCTCGACTTTTCACGGAATTGAAGTAAGCAAACGCGGCCTGTTCGCACAGCAATCCGCGTTGAATACGACTGGGCATAACATTGCGAATGCGAATACGGAAGGATACAGCCGTCAGCGGGTCAACATGCAGGCTACTACCGGGTTGCCTTATGTTGGGATGCAGGCAACCATCGAGCCAGGATTGCTTGGTACGGGTGTGCAAGCTGACAGTATTCAGCGGTTGCGAGAAGAGTTTCTGGATATTCAATATCGAAATGAGCACAAGCGTCAAGGATATTGGGATGGTCGCTTGGAAACACTTGAAAAGCTGGAAGGGATAATGAACGAACCTTCTGATACAGGGCTGCAAAAAGTCATGGACCAGATGTGGCAAGCCTGGCAGGACTTGGCTAAAGACCCGACAGATACATCGGCACGTGCTGTTGTTCGCGAACGCAGCAAGGCGGTTGCGGATACATTTAACACATTGACGAACCATATCAAAGAAGTGCAACTTGATCTGGACAATGTAGTGAATGTGAAGGCGATGGAAATCAACTCTTTGGGACAGCAAATAGCCAGCTTGAACAATCAGATTTCCAATATCGTGCCACATGGCTACCAGCCAAACGATTTGTATGATCAACGTGATGTTCTCTTGGATAAGCTCTCCAAGCTGGTAGATATCCGAGTGACGCAAACCACTGCAGGTATGGTGAACGTAACGATTGAAGGACGCGAATTTGTTAACGGCATTGCTGCCCAACCAGTAGTTGCTCAGCGAAATGTCGCCACGGGTTTGAGTGATCTCACGCTGGGTGGAGCGGCTTTCGTTCCGACATCTGGTTATATGGCAGGCACTCTCCAATCGCGTGATCAGATTGTGCCAAATATGCTAAAACGTCTGGATGTCTTGGCTGTGAATTTGGCTAAGGAAATCAATGATATACATCGCGCAGGACGGAGCTTGAACGATATTAATAATGGCACCGCACAGGATCTGCCATTCTTTGTAGATGCAACTGCTTTGGCTGCAGATGCTACAACGAAAAATTATCCAACAAGTGCCTCTAGTCTTGTCGTTAATCCCGAGATTATGAGAAGCCTGGATGCTATCGCTGCGGCAAAACCGGAAGCAGTCCATACACCGGTTGGAAACAACGAAAACGCGTTGGCGATTGCCTCCATCAAATTTAAAGTGTTGGCTGCCGGAACGGGCTCGAACGATCTGGCGGAAAGCTCAACTTTGGATAACTACTATCGTTATACGATCAGCCAATTGGGTGTGGACGCACAAGAAGCTACCCGCAATCAGTTGAACTCGGAAATGCTGGTCGGAACTGTAGACAGCCAGCGGCAATCCGTATCAGGCGTATCGATCGATGACGAAATGGCAGAAATGGTGAAATTTCAGCACGCTTACAGCGCATCTGCCCGCGTCATGACAAGCATGGACGAAATCTTGGACAAAGTCATCAATGGCATGGGCCGAGTTGGCCTCTAGTTAGGAGGAAATAGATCATGGCGGTACGTGTAACGCAGAACATGCTGAACAGCAATATGCTGCGGAATCTGCATAATTCCATGCGCAGCATGGACAAGCTACAGCAACAGCTGTCGTCGGGGAGCAAAATTGCCAAACCATCCGATGACCCGGTAGTGGCAGCACGCGGGATGTTTTATCGTTCCTCATTGATGGAGAATGATCAGTATAAGCGGAACGTGGATGAAGCGAAGTCCTGGATGGATATGACGGATAGTACGATGGATGAAATTGGGAACGTCATGAAGCGTATTAAGGAGCTTCTTGTATACTCCGGGGATGGAGCTATTTCGCCTGACGATTTGAAGACAATGGCGTCTGAAGTTAGCGAACTGAAAATCCACTTAGGAACTTTAGCCAATCAGCAAATTAATGGAAAGTATATTTTTGCTGGTACAGATACAAATAAAGCGCCGTACGATTTTACAGCTAATGGGGGCAAAGGTGATTTTGTCAGTACGAATAGCTCTTCTATCAATTTGGAAGTAAGCCAAAATGTTTTTGTAACATCAAATATTAATGCGCAAAACCTATTCAATTTTCCGGATAATGCAAACAATATGTTTAAGGTATTGGATAATATTATTGGTGAGTTAGAAAATGGTAGAGATGCTACTCAGTTTCTCACAGGGATGGAGCAGCAGTTTGACAAATTATTAGCTGAGCGAGCCGCACTGGGAGCAAGTGTAAACCGTGTTGAACTAATTGCGGACCGTTTAAAGACGCAAGAGGTAAGTATTAATGAGCTAATGTCAAAGAATGAAGATGCTGATGTGGCAAAGGTGATGACAGATCTGAAAACACAGGAGAGTGTTCACTCCGCAGCTCTAGGTTCAGGCGCCAGAATCATTCAGCCAACTTTGCTGGATTTTCTGCGTTAGAAAAAGTAGGGAGAGTAGCCGATGCAAATTCCAAAAATTCGATTGGAGAGCACGTTTGCTCAACTAGGATTAAATATAAACAAGCCTGTCCAGGAGATTAAACAGCCGCAAGCTGAATTGAACCTGCGACAAGTACCTGCAAAGCTGCGAATTGAACAAGCTCGCACTGTTTTGTCCATTGATTCTAGTCAGGCGCGTACCAACATTGGTATTATGACTTCTATGGAATTTACAGCTAGTCTTGCTTCATATGGTCAACAAAAAGCCCTCCAAGCCATTGCGGAGAAAAGTCAGGAGGGAGACAGAATGATGCGGATCTATACAAAAGAGAATGTCATAGCATCTATTGGCAGAGAAAAAGGTTTGCGCATGTTGGAGAGTGGATATACACCGCCGGCAGCGTCAACTGATGAAGGTGTAGAGATCCGTGTCGAGTCGACGCCTGTGAACATCCATGTTGAGCGCAACGGAATGAGTATTGATCCTGTGATTAAACAACCTGAACTGTCATACAAGCCGGGGAAGGTGGAGCCATATATGATACAGTACAATAGCCTGAAAATTGATACTGTAGGCGGTCAACTGGATCAAACGATATAAGCGAGGGGAAAACATGAACGCAAGTCAACGAGTGGAATTGGGCAAGCTATTTTTTGAAGATGGTATCCCGGGGTTTTCCCATTTGCAGTTTTTTCAGTTGATGCAGGAAGAAGAAAGCCCTTTTTTTCTGATTCAGTCTGCTGAAGAAAGGGAGATCGGGTTTTGGGTGGTCAATCCATTTGTTTTTTTCAGCGGATACGAATTTGAACTTTCTGAAGCAGCTAAGACTTCACTCCGCATAGAAGATGAAACCCCCATAGCAATCTTTACAATTGTAACTATTCGAGAAATGCAGCGTGTCTCTGTGAACTTGAAGGCACCTATTGTGGTTAATCTCGCAAATCGTATGGCCAAACAAGTAATTTTACAGGACGACACATATTCCATTCACCAGCCGTTGTTAGTCGAGCAAATCTCGACAAGAGAGTAGGTGATGTTCAAATGCTAGTATTATCTCGCAAAAAAAATGAGTCTATCATGCTGAATAACAATATAGTCATTAAAGTGATTTCTGTTGATGGAGAAACGGTTCGACTAGGGATTGAAGCACCAAGAGATGTAGAAATTTATCGAACCGAAATATATGAAGCGATTCAAGAAGAGAATCGTGTAGCCTCTGAAAGCACAGTGTCGTGGTCCTCTATGAAGGCTATTTTGAAAGAAGAACAGAGGACTGTACATGAGGATGTTCATGAGAAAGAAGATGATGAGACATGAGTAGCTACAAGTCAGAATGGGAAGCTTCCTATCAGAACAAAGATAACTTTGTTTTTTATCCTCATGAAGAAATTATCAGGTTCACATCGAAGTATATTCGCAAGCGAACAGGTCTGTTCGAGTTTCGAGATGTTTACACGAATTCGTCTAAGCCTAAAATATTGGATTTGGGATGCGGAATTGGACGGCATGTAATATATGCTCATCAGATGGGGCTGGATGCTTACGGCATCGACCTTTCTGATACGGCGATTCAAGTAGCGGTCACATGGGCGGAAAAAGAAGGCATTTCAAATTTAGACAGTAAAGTTAGACAAGGATACACGCAAAGTCTGCCGTGGGAAAATGATTTTTTTGACTTCGTTATAAGTCACGGAGTCTTGGATAGTATGCGGTTTGAAGAGGCCACTCAAACCATGGACGAGGTTAAGCGAGTATTGGTAAAGGGCGGGCTATTCTACTGTGATTTAATCTCCGGAGATGATTCTCGTCATGCTCGGGAATTTTCGGGAGAAGAAGACGTGGAAACTCTTCATGAGAAAGGAACCGTCCAGTCTTATTTTAACTACGGGAAAATTGAAAAGCTGATTGGATGTAATTTCGAAATATTGGAATGTAATCTGATCAGACGCGAGAACGTTAATACGGGTGGCTACTCTTCCAGGTATCATCTCATTTTGCGAAATATGAAGTAACTTGAATCTCCTTTTTGGTTAAGTGTACAAAGAGGAGATTTTTTTGAAAAAAACTTTTGAAATCCATTAAAGTTGACGAGTAATTTACCGATATAAGTAATGTAGGGACAAAGTTACAAGCGCGCGATTGTAAAATAGTCCTAAATAGATCTCAGTCACATGGACGTGACGGGTATAAATCAAGGAGGAAAAACAATGATTATCAACCACAATATTTCCGCAATGAACACTCACCGTCAATTGAGTGTCAACACAGGCAACCTGTCGAAAAACGTTGAAAAGCTGTCTTCCGGCTACCGTATCAACCGTGCTGCTGACGATGCTGCTGGTCTTTCCATCTCCGAGCGCATGCGCGCACAAATCCGTGGTATGGAGCAAGCTTCCCGCAACTCTCAAGACGGTATCTCCTTGGTACAAACAGCTGAAGGTGCATTGCAAACTGTAAACAACATCCTCGTTCGTGTAAAAGAACTGGCTACTCAATCTGCGAACGGTACTTACGATTCCGATGCAGACCGCAAACGCCTGCAAGAAGAGTTGACAGAGCTGTCCAACGAGGTAACAAACATCAAAACTAACACCAAATTCAACGGTATCAGCCTGTTGGATGGAAACTCCAATAAAGACATCGACCTGCAAATCGGTCAAGATGCTGCCCAAGTTCTGACTCTGGACACTTCCAAGTTCAATCTGACCAGCGTTGCAACTAAAGTTGGCGCTTGGAAAATCGATACTCAAAGCGCTGCGAAAAGCGTGCTGAAAAGCATCGATGCATTCATTAACAAAGTATCTGCTGCTCGTTCCTACTTGGGTGCTAACCAAAACCGTTTGGAAAACACCATTAACAACCTGAACATCACTGCTGAGAACCTGACAGCTGCTGAATCCCGTATCCGCGACGTAGATATGGCGAAAGAGCAAATGGCGTTCACTAAGAACAACATTCTTACACAAGCTTCTCAAGCAATGCTGGCACAAGCAAACCAATTGCCACAAGGCGTTCTGCAATTGCTCCGCTAATTTTTCAGTGCAAAATAAAGCATGGGTTTCCACCTGGAAGCCCATGCTTTTTTATTTTTCCATGTTTATCATATAATTGAATGTTGAAAAGGAACCGATATACATAAAGAGCGATGAAAGGGAGGTTCTCATGAAGATACTAGTAGCTGGCCAAGAGTACCATGTTGATCGGACACAAGAAAACGTTATCGAATACATTTTTTCTATTATAAAAGCAACGATGGCAGAAAAAACAATGACGTTTTGCGGAGTGCGAATCGATGGCAGAGAGGTATACAAAGATTTTGAGGAAGAAATCGCCGAATCGATTGAAACGATTGAAACGATTGAACCAATTTTAATGACAGAAGAAGAGTTGGCGAAGGAAACGTTATTATCGATAAAGGATTATACGAGCCGTTCGATAGAGTATCTCAATGGGTTGGCTTACCACTTTCAGACAGAGAATGTCACTTCTGAAACGTGGGAGGATTTGGGCAAGCTTGTAGAAGGACTGATGTGGATCCAAAATACCACTCCATTTTATCCAGAGTATGAAACGCTCTTTACTTTCACTAGCGAAATGGAAACCATCAATACGGCAGTAATTCAACAGGATACTGGTTTGCTTGGCGACATGATTGAATATGAGATTATCCCTCGCTATCAAGCTATCCAAGAAGCGCTGGAGGATATTGGCTCTCAAGAGGTGAATGGGAATGGTGCTAATTGATAATGTGAACTCTTTAAAAAAGCACTATCCAGAAATCTGGGCGAAGTGTCGAAACCCGAAGCTTGAAATAAAAGATCAGGTGAAATTGGAACCAACTCAGATGCAAGGTTGGACAGTATCCATTCTTATGGAGTCTGGATGGAATTACGTTCACAGCAAGTATAATCCGGAAAAGGAAGCCGAGCGTTTTATCGATTCGTTGGAAGAGATCCAGGATCGGCATGTATTATTTTATGGTGCGGGATTTGGTTATCATATTGATGCGTTCATTAAAAAATTTCCCAATACGCCCTTTTCCATTTATGAGCCGAATATGGCTATTTTTCAGCATCTGATCGAGCGTAAAAAAATTGATGAATGGATTCCTGTCAAAAGGTTGAAAAACTTGATGGTTGAGGAAAATCCAGACGATTGCAGAAAATATTTAATAGAACTGACTAATCTTTTGGAAGACGAAATTTATCTCGTTATTTTACCAAGTTATAAACGGATCTTTTCTGAACAGACGCAAACTTTCATCAAAATGTTTCGCGATGTTGTATATGCTGCGCATGAACGGATTATTACCGGAAAAGTTTTTGCGAAAAGAATGGCAATTAATGGGTTGTTTAATTTGCCCGCCATCGTCAAGACACCCAATATCCTTGCTGCACATAACGGGTACTTCAAAGGGAAGCCAGCGATCATTGTTGGGGCGGGACCATCGCTCAACGACGAATTCGAAAACCTGCGTTATATCAAGGAAAATGGTTTAGCATACATTTTTGCTGTTGGATCATCTATCAACCAATTGCTGAATGCTGGAATAGTGCCAGATGCCGCTTTCGCATACGATGGTAGCGCGATGAACACGAAAGTTTTCCGAAAGGTACTCGAAAACGAGATTGACAGTGTTCCTTTGATTTTTGGTAGTACGATGGGATTTGAAACAGTACAAAATTATCCAGGGAAAATGAGCAATTTTTTGGTGCGTGATGATTATATCATCGATCTGTTTTTGAAGGATGAAGATAATCGTCCATTCCACTATATTGACAGGTTCGGCAGCATTGCTACCTTAACTTTGCAGATTCTGGACCAATTGGGCTTCTCCCCTATCATTTTCACAGGACAAAACCTTGCCTATCGCGGCGGCCAGGTATACGCCCAGGGTGTCGAATATACAGGTACTGATTTGGGAGATAAGAAAAAAGAATATGCGGTTGAGGTAAAAGATGTACACGGCAATGTCACATTAAGCGGTCGGGGTCATGTTGAAATGAGAGAGGAAATGGAAGCCCTCATTCAAAAGATTGCAAGAACAGATATTATAAACACAACCAAAGGCGGCGCACATATAGAGGGTACCGTCTTCCTTCCTATGGAACAGTTGATTGCAGAACAACTAACGATCCCGCATGTAGTAAAGACAGATTGGCTGGAAGTAATCTCCCAACAAGATGGTTATCGCTACGACTTGGAGTATTTTAAAAAGGTGATTCGAGAGTTGCTTTCTTCCTGCGACGAACTTGGCAAAATCATTCGACGATTTGCTGAACTGCTGGAGGATATGGATCGATTTATTGAGAGTCAAAATAACAAGAAGTTGGAAGTTTGCCTTACCAAATTTGATAAATTGTTTGATCGACTCCAGGCGAATAAACTTAATATGCGAATCGTTCAACCGATGAATCATATGGAGTTTCAGTTGGTACTAAAAATGTTTGATGATATACGGCCAGAGCCTGATCCAAAAACAAAATCACGTCGTGTGGTTGATCAATTCGGTAACTATTTGAGTTCTTGCAAAAGTGATTCTGTGCTTGTCAAAAAGATCTTGGAAGATATTCACGAGAAAATACTGGGGGAACCAATCGTAGTATAGACTGGAGGCGCTGAGATGAACCTCAGTGGAAAAAAAGTGCTTGTTACTGGAGCGGATGGTTTTATCGGCTCCCATTTGACGGAGAAATTAGTGCGAGATGGAGTAGATGTAAAGGCTTTTGTGAATTATAACTCGTTTAACTCATGGGGATGGCTGGATCATTCCCCAAGAGAAATCCTGAGCGAATTGGATGTTTTTGCTGGGGATATTCGAGATCCGCATGGAGTAAAAAAAGCGATGCAGGACTGTCACGTCGTCATGCATTTGGCGGCTCTTATTGCCATTCCATATTCCTACCATTCACCCGATACTTATGTGGATACGAACATTAAAGGGACGCTGAATATTCTGCAGGCTGCTCGTGAATGTAGCGTGGAAAAGATTGTACATACCTCTACCAGTGAAGTTTATGGGACAGCAAAGTTTGTACCTATTACTGAAGAGCATCCGTTACAAGGCCAATCGCCTTACTCGGCAAGCAAAATTGGTGCTGATCAAATGGCAATGTCATTCTATAACTCGTTTGATTTACCTGTCGCTATTATTCGTCCTTTTAACACCTATGGCCCTCGACAGTCCGCTCGCGCTGTGATTCCTACCATTATCACGCAAATCGCGAGTGGGCAAAACGTTATTCGTCTGGGCTCCATTCATCCGACTCGTGATTTTAATTATGTACAGGACACAGTAAGTGGCTTTATAGCGATAGCACAGTCGAGTCAATCCGTAGGAGAGGTAATTAATATAGGTAGCAACTACGAAGTATCCATCGGAGAGACAGCAGAGATCATTGCTGAATTGATGGGGCAATCGATTGACATCCAAACAGATGATAAACGGATTCGTCCAGAAAAAAGTGAAGTTGAGCGTTTGTGGGCGGATAATACAAAGGCCAAGCAATTGTTGGGATGGGAACCGGCATATGGGGACAAAAACGGGTTGAAACGCGGATTGCAGGAAACGATCGAGTGGTTTACGAATCCAGCGAATCTATCGCAGTATAAGGCAGGTATATATAACGTATGATGCGACCATTTTCAGTTGAAGCGGTAGTATCCACTATAAAAGCAGTAGCCGATACCGATAAAGCATTTGTTGCTCTTCATGAACCTAGTTTCCAAGGGAATGAATGGAAGTACGTAAAAGACTGCCTGGATACTGGCTGGGTGTCGTCTGTTGGCAAATATGTAGATCGTTTTGAGGAAATGCTTGCCGAATATACAGGTGTGAAGCGTGCTGTTGCCGTGGTAAATGGCACAGCTGCTTTGCATATTTGCTTGAAGCTGGTGGGGGTCGAGCAAGGGGACGAGGTGTTGATTCCAACGCTGACTTTTATTGCAACGGCAAACGCAGTTGTTTACTGCGGAGCGATTCCTCATTTTGTTGATGCATGTGAAAAGACATTGGGAGTTGATCCTCACAAGCTTGAAGGCTATTTGCAGGAAATTGCAGAAGTCCGCGGCGATGGTTGCTACAACCGAATTACCGGAAGGCGAATTAAAGCGTTAGTGCCGATGCATACTTTTGGACATCCTGTGGACCTAGACGCGATTGTGAGCGTATGCGAGCGGTTCCGGCTGGAATTGATAGAAGATGCGGCTGAATCACTAGGATCTTATTACAAGGGAAAGCATACCGGGAACTGGGGACGTGTTTCGGCACTCAGTTTTAACGGGAATAAAGTTATTACAACAGGTGGCGGTGGCGCAATTTTAACCAATGATGAGTCATTAGGGAAATTGGCGAAGCATTTGACCACCACGGCCAAAAAAATGCACAAATGGGAATTCGAGCATGATCAAGTCGGTTATAACTACCGCTTGCCCAACATAAACGCAGCTCTGGGATGCGCACAACTGGAACAGTTACCAGACTTCCTGAGCAGAAAAAGAAAGCTGGCCAATTTATATCGAGATGCTTTTAGCCAATTGGCTGGGATTTCATTTTGGGAGGAGCAAGAAAACGTTTCGAGTAATTTTTGGCTCAATGCATTGTTGCTGGATCAGGATAACGTGGAGCTTCGCGATGAGATACTGGAGTTAACTAATTCAGAGGGCATTATGACAAGGCCTGTGTGGAAGCTGTTACATACACTGCAAATTTTCGAGGGATGCCCGAGTATGAAAATCGACACAGCGACAGTCATTGAACGGAAATTGATCAATATTCCAAGTAGTCCTGGGTTGATATCCTTATAAAGGAGGAATCAGAGTGTCGACTGTTTTTGAAAAAGGATATGGTTCTCTACAGAATAGACTTGATAATTTTGAGAAATATATTCGGCGACAAACGATGACTAGATTTTTAGCTAGATATGAGTTGTTTAAACTACAAGCCAATATAAAGGGAAGCATAGTTGCATCATGGCGGTGGCGTAATGGCATGGGCAAAACTGTCTTCGGGTCTTGAACCGTATGCTTTTGATCGAAGAGTTATTGGATTTGATACATTTGAAGGATTTCCTTCTATTCATGAGAGCGATCAAGGAAGTATTAGTAACGAGAATAGTCAAATGCGTGTAGGTGGTTTTGCTACAGGTTACGATTCTTTTCAGGAATTGACAGATGTGATTCAAGAATATGATCAAAACCGATTCTTGAATCAATTTTCTAAAGTGGAATTGGTAAAAGGCGATGCGACTCATACTATTCCGCAATATATAAAAGAAAATCCACATTTATTGGTAAGCTTGTTATTTTTGGATTTTGATCTGTATGAGCCGACAAAAGTAGCATTAGATCATTTTCTCCATCGGATGCCAAAAGGAGCAATTTTGGCTTTTGACGAAATTCACAACCCATGGTGGCCTGGGGAGACACAAGCATTACTAGAAACATTGGACCTTAGAAAAACACAAGTCAATCGCTTTCCGTTTGAGCCAAATATCTCGTATATAGTCTTGTAGTAGATAAAAAGATAGGGGGAGACTCGCTATGCTAAGGATTTTGACTGAAGCATCCGGGAGCATGTCAGCCGCCTACATCATTCGTGCCATTCGACAAGCTGGTCATGCGGCAATTGCATCTGATATCGACCCGGATTGTGTCGGGCGATACCTCGCAACAGATTTCATTCGGATGCCATCTAAGAATGCCCCTGATCTTTGGGAACAAACGGTGGAAAAACTGATAGATCATAAAGTGAATGCGGTTATTCCCTCGCTAGATGAAACATTGAGTGGCTGGGCAGAGCGCCAACAGCAAATGTCCCAACTAGGTATTGATATAATTTTGTCTCCTGTAGAAACGGTACGTACTTTTCAGGATAAGTGGCAAACTTATCAATTTTTTGTTCGTGAAGGAATACCGACTCCTGCTACGAGCCTTGAGCAAATATTCCCGTTGGTAAAACCAAGGAATGGTCGCGGGGCAGTTGGAGTACGAGTGGAAAAATCCAGTGTGGAAATGGACGGGATGATTTCACAAGAGCTTGCAAGTGGAATTGAATATACCGTAGATGTTTTTTGTGATAAAGAGTCACATCCAGTATACATTGTACCACGTCGCAGAGAAGGGGTTATTCAAGGGAAGTCTACTGGAGGAATTGTAGAGAAGCAACCCTTGATCGAAGAATGGGTGCAAAAAATATGCAGGGCTATCCCTTTTGCCGGGCCGGTTAATATGCAATGTTTTTTGCAAGAAAATGGTGAGATTCAATTTATTGAAATTAATCCTCGAATTGCGGGCGGCATGGCTCTAGGTTTTGCGGCCACAGAAAATTGGATCTCGTTGATGGTAGATCATTTTATTTATGGAAAACGAATCACTCCTAAGCCTATCCAATATGGATTGAAAATGAAGAGGTATTATGCTGAAGTCTTTGTTTCCAACAATTGATTGGGATATTGTGAAATACGTCGGATTTGATATGGATGGGACCTTATATGATGAACTGGAGTTTATCAGGCAGGTGTATGAGCCTATTGCCAGCTTGATAGCCCCATTTGTCAGTTCGCCTGCTACTGATGTCTATCAAAGTCTACTAGAAAGATGGCTGGAGAAAGGAAGCTCGTACAATCGAATTTTTGACGAAATCCTCTCGAATGGTGAATTAAGTGAGAGCGAAAAAGCAGCTATCATTGAGGAATGCTTGCATATATTCAGAAATTATTCGCCAAAATTGGCATTGACACATAGAGTTACTTACTTGCTTCAGCACTTTCACCAAAAATACGGTATGTTTCTTATAACGGATGGTAGGGTTCCATTACAGAGGTCCAAATTCCACGCACTTGGGTTAACAAAGTGGTTTGAAGAAGAAAATGTTGGTTTTACAGGTCTTTATGGAAGTGCATATGGGAAGCCATCTCCCCTCATAGTAAACAAAATAAAGCTTTTACATGATGTGAAGAATCCAAGACAGGTAGTTTTTTTCGGTGATAGAGAGGTAGACGAACAGTTCGCCAAAGGAATTGGATATCAGTTTGTTTTAACCCATTGTTTGCAAAGGGAGAGAGCGTCAAGATGAAAAAGCGGAAAGTGCTAGGTGTGACCGGAATTCGTTCTGAATATGACATCATGTCTTCTGTCTACTGTGCGATTGAATCCCATCCTAACTTGGAACTGGAATTGATTGTGACTGGAGCCCATTTAAGTGATGCTTATGGACTTACTGTTAACGAAATCAAACAAGACGGCTTTTTTATTGCAGAGGAAATCGAGAGTTTGATAAATGGTGACCAGGCTTCTGCGCGAGTAAAAGGCTTGGCTATACAGTTGCAAGGTCTGGTACAGGCAGTAAATCGGATAAAACCAGATTTTTTACTAGTATTGGGAGACCGTGAAGAATCAATGACGACTGCTCTGGTGGGAGCATACATGAACATTCCTGTTGCTCATGTTGCTGGAGGAGACCGCGTAGTGGGTAACGTAGATGATCAGGTTAGGCATGCAGTTTCCAAGCTAGCTCATTTGCATTTTGTTACAAACGAAGAGAGTGCTACCCGGTTGCTTAAAATGGGGGAACAATCTTTCCGCGTTTACAATACAGGTAATCCAGGATTGGATCGTATTCGACAGACACCAGTTCTTTCCAGAAAAGAATTATCTACAAGACTGGGTTTTACAATCGAAGAAAACGAGCCACTCCTTTTGCTGATTCAGCATATTATCTCGACAGAAATTAACGAAGCCTACTTTCAGATGAAGCAGACGATGGAAGCGGTTAAGGAACTGGGAATCAAAACGATTCTAAGTTACCCGAACTCAGATGCAGGTAGCCAGCAATTAATTAAAGCTATACAAGAATATCAAGATCTTCCGTATCTTTATATGGCAAAAAACATTCCCAGACTGGAATTTGTTAATATCATGAGAGAGGCGAGCTGCATGATTGGCAATTCTAGCGCTGGAATTCTTGAAGCTCCTTTATTGCATCTGCCTGTAATTAATATAGGAAACAGGCAGAAGGGCCGATTACATGCAGAAAATGTTCAATTTGTTCCGCACTCCGTTCCGCAAATATGTTCGGCTGTTATCAAGGCTATCTCAGATAGGAATTATCGAGAACAGGTAAAGAATTGTGTCAATCCTTATGGCGATGGATTTTCTTCACAGAAAATAGCAAATGTGCTGGCTGATATTCCTATTGATGACAATCTTTTAGTAAAGGACATTACATACTAATGAGCAGAAATGTACTTTTTATTGCTCCGCATCCCGATGATGAGACATTGGGTTGTGGGGGGACGATTTATAAACACGGTGAACAGGGCGATCAGGTTCATTGGATAATTGTTACGGAGATGAGGGAAGAGCAAGGATTTTCCGCTGAGAAAATTGCGGTTAGAGAGCGAGAAATAGAAGCGGTTGCCACGAAGTACAATTTCACAAGTACACATAAGCTAAAGTTACCAACTACGAAACTGGATGAAGTAGGGATGAGCCTGATTGTGGAGAGAATGGGTGCAGCTATTCTTGCCATTCAACCAGAAGTGCTCTATATTCCATATCCAGGAGATGTCCACACCGATCATAAATATGTCTTCGATGCTGCCGTCTCATGTACTAAATGGTTTCGCTACTCCTTTGTAAAAAGAGTGTTGGCTTACGAAACCTTATCTGAAACGGAATTCGGTTTGAACCCGGATACGAACGGGTTTCGACCAAATGTTTTTGTGGATATTACCGACCACTTAGAAAAAAAACTAGAAGTAATGCGTATGTTTGAAAGCGAAGTGGGTACTTTTCCGTTTCCAAGAAGTGAACAAACTATTCGTTCTCTCGCATATGTCCGCGGATCGGCTGCTGGTGTTGAAGCTGCGGAAGCATTCATGCTCTTAAAAGAGATATTGTAAAAAGAAGGTGATTTTGTGAGAAGAAAAACCTTTATCATTGCTGAAGCAGGCGTCAATCACAATGGTTCCTTGAAAATGGCAAAAGAACTTGTGCATCAAGCGGCAGTAGCAGGGGCTGATGCAGTGAAGTTTCAGACGTTTAAGGCGAAAAATATTATCAGCAAACATGCTGAAAAAGCCGATTATCAAAAGAAGACGACTGATGAGCAAGAGTCCCAGCTTAACATGGTCGAAAAGCTTGAAATGACGGCAGACATGCACGAGGAGTTAGTGGCATACTGCAAAGAATTGAACATTAAATTTTTGTCTACACCATTTGACCTTGAAAGTGTGGATTTATTGGCCGAGCAAATCCGCGTGGATCAACTCAAGCTGCCTTCTGGGGAAATTACAAATGCTCCACTTTTGTTGAAAGCTGCGATGACAGGCTTGCCGATTATTCTTTCCACAGGAATGTCTACCTTGGGGGAAATTGAGGATGCACTCGGTGTCCTTGCGTTTGGATATGTGCATTCGGATCAGAGTTCATCCATTTCAGCCTTTCAGAGAGCGTTCGCGAGTGCTGAAGGACAACGAGCGTTACAACAGAAAGTGTCATTGCTTCATTGCACAACGGAATATCCAGCCCCTTTTAGGGAAGTCAACTTGAGGGCAATGGATACGTTGTCTACAGCATTTGGTCTCCCTGTTGGATTCTCTGATCATACAGAAGGTATTGCTGTTCCCATCGCAGCCGTTGCGCGTGGTGCCGTTATTATTGAAAAACACTTTACTCTGGACAGAAATTTGCCTGGCCCGGACCATAAAGCTTCTCTTGAGCCGCAAGAGTTGAAACAAATGATAGAATCCATCAGGCAGATCGAGTTGGCGTTGGGAACCAACGTGAAAATGCCGACATTGTCGGAACTAAAAAACAAGCATGTTGCACGCAAAAGCTTGGTAGCCGCGCACAGTATTAAAAAGGGAGAGCTGTTAACCAGCGAAAATATTACTGCCAAACGGCCGGGGAATGGAATTACGCCAATGCATTTTTGGGAACTGATTGGAAAGCCAGCAATGAAAGATTATCAGCCTGATGAAGTGATTGAACTATGAAAAGTGTGCTAATTCTTGGTGGAGGTGATCATGCCAGAATTGTCGCCGAGGTGTTGATGCTTCAGGGCTATCAAATTGTTGGATACACAGATGTAACGAATAAAGGAAAGCTTTGGGGTATTCACTACTTGGGCGATGATTCTGTTGTGGAGACCTACTCAGCGGACAAGATTTTGTTAGCCAACGGCCTTGGTTCCATAGGCGATAATTCGGGCAGAATGCGACTCTACCTTTCTTTTAAGGAAAAAGGGTATTCGTTTATCAATGCAATTCATCCAAGTGCAATCATCTCTCCTAATGCAATTGTAGGGGAAGGCGTGCAAATTATGGCGGGGGCAGTTATCCAAGCGGGTACCAAGTTGGGATGCAATACCATCGTCAACACACGTGCTTCAGTAGATCATGATTGTATCATAGGAGAGCACGTTCATATTGCACCTGGGGCTACATTGTCTGGAGGCATAACAATTCATGCGAGTTCTCATATAGGCACGGGCGCTGTCATTATTCAGGGCATCGTAGTAGGAACGTCGAGCATCATCGGAGCTGGGACCGTAGTGATAAGGGATGTCCCGGAACAGACGAAGGTAGTGGGAGTACCTGCTAAAATAATTGGGACTTGCAGCTAGAAAGGTGTGAGGAATAGTGAACTGGAGAGATCTGCTAGTATCTCCTCAAACTCCTATCATTAATACGTTGGAAATTATAGATAAAAATGCACGGCAAATTGCACTTGTAGTGGATGAAGAAGATCGCTTGCTGGGTACTGTAACCGATGGTGATATACGTAGAGGCTTGTTAAAGGGACGAGCTTTGACCGATCATATTTCTTTAGTAATGAACTCGTTCCCTACTGTGGCCTCTCCCTACGATACTAGGGATAATGTGCTGGCTTTGATGAAAATTAAACAGCTCCACCAGATCCCGGTTGTTGACGAGGATGGTCGGATTGTTCATGTGGAAATTTTAGATGAACTGCTTAGGCCGAAGAAGAAGGAAAACTGGGTCGTATTAATGGCCGGGGGTTTGGGAACCCGGTTACATCCCCTCACGCATGATTGCCCTAAACCGCTTTTAAAGGTGGGGGACAAACCAATATTAGAAACGATCTTGCAAAGCTTTGTAGACCAAGGCTTCTATAAATTTTATATCTCAGTGAAGTATAAAGCAGAGATGATCCAGAAACATTTTGGATCAGGTGAGCGATGGGGTGTGACGATTCGCTATATTGAAGAACAGCAATCTTTAGGGACGGCAGGAGCACTGAGCTTGTTGCCGGCAAGACCGACTGATCCATTTTTCGTCATGAATGGCGATTTATTGACGAAGGTACATTTTGAACAATTGCTTGACTTTCATAAGAACTATCAGGCTCATGCAACTATGTGTGTTCGTGAGTACGATCATCAGATTCCGTACGGGGTAGTCAGACTGGACAAGCAGCGGTTGACAAGCATTGAAGAGAAGCCAATACAGCGCTTTTTTGTGAATGCTGGAATCTATGTGTTGAATCCAAGTGTACTTGAATATATCCCGCATAACACATATCTGGATATGCCAAGCCTGTTCGACAAGCTATTGAAAGAAGCAAAAGATACGATTGCGTTCCCGATTCGAGAGTATTGGTTGGACATTGGGCGAATCACAGACTTTGAGAAAGCGAATAGGGAATACATGGAGGTATTCAGTTGAAGGCACTTGTTATTGGCTTCGGGTCTATCGGGATGCGGCATGCGAGAGTGCTAACCAGTCTTGGTTGTAAAGTAGCTGTTGTGAGTCGTCGTGAAATTGAATGGGATTGTTATTATCCTTCTATTTCGGAAGCGTTAATAAGAGAAGAGCCTGACTATGTCATTGTAGCTAACAGAACATCCGAACATTTAGCCACCATCTCAGAATTAAATGCGAACGGATTTAAAGGGAAAGTCCTTATAGAAAAGCCGATATTTGATCATGAATGTAACATGCCCAACAACTCTTTTCAAAAATTATATGTGGGCTATAATCTTCGCTTTCATCCAGGTATTCAAAAATTACGGTCGCTATTAGCCAATAAAACAGTTTTATCTTTTCATGTATATACAGGTCAGTATCTTCCGCAGTGGCGCCCTCAGGCTGATTATAGAGAGTCTTACTCTGCGAGCAAAGAAAAGGGGGGCGGTGTTTTACGAGATTTGAGCCATGAACTTGATTATACGAATTGGTTACTAGGAGGTTGGGAAAGCCTGACTGCGGTAGGCGGGAAGTTCAGTGAACTCGAGATAAGCAGCGACGATGTGTACACGCTATTGATGAGAACAAAGCTTTGCCCTGCTGTAACCATCAGTGTGAATTATTTAGATCGAGTTGCGAAACGTTTTGTAATAGTGAATACAGACCACGGCACCATAAAGCTGGACATGATTCAAAGTACGATAACAGTAAACGAGGAACACACGGATTTTAACGTATCACGTGATTTTACGTATATCGAGCAACACAGAGCTGCTTTGAGTGGAGTGGATCATGACATTTGCCGATCTGATGAAGCTATGCAAGTAATGAGCATGATAAAAGCAGCAGAAGAGGCAAATGAGAAACGGAGTTGGGTCACAAGATGAAGAGGTTATGTACCATTTGTGCCAGAGGAGGATCAAAAGGGGTGAAAAATAAAAATATACGCCCCTTGCTAGGTCATCCTCTCATTGCGTTTAGCATTAAGCAGGCGAAGGCTTCTGGAATGTTTGAATGTGTAGCGGTCAGCAGTGATTCTAGCGAAATACTGGAGGCAGCCAGAAAGTATGGTGCAGACATACTGATTGAACGTCCCAGCGAGATGGCAACTGATGAGTCAGCGAAATTACCGGCTATCCAGCATTGTGTAACAACCGTGGAGCAACAGATGAAAACGACTTTTGATATTGTTGTCGATATGGATGCGACTTCTCCATTGAGATATGTAGAGGACATTCAAGAGGCTATTCGGATTCTGGAAGAACAAGATGGAGCTAACTTGATAACGGGTGCCCCTGCCAGAAGGTCTCCATATTTTAACTTGGTTGAACTCGACTCGAATAATATTGTCCGCTTGTCGAAGCCATTGGAGCGACAGGTTGTTAGAAGACAGGATTCTCCAAAGTGTTTTGATATGAATGCTTCTATTTATGTGTGGAAGCGCGAAGAATTTTTCGCTCAGAAAACTCTCTTTAATGAAAAGACGTTGCTGTATGTAATGCCTGAGGATCGCTCGATCGATATTGATTCGGAAATTGATTTTAAATTTGTCGAGTTTTTAATGAGCGAAAAGAGGGAGAAATATGAAACCTTATTTGTATAAAAATATGTTTAGCTTAGAAGGAAAGACCGCTATTGTAACGGGGGGACTTGGGATACTCGGCAAGCAAATTTGTCAGGGACTTGCTGAATTCGGTGCCAATGTTGCTGTTATTGATTTAAATCAACAGGAAGCAGAAGAGTTTTCCAAAGAGCTTTCAGAGTCCTTTGGTGTCAAGTGTTTGGGGGTAGCATGTGATGTCTCCTCGCCAACATCTGTGAAAGAAATGGTAAATGAAGTTGTCAAAACGTTGGGGGAGATTCATGTTCTTCACAACAATGCTGCAAGCAAGTCCAAAGATTTAGATGCATTTTTCTCGCCGTTCGAAGAGTATTCTATGGATCAATGGCGTGAAATTATGTCCGTCAATATCGATGGCATGTTTTTGGTTGCTCAATCAGTAGGGAAGCAAATGGTACAGCAGGGAAAAGGGGGATCTATTATTCAAACGGCATCGATCTACGGGATCGTAGCTCCGGATAATAGAATTTATGAAGGGTCCCATTATTTAGGGCGGCAGATTAACACCCCTGCCGTTTATTCGGCTTCTAAGGCATCAGTCGTCGGACTGACTAAATATTTGGCTAGCTATTGGGCTCCGCAGGAAATTCGTGTCAATACTCTGATTCCTGGTGGAATTCAAAGCGGCCAAAATGAAGTCTTTATTGAGAAATACTCTAATCGTGTTCCGTTAGGCAGAATGGGAAGACCAGATGAGATTGTAGGGGTAATGGTGTACTTGGCTTCTGATGCATCGAGTTACGTAACGGGTCAGCAATTTGTAATTGACGGTGGTTTGTCAGCCTGGTAATGGAAAAATCGACATAGGGTGGATTTCATGAACATACTTATTTTGGGTGATTCCCTTGCTTTGCCGCGCCCTCACCGAATTAACAACTTTGATCCAGTTGTTGATAAAGAGTTGGCCGTTCATTTTAACGAGACGTACGGGTATCTTTTAGAGAAAGAGTTGCGTTCCAACTATCCTGAAGCGGACATAAGCGTAACGAATCGTGCTCAACGCTTCTCTACCATCAAGGATATTCACGAACAATTTGCAAACCATTTGTTCTTCTTTCAACCAGACGTAATTGTCCTTCAAGTAGGGATTGTCGACTGTTGGTTTCGAGAAAATTTGGGCGGGAAACAGCTTGTTGAGATTGGCGACTTTGAGAGATTCTACAGAGAGATTCTCTACCTTGCTGAGATGCGTCCTCAGACGAAACTGGTTGTTTTGGGAATTTGCAAAACTTCAATGAAGATGGAGCAACGCTATCCCGGAATCTTGCATCAAATATCTGCATACAACCAAGTTTTGAAAAGTGGTGCAAACCGTCACCAAGTATTTTTCATTGATATGGAATCACATGTTGATGCTTATCATCCGCATACGTATTTGTTGCCGGATGACCATCATTTGAATAAAAGAGGAAATGAGCTTGTAAGTCGGCATCTCCTCCAGATTACACGAGCCTTTTATGAGAACGTATTGGGGTGTCGATGCTTTGAAGAGGATATGCATAGGAGTTATATGCATTTTTCCCAATCATTCGAGGCATACCCTTATTACGGCGACAACTTGTACAACCTGATTGCTCTTTCGTATCAAATGAACGACTTTGGGAAAACCACTGAATATATCAAATTCGTTCGACAAAATAAAATTCAGCATCCTGTTTTACCTGAGCTTGTTGAAACGATCAAGGAGCAAATGAAGTGATGAAAACAATTGGGATTGTTGGACTTGGTCCGATGGGGCTTAGGTACGTAGAAGTGATGAAAAAAATGGAACAGATTAAACTGGCAGTAGTGGACTTGAGGCAAGAAGCAATTCAGCAAGTGAAAGAGCGGCAATTGAAGCATGAGGTCGTCGCCTATTCATCTCATGCGGACATGCTTCAACATGAGCAACTTGACGTTCTGATCATTGCAACGAACGGCCCCAGCCACTACCCCATCTATCTGGATGCGGTAAAGCATGGCGTGAAACGTATCATCTGCGAAAAACCGATCGCAACTTCTATTGCCCAAGCTAGGGAAATGGTTGAAATTGCCCGCGCAGAAGGCATTACCCTGGCTGTCAATCATGGGCGACGATGGTCAAAGGATTATGTATCGTTACGGGAAAAGCTGCGCAGCGGAATTATCGGTTCAGTGGAAAGTATCATGTTTTCAATGGGCGGCGGACAAATGGGGTGCAACGGTACCCATTTTATCGATCTTGCTGGTTATTTGCTGGAGCAAAATGTAGTACAAGTTTGCGGATTCCTGAATGATGAAAATATAGCGAACCCGAGAGGGGCTAATTTTAAAGACCCAGGTGGATATGCGATTGTCCATTTTGAAGCGGGCGCACGCATGTTTTTTGAGATGGCAGAAGATTTGGGGATTCCTCCGTTGATGGTTATTAATGGGAAATGCGGGCGTGTTACGATCAACGAAATAGAGCGCTTCTATTTGATTGAAACAAGAAACGAGGACGATTGGGCACTGCCAGTGACTCGTTATGGAACACCATTGCGGCGAGTTGAAAAAGAGAAATTGGAACTCGATATTCACGCTTTAAGTCATGATCTGCTGCAAGCTGTATTTCAGGATGAGGCACCTGCTGACCCCGAGTATGCGGTCAAGGCTCTAGAAGCTGTGATCGGGATTCATCTGTCCCATGAAAAGGGTAATAAACAAATTGCCTTACCGATTGCGGATGAGGAGTGCATAAATCGATTATTCAAATTTACGTAAAGGAGCGATTCGATGATTTCTCTGGGCATAATTGGAACGGGGACGATTGCTCCTTCTTATATTCAAGCAATCAATTGGCTAAACGAGAACCATGACGAGAAGATTCAAGTTGTAGCGGCGGTAAATCGTACCGAGATTGGTAACCAAAGGGCGCGGTGCGATTTAAACATACCTCGGACGTATACGAGCATTTCTGACATGCTTTCTTTTGAAAAGTTGGACGGTATCGTAGTTGCGGTTCCAGCTACAGCAATCTATGATATTGCACTTGAATTAATCCCATACCGAATACCAGTGCTATTAGAGAAGCCGCCCGGACTAACGAAACAGCAAGCCAATCATCTATCAGAGATGTCCAGACAGTTTAAAACCAGTGTGATGGTAGCCTTTAACCGTCGATTTTACAGCGTGGTTCGCCAAGCGAAGCTGCTAATTGATGAAATGGGAGGGCTGCTTGGGATGAGGATGGACGTATTTGAGCGGTACCGGACTCTCCGAGAAGCGAATTATCCAGAGGAAAAATTAGAAATGCTCTTTACCGGAAACAGTATCCATTGCATTGACTTAATTCGATACTATTGTGGCGAGACAAAAGCGGTAAATACGTTTCAAAATCCGCTAAAGGCAGAGCCATTGAATCATCGATATGCAGCCCTGATTGTATCACAAACAGATGTACCGATTACTTTTCAGGCGTATTGGCATGCATTGGGGAATTGGAATTACGAGCTTTACATCCCTGACGGTAAGATTCAATTTACAAACTTAGAGGAAGCGGTTGTTTTCTTTCGAAATCGCGAGCCTTATCGATTACTTCCGGATGAGGCTGATGTCGGTGCGAAGCCGGGATTCGCTGCACAACTTAAGTATTTTGTTACCAACGTGAGCAGTAATCGAACAGATGCTACTTACGAGGGAAGTATGTCTATCCATGATGCAGTACATACAATGTCTTTAGTCGAGAAATTGAACAATAGTACTGGGTAGAAAGCACGAAGAGAAAGTAAAGCTTTATCGTGAAAAAACCGATAACTAACATAAGAAATGATTCTTGAGGAGGATCAGGAATGGATGTCGGTTCAATTCACAATTATGGAAAAGCAAAGCCATTCACAGAGTTAAACCAGAGTCAAAATCCGCCAGTGGAAAAGCAGGCACCACTTCAAGAGCGAGTAGAAACGAAGCGAGAAATTGAGCAGGAGTTAGCGGGCATCAACAAGTGGCTGCAAACTACCAGCTCGCATGTGAAATTTACCCTCCATGAAGAACTAAACGAGTATTATGTACAGATTATTAACGATCAGACGAATGAAGTCATACGAGAAATACCTTCAAAGAAAATGATGGATATGGCTGCCAAAATGCACGAAATGATCGGACTGCTTGTTGACGAGAAGAGATAGGAGGTATAAAGATGGGTATTCGAATTAGTGGTATGGCTTCTGGAATGGACACGGAGAAAATTATCAAGGATCTGATGAAAGCACAGCGTGAACCTGTTAATCGCTTGCAGCGGAACAAGTATAGCACTGAGTGGAAACGCGACGCTTACCGGGATATGAACAGTATTCTGGTTGACTTGCAAAACACGATTAAGGGTCTTCGCATGGCGAGTAGTTTTAACAAAAAGATAGCTGCTTCAGAGAACGAAAGCATTGCCTCTGCCAAAGTGGTAGGCAAGCCTTCCTTGTCATCTTACACTGTTGAGGTTACCAAGTTGGCGAAAGCAGGGACTCCACCTACTGCTGAGTTCAATACCTCGGTGACTGATTCAAAGGCTGCTGTTGGGGGATCCGATTTTACTTTTACCATTAGCAAGGATACGAACGGTGATGGTAGCATTAATGGATCGGACGCTACAGGAGTGACAATTTCAGTTGCAGGAGCCAATGATTCTTTAGAGGCGATTGTGAACAAAATTAACAGTGCAAATGCTGGTGTAAAAGCTAGTGTATTTAACAATAAGTTAGTAATGACCTCAGAGGACGGAAAAACATTCCAGGTACAGGCTTCTGCCAGCAACAACTTAGATATCGATACCGCTGTTAAGACTTCCACTGCCGGAACAGCAGGAGAAGAGGCAAAATTTAAAATTAACGGGGTAGAATATACCTCACCTACAAACACGATTTCTTTTGACGGTATGGAGATCACGTTAAAACAGGCAAGCGCAGGTGGTCCAGTAGTCGTTAGCACCAAGACTGACGAAGATGCCGTTTACAACATGGTAAAAGATTTTGTCGATAAATATAATGCGGTCATTGAAACGATCAACAAGAAAATCTCTGAACCGAAAAATAAAGGCTACCAACCGTTGCTTGACGAAGAAAAAGAAGAACTCCCGGAAAAAACCGCAGAGAAACTGGAGGCTATGGCCAAGAGCGGAATTTTGTTAAGGGATCCTATTCTGTCGAGCGGATTGAACGAACTGCGCCGCGCCATAAGCACGCCTTTGCAAGCAACAGGTATCAATAAAGCATTCGATACTCTTTCCGAAATTGGAATTACAGGTGCTCCTAGCGGTAAAAATGCCTATTTGGAAAATGGTAAGCTATACCTCGACGAGACTAAACTTCGTGAAGCGATTCGAAATAATGGCGATGATGTTCTGAAGCTTTTCACCAATTATAGCGATGAGAAAACCGATCTCGGAAAGAAATACAATGAAAGTGGCGTAGCAGAACGTCTGTATAGTCAATTGAATCAAGTCATGGACAAAATTACGAAAGAAGCTGGTGCAGCAGGCACAATCGCGGATAATAGCGTTTTGAGCAAGAAAATCCAGCAAACAGATGATGATATTTCTCGCTGGGAAGATCGGCTGAAAGTTATCGAAGATCGTTACTGGAAACAATTTTCAGCAATGGAAAAAGCGATGTCCCAAGCCCAATCTCAAGGCTCTTGGTTCGCCCAAATGCTAGGCAAGAGCTAAAAAGGAGTGATGCAGATGTTGCAGAACGCTGCTCAGACATACCAATCCAATCAGGTAACGACCGCTACTCCTGCAGATTTGACATTGATGTTATACAACGGTGCGCTTAAGTTCATTAAACAAGCCAAAAATGCCATCGAAGAAAAAAATGTAACCAAGGCTCATGAGGCCTCTCTGAAAGTGCAAAACATCTTGTATGAGCTTATGTCCACCTTGAACAACGATTATTCTATTTCCAAAGAATTTGTCAAACTTTACGAGTATATGCTCCAACGTACTATTCAAGCAAACATGCGCAAAGATATAGCGATTCTAAGTGAAGTAGAAGAATTGTTTGTTCAATTCCGTGATACGTGGAAAGAAGCCATGCAATTGGCCAAGAAACAAGGATAAGGTGCACATGATGGACGAGATGATGGCTACTCTCTTGGAAAGCTTGCATGAAGCGACACAACGTCTGGAGCAAGCTGTGGCAGTAAAGGAGTCGAATCCGGATGATTGGCTGGCAATTTTGGATGAGCGTGAAGAGTTAATCCATCAAATGCAGGAGAGATTCAGTGCTGGATCAGTGCTGACAGAAGCTCAACGCGTTCAATTGACTCAAATCTATGAAGTAAATCAACGGCTGATTCCTTTGATAGAAGGTTGTAAACAAGGCGTACAACAACAGTTAAACAACCTCCACCGCAGCAAGCTCGCCATGAATTCTTACAACGAGGCAGGTCCAAACGGTTACGGGGCTTTTTTCGATCGAAAAAAATAAAAAAAGGCCGGGTAACCGGCCTTTTTCTTTTCCGAATCTTATACGCGAATATCGATGGCTTTCCCAAGAGTAGGATGACTTGCCTGAGCCACTTGAACGTTGTTCTGGGTCTGGGCCAATCCCTCCAGCATGATAGAAGCTTGTGCTTGCATCGTCTCTTGTACTTGTTTGGTTACACTAATGCTAACTGCTTGTTGCAGTTGGATAGCATTCACAGATGGTCACCTCTTTTCAAAAATTTCCTTACCTTTTAATTATCGACATTTTTTAACGTTACTTTCATTACAATCATTTGTCTGTCTTTTGAGCATTCTCTATCTGCTATAATTTAAAGTGATCTGTTTTAAAACTAGGAAGGTGACACCATTGTCCACAAAACGCCGCTCACTCGTCTTGATCGGAGCCGTCCTCCTCATTTTCATACACGCGGTTTACTTGAACGGCAACCTCGGTGATTTGCTGAACGTGACCGCGATTGAACTGGTCGCGCTCTCCGTGGTTGTGTCGTACGCGATCAAGCGCAAGCATCTTGATGTAAAAAAAATCGTCCGCCTTTTGATTCACGGCAGGGACAGCAACGTAGAGGAAACGATCAAGCGCTTCTACTATTACGCGCTCGTTCAAAAAGAACAGGGATATATCGCGCTCGAACGCGAGCTGCACCAGGAGAAAGATTCGTTCGTGCAGCGCGGCAGCCTGCTGGCGGTAGAGGGTGTGCCAGAAGAAGAGCTGCGAATGATTCTGGAAAACGAGCTGAAGGGCGAGCAGTATCGCTATCAGCAGGCAGCTGGCTTCTTCCGGCTGATCAGTTTGCTGGCGCCAGGGATGGGGCTGGTAGGGACGCTGCTCGGGATGACAGGGGTATTGAAGTCGCTCGAAGACATGGCGCTCACTGGGCACAGTCTGAGCGCAGCGGTGGTCGCCACGCTCTATGGCGCGCTCCTTGCGAATTTGTTCGCTCTGCCGTGTTACTACCGGATGATGGACTTGTATGACCGGGAAATGTTTGAAAAACGGCTCTACATCGAAGGCTGTGTTGGATTGCAGCGGATGGAGACGCCGCGCCTGTTGTTTGAGAAGCTCAATTCGTTTTTGCCTGGCGACCAGAAGCTGGTGCTCGTCAAGGAGCCTGGCAGCATGAAGGGCACGATTGAAAGGCAGGATCGCTATGCATGACGATCGGTTGTACGACGAGAAGGAGCTGGAGAAAAGCTGGCTGATCAGCTACAGTGACTTGATTACGCTGTTGTTTGTCATCGTGATCATCATCGCAGCGACGCAGTTGACCAGGATTCAGACCGAGCGCGAGGCTGCCAAAAAGGAGCAGGTGGAGCACGAGGCCAATCTTAAGCAGGTGCATCAAAGCCTTGATCTGTTGAATTTGCAAAAGCTCGAGCTGGAGCGCGAGATTCATCAGCTGGAGGGGCAAAAGAAGGTGCTCACAGGCACGATTGACGAGAAAGGCTCGCAGGAGCAAGAAATGGCGAATTTGCCTAAGTTGCCTGCTGGCATGCCAGACTCGGGTGAACGCGATATGGAGACGGTGCACAACCAGCTCTCCTCTGCTCTGGCGGAACTGAATCTGGACTATGAGGAGACCGAAGAGGGATTGCGTATCCGGCTTCCGGAGAAAATTTTGTTCGGCAGCGGCTCTGCTGATCTTCAGGAGCAGGGGAAAGAGGTCGTAGGCACCGTAGCCCAGGTGTTGCAGCGCTATGAGCACAAAGTGCGGATTGAGGGCTACACGGACGATGTGCCGATCTCGCGCAGTTCATTCAAATCCAACTGGGAGCTGTCCTCTGCCCGCGCCATTGCAGTAATGCGGGAAATGGTTGATGCATATTCCTTGCCGGCATCGCGCTTTACGGTCGCGGGATTGGGAGAATACAAGCCGCTCGTGGATAATTCCAACGATGAGAACCGCGCGCGCAACCGGCGAGTGGAGATTATTATTTTGGCGGAAAAAGAATAATTCGTATTTTTCTGATAAATTAATGTTTTTAGGCAGGATTTTTATATACAGGATAGAAGTATATCCGGTGTATACGAATCCTGTTTTTTCTTGTGAAAAACGTCTCGGCGGTTTTCATGAAAGCGGATATGTCGCTTTGCGGCCAACCAAACGGTCTTGACCATTTGTTGCCAGCTCCGGTTCTATCTCTCCTATCGCTTCCGTAACCATAGTACCAGGGCCGCAGAACAAGCAGGAAAATAGTTATACCCAGCTTGTGCACAACGCTATGTGGATAATGTGGATAACTTTGTGGAGAACGCAAAAAACACACGATTTCCATGTGGACAGTGCTGGGGAAAAGTATGCTATACAGAGAGAAACAAGGGGGATTTCGAATGGGTTTCGGGAAAAAGTGGTTCAAGTCTCTTGTGCTGGTAGCAGGTGTGGGGCTTTTGGTCTCTGCCTGTGGTTCGGGAGGCCAGCAGTCTTCGGGAAGCGGTACGAGCGGTGGCGGTTCCCAGGACAAAGTATACGTGGTCGGAACGGATGCGGCTTACCCGCCATTCCAAATGCTTGAGGCTGACAAGATCAGCGGGCATGACATCGATGTGATGAATGCGATTGCGGAAGCGGGAGGATTCAAGATCGAGTGGAAAAACACAGGCTGGGACCCGCTGTTTGACGGCCTGGACAAAGGCACGGTGGACATCGGGATATCGTCCATCACGATCACGGACAAGCGCAAGGAGAAATACGACTTCTCGGATTCTTACTTCGAGGCGAATCAATTGATTTTGGTCGCAGAAGACTCCCCTGTCAGCAAGCTGGCTGATCTGAAAGGCAAAAAGATCGGGGTACAAGCTGCCACTACAGGGGAAGAGGTGGTCAAAAAGGCGTTTGGCGATACGTATGAAGGCTTGAAAGGCTATGACGACATGCCTTCGTCTGTGGACGACTTCTTCAATGGCCGTGTCGATGCAGTTGTAGGTGATAATGGCGTACTGCAATATTACGTAAATAAAATCAAAGACAAGAAATTCAAACTGATCAAGGACGACTCTTTTGAAAAAGAATTTTACGGCATCATGGTCAAAAAAGGAAACACAGACGCTCTGAACAAAATCAACGACGGTCTGAAGAAAATCAAGGAAAATGGCAAGCTCCAAGAAATTTATACCCAGTATTTCGGCAGCAAGTAGTCAGCGATAACAAGCCGGGTGCGCCGCGAGGACGCGCCCGGTGTTTGTGAACTCCAGTGCTGACACACAGGAAGGGAGGACTTGCCATTGGACTGGAGCGTCATCTATGAGTACAGGGAACTGTTTATCCGCGGCATTATCAATACGATTTTACTGACGGCAGTAGCTACCGTTTGCGGGACTTTCCTCGGGCTGTTTATCAGCTTGGGTAAAATGTCGGCCAACCGCTTTTGGCGGTGGACATGCTCTATTTATGTAGAGTTGTTTCGGGGAACGCCGATGCTGGTGCAAATTTTGCTAATCCACTTCGCCGTCATTCCGTCGATATGGGCGGTGTTTTTTCCGGGAGAGAACAGTCCTGAAGCGATTTATTCCGGTTTTGTAGCGTTGTCGCTCAATGCTGCTGCGTACATCGCCGAGATTTTTCGGGCGGGGATTCAATCGATCGATCCAGGGCAGATGGAAGCGGCGCGCTCGCTGGGGATGACAAAGGGGCTGGCGATGCGCCTGATTGTATTGCCACAGGCGTTTACGCGCATGCTGCCGGCGATCGGGAACGAATTTATTGCCCTTTTGAAGGATTCGTCCCTCTGTGCGGTAATTGCGACCCCAGAGTTGAACTACGCCGCCATGAACGTGGCGAAGAGCACATTTGAGCGTTACCCTCCTTACTTGACGGAGGCAGCCGTCTATCTGGTGCTAACACTGTTTTTGTCACGGGTCGTCGTGCGCGGCTTGGAGAAAAAATATTCTACGAGATAGAAGAATGCGTTTCCTCGAATTGGGGAGACTATGGTTGTACACAAAGGATCTTTATCCAAATTTTTACAAAAGAAAGGGTTGTGCTGTTTCATGCAAGGCAAAGTTAAATGGTTTAACGCAGAAAAAGGATTCGGTTTTATCGAGCGGGAAAATGGCGATGATGTATTCGTCCACTTCTCGGCCATTCAAACGGATGGATTTCGCACACTGGAAGAAGGACAAGCTGTGGAATTTGATATCGTGGAGGGCGACCGCGGGCCACAGGCAGCGAACGTCGTCAAACTGTAAAACATATCGATGACAGCAAATCCCCCTGGCCGCGCTACCGGCTCAGGGGGATTTTTAGTAAGGCAGCTGTAGTTCAGCTGATCATTCTCGTAATGAATAGCTCCCGATAATCGCGCAAATCCACAAATTCGTCTCCTCTGCGAACGAGTGGACGCATGGGTTCATCCGTATGAATCATGATGATTTCGACGTGGTCGCCATTGTTGAGCAAAGCCTGGGAGCCGACATACAGCAAAATGATGTACTGGATAAAGCGGGAGACGATCAGCGGATTCAACTTGCCCTGGCATGCCAGTTCCCACAGGACGTTGGCAGCCTGAAAAGGAGAGGTGCCGCGACGATAGACGCGATCCGTACATATGGCATCAAAAACGTCTGCCACGCTGATGATCTGGCACTCAAAGGGGATGTCTTTCTTTTTGCGGCCGAGTGGATAGCCGCTGCCATCGAGACGCTCGTGGTGCATCAAGGCGCATCTGGCAATCCATTCGTCAGCGTCTTCCATCGACATGAGCAGCTCATTGCCGTAGATGGTGTGGCGTTTCATGATCTCATACTCTTCATCGGTCAAGCGGTCTGGCTTGGCTAAAATCTCATCCGGGATCATCATTTTCCCGACGTCGTGCAAAAGACCTGCTTGTCCCAGGCGATAGATTTCCTCCTGGGGTCGTCCTAAAATTTTTCCTATCAGGGCAGCCACGATTCCTACATGAAGAGAATGGCGGTACGTGTAGTCTTCCGTCCCTTCTTTGATGTAGATGAACCGAAGAAAGCCCATTTGCTGGAGAACCTGATCCAGCAGCGGATAAAACGTGCTGTTGAACTGCTGCAAGGGAGGAACAGAACCTGTAGCGATCTGTTTGAATAAATGCTCGGTTTGCTTGACTGCTGCAATGTACTCACGGGCAGCCTGTGCCTCGTTCCAATGCAGCATGGGCAACGGCACCTCAGGAGTTTCCTGTTCAGAAGCGACATGCACCGACTGGATTTGATGCGCTTCCAAAAGGCGAATGTCACTCATGTGAAGGACAGCTCCGGCGGGCAAAAGAAGCAGGCCGTACTCATTGTAGACGTCTTGCGCGAGCGTTGTGCCAATAATGGAATGAGAAGGTTTCACCTCTGCCATGAGGATTCCTCCAGTGCGATGACGACCGCGATATATAGGATAGAGTGATTACCCTTCTATTATAGCATAGGGCATCTAGTAAGTATTGGTAAAATTCTGTCGACTGTTGCCGGATTGTAAAATTTTCACTAAGATTTTTTTGAGATTGGAGCAGGATTATTTACAGGGGTGCCGAATATCTATATATAGACGGAAGGAGGTTGGAACCATGAAATTTAACATTCGTGGAGAAAACATTCAAGTCACCGCAGCACTGAGAGAGTATGTGGAAAAGAAAGTCGGCCGTCTCGAAAAATATTTCGAAACAACGCCTGCCGATGTACAAGTTACCATGCATGTACATCGCGGAGAAGGCACGATCGAGGTAACTATCCCGCTTGCCGGGGTCATTATCCGAGCAGAAGAAACACACGAGGATATGTATGCCGCTATTGATCTGGTGGCAGAAAAGCTCGAGCGTCAAGTTCGCAAGCACAAAACGAAATTGATGCGCAAGCTGCGAGTTGATTCCGCTGCGAAAGTAGGCCAGCGCGACAGTCAATCCGTAGCTGTGATAATACCAGATGTCGATGAGGAAGATGTTGATATCGATATTGTCAGAACAAAACGTTTCGACTTAAAACCGATGGATGCGCAGGAAGCCGTCATGCAGATGGATATGCTGGGACACAGCTTCTTCGTTTTCCAAAATAGCGACACCAACGATGTCAGCGTGGTGTACCGCCGCAACGACGGGCGCTATGGATTAATTGAACCGAAATAACGAAACTTTACACCTTGTTACTCGTATAAGACTAGGGAGTTGCTTTTGGCAACTCCCTTTACTTGTGTATATGAGCTTCTATTTGTTAAAATAGCTTTTTAGAAAGTCTTATTTTCGTAGAATCGATCTTATTTTATTTCAGGCTTAGGCCAAATCATACGATATGTTTGTTCGGAAGCATATGGAAGGGGTGTCCTCATGTTAGGACTCGTTAAAAAGATATTTGGCGACAGCAACGAACGTGAAGTAAAAAAAATGTTCAAGCGCGTGGAAGCAATCAATGCGCTGGAATCAACTGTATCTGCGCTTTCCGATGACCAGCTGCGAGAAAAAACAGCGGAATTTAAAGCGAGACTTGCTCAGGGAGAGCCGCTCGACAAAATTTTGAATGAAGCATTTGCTGTTGTCCGCGAAGCGTCCAAGCGGGTTTTGGGCATGCGTCACTTCGATGTTCAGCTGATTGGTGGTATGGTGCTGCAAGAAGGCCGTATCTCCGAGATGAAAACCGGTGAGGGGAAAACATTGGTTGCCACCCTGGCAACGTACCTCAATGCTTTGCTCGGCAAAGGCGTTCACGTCGTAACTGTGAACGAATACTTGGCAGAGCGCGACTCGCGGATCATGGGTCAGCTCTACAACTTCCTGGGGCTGACAGTCGGTCTGAACAAAAACGGACTGAGCCCGGAAGAAAAGCGGGAAGCTTACGCTTGTGATATTACGTACGGTACGAACAACGAGTTCGGTTTTGACTATTTGCGGGACAACATGGTTCTGTACAAAGAACAGATGGTGCAACGTCCGCTCTTTTTTGCCATCATTGACGAGGTGGACAGCATCCTGATCGACGAGGCGCGTACTCCGTTGATTATTTCCGGATCGGCCAACAAATCGACTGAGCTGTACTACATCTGCTCGCATTTTGTGAAGCGACTGGAGCCGGAAAAAGACTTTACCATTGATGAAAAGCTGAAAATCGTCAACCTCACGGACGAAGGGGTAGGCAAGGTTGAGCAAGCTTTCAATATCGACAACCTGTACGACACGGCGCACATCACGTTGAACCACCATATTACCGCAGCGCTGAAAGCACAAGTGCTGTTCAAGCTTGACGTGGACTATGTGGTGCAGGAAGGCGAGGTTGTAATCGTCGACGAGTTCACAGGACGTCTGATGGTCGGCCGCCGCTACAGCGATGGCTTGCACCAGGCGATCGAAGCCAAGGAAGGGCTGCGCGTGCAAAGCGAGAGCATGACACTCGCGACGATTACGCTGCAAAACTACTTCCGTATGTACGAGAAGCTGGCAGGTATGACGGGTACGGCCAAAACCGAGGAAGAAGAGTTCAAAAAGATTTACGGCCTCGATGTCGTGGTCATTCCGACGAACAAGCCAGTCATTCGTCAAGACATGCCTGACCTGGTGTTCAAGACAGAAGCAGCCAAGTATCGTGCGGTTGTAAACGATATCGTCGAGCGTCATAAAAAAGGCCAGCCGATTCTCGTTGGTACGATTTCCATCGAGAACTCTGAGCGCCTGTCGCATATGTTGAAGCAAAAAGGCGTTCCGCACAGCGTATTGAATGCGAAGCACCATGAGCGCGAGGCGGAAATCGTCGCTCGTGCCGGTCAGTACGGGGCAGTGACGATTGCTACCAACATGGCCGGTCGCGGTACCGACATCCAGTTGGGTGAAGGCGTAGCGGACTTGGGCGGTCTGCACATCATCGGTACAGAGCGCCACGAGAGCCGCCGGATCGACAACCAGCTGCGCGGACGTGCCGGACGTCAAGGGGACCCGGGTTCTTCCCAGTTCTTCCTGTCGATGCAGGATGAGCTGATGCGTCGCTTTGGCGCGGACAACATCATGAACATGATGGATCGCTTGGGCATGGAAGAAGACATGCCGATCGAGAGCCGTCTGGTGACTCGCGCGGTTGAATCCGCCCAGAAACGTGTCGAAGGCTCTAACTTCGATGCACGTAAAGGCGTACTCCAGTACGACGACGTGATGAACCAGCAGCGTCTCGTTGTTTACAAGCAGCGCAAAGACATCCTGGAGCAAGCTAACTTGAGCGATGTCGCGTTGAATATGATCTACAGCGTGCTGGAGCGTGCCGTCGAACAGCATTGTCCAAAAGAAGAGGTTCCAGAGGATTGGGATCTGCAAGCATTGGCAGATGCGGCGAACAACGGCTTCCTGCACGAAGAGAACATTACCGTTTCCATGCTGAAAGGCAAAGAAGCAGAAGAAATTCTCGAGCTTTTGAAAGCCGAAGTCAACAAACAGTACAAAGAGCGCGAAGCTCAAATCGGCGAGATGATGCGCGAGTTCGAAAAAGTGGTCATTCTGCGCGCTGTCGACAGCAAGTGGATGGATCATATCGATGCGATGGATCAGCTGCGCCAAGGGATTCACCTGCGCGCCTATGCGCAAAACGATCCGTTGCGCGAATACCAGTTTGAAGGCTACGAGATGTATCAAGCCATGCTTGCTTCCGTACAGGAAGAGGTGGCAATGTACATCATGAAGGCTGAAGTGAGCCAAAACCTGGAGCGCCAGGACGTCATCCGCGGCCAAGGCATTGATCCAAGCCAGCTGCAAACTTCCGGCCCTTCGGAAAATCCGGAAGCGGAAGAGTCCAACGATGCGGACCCGAAAAACCGCGCACAGCGCCGTGCTCAGGAACAGGAACGCCGCCGTCAAAACAAAAAACAGTAGGTCAATCGAGCACTCCTCTTTGCAGCCGCATTTTGCTGCGAGAGGGGTGCTTTTTTCATTTCTTTGCTCAAAAGAAGTGGCATCTCGACACAATGAGAGCATGTAGTTGCCAAAAAGCTCGAACAAGCCGAATTTGCAAATTGTTTCCTGACGCATAGACACTATTCGTCCTGATCTTTTCCTCGCCGCCTGTTATGGTCGGTCTATTTGTCTAACACTGGTAAAAGTCATCGAACGATTCAGGTGGAAATGTTCGGAAAAATCAATAGAATCATAAGTACAACACTTTTACCAAATACACGGGGACGGGGGAATGGGACATGAAAGCGACAGTCAACGTGATGGGCATACAGACGAAAAACATGATGGAGAGAATTGGGGTTACACTCAAAGCGGTATTGAAAACAGCGGGAGAACATAAAAAAGTCAAATGGATCGCGAAGGAAGAGCGCGGGGAGGAGCCGGCCGTCTTTACCGCAGAAGACCCTGTCTTCTATGAAGAACGGCTGACAGCAGAGATCCCCGAGCCGAACTGGACGCAAGGAGTGCTCATTCCGCCAAAAGGCATGCTGGATCAACGCCAGCGAAGTCCGGTGGCTGCGGGGCAGAGAAAACGCAGAGTAGAACGAAGCAAACAAATGATACGCAAACGAGCGGTACAGGTGCGCAAGGATCATCTCTCATTGGTGGTGGCGCCGCAGGCGGATAATAAACAACCACATGAAATCCGAGACTTGAGATCCTCGCCATCACCGCCGATGGCCACATAGCAGAGCACACGCCAGACAAAAGGCGAATCACACTTTTTACGCACGGCAGGTTGCCAGGTTTGCGGATCTAGCGAATTACGTTACAATAAACTTAGCTTACGTAAAGAGAAGGTGACTCGCAAAAATGGCATTGATCGATATTGCGGACATCAAACAAGAGATGTCCAGTATGGCTAAGCGTTTAGCGGATATCAGGGGGTCTCTTTGACCTCCCTGTAAAGGAAGAGCGGATCGGCGAATTGGAAGAGCGCATGCTTGCTCCAGACTTCTGGGACGACAACGAGGCTGCGCAAAAAACAATCAGCGAGCTGAACGCCATCAAAAGTCTTGTCGAGACGATGGGCAAGCTGGATTCCCAATACGAAGACCTCCAGTTGATGCTGGAACTCGTCATCGAAGAAGGCGAAACTTCCCTCATCCAGGATTTGTACGACAGTACCCAGGAGCTGAGAAAGTCGTTTGAAAGCTTTGAGCTGGAGCTGCTTTTAAGCGATCAATACGACAAAAACAACGCGATCCTGGAGCTGCATCCTGGTGCCGGGGGAACGGAGTCGCAAGATTGGGCATCCATGCTCTTGCGAATGTATACACGTTGGGGGGATGCCAAAGGCTTTAAGGTCGAGACACTCGACTATCTGCCAGGGGATGAAGCAGGTGTCAAAAGCGTTACCCTCCTGATCAAAGGGTACAACGCTTATGGATATTTGAAATCGGAAAAAGGCGTGCACCGTCTCGTGCGCATTTCCCCATTCGATGCCTCCGGGCGTCGCCATACATCATTTGTTTCCTGCAACGTTCTCCCGGAAATCGAGGACGACAATGCAGTCGACATCCGCACGGAAGACCTCAAGATCGACACCTATCGTTCCAGTGGTGCGGGTGGTCAGCACATCAACACGACTGACTCCGCTGTCCGGATTACCCACTTGCCGTCAGGCATTGTGGTTACGTGCCAAACCGAGCGCTCACAAATCAAAAACAGGGAGCGGGCGATGAAAATGCTGACGGCTCGCCTGTTTGAAAAAAAGAGGGAGGAGCAGGAAAAGACGCTGGCTGCGATTCAGGGCGAGCAGAAGGATATCGCCTGGGGAAGCCAGATTCGTTCCTACGTTTTCCATCCGTACAGCTTGGTAAAAGACCACCGGACGAACATGGAGGTAGGAAACGTTCAGGCTGTCATGGACGGCGAGATCGACGCTTTTATCGACGCGTATCTGCGCGCGCAGATCAATCGATAGAGAGTCGCTTATGACTGCACGACTTTCGGCAAAGTAATCATGACGGTGGTTCCTTTGCCGAGTTTGCTCGTGATTTCAAGCGTACCACCATGATCGCGAATGATTTTGGAGCTTACGAGAAGCCCCAGACCCGTTCCGGTTTCTTTTGTACTGTAAAATAGCTCTCCCAATCGCGGAAGCAGCTCCTCGGGTATGCCGTGGCCTTGATCGGTTACCCGAACCAGGACGTTCTGATCGTCCTCGACGACTGCGATGGAGAGGATTCCTCCTGACGGCATGGCTTCCATGCCGTTTTTTATGATGTTGATAAACACTTGTTTGATTTGATACTCCTCACAAGGAATCAGCGAAGTAGCTGACGGAAAATGTGTCACGATATTCACGTTTTTTAACAGCGCTTGTGGCGCAAGCAGCTTGATGACAGAGTGAAGCAGCGGCAGCAGACCGTTTGGCGCGTACCGCTGAGTCTGTGGCTTGGCCATCAGCAAAAGCTCGCTCGTGATGGAAGAGATGCGCTCGATTTCGGAAAGCATGATTTGCACATATTGATGGTTTGTTGCCGGTTCGCTTTCCATCAATTGCAGGAATCCTTTCAATGAAGTGAGCGGATTGCGGATTTCGTGCGCGATGCCTGCGGCAAGCTCGCCGAGGGCGGAGAGCTTGTCCGAGTAACGCAGCAGCTCCTCCGAATGCCGCCGCTCTGTAATATCGCGGGCAACGATTACGGTATTTTTCACGTGGCCGTCTGCTCCGATGTCCGGCGTTCCTTTGAACTCAAAAATAAGCATCCGGCCATCGGGATGACGATACGAATACTCGGCTTCCAGTGGTATCTTGTCCACGATCATCTTTTGAAAATCAAGGCTGGCGGCTTGACGCTGCTCAGGCTGTATCAAAACGGAAAAGTGCCGGAGCAAAATGTGTGAGGCAGACAGACCAAGAACGGATTGAATCGATGGCGATGCATATGTAATGTGCCCGTTCAAGTCGACAATCAAAATCAGATCCATGATGTTTTCCGAAATCAGCCGAAAATTTTCTTGCATGAAAAGTAACGCTTCTTCTGTCTGCTTTTGGCGTGTAACATCCTTGGCAATCGAATAGCGGCAAACGATTTCTCCGTTATGAAAGATTGGGAAGCTGGAGATGCTGATCTCCAAATAACGTCCGTCCCGATGTCGGAGACGGTACGGTATATTTTTGCGAACGCCTTCTTTAAGCAGGCTAACCAGTCTTTCCTTGTCCGGCTGAGGAACAGGGGCAATCAGCTCCCACATTTTCATCCGCAGCAGTTCAGGAGCGGAGTAGCCCAACAGTTCTTCTCCTGCGGCGTTGACGCCAGTAAGGTTGCCATGCATGTCGATAATGTAAACAGCATCGGGATTGTTATGGAAGAGCGAATTGTACAACTGCAACTGCGTACCCATACCTGACCGCCTTTCTGTCGCTTCTTGCTCCATTTCAAAACGTTCGCTGTAGAGTGAAAAAATCCTACCCGGGCTAAAGTCCTGATTGTCAAATATGGTATACTGCAAACAAACGCACGAACTGATAAGGAGAGGGTTCACGCATGTTGTATGTCGCTTTTTTGCCGATTGTTGATCAGGAATTGAATGCCAAAATCAGGCCAGCGCATTTGGAGTATATTAACGATCTGTACCGTCAGGACAAGGTGTTTATGGCAGGACCATTCACGGACAAGCAGGGCGGTCTGGTCATCTACAAGGCAGAGTCCTTGGAAGAAGCGCGCAAACTGGCCGAAGCCGATCCGGTCGTAGTAGAAGGGGCGCGGACTTTGGAGCTGCGCGAGTGGAGCCCGCTTGAACTGCCTTTGACCTAAATTCGGCAGGGAGAGGAATGAAGAAGTCGTCGTCGAGGCATACTTAGCGAAGAATTTCTACTTAAATAAGGAGGGAACAGCCTTGAAACGCATCCCGTTCACCCTGCTTGCGGCTGTACTCACATTCTCGCTAGGCGCCTGTGGCGGCGGCAATCAGCAGACGCAACCCCCTGCTGAGAAGCCGGCTACTGAATCGCCTTCCACCACGGCTCCATCCGGCAGCTACGATGCTGCAACGGCAGAAACGCTGTTTAAAAACACCTGTGCCGGGTGCCACGGCCAATCGCTGGAGGGCGCAGTTGGTCCCAACCTGCAAAAGATTGGCTCGGAACTGACAAAAGATCAAATCTTGGAAGTGTTGAACAAAGGCAAGGGCGCGATGCCGCCTGGACTGGTAAAAGGGACAGACGCGGAAAACATCGCAGCTTGGCTTGCTGACAAAAAGTAAATAACGGCAAGAACGAAGCGCTCGGAGAATATCCGGGCGTTTTTTTATTGCTAGGGACTTATAAAAATTCATGCTGGCGAAGAACCAATTAAGGCTGAGCACCAGCAGAAAAATTAGCGCATACAGATTTGCCAGTTGTATTTCATCTGAATTTTTATTATCATTCATGTATAAAAATACAAAAACGGATATAAAGAAAGGGAGAGGTTCATGGTTCGGGTCGGAATCGTTGGGGCAACTGGTTACGGCGGAGCGGAATTGATTCGTCTGCTGGCTGGCCACCCTCAAGTTGAAATAGCAAATGTATATTCAAGCTCGGCGGATGGAGAGGGACTGGAAAAAACGTTTCCGCATGTAAGCGGGCTGGGGTTGCCAAAGCTTTTGCCTATTGATGCGGACAGCATGAGCAAAGCGAATGATTTGATTTTTCTGGCCACGCCTGCGGGGATCAGCGCCGGATTGTCTCCACAACTGGTCGAGAGCGGCGTGAAGGTGATCGATCTGTCCGGCGATTTTCGGTTGGAGAAGGGCGATGTATACAAAGCCTGGTATAAAAAAGAGCCAGCGCCAGCCAGCTTTGTCGAGCAGGCGGCATACGGACTGACGGAATGGAATCAGGAGCAGGTCGCAGGTGCCAGCCTCATTGCCAATCCGGGATGCTATCCGACAGCGGCACTCCTCGCTTTGATTCCTTTGATGAAAAGCGGGTGGGTCAAGCCGAACAGTTGGATCGTTGACGCCAAGTCAGGTGTTTCCGGGGCGGGCCGAGGTGTTTCGCTCGGCGTTCACTACAGCGAAATCAACGAAAGCATCCATGCTTACAAAGTAGGCAGCCATCAGCATACGCCAGAGATTGAGCAGGAGCTGCACAAGCAGAGCGGCGTGGAGACGATCGTGCAGTTTACTCCTCACCTCGTGCCGATGACGCGCGGGATTTTGGTCACGGCTTACGGTCAACTGAGCCAGGAGGTAAGCCAGGCACAAATACAGGAGCTGTACGAAGCGACTTATGCTGACAAACCGTTTGTCCGTGTACGTCCAGCGGGAAGCTATCCGCATACGAAGGAAGTGTACGGCTCCAATTACTGCGACATCGCCATTCATGTAGATCAGCGTACGGGTCGGGTCGTTTTGCTGTCCGTGATCGACAACATGATGAAGGGGGCAGCAGGCCAAGCGGTGCAAAATATGAACGTCATGTTCGGAATGCCAGAAAAAACGGGTTTGCCGCTCGTTCCGGTATTCCCGTAGAGGAGGAAAAGCGATGCAGGGGATAGTCGTTATCAAATGCGGCGGCAGCACGATGGATCAGTTGCCGGACTCTTTTTTTCAGGCGATTGCGAAGCTGCAACAGGAAGGCAAGCAGATCGTTATCGTGCATGGCGGGGGGCCTGCGATTAACAGCATGCTGGACCGCGTGCAAATCACGCCGCAGTTTGTCGACGGGTTGCGCGTGACTTGCGAAGATACATTGCGCGTCGTGGAAATGATTTTGTGCGGAAGCATCAACAAGCTACTCGTGCGGCGCTTGACCCAAGCGGGCGCCAAGGCATGGGGCGTGAGCGGAATCGACGGACAGACACTCGTGGCGCAAAAAACGTCCAAACCGCTGGGCTGGGTAGGAGAGATTACGAAAGCCGATACGGCCATTCCGGCTGCGATTCTGGAAAAAGGCTACGTTCCGGTCATTGCTCCGCTGTCCGTGAGCGATAACGGGGTGGATACGTACAACGTCAACGCGGATGTAGCAGCGGGCGCAATCGCGGCAGCACTTTCTGCGGAAAAGCTGATCATGGTAACAGATGTTCCAGGGATCATGCGGCCGCAAGCAGACGGCACCAAAGAAGTTGTCGCGCAAACAAGCACAGAAGAGATTCAAGCGATGATCCAGGCCCAAATCATTACCGGCGGAATGATTCCGAAGGTTCAGGCAGCACTGGATGCACTCGGTCAAGGCGTCAATCAGGTCGTCATTTGCAGGGGAACAGCGGAAGACTTGCTCGGCGTCTGCACAGGGGAGACAGTCGGTACAACGGTCAGAATGAATGTAAATCACGCCAATTAAGGAGGGCAAAGACATGAGTACAGTGACAGCGCCATTGCATGTTATGAATAACTATGCAAGATGGCCAATCAGCCTGGTAAAAGGCAAAGGAAATCAAGTGTGGGATGATCAGGGGAAAGCCTATCTCGATTTTACCTCAGGCATCGCGGTCACCTCTTTGGGGCACGTCCCGCCAAAAGTGACAGCCAAGCTGCACGAACAGCTGGATACGCTGTGGCATTGTTCTAATCTGGTGCACATTCCGCAGCAACAAATTTTGGCGGAAAAGCTGAGCCGCCTGTCAGGGCTGGATCAGGCGTTTTTTTGCAACAGCGGGGCCGAGGCGAATGAGGGCTTGATCAAGCTGGCTCGCCGCTATGCGCAAAAAGTGAAAGGCGAGGATCGCTACGAGGTCATTACGTTTGCGCAGTCTTTTCACGGACGTACCTTGGCGACTTTGACAGCGACAGGCCAGGACAAGGTCAAGGATGGTTTCCTGCCTTTGCCTGCGGGCTTCGTCACAGTACCGTACAACGATCTCGCGGCGGTTCAATCCGCGATTAACGACAAGACGTGCGCGATCATGCTGGAACTGGTTCAGGGCGAAGGCGGCGTGCACCCGGCAGAGGAAGCCTGGGTGAAATCACTGCGTGACTTGTGCGATGAGCACGGATTGTTGCTCTTGGTCGACGAAATTCAGACGGGCATTGGCCGAACCGGCACATGGTTCGCTTTTCAACAATATGGGGTCAAGCCGGATGCGATTTCTTTGGCAAAAGGCTTGGGCAGCGGCTTCCCGATCGGCGCAGTCGTTGCTACAAAAGAAGTGGCAGAAGCATTTTCGCCAGGGACGCACGGAACGACATTCGGCGGAAACCCGTTGGCAGCGACAGCAGGAATCGCTACGCTTGCGACGATGGAAGAAGAACAAATCCTCGATCAGGTAGCGCATATCTATCAAGTGTTGACGCAAGAGCTGGAAAAATTGAAGGCCGAGCATCCTGACAAGATCGTCACCGTGCGTGGAAAAGGGCTGCTTTTGGGCGTAGAGCTGACCATCCCGGCGGGCGATATCGTGACGTATGCACGGGAAAAAGGAGTCATCTTCCTGACGGCAGGGCCGCAAGTTTTGCGTCTGCTCCCTTCCTTCGTTACGACGGACGAGGAAGTAAAGCAGGCAATGGCTGTATTCGGAGAGGCTTTGGAGCAAGCCTAACAGCAAAGAGTGCATGTTCTGCCAAAATGCAACGAGTTGCGGAAGTCAAAAAACTCGTTGCATTTTTATAATGTTGAATGTATATTAATACAAAGAGTTGCATAAATTCTCGGTATGAACGGTATACAAGTGAATGAATTATTCACCTGATCATATGCGCCAGTTGGCGTCTAGACGTGCCTATTGGAGAGGAGTGGCTTCACGGATGAACAGAGAGAATCAATCACTGGGAACGGGATACCTCACGTTGGAGAGCGGCGAGGTATTCGCAGGACAGCTTTACGGTGCTCCCATTAACGGATTCGGAGAAGTGGTTTTTCATACAGGGATGACGGGCTATCAGGAAGTCATGACTGACCCTTCCTTTGCGGGACAGATCGTCGCCTTCACATATCCATTGATCGGGAACTACGGGATCAATGAAAAAGATTATGAAGCAGCCAAGCCGGCATTGACGGGAATGATCGTCAGCGAGCTGTGCACAGAGCCTAGCCATTACGAGTCGACCAAGACACTGGCCCAGGCGGCGGAAGACTTCGGCTTTCCGATCCTGGCCGGAATCGATACCCGAACCATTACGAAGCGCGTACGGCAAAATGGTCCGGTCTTCGGTGTGATTTCCGATCAGCCTATGCAAGCGGCTGAAGTGGCGTCACTGCGCTACAAGCATGCGAAAAAATCATTGGTAGCGAACGTTTCCACGAATCAAATCGAGCGTTACCCGGGTACAGGCGAGCATGTCGTGCTGGTCGATCTCGGAATGAAAAAATCGATTCTCGATTCGCTGTTGGAACTGGGATGCCGTGTCACGGTGGTGCCGTTTGATACGACATTTGCCCAAATCAACGCGCTTGCGCCAGACGGACTGCTGTTTTCCAACGGCCCTGGAGATCCGGAGCATCTGCTCGCGTATTGCAGCGAATGGCGAAAAGCGGTTGAGCAGTACCCGACACTTGGCATCTGTCTGGGCCATCAAGTGCTGGCGCTGATGTACGGCGGCAAAACAGAGAAGCTTGCTTACGGCCACCGCGGAAGCAACCATCCGGTGAAGGACATGATGACGGGCAAGGTATACATGACCTCGCAAAACCACGGATATGTCGTTAAAGAAGAAGCTCTGGACAAACGCCAGTTGGCCGTGTCGTACCGAAATGTAAATGACGGCTCGGTAGAAGGGCTGCGCCATGTGAGTCTGCCCGTGTTCAGCGTGCAGTACCATCCGGAGGCGCATCCCGGACCGAGCGATACTTCCCATATATTCCACCAATTCTTGCAATCGATGCGTGTAGTAGGAGCGAAGAGATATGCCTAAATTGCCACACATTCACAAAGTTTTGGTTATCGGTTCTGGCCCGATCGTTATCGGTCAGGCGGCCGAATTTGATTACGCCGGAGCACAAGCCTGCCTTTCGTTGAAAGAAGCGGGCGTGCAGGTCGTGCTGGTGAACAACAACCCGGCGACGATCATGACAGATGAGCAAGTAGCAGACAAAGTGTATCTGGAGCCGCTCACCGTGGAATCGGTGACCGAGATTATCGCCAAGGAGCGCCCGGACGGCCTTTTGCCTACACTGGGCGGACAGACCGGACTGAATCTCGCCGTTTCCCTGGCGGAAGCGGGAGTCCTGGAAAAGTATCAGGTACAGCTGCTGGGAACGCCGCTTGCCGCCATTCAAAACGGGGAAGACCGTGAACTGTTCAAGCAGTTGATGCAACAAATCGGAGAGCCGGTTCCCGAGAGCGACACAGTGGAATCCGTAGAAGCGGCCATTCGATTTGCCAACTCCATCGGCTATCCCGTCATCGTCCGTCCTGCCTATACATTGGGTGGAGCAGGGGGCGGCATCGCCGAGGATGAAGTTGCTCTGCGCAAAGTTGCGGCGGGCGGCATCGCAGCCAGCCCGATCGGGCAAGTGCTGATCGAGCGGAGCGTAAAAGGCTGGAAAGAGATTGAATACGAGGTCATGCGGGATGCCAACGACACCTGCATCATCGTCTGCAATATGGAAAATTTGGACCCGGTGGGCATCCACACGGGAGACAGCATCGTCGTGGCGCCATCGCAAACTTTGACAGACCGCCAGTATCAAATGTTGCGCAGCGCTTCGACAAAAGTGATCCGCTCGCTGGGCGTAGTAGGCGGCTGCAATATCCAGTTTGCCCTCGATCCCGATTCTGACCGCTACGTGCTGATCGAAGTCAACCCGCGGGTGAGCCGCTCGAGTGCGTTGGCTTCCAAGGCGACAGGCTATCCGATTGCGCGGATCGCTGCCAAGCTGGCATTGGGCTATGGGCTGGACGAAGTGATCAACCCGATTACGGGTTACACGTATGCCAGCTTTGAGCCTGCTTTGGACTACATCGTGGTAAAAATTCCGCGCTTTCCGTTTGACAAGTTCCCGCACGCTGACCGCAAGCTGGGTACGCAGATGAAGGCAACGGGCGAAGTCATGTCCATCGCCCGCAATCTGGAGGCTGGCTTGTTGAAGGCCGTTCGCTCGCTGGAGCAAGGCTGCACACACCTGTCTCGCCCGGAGCTTGCTTCATGGACGAATGAAGAGCTGGCTCAAGCTTTGCAGGATGCGACTGATATCCGTTTGTTCGTTTTCGCCGAAGCGATCCGCAAAGGGTTCACAGAAGAACAGTTGCACGGCCTGACAGGGGTAGATCCGTTTTTCCTGCGGAGCTTGCGCAAAATCGTCGACATGGAAGTCGAGCTGTCGGCTCACGACAGCAGCACGCTCTCCACAGAGCTGCTGTTGGCTGCCAAACGTCTCGGTTTTGCTGATGAAACAATCGCTTCGCTGACCGGAGCAACGCCTTTGCAAATCAAACAACAGCGCGAGACAGCGAACATTACGCCTACTTATAAAATTGTGGATACGTGCGCGGCAGAGTTCGACGCACAGACACCGTACTACTATTCGGATTGGCAAGGAGTAGATGAAGTCGAGACATTGACCGGACGAAAAGTTCTGGTGCTCGGCTCCGGCCCGATCCGCATCGGGCAAGGCATCGAGTTCGACTACTGCTCTGTCCACGCCGCAAAAGCTTTGCAAACAAGCGGAATTTCCGCTGTCGTCGTAAACAACAACCCGGAAACTGTGAGTACGGATTATGAGACGGCTGACCACCTTTACTTTGAGCCGCTGCATGTGGAAGATGTGCTGCACGTTGCCGAACGTGAACAGGTAGAAGGAGTCATGGTTCAGTTTGGCGGGCAAACGGCGATCAATCTGGCGGCAAAGCTGGAGCAGGCCGGGTTGAAGGTAATGGGCACGTCACTTGCTGCCATTGAACGGGCAGAGGATCGCGAGCTGTTCTACGCCATGCTGCGCAAGCTCGACATTCCGCACATCCCGGGCAAAGGGGTGTCGTCTCTGGAAGATGCGACCGCGATCGCAGAAGAGATTGGCTTCCCTGTTTTGATGCGGCCCTCGTACGTCATCGGCGGACAAGGAATGGTGGTTGTACACGACATCGCAGAGCTGGAAGCGACGATCAGTGAATGGCTGAATCATCCGCAAAGCAGCGCGTTTTTCCCGCTTTTGGTCGATAAATACGTACCAGGTCGGGAAGCCGAAGTTGATGCGGTTTGCGATGGGCAGTCTGTCGTGATCCCGGGAATTTTCCAACACGTGGAGAAAGCGGGGATTCACTCTGGTGACAGTGTGGCGCTTTTCCCGGCTCCGGCCCTATCTGCTGAAATCAAGAGCAAAATCGCCAGCTATACAGAAGCGATCGCCCGTGAAATGGGAGCGGTCGGTCTGATCAACATCCAGTTCGTCATCGACACGGATACCGTGTATGTGCTGGAGGTAAACCCGCGTGCATCGCGTACAGTGCCAATCACGAGCAAGGTGACAGGCATCCCGATGGTCCAGTTGGCTGTAAAGGCTCAATTGGGTGAAAAGCTGGCGGATATGGGATACGGAACAGGCTTGCTGCCGGACATTCCATTTGCCGTCGTCAAAGCACCTGTCTTTTCCACGATCAAACTGAATGGCGTGGACCCGGTTCTCGGTCCTGAGATGAAGTCTACCGGAGAGGTGTTGGGACTGGGACGGACGTTTGAGGAAGCGGCCGGAAAAGCGTTTGCCTTCAAGGACAATCTGTACGGCGACTGGCAAACAGGCAAGCTGGTCATGGTCTCGCTGACTGACGCGGACAAAAAGGAAGAAGTCGGCAAGCTGATCGGACAGCTGCAAGCAGAAGGAGCGGCTCTAGCGGCAACGGCTGGTACGGCCGAATGGCTGGTAGCGTCGGGCGTTTCGGTCAAACATGTCGTGGAAGACGAAGCGGCCTGGAATCAATTGCTGCAAAAAGAGCAGGCAGCCTTTGCGCTGATTACCGCTACAAAAGGAAACCAACAGGGCAGAAGAGGGTTTGCCTTGCGCAGCCGCATGGTCCAGCAAGGAGTTCCGCTGTTCTGTGCAACAGATACATTCTCGTTATATGTGAAGTCCATTATGATGAAAAGAGGTGGCTCTCATGCAGCCAGTGAAGATATTGGAACACTTTCAAAACTTGCCCCTGCAAAAGCATAAAGGAAAAGACTTTTTGCGTGTCGATGAGTTCAGCGGTGAAGAATTGATGGAGCTGCTCCATCTTGCGGCGCACATCAAGCAGCTGCAAAAGCTGGGACAGCCGTTTACGCCTTTGCAAGGCAAGACGTTGGGCATGATTTTTGACAAGGCTTCGACTCGTACGCGCGTTTCCTTTGAAGTGGGGATGCACCAGCTTGGCGGGCTCGGAATGTTCATGAGCGGCAAGGAATTGCAACTGGGACGCGGAGAGCCAATCAGCGATACGGCAAAAGTATTGTCGCGCTACGTCGATGCGATCATGATTCGCACGTTCTCGCACTCTTACGTGGAAGAGTTGGCTGAACACGCCTCTATTCCGATCATCAACGGTTTGACGGATTTGTACCATCCATGCCAGGCACTGGCTGACATGCTGACGATCTGGGAGCACAAAGGCAAGCTCAAAGGCGTCAAGCTCGCCTATGTGGGCGACGGGAACAACGTAGCCAACTCGCTCGTTCTGGCAGCCGTTTTGCTCGGACTCGAAGTGCGCGTGGCAACGCCGGTTGGCTATGAGATGGATGCTGCCATCGTAGCAAAAGCGGTCGAGTACGCGAAAAAGAGCGGCGGAAAAATGATCGTGACGCATGACCCGGTAGAGGCAGTCGCGGGGGCAGACGCTGTTTACACAGACGTATGGACCAGTATGGGCTTTGAAGAAGAAAACGAAGTGCGCCTGAAAGCATTCGCCGAGTACCAGGTGAACGAGCAACTGGTAGCACACGCGGATCGCCATTACTTGTTCCTGCACTGCTTGCCAGCGCACCGTGGCGAAGAAGTGAGCGCGGGAGTCATTGACGGCGCAAGCTCGGTTATTTTCGATCAGGCTGAAAACCGCTTGCATGCACAAAAAGCCGTTTTGGCAGCGCTCGTGTAGAGATACGCGTAATGAAGCCGAACAGGCCGTGAATTTATGATTTGCGCTTGCCGAAGAAGCGGCAAACTAAAAAAACAGTTACAAGAGGCACAGTGTTTTGAACCTGGCCCTTGTAACTGTTTTTTGTTTGGACGCACGCTCAGCTACAGCTCGATCCTGGTTAGCTGCCATTTTTCCCGGCTTTGTGTGAGGTGAAATACGTCTGGATTGCGAAGCTGCTCCCAGTCGGAAAAGCCAATCCGCTCGTCGAAAGCTTTCAGGACGAGGGCGAGCAGACAGCCGTGTGTGACAAGCACAAAAGTCTGGTCGCTTTCGCTTTGCAACAGTTCGTGGATGACTGCGCAGGCCCGATCCATTGCCTCCTGGCTGGACTCGCCACCCTCCAGCTTGAGAGAAAGGTCAGCGAACGTATCGCGCAACCGCTCATACCAGTCAGGGCGAGGCACGCTGGAAAGCACGCGTTCTTCCAGGCGCTCGTCCGTTTCTATCAGGATGCCTTGCTTGCGAGCAAATGGCTCGATCGTAGCCAGCGCCCGCCGATACGGACTGGAGATAATGCGGTCGATCGGGTAAGCGGCAAAAAAAGATGCCAACTGCTCGGCTTGGGCCGCTCCACGTTCAGTGAGCGCCGCTTCTGGTTCTTGGCCTGTAGCCTGGCAGTGGCGCACCAGAAAAATTTGCTTCATCTGTTCCTCCCATCCGGCTTTGAAAGTCCCAAAGCGTATAACTATATGGATTCTCCCTGAATGGGAGTCATTCCTATCGTCGCCGCAGCTTCATTTCGCATGAATACACTTTTCTATGCATAAATACAGTTTTATGCACGCCAAAAAGCGGGCGAGAAGCGAGCGGGAGGCAGCACAGAGTCGGTTTTGAATAAACAGAATTTTTTGCCTATACAAAAGGCACAAGCGGCAAGTCTGGATCGGCTCAGAGCGCGATAAAATGGCGAAAAACGCCTATGCGATGGGAACTGGCGAATGGCACATGTGGAAAAAGCGGGTAGCTTGCCGCTTTTTCGGGTAAAAAACGGCTGACTAATTTTGTCTGTGAAAATCTCGCAAATAAATGCGAAAAGTGGTTGTATTTTTATTAACTCGTTTGTATAATTACTCACATAAGAGATCACTTGAAACGGGGAGAGAGAATAATGGCAAAAGATAAAATTGTTTTGGCCTACTCTGGCGGTTTAGATACATCGGTAGCAATTAAATGGTTGCAAGACACGTACAATTTTGACGTCATCGCGGTTGCTTTGGATGTAGGGGAAGGCAAAGACCTCGATTTCGTTCAGAAAAAAGCACTTCAAGTAGGAGCGCTCAAATCCATCGTTGTTGATGCGAAGGAAGCATTCGCAGAAGAATTTGTCCTGCCTGCCCTGAAAGCAAATGCGATGTACGAAGGCAAATACCCGCTCGTGTCGGCTTTGTCGCGTTACCTTATTTCTCGCGTGCTGGTTGAGATCGCAGAAAAAGAAGGCGCTGTAGCGGTAGCGCACGGTTGCACAGGAAAAGGAAACGACCAGGTGCGTTTCGACGTATCCTTCACTGCCTTGAATCCTGATATCAAAATCGTGGCGCCTGTTCGCGAATGGGGCTGGACTCGCGACGAAGAGATTGAATATGCGAAAAAGAACAATATCCCGATCCCGATTGATCTGGACAATCCATACAGCATTGACCAAAACTTGTGGGGCAGAAGCTGCGAGTGCGGTGTTCTGGAAGATCCGTGGGCAGCGCCGCCAGAAGGTGCGTACGATCTGACGAAATCAATCGCAGACGCTCCAGAAGAAGCGGAAGAAATCGAGATCACGTTTGTCCAGGGCAAGCCAACTGCGCTGAACGGCGAGGAGCTGCCATTGTCCGAACTGATCCTGAAGCTGAACAAAATTGCCGGAAACCACGGCGTAGGCCGCATCGACCACGTAGAAAACCGCCTGGTGGGCATCAAATCCCGCGAGGTGTACGAAACACCTGCTGCGACTACCCTGATTCTCGCGCACCGCGAGCTGGAATTTTTGACGCAGCCTCGTGAAGTAGCGCAATTCAAGCCGATTGTGGAGCAAAAAATGGCGCAAGTGATCTATGAAGGTCTGTGGTATTCGCCAATCCGCAATGCCGTTCAGGCGTTCATCGAAGAAACGCAAAAGCACGTAACAGGTGTCGTTCGCGTGAAGCTGCACAAAGGACATGCGATTGTAGTGGGCCGCAAATCTGCTTCGACACTCTACAGCCACGAGCTGGCTACTTACAATGCAGGCGATCAGTTCGATCACAAAGCAGCGCTTGGTTTCATCAAGCTGTGGGGATTGCCGACAAAAGTATACGCGCAAGTGAACGAAGGCGTATTGCATGAGAACAAAAATACGGCGATCAAGATTTTGGATGAAAAGGATGCGATCACGCAATGAAACTGTGGGGAGGACGCTTCACGAAGCCGACGAATCAGCTCGTAGAAGAGTATACAGCTTCTATCTCTTTTGACCAGAAGATGTGGCGTCAGGACATCGTCGGCAGCCTGGCTCATGTTGCCATGCTGGGTAAGTGCGGCATCCTGCCGATGGAGGAAGTACGTCAAATCATCGCGGGCTTGAAAAAAGTAAAAGACAAAATCGAGCGTGGGCAGGCCGAGTTTTTGGTCGCGCACGAAGATGTTCATATGAATATCGAGAAAATGCTGATTGAGGAAATCGGTCCGGTGGGGGGCAAGCTTCACACCGGACGCAGCCGCAACGATCAGGTTGCCCTGGATATGCACCTGTACCTCAGAGAGAAGCTGATGGAGATCATCCAGTTGGCGATGTACCTGCAGGAAGCGATGCTTGCGCAAGCCAGTCAGCACCTCGATACCGTCATGCCGGGTTATACGCATTTGCAACGTGCGCAGCCTGTCCTGTTCGGCTACCACTTGATGGCGTATGTTTCGATGCTTCAGCGTGACATCGAGCGGATGACCGAGACGTGGAATCGCGTGAATGTGCTGCCGCTTGGCGCCGGTGCCCTGGCAGGCACGACGTTCCCGATCGACCGTACGTTTGTGGCTGAGATGCTGCAATTTGACGGCATTTATCAAAATAGCATGGACGCGGTAAGCGATCGCGATTTCATCGTCGAGTTTTTGGCTGACGCTTCGCTGTTGATGACGCATTTGTCCCGTCTGTGTGAAGAGCTCGTCATCTGGAGCAGCCAGGAGTTCTCGTTTGTCGAGCTGGATGATGCCTTTTGCACAGGTTCCAGCATCATGCCGCAGAAGAAAAATCCGGATGTCGCCGAGCTTGTGCGCGGAAAAACGGGCCGTGTGTACGGCAATCTGTTTGGTTTGTTGACCGTGCTCAAAGGCTTGCCGCTGGCGTACAACAAAGACATGCAGGAAGACAAGGAAGGCATGTTCGATACCGTGGCGACGATTCATGGCGCTCTTGCTCTGCTCACGCCGATGATCCAGACCATGCAGGTGAGAACAGAACGCATGCGTCAGGCTGTCACCAACGATTTCTCCAATGCGACTGATTTGGCGGATTACTTGGTGCGCAAAAACATGCCGTTCCGCCAGGCGCATGAAGTCGTGGGCAGAACCGTTCTGTACTGCATCGAGCAGCAAAAATATTTGCTCGACTTGACTTTGGAGGAGTTCCAAAGCTTCTCGGGCGTGATCGGGGCAGACGTGTACGATGCGCTGGCAGTAGAGACGGTCGTAAATGCCCGCAACGTGCTGGGCGGTACAGCGCGCAATCAGGTAGAAGCACAGATTGCCTGGTTCCAGAACAAGCTGAAAGAGACACACGTCTGGGTAGATAAAAACAGTCAAAAAGTGATGATTGAATCGTTGATCGATGTCGGATCACCCGCATAATCGAGCAGTTTGACTAAAGCATGAGGACGGATAGGCAGCGAGCCTGTCCGTTTTTTTCATGCAAAAATGAATTTGAGGGGAGCGGAGGCGGGGCTTGGCGTTTAGCGGGGGGCGTATGGGGAAATAATTGTGAAAAGGTCATAAGGTCGAAAGCGGGCAAAATCATCATGCTGGACAATTACAAAATCAGTCCCCGACAATTTATGATGCTGGTTACCCTCGTAACGATTGGAGATTCTGTACTTGTCCTGCCGGCTATCTCAGCCGATCTCGCGAAACAGGACGCCTGGATTGCAGTCATGATCGGGCTTGTCATCGGACTGGGCAATGTGCTGCTGCTGATCGCAGTGGGCAAGCGCTATCCGAATGTAAGCTTTTTTTCGTTTATCGATCGATTATTCGGGCGTGTCCTGGGCACCATGATTACGCTCTCCTTCGTCTGGTACACGTTTTTTTCAGCCTCAGCTCACGTCTTGGAAACAGGAGATTTTGTCGGGACGTATCTTTTGAATGACACGCCGAGCATCGCGATTCAGCTGTTGCTCGTTATTCTCATCATGTTCGGAGTGCGGCTCGGGCTGCAAACGGTGGCCTACTCTGCGCAAATTTATTTTTACACCTTCTTTTTCCTGTTCGTGCTGCTCATCCTTTCCCTGATTCCGCAAGCTGATCTTTCCCGGCTACAGCCTGTGATGGAAAATGGCTGGAAGCCGATTGTGGCAGGTGCCATCCCTTCCGTTGCGTTTCCTTTTTCAGAGTTGGTTATATTTTTGGCGATTCTGCCGTACGTCTCACCCATTCAAAAGCGAATGCGGCATTTTTTGAAAGGGGCTTTTTTGGGCGGGATGGTGCTTGCGATCGTTATTTTTATGTGCATCCTCGTACTGGGCGCTGACCAGACAGCGCGCCATATGTACCCGTCGTACGTCCTGGCGAAGCAAATAAAGATCGGGACGTTCATTCAGCGGCTGGAAGTCATTCTCGCCGTGGTCTGGTTCATCGCTGTGAACGCCAAGATCACGATTTACAGTGTGTTTTTTCAACTGGGACTTCGCCATGTTTTCCGCATTCAAGATATGCCTGTGCTTACGTTGCCGTACATGGTCATGCTGTTGGTCATGGCAAATATTTTTACGCCAAACATGGTTGTGTATGGCAGCATCATCTCGCAATACTGGCCGTATTACGACTTTACCTATTCGATCGGGCTTCCCGTGCTGATGCTGATCGTGTACAAGTGGAGGAGCAAATTGGCCGGGCCGCAAATCCACGACACGAAACAATAACGCCGCGACTCTTGCGAGAGCGCGGCGTTTTTCTTTGGTCGGCAGCTATGATTTTTTACAGAGACATGCGCAAAATTTCGTGGACGTCTGCACTGGTTAATGTTTTGAACTGACCAATCGGACCAAAAGGAGTTGCCTTCTGGGCCATAAGTTCCAGATGCTCGTCCGTAATTTGATAGTCAGCGAGACGGGTAGGGGCTCCGATTCGGGCAAAGAACGCTTCAACCGCCGCGATTCCTTCGAGCGCCACTTCCTCATCCGTTTTTCCGATGGGATCGACATTCCATACTTCCACGGCAAAACGGACGAATCGCGCCACGTTCTCCTTATACACATACCGCATCCACTTCGGGAAAATGATCGCCAGGCCGCCGCCGTGAGGAATATCGTACACGGCACTTACGGCGTGCTCGATGGAGTGCGTAGCCCAGTCAGTCGTCACGCCGACAGGCAACGTTCCGTTCAAAGCCATCGTCCCACTGTACAGGATGTTGGCGCGCGCGTCGTAATCTTGCGGATTGTCCAGAACGCGCTCGGCGTTTTCGATGACGGTTTTCATGATCGCCTCGGCAAAACGGGTTTGGAGCGGGATTTCGCTCGTGTGCGTGAAGTATTGCTCAAAAACGTGTGACAAAATATCGCTGATTCCGTAAATGGTCTGATCGCGCGGGACGCTGAACGTATTTTCCGGATCGAGAATGGAGAAGGTCGGGAAAGTAGTTCCAGCCCCGTGCTTTTCTTGTGTGTCCCAGTTGGTTACGACGCTGCCGCGATTCATTTCCGAGCCGGTCGCAGCGAGCGTCAGGACGGTGCCGAGCGGCAAAGCTTTTTCGGCTACTGCTTTGCGCGTATAGAAATCCCACACGTTGCCTTCGTAAGGAACGCCGACCGCAACTGCTTTTGCTGCGTCAATCACGCTGCCGCCGCCCACTGCCAAAATCCAGTCGACGCCTTCAGCGCGGCACAGGTCGATCCCTTTTTGCACAGTGCCAAGACGCGGGTTTGGCTCTACGCCTGGAAGCTCCAGCACGCGATTGCCAGCAGCTTGAAGCAGCGAGACAACCTTGTCATACAGGCCGGAGCGCTTGATGCTGCCACCGCCGTACACGAGCAGAACCGTGCTGCCAAGCTGCTTCGCTTTATCTTCCAGCTGGGCCAGTTGGCCTCGGCCGAAAATGAGTTGAGTCGGGTTATAGTAAACGAAGTTTTCCATCATGTCAGCTCCTTCATCGTCTTGCATAGCTACATTTTAACGAACTGCCCGGATGCATGCCAGCCAGCGATGTGCTGAGGCTTCGCCAAAAAAGTTTGGCTTGGTGGCGTTTCGTAAACTTTTCGGTAACAAATCGTGTCGGATGGAAGAGAAAACGCGACGCTTTCGACAAGAAATAAGAGATTTAGTGGATACCATCCGCGAAACAGGGTGGTATAATAAATAAGATGGGTAATCTCGCTGTTTTTCAACATCGAACAACAGAGGTTGCCAGAGGGAAGAGGGGTTTTGTCGATTTTGCCTGAATCAGCAGCATTTCGGCAGAGAAATAAAAATCAGGATCAAGAGAATATAGAAGGATCTGACTATGTAGGATGTGATTTGCTTGATCGAGATGTTTGATGTTTGGAAAACGTACCCGAACGGCACGAATGCACTAAAGGGTATCAACATTCGGATTGAAAAAGGCGAATTTGTGTATGTGGTTGGGCCGAGTGGAGCAGGGAAGTCCACGTTTATCAAGCTCATGTACCGCGAAGAGAAACCGACCAAAGGCCAAATTTTTCTGGGCGGCTTCAACGTAAGCCGGATCAAGGAGCGGCAAATTCCGCTCGTTCGCCGCAGCATCGGGGTTGTCTTCCAGGATTTCAAACTGTTGCCGACACTCACTGTATTCGAAAATGTCGCATTTGCGATGGAAGTAATTGAAAGCAATCCAAAACAGATCAAGCCGCGTGTCATGGATGTGCTGGGTCTGGTCAAATTGAAGCACAAGGCGAAAATGTTGCCAAGCGAGCTGTCCGGTGGCGAACAGCAGCGGGTGGCACTGGCACGGGCGCTGGTGAACAGCCCTGGCATCATCATTGCCGACGAGCCGACAGGGAACCTCGATCCCGAGACGTCGTGGGAGATCATGAAGCTGTTTGAGGAAATCAATCAGCGCGGCACAACAGTCGTCATGGCTACGCACAACCGGGAGATTGTGAACACCATGAGAAAACGGGTCATTGCCATCGAAGCAGGACAAATTGCCCGTGATGAGCAGAGAGGGGATTACGGTTATGAAGATTAGAACGCTGGGACGCCACGTCCGTGAAGGGGTCAAAAACCTCAACCGGAACGGCTGGATGTCGTTCGCGTCAGTCAGTGCCGTTACGTTTACTCTGTTCATTCTTGGCGTCTTCCTGATTTTGGCGATGAACGTCAACTATTTTGCGAAATCAGTCGAAAAACAAGTGGAAATCAGGGTCTTCATGGCGGATCTTACCTCCAAGGAAGACTTGCAAAAATTTGAACAAAGCGTGCGCAACATGCCGACAGTGGAGTCTGTCGAGTTTATTTCCAAGGACGAAGGCTTGAAGCAGTTCAAGGAGAGTATGGGGGACAAGGCGTACCTTTTTGACGGCTTGGAAAAAGGGAACCCGCTTCCCGACTCGTTTGTCGTCAAGACGAAGCTGCCGCAGGACACGCCTGCTGTCGCCAATCAAATCAAGCAAATGAAATCGGTCAGAAGCTTGAACTACGGGGAAGGAACAGTCGAAAAGCTGTTTGCTGCCACTGACACGGTAAGAAACGTAGGGATCGCCTTCATTATCGGTCTGGGCTTCACCGCCATGTTCCTGATCGCCAACACGATCAAGCTGACCATTGTAGCAAGGCGCAGAGAAATCGAGATCATGAAGCTTGTTGGCGCCACGAACTGGTTTATTCGCTGGCCGTTCTTTGTAGAAGGATTGCTCATGGGTGTAACCGGGGCATTAATCCCGATCATTTTGTTGGCAGTTGGCTACTACTACCTGCTGGATGCCATTCATTCCAGTTTTGAAGCTTCCCAACTGTTCAATCTATTGCCATTGTTCCCATTGGTGTATCAGGTAGCCCTCGCTTTGCTGGCGATTGGCGCGTTTATCGGAATCTGGGGAAGCCTGGTGTCAGTTCGCCGCTTCCTGCGAGTTTAACATTGGAAAACGTGGGAGGAGTATCATGAGAAAGAGGATGATCCTAGCAACACTCTTGATCACTGGCCTTTTGGCCGGTTCAGCGATCCCGACTAACGTGAGCTGGGCAGCCAGCAAAGCATCTTTGGACAAGATCAATCGAGAGTTGAAGGAAATACAAAAGAAGAAAAAGCAGCAGCAACAGCAAATGAAGCAAGCTGAGCAGCAAATCGGTGCCGTGCAAAAGGAGCAGCAAGATTTGCAAACACAGCTCATGACGATCGACTTGCGCCGCAATGAAACACAAAGCAAGTTGGACAAGCTGGAGCAGCAAATGAATGAAACGAAGGAAAAGGCTGCCAATGCGCAAGATGAACTGGATGAAGCAAAAGATCGGGTGGCAAAACGGGAAACCTTGTTGAAAACCCGGGTAAAATCCATGTACGAGCGCGGAAATGTCTCCTATCTGGACGTTCTTCTCGGATCGTCCGATTTCGGCGACTTCCTGACCCGCATGGAGGGTTTGCAGTTGATTCTTGAGCAGGATACGCGTATTCTAGAAGACAATATTCGCGACAAAGAAACAGTCGAGACAAAAAAGAAAGAGATCGAGCACCAGCTGACTGTTTATGCAGGGATGCTTGACGAGGCGGAAGCACTCAAAGCCGAACTGGACAAGCAGTACAAGCACAGTCTCGTGGTCAAGGCTGAACTGAAGAAGAAAGAAGCTGCTCTGGAAGAAGACCTGGAGCAGTATGGACAGCAGTTGATCGAGTTCACGAAGCAAGAATCCGCCAAGTACGCGGAGCGTGTGCGGGCGATGAGCGCATCTAGCACGGGTTACAAGGGCGGCAAGCTGGCCTTGCCGGTTGCAGACGGACAATTTCGCTTCAGCTCGGGCTTCGGGGTGCGAACCGACCCGTTTACAGGACGTTCAGCTGGGCATAATGGTGTAGACATGGCAGCTCATAAAGGAACGACGATCATGGCTGCGGCTGACGGTGTCGTAATTTATGCCGGGTATTACAATGGTTTTGGCAATACGGTCATGATCAGGCACAGCGCTGATCTGGTCACTCTCTACGGACACATTCGCGAGGGCGGAATCAAAGTGTCTACGGGACAGTCTGTATCGAGAGGCCAGAAGATCGCAGAAGTCGGCTCCACAGGCCGATCTACCGGAAATCACGTTCATTTTACCGTCTACAAAAATGACGTTGCTGTCAACCCAATGCCGTACCTGAAATAGTCATGCAGCGGGCAGCCAGACAAATATTGCTAACGGGGAATGCATACACTAGCAGCATATCTTTTTGCCGGTAGCACAAAGGATGGTGACGTGAGTAGTGAGATGGAAAGGACGTACTGTATTAGCGCTTGTGCTCATTTCGATGGTAGCCAGCAGCTTTTTGACCATAGCGCTGATGAAGACTTCAGCCAGCGCGAACGCAACACAGAGTGGCGCCTTGACGGCTTCTACCAGCACAGTGTTTTCGGGAAGCTCGGAATATCCGCAGGAGTTCAAAAAGCTGTACGAAGCTTTTACAGCGATTAAAAAAGATTACATTCAAACCGTCACCAACGATCAGTTGGTAGAAGGCGCAATCGGCGGCATGGTTGGGGCTTTGGAAGATCCGTACAGCGATTACATGGACCCGAAATCGGCCGAAGAGTTTACCTCTACACTGCATTCGACCTTCCAGGGAATCGGGACAGAGGTAACGATGCAAAATGGACGGGTTACCGTCGTCTCGCCATTCAAAGGCTCTCCGGCTGAACGGGCAGGTCTCAGACCAAACGACCAGATTTTGAGCGTCAACGGCGAATCGCTGGAGGGTCTGGATTTGCACCAGGCCGTGACGAAAATTCGCGGGCCAAAAGGTACGAAGGCAGTACTGAAAGTCGTTCGGGCAGGCGTAGCGGAACCGCTGAACATCGTGTGCATCCGTGACGATATTCCGATCGAGACAGTGAACAGCCAAATCCTTGAGAAAAACGGCGTGAAGGTTGGCGTGATCGCCATTACCCAATTCTCGACGGAGACAGCGAAACACTTCAAAGATCAATTGGCTTCCCTGGAGAAAAAGGGGATTGGCGGACTCGTCATTGACGTGCGCGGCAATCCGGGCGGTTACTTGCTCGCAGTCAAGGAAATCGGCGAAGTGCTCGTGCCGAAAAAAGGAGTCATCGTCGCTATTGAATACGGTACTGGCGGACAGCAAAAAGAAGAGTATCGTTCTACGACAGATGCGGCCAAACCGTATCCAATCACTGTCCTGATCAACGGGGGCAGCGCAAGTGCCTCGGAGATTTTGGCGGGCGCGATGCGCGACAGCGGACACTACAAGCTGGTCGGTGAAAAGAGCTTCGGCAAAGGAACTGTCCAAAGCACGATGGAAATGACAGACAAGAGCCAGTTGAAGCTGACTATCGCCAAATGGGTTACGCCAAGCGGCGAATGGATTCACAAAAAAGGGATCGAACCGGACTTCAAAGTCGCGCAGCCTGAGTATTTCAATGCGACGCAACTGCCAGCGGACAAGGAGCTTGCCAAGGACATGGCGGGCAACGACGTGAAGAATCTGCAACTGATCCTGACCGGACTGAATTTGTCGCCAGGTCGTGATGACGGCTACTTCGATGAGAAGACGGAGCAGGCAATCAAGCAGTTCCAAACCGCGAAGAAGCTTCCTGTAACCGGGAAAGTGGACGCTGCCACGCGCAGTCAACTGGAAGACAGCTTGCGCGAGACCATGCGCAAACCGGAGAATGACCTGCAATTGCAAAAGGCTCTGGACGTTGTCAGCGGCAAGTAATGAAAATAACAAGAATATGGAAGCAGGGAATCCCCTTGTTTCCGTAGAAATGATAACCACGGCAAATCACATGTCGTGGTTTTCTTTTTTCTATTTGAGGTGAGGCATTTGGCGATTCAGGCAGATATGCTTTCCATTGCATATGGCTTTGCCGCGTTTTTTCTCAACCCTGTCTTTTACCTGTTTCTCGGCTTCATTTACTTGCACTATCGCAGGCAAATGAACCTGGAAAGGCAGCTGTTTGCCGCACGCATGCAAACACCGCTCCTTTCGACAATCCGGGCGGCAGGCATGGGCGTAGTAGGGGGACTTTGCATCTCTCTTCTCGCCGCAGGACTGGGAGTAGTTGTACAGGCGCAAGATTTATGGATTTTATGGGGATTGGCTCTGCTGTTGGCGCTGATTCGTTTACGTTTTCTTTGCTTCGCGTATGCCGCAGGCTTGCTCGCGATTTTGCACACAATTGCCCAAGTAGCTCCGGGGCTGAAAGACGTCGAGGTCATCGGTCCTGTCTGGACAATGTTGCTGCAAGCCAAGCCAGTGCCGGTGCTTGCTTTGGTGGCGATCATGCATTTGATTGAAGCGATGCTCGTCCGCTGGAACGGAGGCAGAGATGCTTCTCCGCTGTTTGTCGAAGGGCAGCGCGGGCGCATTGTCGGTGCGTATTTGTTGCATTCTTTCTGGCTGACTCCGCTTGCCCTGTTTGTTCAGGTCGAGCCGGGAACGATCAGCGGCACTTTGTATCCGGGCTGGCCGTTTTTTTCGGGTGAGCTTGCTTCCTTTGGCTTGTTGCTGTTGCCTACGGTCACCGGTTTTTCCGATATGACCCAAACGATGACACCACGCAGCAAGGCAAAGCAAATTTCCAAAAGCCTTATCTGGTACGCTATCGGGCTTTTGGCGCTTTGCGCCTTGTCGGTGTTGTTCATGCCGCTTGTTCTGCTCGCCGCTTTGTTCGCGTTATTCGGACACGAAGCGTTATTTTTCTGGAGTCAGCTAAAAGAGCGGCAGCGGTCACCGTATTTCATCCAATCCTCGCGAGGCATCAAGGTGATGGGAGTCATTCCGGGCACGCGGGCGGAAGAAATCGGGATTGCTCCAGGGGAGATCATCGTCAAAGTGAACGGCATTCCTGTGCGGGATAAGACGGATTTGTATCCGGCCTTGCAAGCCAACTCGGCTTTTTGCAAAATGGAAGTGCTCACGCGCGATGGAGAGCTGAAGTTCGTGCAGTGTGCAGTCTACGCTGGCAACCATCATCAGTTGGGCATTATCGTAGTGCCGGATGCAACCACTCGCGTATTTGTCGATTTGAAACGCTCCAGCGTAGTTGAGCTGATCAAGCAAAAGCTTGAAAAACTGAATGTAGGCGCTTGAGCAAAGGGGAAGAGAAGGTGTGCGACAGATGTTGCACGCCTTTTTTTCATAAAAGGGACGGATTCGATAAAAATTTTTTTCTTGATATGTTTGTCTATTCAGAAACTTATGCGGAACTGGAACGTCTTAATGTACGAGGAAAAAAGGGGAGTGAGACATTTGTCCGAAATCAAAAAAACGGTCCTGTGTGTCTTGACTGGAGCATTAGCCGCGACAAGTCTGATCGTGGTGCCACTTGCGGGAGCCAGCACTAGCCCTGACAAGGCGGCTGCGTCAGGAGCAGTAGCGCGTGCCCAGGAAGTTGTTGCTGTCCCTGTTCCTGTAACAAAAGGGATTCAAACACTGGTTCGCCTTTTGCCTGAACTGTCTGCACGGCACGTTGTGTACGTTGGGGATGTGGATGGTCCCGGAGTCAGTGGAGCAAAGGTTTCTTTTGCGCTTTCCGCTGCTGAGGCAAACAAGGCAGTCGACGGAGCCATTTTTGATTCGGCCACAGGTAATTTGCTCAAACTCGAACTTGCTCCCAAAGCGGCTACGAAGCCGGCTTTTCCTACCGAGCAGCAGGCGAAGGCTCGGGCGCAGGCGTTTGTCGCGGGCTTGGCTGCATCAGGCAGCACGTATCAGGCCAGAGAAGTGACGAACGCAGGCGGCAAACTCACGGTCAGACTCGTCCGCAAAGTAAACAATGTAGCGTTGGACGACGCCTACGACAACTTTGTCAGCTTTGACGCAGCGGGACGGATCATCGCGTTTGAAACATTTGACGGACGCTTGTACGAAAAAATAAATCCTGCGACGCTTCCTTCCGCGCAACGCGTCTTGTCTCCTGCACAAGCTCTGACGCAATGGAAGGCGAGCCGACCGCTGGAGCTGGTCTATTTGTTGCCGGAGCAGGACCAGCCAAACCGGACGGAAGCGAAGCTTGCCTATATCGTTAAAGGCGGCATCATTGCGAATGAACATACAGGAAGCGCAGTGGATGCCGCGAGCGGTAAAAAGTTGGCCGCACCTGACAAATTGCCGCAAATTTTAAATGTAACCGGTACAGGAGAAAAATGGACGGCCCAAACGGAGAAAGAGGCACGCAACTTGCTGCGCATCCTGTTCAAACTGGAAACGGCAAGATTGCCGATGACCATTTTGGAGGAGAAACACGACAACGGTGAGGCTGTGCGCTATTTTATCTGGGGCCACTTCCAAAAGGACGCAACTGACCAGGACAAGAAATACCAAATCGGCCAGTTCCCAGAGGGCGTCAGTAAGGCTGAGGGGCAGCACATCATGCTCGTAACAGATGCCAAGACGGGACAGATGCAGCAGTTTATTTACAGACAGGCGAATGAACCAGGGGCTGCTGCCAAAACCGACAAAAACCGCGATCGCAAAACAGTGGAAATGCTGTTGAAGCGGCTTGTTCTTTCCGGCAGCAACCAGCTGCGAGTGACGGATATCGGCGACGAGAAGTACACCTCGCTGGCTCTTGATCCACTGCTGGGAAATGTCCCGGTCTACCGAATCGGACAGAGTGAAGAAGCTGGCATGTATACGGTCAAAGTAAATTCATGGACGGGCAAAATCGAAGAAGTCAGCATAAACCGTCCGGAAAACGTGGTGTACCCTGCAAGCTCCAAGGCGATCAAGGAGCAGGCTGCCATGGATCGGTTGCTCGGCGTATTGCCGCTTGAACTGAACTACATTCACCAGCGGGATGCGCAGACGAATGCGATTACCTTTAAACTGGGCTACGACCTGTCTTTCCGGCAAACTCGCTCGCACTGCTTCTGCGGAGCAAATGCCAAGATTGACACGACGGTGTATGTTGATGCTTTGACGGGGCAGACCATTATCAAAGAATAAGCAAAAATAAGAAGCCGCCTTCTTTCTGCGTTACAGAAGAGGCGGCTTTTGTGTGTAACTAGACTAGGCGCTCGCTTCAAATCCGGTGATTTGATTCAGCGCAATTTTTTTGTCATCAGCCAAGACGAACTCTACGATGCCGTTTTTCATGCTGACAGCCTTGATGACGCCATTCAGGCTGTTGTTTGAGCTTGAACCGTCCGTGTTGGTTTGGCTTTCTGTGTAAGTGACGTTGAAACCGATCATTTGTGCATATTGCAACGAGTTGCTCATGGCATTGTTTTCCGGCTTCACGCTCATGCCGACGACCTGATCGAGCTTGACCGTCTGACCGTTGTTCAGCGAGAACTGAGTGATTCCGTCTTTTGTTGTGAACCCGGTGATGACGGCGTTGGCGATTTCGTCGACTTTTGTGATGTCGTCCGTAGTAGCCGGGTTTCCGTCTTTGTCTATTTCTTTGGTCGTTTTGTACGAAACGTCTTTGCCGATCATATTCATGAACTTGAGACTGCTGTCCAGCGCATTCCCCGTCATGCCTTGCGACTCCAGTCCTTTGATGTCTGCAAGCGGAATCGGGTTAGTCTCTCCAGTAATGCGGAAGTATATTTTGCCCTTGTCCATGTAGACGGCTTCCAGCACGCCTTCTTTTGTTTGAGTCGCAGTTTCTCCCGTCACTTCGTCTTTGGTCGTGAGGGAGTAGGTTGCGGTGCGACCGGTCAGCGCTTCGTATTTTTCCAGCGTCAGCATGCTGTTGTTGGATTGCTCCATCAAGGTGGACATCTTTTTCATTTGCTCCACCATGGTCATCATGCTCGTTTGCTGAATGAACTGCGAGTTATCCATCGGGGATGTAGGGTCCTGATGCTTCAACTGTTCCAGCAAAAGTTTCATGAACGCATTGTTATCCAGCTCTGCCGAGAACTCTTTTTTGCCCTGGTAGCTCATGTGTGGCTGTATATAAGGATTATTTTTAACGGTGGTTCCGATATCTGACATGTCGATCCTCCCTGAAGGTGGCGAGTCTAACCGTACATACTTGTGCACTACTACTTATTATCGGTATAATCTGTCGAAGGATGAAGACAAACATTTGTTCGAATTTCTGGCTTATCAGAGCTTAAATTGTGTTATAATGGAAATAGAACAGTCTTGCAACGAGGAGATGAACGAGGGAATGGAGCGTTTTGAATTGGTATCGGAGTATCAACCGTCCGGTGACCAGCCGACCGCTATCGCCGAACTGGTGGCAGGCATCCAGGCAGGCAAGCGGCACCAGACACTGCTCGGTGCAACAGGTACGGGAAAGACGTTTACGGCTGCCCAAGTAATTGCCCAGGTGAACAAGCCGACGCTGGTGATGGCGCACAACAAGACACTGGCTGCCCAGCTTTGCGCAGAGTTCAAGGAGTTTTTCCCGAATAACGCGGTGGAATACTTCGTCAGCTACTACGACTACTATCAGCCAGAAGCATACATTCCCCAATCGGATACATTTATTGAAAAAGACTCCAGCATCAACGACGAGATCGACAAGCTGCGTCACTCGGCGACCAGTGCGTTGTTTGAGCGGAGGGACGTCATCATTGTCGCTTCTGTCTCTTGTATTTACGGTTTGGGTTCGCCTGAAGAGTACAAGGAACTGTTGCTGTCGCTGCGAGTGGGGATGGAAAAAGGCCGAGACGAGATTTTGCATCGCCTGGTCGACATTCAGTACACGCGCAATGATATCAACTTCACACGCGGGACCTTCCGGGTTCGTGGAGACGTCGTGGAGATTTTTCCCGCGTCGCAGAGCGAACAGGCTATTCGTGTGGAGTTTTTCGGGGACGAAATTGAGCGGATTACCTCTATCGATGTGTTGACCGGAGAGATTTTGGGACAGCGCGACCACGTAGCCATTTTCCCTGCTTCTCACTATGTCACCCGCGAAGAAAAAATGAAGCTGGCCGTTCAAAGCATCGAAGTGGAGCTGGAAGAGCGATTGGCCGAGCTTAAAGCGGCGGGAAAGCTGCTGGAAGCGCAGCGACTGGAACAGCGCACGCGCTACGATGTCGAAATGATGTTGGAGATGGGCTTTTGCTCCGGGATTGAAAACTACTCGCGACATTTGACAGGGCTGCCAGCAGGGCACGCTCCGTACACTTTGATGGACTACTTTCCGGAGGACTACCTTTTGCTGATCGACGAGTCGCACATGACTTTGCCGCAAGTGCGGGGGATGTACAACGGCGACCAGGCGCGCAAAAACGTCCTGGTTGAGCACGGATTCCGCCTGCCGTCTGCGAAGGACAACCGGCCGCTGCAATTCCAGGAGTTTGAGGAAAAGGTCAACCAGGCTATCTACATTTCTGCAACACCCGGCCCGTACGAGCTGGAGCATTGCCCGGAAGTGGTGCAGCAAGTCATCCGTCCAACAGGGCTGATCGATCCGACGATCTCGGTTCGCCCGATCAAAGGACAGATTGACGATCTCATCGGGGAAATCCAGGCGACGATTGCCAAAAACGAGCGCGTACTGGTCACGACTCTGACGAAAAAAATGTCCGAGGACTTGACGGACTACCTCAAGGAAATCGGAATCAAGGTACGCTATCTGCACTCCGACATCAAGACGATCGAACGGATGCAAATTTTGCGTTCCTTGCGTTTGGGCGAATTTGACGTGCTGATCGGGATCAACCTGCTGCGGGAAGGCTTGGACTTGCCGGAAGTATCGCTTGTGGCGATTTTGGATGCCGATAAAGAAGGCTTCCTGCGCAACGAGCGTTCGCTGATTCAGACGATCGGCCGGGCAGCCCGTAACGCTGAGGGGCGCGTCATCATGTACGCCGACAAAATGACAGATTCGATGAACTCCGCGATTCGCGAGACAGAGCGCAGGCGCGCCATTCAGATTGCTTACAACGAGAAACACGGAATTACGCCGCAAACGGTGAAAAAGGCCGTGCGCGAAGTGATCGAGGCGACCAAGGTGGCAGAGGAAAAAGCAGACTATTTGCCACATGCGGACTTCAAGAAGATGCCGAAGAAGGATCGACTGGCTGTTATCGAGCGTATGGAAGAAGAAATGAAGGAAGCAGCGCGCAACTTGATGTTCGAACGTGCGGCCGAACTGCGTGATTTGATTTTGGAACTGAAGGCGGAACTCTAAGGAGAGGTACTTTCATGCCATTGGAACATATTGTCGTCAAGGGCGCTCGTGCCCACAATCTGAAAAATATTGATGTAGTGATCCCGCGGGACAAATTCGTCGTTTTGACGGGTTTGTCCGGTTCGGGGAAGTCCTCGCTTGCTTTTGACACGATTTATGCAGAGGGACAACGCCGTTATGTCGAGTCCCTGTCTGCTTATGCCCGCCAGTTTCTCGGGCAGATGGACAAGCCGGATGTCGATTCGATCGAAGGGCTGTCTCCTGCGATCTCCATCGATCAGAAGACAACGAGCCGCAACCCGCGCTCTACGGTTGGTACGGTCACGGAGATTTACGACTACTTGCGCCTGTTGTATGCGCGTGTCGGCCGGGCGATTTGTCCCGAACACGGCATCGAGATTCAATCCCAGACGATTGAACAGATGGTCGATCGCCTGATGGAGTATCCGGAGCGCACCAAAATGCAAATTCTCGCTCCGATGGTTCAGGGGCGCAAAGGCGAGCACGTCAAGCTGTTGGAAGATATCCGCAAGCAAGGCTTTGTTCGCGTGCGCGTAAATGGCGAGATTACCGATTTGTCCGAGGACATCAAGCTGGAGAAAAACAAGAAGCACAACATTGAGGTTGTGGTGGACCGCGTTGTCGTGAAGCCGGATGTGCAGTCCCGCCTGGCGGACTCCCTGGAAACGGCCTTGCGTCTGGCAGATGGCAAGGTCATCGTCGACGTGATGGAACAAGAGGAGCTGTTGTTCAGCGAGAAGCACGCTTGCCCGATTTGCGGATTTTCCATTGGCGAGCTGGAGCCGCGGATTTTCTCCTTTAACAGCCCGTTCGGTGCGTGCTCGGAGTGCGACGGGTTGGGAGTAAAGCTGGAAGTAGACCCGGATATGGTTGTTCCAGATGCCACCAAGACGTTGCACGAAGGGGCGATCGGCGCATGGGAGCCGAAGTCGTCGACGTATTACCAGCAGTTGTTGGAATCGGCTTGCCGCCACTTCCATATTCGCATGGATATCCCGTACGAGGAGCTGACTCCTGAGCAGGTGCAGATTTTGATGTACGGCAGCGAAGGAGAGAAAATCCAGTTCCGTTATGAAAATGAGTTCGGGCAAGTGCGGGAAGCAGTCGTGCCATTCGAGGGCGTCGTGCCCAACCTGCAAAGGCGTCATCTGGAGACCAGCTCCGACTACATTCGCGAGCAAATCGAAGGCTTCATGAGCCAAAAGCCTTGTCCTGTCTGCAAAGGGCATCGCTTGCGCCAGGAGAGCCTCGCTGTGAAGATCGGCGAGCGCAGCATTTCGGAGCTGACGACTTTGTCTATTCTCGATGCCCATCAGTTCGTTGACGGACTGGAGCTGACGGAGCGGGAAGCGAAGATCGCCAATCTGATCGTGAAAGAAATCAAGGCACGGCTTAACTTTTTGATTGATGTCGGACTGGATTATCTCACCTTGAGCCGGGCGGCAGGGACTTTGTCCGGGGGAGAGGCGCAGCGGATCAGGCTTGCTACCCAGATCGGCTCCAGCTTGATGGGCGTCCTCTACATTCTCGATGAGCCGAGCATTGGTCTGCATCAGCGGGACAACGCCCGCCTGATCAAAACGTTGGAGCATATGACTAAGCTGGGGAACACGCTGATCGTCGTCGAGCACGACGAAGATACGATGATGGCTTGCGATTATATTATCGATATCGGTCCGGGAGCAGGCATCCACGGCGGTCAAGTAGTGTCTGCCGGCACGCCGGAAGAAGTGATGAAAGATGAAAACTCGCTGACAGGCGCTTATTTGAGTGGCAGAAAGTTCATTCCTGTTCCGCTGGAGCGCAGAAAGCCATCTGACAAATGGGTGAAGATCGAAGGCGCGAAGGAAAACAACCTGAAAAACGTTACGGCCAAATTTCCACTGGGGCTGTTCGTTGCTGTGACAGGGGTATCAGGCTCCGGGAAAAGTACGCTCATCAATGAGATTTTGCAAAAGGTGCTGTCGCGCGATCTGAACGGCGCCAAAGTAAAACCGGGCGAACACCGCCGAATCGTCGGGCTGGAGCATTTGGACAAAGTAATCGACATCGACCAATCGCCGATTGGCCGGACGCCGCGCTCCAATCCGGCGACGTATACGGGTGTTTTTGATGACATTCGCGATTTGTTTGCCTCGACGAACGAAGCCAAGGTGCGTGGTTACAAAAAGGGCCGTTTCAGCTTCAACGTCAAAGGCGGCCGTTGCGAGGCGTGCAGCGGCGACGGGATTATCAAAATCGAGATGCACTTTTTGCCGGACGTGTACGTGCCTTGCGAAGTGTGCCACGGCAAGCGCTACAACCGGGAGACTCTCGATGTGAAATACAAAGGCAAGAGCATCGCAGACGTCTTGGAGATGACGATTGAGGATGCGGTTGAGTTTTTCCGCAACCTGCCGAAGATCGAGCGCAAGCTGCAAACGATCGTGGATGTAGGTCTTGGCTACATGAAGCTTGGACAGCCTGCGACGACTCTCTCCGGTGGCGAAGCGCAGCGTGTCAAGCTCGCATCCGAGCTGTATCGCCGCAGCACTGGGCGTACGCTGTACATCTTGGACGAACCGACGACAGGGTTGCACACAGACGATATTGATCGTCTGTTGAAGGTGTTGCAGCGTCTGGTGGAAAATGGCGATACGGTACTGGTCATCGAGCACAACCTGGACGTCATCAAGACAGTTGACTACATCGTCGATCTGGGGCCAGAGGGCGGTACGCGCGGCGGTCAGATCGTCGGCTCGGGTACTCCGGAAGAAGTGGCGAAGCTGGAAGGCTCGTATACCGGAACATACCTCAAGCCGATTTTGGAAAGAGACAAAGCGAGAACGATTGCCAAGCTGGAACAGCTGGTGTCGAAGTAAACCAAAGACTGCCTCTCTGATTGTTCAGGGGGGCGTCTTTTGCTGTTTAAAAAAGAAAACGAGTGACTGGCAACTGGCACATGGTCGTGCGGTAATGCAAGGGCGAGACGGAGGAGGAGAAGCTATGGATTACGCAAAGCAAGCGATAGCTGCGCTTCCGGCCGATTTGGTTCAGGAGGCCGAGCGCTGTTTTGACGGGCAGGACCCGGCTCATGACTGGCAGCATAATCTGCGCGTCATGGCGATGTGCGAGCGGATTGGCTGCGAGGAAGGGGCGGACATGCAGGTATTGCGGCTGGCAGCGTTGCTGCACGATGTCGGAAGGGCACAAGAGCGTGCAACCGGCGAATGCCATGCCGAGATCAGCGCAAGAGCAGCAGGAGCATGGCTGCAAGAGCGGGGAATGGAGCAAGCAGAGATCAAGCGAGTGCAGTCGGCTATATTGGCTCATCGCTTTCGCAAAGACCGTCCTCCGGCATCGTTGGAGGAGAAAATTTTGTTTGATGCAGATAAACTCGATTCAATAGGCGCTATTGGAGTCGCCAGAGTTTTTGCTTATACTGGTGTTATTGGAGGTCCTATCCAATCCGACGACGAGGAGCAGCATACTCCGGCAAAAGAATACGAATGGAAGCTGAGACACATCAAAGACAGGCTGTACACGCAAACAGCCCGGCAAATTGCCGAGGAGCGTCACGAGTTCATGGTTCGATTTTTTGAGCGCTGGGACTTGGAAGGAAAAGGGCTCTTGTAGACATTGGTGACGCCAGCCAAAGGAGGAATGAGAATGATCCGTTGGATAATCAAAATGCTACTGAACGGCGCGGCCTTGCTTCTGATCAGCAAATGGTTTACGTCTATCTATGTTGCCAATTTCACCGTGGCCTTGTGGGCCATTCTGATTTTGGGTGTCGTGAACACGTTGATCCGCCCCGTTTTGACGTTTTTCACCTTGCCGCTGACGATCTTGACGATGGGGCTGTTCTGGTTCGTCATCAACGCCCTGACGTTTGCTTTGACAGCCTACTTCATCGACGGTTTCGAGGTAGGACCGTGGCCCGACAACATCGGCATCGTGATGGTAGCCGCTGCGCTGATGAGTATTTTCGGCTGGCTGATTGAAATGGTCGTCGGCATGAAAAAAGAGAAAAGGTAGCAAGCATCAAAAAACCCGCGTGCTCGTTGAGGAGTGCGCGGGTTTGTTAGTGGAAGCGGGTTATGTCTGATGTTTTGAGCTTTCTTCTCTCATGTGCGGGGGAAGTGGTTCGTAAAGGAAGCCAGCTTTTAAAACCCCTGCAATATTCAAAGCAGAAATGGCTCCAAAGAAACTACAAAAAGCTGAAAGAATTTTCTTCAATGGTATCATCCTCTCGAAAAAGATTTTTCTAGGAAAGATACAAGATGAAATGAAAAGGGGGTAAGAAGAAGAGACTGATATAAAACTGCTAGTATGTAAATCATAGGTAGCTTGTAGGAATATTGTACCAATATAATTGACAGAAAACAACTCATAAGGATGATGATTATGACGATTCTTCGAAGCTTTTCTCGAACTTTGCTATCTTCGTTTATGTAGGCACGTTTTGCAGGGCCATATAAATAATTGATCACAAGGGCTATTAAGGTCGATGCAAGTATCATAAGCATTAAGAGAGAATCGGAAACAACGGGGGAGTAATTGATAATGGCACCACCTGAGATCATAAGCACAATCGTGGCGGCTAAACATGACCACGGGTTTTTTAGGTGTACTCCGCCCGTTAGTAATCGGAACAAAAAGAATAGACACAGCAGAGGAAAAACTTCCCCCGTTAAACCGAATCCAGCCGATATGAGAAGAATGACGAAAAGATTGAGAGTATTAAGCAAGAAGAGTTCAATTCCATGTGCCAATTGCTCCACTGTGTAAGGAGAGTCGCTCGTTTTAATGAAATGGGCAATTCTTTCGGATATCCGCTGTGTCCAAGTCATTATGTTGCCTCCTGTTATCGATTGGCAAAAGTAATGCGAAAACTGGTGATACCATCGACGGAACTGACTTTTATTTTGCCGTTGTAACGCTCTGCAACATTTTTTACGATGGCGAGACCAAGTCCACCTTCACCATTCTTTTTCGTGGTATACCCAACTTGGAAAATCTCTTGCAATTGATTTTCAGGAATTGTTGGTCCACTATTCTCGATATACAGGTAATGCTCGTCCTCTGTTTGTCCCCATTCAAAAAGGATATAACGATTTTCTTCTAGCTCATACGAGGTGGCACGAATTGCATTATCAAGCAGGTTACCTAAAATCTTGACAAGATCGTACGTTTTGTATTGAGAGAACTGAGTAATTTCTTTTATTTCTAGTGTGAGCGAGATTCTCTCAACCAGACAGACCACCATTTTGGATTGCAGTAAAGAGGCAACAGCCGGATTTTTGATTTGCTCCAATACTTGAACACTGGAGTCAGCTGATCTTTCAATCAGGACGGTTTCTTTTAGCAACTGTTCTACGTATTCTTTGGCGTAGCTATGTAAGTCTTTCTTCAAAAAGCCATTGATTGCTGTGTAATGATTTAAAGAGTCATGCTTCATGGAGCGAACAGCGGTAAAAAGATCATGAATGCTGTTTAAATAAGGTGTTCCGGTTTCTTCTTCCACTCGGTTAATCGTTAAATTGAGATAAATCCTGAATAAGACAACAATGACAATAAACAAAGCTAGAATGGCTAGTTGAATAAACATTTGGAACTGTGGTGTATAGATTGCAAATAGTGATGAATTATTTTCTCTTAGGAAAAAGGAGGTATTCATGAACAATATAAGCAAGAACTCGATGCTTCCCAGTAGAATCAGCAGAAGCAAATACCGATTTAAGCGATTTTGTCTGAAGAGCTGATGGATATCGAACTTATTGACACGTAACACAACGGCTATAGTCAGGAACATACCCAAGTAAAATATGCGAGCAAAGACAGTCAGCATAGTGGTAGACAAAATCTCTTCTAAAAAATATTGCTGACTGTTGAAAATGGCGAGAATGATCGATTCGGTGAGAATCATGACGCCAAGATCAACTGTCCCCATAAAAACTGCTTTAAGAGTATTAAATCGGTAGATGGTGAGGAAAAGCAAAGTTGCAGTAAGAAACATCAATATTACTTTTGGCTGATACGGCACCTCCAACAAAGCAAGCAGTTCACCAGTCACGGCAAACAACAGGCTAAAGAGAATAGCTTGTTTTTTCTTCTCAAACACCGACAGGTTGAAAAAAGCTAAACTAATCGTCAGTAGCAAGAAGGCTTCGGGTAGGTCTACGAGTAAGAAACGGAGTAAAAAGTCCAAGTTGTTGCCTCCTCTTTTTGTCCGACATTCGGAAAAACAGTCTATATATGAACTGTAACTCGGATTTTGCCTGATACCAACCTCATTTTCTATCTTATGAAATAACAAGAAAAATGTAAATGATACGACAAATTGATCCGATAGACACGAGGACTTGCCTGGCAAAGGTTGTCGGAGGCAAGACGGTTTCGATACAATAGAAGAACTACCGGGGACGGTTATCCCAGACAAGGGGGAAGCTTTGATGCGAAGGACAAATGTAAGCCACATTGTGGATCATTTCAATATGACGATTTTGAGTGGCGAGGAAGGGCTGGGACGCGAGATTACAGTGACGGATTTGAGCCGTCCCGGATTGCAGTTGGCTGGCTACTACTCCTATTACGCGGAAGAGCGGATTCAGCTGTTTGGCTTGACGGAAATCAACTTTTTCCAAACGTTGAACCGAGATGAACGACTGGAGCGGATGAACTTTTTGATGCAAGGGCAGACGCCATGTTTTTGCGTCACCCGCAACCAGCCTGTACCTGAGGAAATGATCGAGGCGTCGAACAACTGGGGCGTGCCTGTACTTCAATCCCCTCTGGCTACGACTACGCTTGTCGGCAAAATGACCAACTTTCTGGAGAATCGCCTCGCGCCTACTACCACGATTCACGGGGTGCTCACAGACATTTACGGCGTCGGGGTTCTGATTATGGGGTCGAGCGGAATCGGGAAAAGCGAAGCGGCTCTGGAGCTGGTCAAGCGCGGGCATCGCCTGGTTGCAGACGACGCTGTCGAGATTCGCCAGACGCAAGGTGGTCAGCTTAGCGGCAGCGCCCCCGAACTGATTCAGCATTTGCTTGAAATTCGCGGGGTGGGGATCATCAACGTGATGACCATGTTCGGAGCAGGTGCGGTCCGCAATGTGAAAAATATTGAAATGGTGGTTCAACTGGAGCTGTGGGAGCCACACAAAATGTACGAACGTCTGGGGCTGGACGAAGAAACGTTGAAGATCATGGACACGGAAATTCCGATCATTACCGTTCCAGTGCGCCCAGGACGAAATCTGGCTGTCATTATCGAAGTGGCGGCGATGAACTTCCGCTTGAAGCGGATGGGCTACAATGCGGCGATGCACTTCTCGCGCAAGCAGTCCAACGCGATTTTGGAAGATGCCGATTCGGACTTGTAGGACGAGGAGCAGCGCATGAGAAAGACAACACGTTATCCGGTCCAGGGAGCGAACCCTCTCTGGCAAATGTATCGCACGGTCAGCTTTTGGAAAGTCATGAAAAACTTCATTGTCATCCAGCTTGCCCGCTATACGCCTTTTCCGGCCTGGAAAAACTGGATGTACCGTACTTTTTTGCGCATGGAGGTCGGGCATGAGACTGCCGTGGCGTTGATGGTCATGATGGATACGATGTTTCCGGAGTTGATCAAAATCGGCAAGAACAGTGTGATTGGCTACAATACGACCATCCTCGCTCATGAGTATCTGGTCGAGGAATACCGCTTGGGCGAAGTAATCATCGGCGACAGAGTGTTGATTGGAGCCAATACGACTATCTTGCCAGGCGTGACGATTGGGGACGGAGCGATCGTAGCAGCAGGAACCGTGGTACATAAAGACGTAGCGCCGGGGGCTTTTGTCGGCGGCAATCCGATGCAAGTGATCCGCGCCGGAGGGCTTGCGGACCATTAGGGAGTAGGGTTGTTCGTCAGCGAGTAGAAGAATTAGGTAGAAAAGGGAGTCCGTTGATTGGCGGGCTTCTTTTCTATTTTTATGTAGCGCAAGATCATGGTAAAGAATTTTTCGACTATTCTTATCTCTGTTGACCTTAAACGGAGCTTCGTGGTAATCTTCTTCATAACACTTTAGTTTGTTACCATATTAGCATAGTAAAGCGAATGGGTGGAGGGAATGACGATGGCGAAGCCGTTGGGATTTGAAAAACCGCTGGGGATGCGGGACATATTACCGGAATCACTGGCGAAACAACGGCATTTGGAGCGGTCGTTGCGACATTGTATCGAGCGTTGGGGATACGAGGAAATCTCCACGCCTTCTCTGGAGTATTACGATACGGTCGGGACGGCGAGCGCAACATTGACGGACCGAATGTTCCGGCTTTTGGATAAACAGGGGCATACCGTTGTGCTTCGGCCGGATATGACTACGCCAATCGCTCGCGTTGTTTCTTCTTTATATAAGGATGTGCCGCTGCCGATCCGGCTGTTTTACCAGGCCAATGTATTTCGGGCGCAGGAAAAGGAAGCTGGCCGGAATGCGGAGTTTTTTCAAACGGGAATTGAGCTGATCGGGGATGGCTCAGTTGATGCGGATGCCGAGGCCATCGCGCTTGCTGTATTTTGTCTGCGTGCGGCAGGGGTAGAGACGTTCCGCATTGCCATCGGACACGTTGATTTTGTTGACGGGCTTTTGGAGGATGTGATTGCCGATGAGGACACGCGCCAGCAATTCCGCCAGTTTTTGTACGAACGCGATTTTGTTGGTTTTCGCCAATTGCTGGAGACGATCGGGATTGATTCCGAAGCGCAGAAACGGCTGGATGCCTTGCTTCGTTTGCGCGGCGGAAAAGGCAAGATTGCCGAGGCGAGAGCCTTAGCAGGGGATGGAAAAGCGGGGCTGGCGGTAGAAACGATTGCTTCGCTGTGGGACTCACTGGAAGCTTACGGCGTCACCGAAGATTTGCTGTTGGACTTCAATTTGATTATCAATCTGAATTACTACACGGGTGTCGTGTTTGAAGGATACGCAGCCGATCTCGGCTCTCCGCTGTTGGGTGGCGGCCGTTATGATCAGCTTTTGGCGCAATTCGGACGTTCCGCTCCTGCCACCGGATTTGCGATCAAAATGGATCGGCTTTTGACCGTTACTCCCTCTGTAAAAGGGGAAACTACCGAACGAATTTTGCTGCTGTATACGGAAAAACGGCGTCAGGAAGCGCTGGCAAAGGCACAGCAACTGAGGGCGGAAGGAGTCGTGGTTATCACGAGACTCGTTGGCGGCAGGGCAGAGATCGCGGCAGAAAATGGTCAAGGATACAGCAGGGTGATTTGCATGACGGAACAGGAGGATTAGCAGATGGCGTTTTTCGCAAATGAGCAAAAGCTGACGATTGCCATGCCCAAGGGGCGGATTTTTGAAGAGGCTGTGCACTTTTTGCAGCAAGCTGGGCTGGAAGTAACGGCTGAGTTGCAGGACTCGCGCAAGCTGGTCATTCCGGTGGAAAATGCCAGTCTTGAGTTCATCCTGGCAAAACCTGCCGATGTCCCGACATACGTGGAGTACGGAGTTGCTGATGTGGGTGTAGTCGGCAAGGATGTTTTGCTCGAAGAAGAACGGGATGTGTACGAGCTGCTGGATTTGCAGATTGGCTACTGTCGCATGATGGTGGCAGGATTGCCCGATTGGAAGCCGACCGACTCGCCGCGAGTAGCGACGAAATACCCGAAGATTGCTTCTCGTTATTTTCGCGAGCAAGGGCAGCAGGTCGAAGTTATCAAGCTGAATGGCTCGGTTGAGCTGGCTCCGATGATCGGACTGGCTGACCGCATCGTGGATATTGTCTCTACGGGGCGGACGCTCAAGGAAAATGGCTTGGTGGAGCTGGAGCATATTTGCGAGATTACGACAAGGCTGATTGCCAATCGAGCGAGCTATCGGATGAAAAGTGAAGCGGTCGATGACATCGCCGGAAAATTTCTTGAGGTCATTCCAGGCAGAAAATAGAGACGGGGAGAGGAGAGCGACCATGCGAATTATGGCAGCCAGCGAGTTTGACGGGAAGCGGTCAGTGGAGTCGGGTACGAGAGAACAGCAAGAAGCTGTCAGAGCCATTTTGACGGATGTTCGGGAGCGCAAAGATGAAGCATTGCGGGAGTATACAGAGAGATTTGACCGCGTGCGATTGGAACAGTTTCGGGTGACGGAGGCGGAATTTGCCGAAGCGAACGGGCAAGTATCTGCACAGGTCAAAGCTGCACTGGAGGAAGCGGCAGAGAACATCCGCGATTATCATAGTCGTCAGGTGCGCCAGTCGTGGTTTGTGACAAAAGAAAGCGGCACGATGCTGGGGCAGCTGGTTCGTCCATTGCAGCGGGCGGGACTGTATGTGCCAGGGGGCACGGCAGCCTATCCTTCCAGTGTGCTGATGAATGCGATTCCGGCAAAAATTGCGGGCGTTCCGGAAGTAGTGATTACAACGCCTCCCGGAGCGGACGGCAAAGTAAATCCGGCGATTCTCGTCGCAGCGCAAATTGCGGGGGTAACGGAAATATACAAAGTGGGCGGAGCGCAAGCCATTGCGGCACTCACCTATGGAACGGAGCAAATCAGGGCGGTAGACAAGATCGTCGGACCGGGAAATATTTTTGTCGCTCTGGCAAAGCGGGAAGTGTTTGGTCTGGTCAGTATCGACATGGTGGCAGGACCGAGCGAGATTGCCGTATTGGCTGACGAAACGGCCAATACGCGTTATGTAGCTGCGGATTTGCTGTCGCAGGCTGAGCACGATCCGATGTCTGCTGCCATCCTGGTCACTGCGTCGCAGGAGTTGGCCGAGCAGGTAGCTGTTGAGGTAGAACGGCAGTTGGCGGATTTGCCCCGCCATGCGATCGCCGCGGCAGCCATTCGCGACTACGGAGCCATTTTGCTTGTCAAGGATTTGGACGAAGGGTTTGCGGTCATCAACCAGATCGCTCCCGAACATTTGGAGATCATGATTGCCGAGCCATTCGCACAGCTTGGGAAGGTACAAAATGCCGGGGCTATTTTTCTCGGCCCGTACAGCTCGGAGCCTGTCGGGGATTATTTTGCCGGAACGAATCACGTCATTCCGACCAATGGCACTGCGCGTTTTTCCTCTCCTCTGTCAGTGGATGACTTTATTAAAAAGTCCAGTGTCATTTCCTACAGCAAGCATGATTTGCGAAAAAACGGACAAAAGATCGTTACCCTGGCTGAACAGGAAGGGTTGGCAGGACATGGGCGCGCCATAGCGGAAAGGCTGCGCGACTTTGAACGCGAAGAGCAGGAGTGTGACAAATGATGAGTGAACGTACGCTGCGTACAGCAGAAATAGAGCGCAACACAAATGAGACGCAAATCGCCCTTTCCTTTGGGGTGGATGGTTCCGGGGAAAGCAGTCAGGCTTCAGGCGTACCCTTTTTGGATCACATGCTTGACTTGTTCACGCGTCACGGGCATTTCGATCTGGCGGTAAAAGCAAAAGGGGATATCGAGATCGACTATCACCACACGGTGGAGGATATCGGCATTTGTCTCGGACATTGCATCCGCGAGGCGTTGGGGGACAAAAAAGGAATCAAACGGTACGGCAACGCTTTTGTTCCGATGGATGACGCGCTGGCCCAAGTGGTGATCGACATTAGCAATCGGCCGCATCTGGAGTATCGGGCTGCCTATCCGACGAACATGGTTGGGCAGTTTCCGACTGAGCTTGTGCACGAGTTTTTATGGAAGCTGGCGCTTGAAGCGCGGATCAACTTGCACGTGATTTTGCATTACGGCCACAATACGCACCATATGATCGAAGCCATTTTCAAAGCGCTCGGCCGCGCTCTGGACGAAGCGACGACGATCGATCCGCGTGTCAAAGGGGTCCCGTCTACCAAAGGGGTTTTGTAGCATGATTGGCATCATCGACTATGGCATGGGCAACTTGTACAGCTTGAGCAAGGCTCTGGAGCGGCTCGGTTATTCGTACGAATTTGTGTCCGCCCCTGAGCGTTTGCAGGAGTATAGCGGGTTGATTTTGCCCGGAGTAGGGGCTTTTGGCGACGCTATTGCGAACATCAGAGAGCTGGGGCTGGATCAAGCCATCCGTTCGTACGCGGCTACAAACAGGCCGATTTTGGGCATCTGTCTGGGGATGCAGCTCTTGTTCGACAAAAGCGAGGAGCATGGGGAAAATACCGGGCTTGGCTTGATTGGCGGAGAAGCAGTCCGCTTCCAAGGGGATTACAAGGTGCCGCACATGGGCTGGAATCAGTTGCGTCTGCACCGCGAGCATCCGCTTTTGGCGGGAGTTGCAGAAGGCGATTATGTCTACTTTGTCCACTCTTATCATGTGAAGTGCAAACCAGAGGCGCTGCTTTCGACGAGCGACTACTATCAGGATGTGACAGCGATTGTGGCGCAGGGCGAAGTGTACGGGATGCAGTTCCACCCGGAAAAAAGCGGCGAGACCGGAATGCGGCTGCTGCGCAATTTTGCCGTTCAATGCGAGGGGGTTTTGGCGTGAGTTTTATCATTTATCCAGCTATTGATATTCGCGGTGGAAAATGCGTGCGGTTGTTTCAAGGAGATTATGCAAAGGAAACGGTGTACGCCGATTCTCCGCTTGCCATGGCAAAGCGTTGGGTGGATCAGGGAGCATCCTGGGTACATCTCGTTGATCTGGACGGCGCCAAGGAAGGGAAGCCGGTCAACGCTGCGATCATCAAGGAAATTGCCCGTACGATTTCCGTACCTGTGCAAGTCGGCGGCGGCATCCGCACGGAAGAGCAGATCAAGGACTACCTTGAAGCAGGTGTGGCGAGGGTGATCGTCGGTACGGCGGCGATTGAAGACGAGCCTTTTACCAAGCGGATTTTGCAAGTTTATGGCGACCAAATCGCCATCGGGCTGGACTGCCGCAACGGCATGGTGGCGACGCGGGGGTGGCTGGAGACGACTGACGTGTCAGCGACTGAGCTGGCCAAGCGGCTCGTCACGTATGGCGCGGAAACGTTCATTTATACAGATATCGCCCGTGACGGTACGATGACAGGGCCGAATGTCGCGGAAATTGCTGCACTTGCGCAAGCGACAGGCAAGTCGGTGATCGCATCGGGAGGAGTAAGCCAGCTTGACGATCTTCTGGTGTTGGCCCAGCACGCAGCCGACGGTGTTTCCGGGGCGATTGTCGGAAAAGCGCTCTACACGGACGCTTTTACATTGGAAGAAGCGCTTGGTCGGATGGAGGGACGTGAAAGCAATGTTGGCTAAACGAATCATCCCTTGTCTCGACGTAAAAGACGGTCGTGTCGTAAAAGGGGTTCAGTTTGTAGGGCTGCGCGACGCCGGAGATCCGGTCGAACTGGCGAAAAAATACAGCGGGGAGCGGGCGGACGAGCTTGTTTTTCTCGATATTTCCGCTTCCCACGAAGGGCGCAAGACAATGGTGGACGTCATCGAGCGGACGGCAGCGAATATTACGATTCCTTTTACCGTTGGCGGCGGGATCAACAGCGTGGAGGACATGAAGCGGATTTTGCGGGCGGGTGCGGATAAAATCTCGTTGAATACGGCTGCGGTGCTTCGACCGGAGCTGGTTCGCGAAGGGGCGAGTGTGTTCGGTTCCCAGTGCATCGTGGTTGCGATCGACGCCAGAGCGGTGGGAGAAGGGCGTTGGGACGTGTATACGCACGGCGGGCGCAATTCTGCGGGAAAAGATGTCATCAGCTGGGCGCAGGAAGCAGAAGCGTTGGGAGCTGGCGAAATTCTTTTGACCAGCATGGATGATGATGGCGAGAAGAAAGGCTTTGGAATTGAATTGACCAAGCAAGTCTCGGAAGCGGTAAACATTCCGGTGATTGCCTCTGGGGGAGCGGGGTCGAAGGAACATTTTTACGATGTGCTGACAGCGGGGAAGGCCGATGCTGCTTTGGCAGCTTCGATTTTCCACTATGATGAGACATCGATTCAATCGGTGAAAGAGTATCTCCAGACAAAAGGAGTTGTCGTGCGGCCATGACAGTAGAACTTGCACTTGCAGCGCAGAAGTTGCGGTTTGACGAAAACGGATTGATTCCTGTCATTGTTCAAGATGCACAGAGCAAGGCTGTTTTGACGCTTGCCTATATGAATGAGGAGTCGTTTTTGCGGTCGGTGGAGACGAAAGAAACGTGGTTTTGGAGCCGATCCAGGCAAGAGCTGTGGCATAAGGGAGCGACGTCGGGAAATACCCAGCGGATTGTTTCCATGCAGGTGGATTGCGACAGCGACGCGCTCGTCGTGCAAGTAGTGCCGAATGGTCCGGCTTGTCATACCGGGGCCTACAGCTGTTTTTCCGGAGAGCTTTTGGCAGGAGAAAAGGAGCTTGAAAAGGGAGAAGCAGGCGAGCGGTTTGCGATTCTGGGCGAATTGGAGGAATTGATCGCGAAGCGTGAAGCGGAGCGGCCGGAAGGTTCGTATACGACTTACTTGTTTGAAAAAGGCGTCGACAAAATCTTGAAAAAGGTAGGGGAAGAGGCAGCGGAGGTCATTATTGCGGCCAAAAATCGCAGCCACGAGGAATTGCGCTACGAAGCTTCCGACCTGCTTTTTCACTTGCTTGTCTTGTTGCGGGAACAGAAGCTGCCTTTGGATGATGTGCTTGCTGAGTTGCGGGGCAGGCGTTAAGCGTTCCAGGCGCTCACCTGAGTTTGTTTGGAAGCCACTCTATGTACAGTAGGGTGGTTTTTTGTTAAGATTCCAATATCTGACTTTCGAAAGGTGTGATGTCTTATGAAGACAACAAGCGTCAAGCATGAACGACTTGGTAACGAAAACAATCACCGATTGAAAGGCAGGGAACGATTTGATCAAAGGAAATGTAGTGGAACTGCGCCCGGTAGCGGCGGAGGATATGGAGAGAATGTATCTGTGGCGCAATGACGAAGAGGCAGCAACATTGGCCGCCGGAACGTCTATGGCGGTGTACAGCAATGTCTCGCTTGATACGCTGCGGGCTTTGTATGAGGAAAGCGTGAGAACGTCTCGTTTGGATGATAAATGGAATCGGTTCGCTTTTTCGATTTACACGCTTGAAGGTGTTCACATTGGCAATTGTGACTATCGCAATGTCAATCCGGTCACGCGGACAGCGACGATTGGCATCGCGATTTTGGCAAAAGAGTATTGGAGCAAAGGGTACGGGACAGATACGTTGAAGACTTTGCTTCGCTTTCTGTTTTTGCGGTTGAATCTGAATCGTGTGCAACTCGATACGTGGAGCGGCAATACCCGGGCGATTCGCGCTTATGAGAAATGCGGGTTTGTTGTTGAAGGACGGCTTCGCCAGAACGAGTACGTGAATGGGCAGTATTACGATACGATTATGATGGGAATTTTACGCGAAGAGTTCGCTTTGAGCCATTAGGTGCAAAGGAGCTGTTAGCCGCTGTATGTAGCGGAAACAGCTCTTTTTTGTTTGGAGAATGCAGCGATTAGCAAGGCTCTATTGCGGGCATTGATTGCACAGGAAGAAAAAAACTTTGAAATTTACTATTGATTTCATTTTTTATATGTGATAGATTATTCCTTGTCGCCAAGAACGACGACAAAAAACGAGAAAAGATAACAACTTTCGATAAAAAAGTTCTTGACTCGCAAATGACGAACGTGATAAGATGTAAAACGTTCGACAAAAAATGCTCTTTGAAAACTGAACAGCGAAAGCGTTGATGAGTCTATCATTAAATGATTTGCCAGCTTTGAACCAGTAACAAACTTTATTGGAGAGTTTGATCCTG